>NZ_JBHJYK010000003.1:0-553494 GCF_042269865.1 Streptomyces sp. NPDC055966
GCGTTGATTTTTGGCACGCTGTTGAGTTCTCAAGGAACGGTCGCTTCCTTTGTACTCACCCTCTCGGGCTTTCCTCCGGGCTTCCCTTCGGTGTTTCCGACTCTATCAGATCTTTTCTCGATCCGATTTCCTCGGTGCTTTCCAGGTTCCCGCTCCGCTTTCGCTTCGCGTTTCCCTTTCCGGCGGTTCCGACTTTATCAGAAGTTCTTGGCCGGTCTGACCGGCCGCTCATTTCTGAGTAATCGGGAGGTGCTTCTTCGAGAAGTCGTTCTCGACTTTTCTCAGGAAGCTTGTAGATTCTAACGCTCGCCACCGAGCTTGTCCAGCTCTAGGCAACTGTTTGAATCTACCTCCCCACGCCACCCGTGTCAACGGGTTTGCGGGGCGAAGAGGAGACTAGCAGCTCACAGACGTGGATCGCACATCAGGCAGCGGTGGGGACGCCGGCGCTGCGGTCCGTCGCTTCGAGATCGCCCGTCTCGCCGGCGCGTACGGCTCGGCCGCCCAGGACGTAGACGTACGTCAGAAATGCGAGCTCGACCGCGATACCGATGCCGATGCGGGCCCAGGTGGGCAGGCCGGAGGGGGTGACGAAGCCTTCGATGGCGCCGGAGACGAAGAGGACCAGGGCCAGACCGATCGCCATGCCGACCGCGGCCCGTCCCTCCTCGGCGAGAGCGGTACGGCGGGTGCGGGGACCCGGGTCTATGAGGGTCCAGCCCAGGCGCAGGCCCGTACCGGCGGCGACGAAGACGGCGGTCAGTTCGAGCAGGCCGTGCGGGAGGACCAGCCCCAGGAAGGTGTCGAGGCGGCCGGCGGAGGACATCAGGCCGAACCCGACGCCCAGATTGAGCATGTTCTCGAAGAGGATCCACAGGACGGGCAGCCCCAGGAACACCCCCAGGACCAGGCACATCGCGGCCGCCTGGGCGTTGTTCGTCCACACCTGGGCGGCGAAGGCGGCCGCGGGGTGGCTGGAGTAGTACGTCTCGTACTCGCCGCCGGGGCGGGTCAGCTCGCGCAGCTGGCCCGGGGCCGCGATGGACGACTGCACGTCCGGGTGGGTGCCGATCCACCAGCCGAGCAGGATCGCGATGACCGTGGACACAAGTGCTGTGGGTACCCACCAATGGCGCGCGCGATAGACGGCTGCCGGGAAGCCCTGGCCCAGGAAGCGCGTGACGTCACGCCATGACGCGCGGCGGGTGCCGGTGACGGCGCTACGCGCGCGTGCCACCAGCTGGCTGAGCCGTCCCGTCAGTTGCGGGTCCGGAGCGCTGGACTGGATGAGGGAGAGGTGAGTGGCGGTGCGCTGGTAGAGCGCGACGAGTTCGTCGGCTTCGGCGCCGTTGAGACGGCGCCGGCGGCGGAGCAGGGCGTCGAGGCGGTCCCATTCGGCGCGGTGCGCGGAGACGAAGACGTCCAGGTCCATGGGGTCTGCCTGCTCCTCGGCTGGTCGTCGACAGCTCGTCCGCTCGTCGTGGATGCTCGCATCTACTGTCAGCTTGTCGCACTGGGGCGCGATGCGCCCACAGCTTGGCAGACTTGCGGTTCCGGGGGCAGATCGGGGAAGGGCGGCGGGCGTGAGTGAGCTGGTGACCGGCGAGGCGGTGGCGCTCGAACTGCTGCCGGCGAGGCTGCCGAGCAGGGCGCTGGCCGTGTTGTTCGACCTGGTGGTGGCCGTGACCGCGTACGTCGTGGTCACGGTGGCGCTGGTGATGTCGACGGCCTCGATGGACGAGGCTGCGCAGGTGGCCCTGTCGATCGCGACGTTTCTGCTGGTGCTGGTCGGCGGTCCGA
This sequence comes from Streptomyces sp. NPDC055966, assembly GCF_042269865.1. NCBI lineage: Bacteria > Bacillati > Actinomycetota > Actinomycetes > Kitasatosporales > Streptomycetaceae > Streptomyces > Streptomyces sp. NPDC055966. The sequence goes on from NZ_JBHJYK010000003.1 coordinate 1,801, forward strand.
TCGCGGTGGAGACGCTCAGTCATGGGCGGTCGCTCGGGAAGCTGGCCTTCGGGCTTCGGGTGGTGCGGGACGACGGCGGACCGATCCGGTTCCGGCATGCGCTGGTGCGCGGCGCGATCGGTGTGGTCGAGATCCTGCTGACGTTCGGTGTGGTGGCCTGCATCGCCTCGCTGGTGTCCGCGCGGGGCCGGCGGCTCGGGGACGTGTTCGCGGGCACGCTCGTCGTCCGTGAGCGAATACCCGCCGGTTCGTCCGGGTTCGTGCCGCCTCCGCCGCCGTGGCTCGTGGGGCGGTTCGCCGAGCTGGACCTGTCTGCCGTGCCGGACGGGCTGTGGCTGGCCGTGCGGCAGTACCTGACGCGGATGACGCAGCTCGATCCGCAGGTCTCCGTGGGGATGGCGCAGCGGCTGGCGGCCGATCTCGCGGCGCGTACGGGTGCTTCGGTGTCGCCGGATCTGCCGGCCGCCGCCTTTCTCGCGGCCGTGGTGCACGAGCGGCAGTCCCGTGAAGTCCGGCAGGCGTTCGGTGCCGGCGGTTTCGCCCCGGCCGCGGGGCGGACCGGCACGCCGACGGCACCCGCCGCTCCTCAGCCGCCGCCCGCTCCTGTCGCGGGCCCTCCGTGGAACGTCGTTCCGCCGGCCGGACCGCAGGACCGGGATCCGCTGCGGCCGCAGACGCCCGTCACGCCGTCGGCCGCGCATGCCGCACGGCCGGTGGAGGAGCCGTCGGCCGACCGCCCGTCCACCGGATTCGCACCGCCGGCCTGAGGCGGGGTCCGAGGAGTACTCGGCGGTCGGGTTCCGCCGCGTTCAGTCGAAGGACGACGGCGGTGTCTCAAGCTCCTCCAGCTCGATGCCGGGCGCGGCCAGAACGACGTCGCCGGCGATGTGGACGCTGTGCCGTTCGCCGGTGTCCAGGGCTGTGACCTGGTATTCGTCCACGGTCAGGGGGCCGTTGTCAGTGGCGTGTGCTTCGCTGTTCACCAAGGCCCAGGACTGGTCCACGGTGCGGGGGGCGAGGACGGGATCCGTGAAGGCGACCAGGCGTACGCGGGTCGCGGCGGACGAGGGGGTGAGGCGCAGCAGACGGGCAGTGGCGACGAGGAACGCGGGGGACGTGCCGGTGAAGGCGTGGGCGCGCACATTGCCTTCGGTGGCATGGGTTCCGGTGGGGTCGGTGCGGACCCAGGTGACGCCGTCGAGGGCGGCGCCTCGCACCTGCCAGCCTCCCGCGTGCAGTTCGAGGCGGATGGGGCGGCCGAGGTCGTCCAGGGCGAGGTCGACCGAGCCGTGCTGGTCACCGGCGGGGCCGGTCAGCCGGGAGACGTAGCGCCAGCCGGACGGGCCGGGGGCGCATTGGAAGTGCTCTTCTGCGAGGGGGGTGTGATCATGCGGATCGTGGAGCGAATAACGGCCGCGCGGCATGGGGGTCCTGGGGCTTGACGGGCTGACGGCCCGGGCCGGTTCAGCCGGTCCGGACTGGCTCCGGGGCCGGCTGACGGTTCCGGGAAAGGGGCAGGCCCCCGGCACGGGGGTGCGGGGGCCTGCCTCGGGAGACCTGCTGTCGTGGAGCGCGGCGGTGCACCGGCGTGCTCCCCGGCGAGCGGGGCTACGGAACCCGGGGGCTCAGTAGCGGTAGTGGTCCGGCTTGAACGGGCCGTCGACCTCGACACCGATGTACGCGGCCTGCTCCGGACGCAGCGTGGTCAGCTTCACGCCGAGGGAGGCCAGGTGGAGGCGGGCGACCTTCTCGTCCAGGTGCTTGGGCAGCGTGTACACACCGACCGGGTACTCGTCCGGCTTGGTGAACAGCTCGATCTGGGCCAGGGTCTGGTCCGCGAAGGAGTTGGACATCACGAACGACGGGTGACCGGTGGCGTTGCCCAGGTTGAGCAGGCGGCCCTCGGACAGCACGATGATCTTCTTGCCGTCCGGGAAGGTCCAGGTGTGGACCTGCGGCTTGACCTCGTCCTTCACGATGCCCGGGATCTTCGCCAGACCGGCCATGTCGATCTCGTTGTCGAAGTGACCGATGTTGCCGACGATCGCCTGGTGCTTCATCTTGGCCATGTCCGCGGCCATGATGATGTCCTTGTTGCCCGTCGTGGTGACGAAGATGTCGGCCTTGTCGATGACCTCGTCGAGGGTCGTCACCTGGTAGCCGTCCATCGCCGCCTGGAGCGCGCAGATCGGGTCGATCTCGGTGACGATCACGCGGGCGCCCTGTCCGCGCAGCGACTCCGCGCAACCCTTGCCCACGTCGCCGTAGCCGCACACGACCGCGGTCTTGCCGCCGATCAGGACGTCGGTTGCACGGTTGATGCCGTCGATCAGGGAGTGGCGGCAGCCGTACTTGTTGTCGAACTTCGACTTGGTCACGGCGTCGTTGACGTTGATCGCCGGGAACAGGAGGACGCCGTCGCGCTGCATCTCGTACAGGCGGTGGACGCCCGTCGTGGTCTCCTCCGTCACGCCGCGGATCTCGGAGGCCAGCTGGGTCCACTTCTGCGAGCCGTCCGTGATGGTGCGGTGCAGGAGGTCGAGGATGACGCGGTGCTCGTCGGACTCGGCGGTGTCCAGGCCGGGGACCTTGCCGTCCTTCTCGTACTCGACGCCCTTGTGGACGAGGAGGGTGGCGTCACCGCCGTCGTCCAGGATCATGTTCGGGCCGCCGGTGGGGCTGTCCGGCCAGGTCAGCGCCTGCTCCGTGCACCACCAGTACTCCTCCAGGGTCTCGCCCTTCCAGGCGAAGACCGGGACGCCCTGCGGGTTGTCGGGCGTGCCGTTCGGGCCGACGGCGATGGCGGCGGCCGCGTGGTCCTGGGTGGAGAAGATGTTGCAGGAGGCCCAGCGGACCCGCGCGCCCAGGGCGACGAGGGTCTCGATGAGCACGGCGGTCTGGACGGTCATGTGCAGGGAGCCGGTGACGCGGGCGCCGGCCAGGGGCTGCGCCTCGGCGTACTCCTTGCGGATCGCCATCAGGCCGGGCATCTCGTGCTCGGCGAGGGTGATCTCCTTGCGGCCGAACTCGGCCAGCGAGAGATCGGCGACCTTGAAGTCCTGTCGGTTGTCGACAGTCGTCATTACGAGCTGCTCCTCGGAGTCGGGATCGAGGTGGATACGGCTGATCTGCGCGGCGGCGGACACACGGGTGCCCGCGAAGAGCACACAGGCATGCCCCCGTACGCGCAGCGCAGTCCGTCGGAGGCCCTCTCTCCCTCGGCCGGTCCGCGAGGACCGCCCGACCGCCATCAGCAGCGACGTCTGGCTCCGTCCCAAGCTACACCGGAGGGCCGGGTCGCCCCCAGTCCGCCGCCGCAAGGTTCGAGCCACTGGGAGGGCGGTTTCGAGCGGCACTGCGGGGGCAGGAAGCGTGCCGGCAGGGGTGCGAATCCCCAGGGACGGGAGCCCGCAGACCGGGATGAACAGGAACTTTCGCCTCTGAGGTCCGAGGGGAGGGTGCGGCAGGATGCAGGGGGCCGGGAATCCCGGTCCGCGCTCGCGGGGTGTCCGGGACGGCACCGCGCGCGACGAAGGTGTGAGGAGTATCGACGTGACCAGTCCGGCCGGACCGCCCTCCACGGGTGGCCGTGATGACGAACGGCGGCGGGTGAAGCTGCTGGCGGTGACCGCCTGCCCGACCGGCATCGCGCACACGTACATGGCGGCGGAGAAGCTCGCGCAGGCCGCGGCGAGCCGTGGCATCGAGATGAAGGTGGAGACCCAGGGATCGATCGGGGCCGAAAACGTCCTCGATGACAACGATGTCAGACACGCGGACGGCATCATCGTCGCCGCGGACAAGGACGTCGACCTGAGCCGGTTCGCGGGCAAGCGCGTGCTGACGGTCGGGGTCGCCGAGGGCATCCACCATCCCGAGCAGCTGATCGAGCGGGTGCGGTCGGCGCCGGTGCACGCGCCGGGCGGGGCCGGGAGCGCTGCGGGGACCTCGGGTGGCGGGGGCGGCGGCCGGGAGCGGGGGCCGGTGTACAAGGCGCTGATGAACGGCGTGTCGTACATGATCCCGTTCGTGGTCGTCGGCGGTCTGCTGATCGCGGTGTCGCTGGCGCTCGGCGGCCATGCGACGGCGAAGGGGTACGTGATCCCGGACGGCACCTTCTGGGCGCACGTCAATGCGATCGGCGGGATCGGGTTCCAGCTGATGATCCCGATCCTGTCCGGCTACATCGCGTACGCGATCGCCGACCGGCCCGCGCTGGTGCCGGGCATGATCGGGGGCTGGATCGCGAACACGGGGGCGCTGTACGACTCGAAGGCCGGCGCGGGGTTCATCGGCGCGATCGTGACGGGGTTCCTCGCCGGGTACCTGGTGCTGTGGATCAAGAAGGTCCGGGTGCCGAAGTTCGTACAGCCGATCATGCCGATCATCGTGATCCCGATCGTGGCGACGACCGCGCTCGGGCTGTTCTTCATCTATGTCATCGGCAGGCCGATCTCCTGGGTGTTCGAGCACCTGACGAGCTGGCTCGGCGGGATGACGGGGACCAGCGCGATCCTGCTCGGCGCGATTCTGGGTCTGATGATCGCGTTCGACATGGGCGGGCCGGTCAACAAGACGGCGTTCCTCTTCGGTGCCGGGCTCATCGCGAGCGGCAACCAGACGGTGATGGGCATGTGCGCGGCCGCGATTCCGGTGATGCCGCTGGGGCAGGGGCTGGCCACGCTGATCCGGCGCGGGCTGTACACCGAGCAGGAGCGGGAGACCGGTCTCGCGGCGCTGTTCATGGGCTGCTTCGGTATCTCGGAGGGCGCGATTCCGTTCGCGGCCGCGCGGCCCGCGCAGGTGATTCCGGCCAACATGCTCGGTGGCGCGGTGGCCGGTGCGGTCGCGGGGCTGGCCGGGGTGAAGGACGCGGTGCCGCACGGGGGGCCGATCGTGGCGGTGCTCGGTGCCGTGAGCGGGGTGCCGATGTTCTTCGTCGCAGTGGTGATCGGTGCGGTGGTGACCGCGCTGGTGACCGTGACGTTGGTTGATGTGAGTGGGCGGCGAGGGCGTGTGGGGGCTGTTCCCACGGTTTCGGGCAGGGCTTCGGGTTCGGATTCGTCGTCGGCTTCGGGTGCGGAATCGGGCGCGGACTCGGACTTGGGTTCGGGCGCGGACACTGGCGCGGGCTCGGGTTCGTCGGGTGTGGGGGGAGATTCGGCGGCGCAGGTGGCCGTGCCTGACCAGGCGGTGGCGGCGGCGGAGGCCGGGCCCGCGGGCTCGGGGGGTTCGGTGCTTGTTACCGCCGGTCCGGGTACGGAGGCCGAGGTGTTGTCCGGCTATCTCAGCGGGCGCACCGTGCGCGTCGCGCTCGCCGCCGGGGACAAGGAGGCCGCGATACGGGAGATGGCCGAGCTGCTGGGCCGTAGTGGGCGGGTCTCCGATGTGGACGAGTTGGTGGCGACCGCGCTGCGGCGGGAGGAGCAGGGCACGACCGGGCTGGGCGAGGAGATCGCCATCCCGCATGCGAAGACCGATGCGGTGAGTGCGCCGGTCGTCGGGTTCGCGCGGTCCGCCGAGGGGGTCGAGTGGGGTTCGCTGGACGGTACGAAGGCCCGGCTGGTGTTCATGATCGCCGTACCGGAGGCGGCCGCCGGTGACGAACATCTGCGGATCCTCGCGCTGTTGTCCCGCAAGCTGATGGACCCCGGCTTCCGGGAGCGGCTGCTGGCGGCGCCGGACGAGCGGGCGGTACTCGACGTGCTCACCGAGGTCGGATGAGCCGACGGGGACGAACGGGCTGACGGGTGCGGGCCCCGGTGATCGATGCCCGGGCCCGAGTTCCCCGTCCCGTATGCGCCGCCGTACGCGGCGCTGTACGCGCCGTCCCGTCCGTCTCTTCTCCTGCGGACCGGCACCTCCGCACAGTCCGTTCACAGCGTGCCGCTATTCTCCGCGCCTCGGATGGGGCTCTTGGGGAGGACGGGACATGGCGGGGAGAACGCGAGGGCGGGGGCTGGGGATCTCGGCGCTGGTGCTGGGGGTGCTGGGCCTGGTGTTGGCGGTCGGTGCCGTCGCCTGGCTGCGGGCCGCGTACGGGGTCTCCACCCTGGCGGGCGACAGCATGCGGCCGACGTACGCGCGCGGGACCGGGATCGTCTGGGAGCGTGTCGACGGGGGTGAGGTGCGGCGCGGCGACGTCGTGGTGTTCACTCCGCCGACGTCGTACGGGATCGGCGCGCCCCTGGTGAAGCGGGTCATCGGCGTGGGCGGGGACCGGGTGCGGTGCTGCACGGCGGTGGGTTCGCGGGAGGGGGTGAGCGTGAACGGGAAGCCGGTCGAGGAGCCGTACGTGTACGGCGGTGACGCCGACGGTGTGGACAGGGCGTACGACGTGACGGTCCCTCAGGGGCGGCTGTTCCTCCTGGGCGACTACCGCGCCGACTCCCAGGACTCGCGTTTCCATCTCGACGAGCAGAGCGGGACGGTGTCCGAGAGCGCGGTGCTGGGCCGGGTGACGGACGACCGTACCGTCCCGGCCCTCGGCGTCACGGCTGGGCTCCTCGGCGGTGTGCTGGTGCTCGTCGGCGTCGGGCTCGGGATCGGTTTTCTCGTCGTACGGCGGCGGGAGGCGGCGCCGGTGCCGGCGATGTCCTGGCCCGCGCCGTCGATGGGCGGCTGACGGCTGGTCAGTGGCCGGCCGCGTGCGGGTTCGGGCCGCCGGGGGTGGCCTCCGGGTCGGGGCCCTTGGCGGCCTCGGACTCGCTGTAGATGTCCGGTTCGAGGTAGATGACGCGGGCGATCGGGACGGCGGCGCGGATGCGGGCCTCGGCGGCGTTGATGGCGTTCGCGACCTCGGTGGCCGTGTCGTCGTGCTGGACGGCGATCTTGGCGGCGACCAGCAGCTCCTCGGGGCCGAGGTGCAGCGTGCGCATGTGGATGACGCCGGTGACGGTGTCGCCGTCGACGGTCGCCTCCTCGATCTGCTTGATCACGTCCGGGCCGGCGGCCTCGCCCAGCAGCAGCGACTTGGTCTCGGCGGCGAGGACCAGGGCGATGCAGACGAGCAGGACGCCGATGCACACGGTGCCGATGCCGTCCCAGACGCCGTCGCCGGTGAGGACGGACAGGCCGACGCCGAGCAGGGCGAGGACCAGACCGATGAGGGCGCCGAAGTCCTCCAGCAGGACGACGGGCAGCTCGGGCGCCTTGGCGCGGCGGATGAACTGGGCCCAGGACAGCGCGCCGCGCAGCTCGTTGGACTCCTTTATGGCCGTGCGGAAGGAGAAGCCCTCGGCGATGACCGCGAAGAGCAGGACGCCCACCGGCCAGTACCAGTTCTCCAGTTCGTGCGGGTGGCTGATCTTCTCGAAGCCCTCGTAGACGGCGAACATGCCACCGATCGAGAACAGCACGATCGAGACCAGGAAGGCGTAGATGAAGCGCTCGCGGCCGTAACCGAACGGGTGTTGCGCGGTGGCCTCGCGCTGTGCGCGCTTGCCGCCGAGCAGCAGCAGGAACTGGTTGCCGGAGTCGGCGAGCGAGTGGACGCCCTCGGCGAGCATCGAGGAGGAGCCGCTGAACGCGAACGCCACGAACTTCGATGCCGCGATCGCGAGATTGGCGCCGAGTGCCGCCACGATCGCCTTCGTACCGCCTGACGCGCTCATGTGTCCGCGTTGTCCCTTCGCCTCTGTCGCCCTCTGCGGCCTGTGCGGCCTGTGCCGCCTGTGCCGCCGTCGGACGTCGCTGTCGTCCGGGCGGCCCGGCTTTGCCCGGCCTTTGCCGGTGGGCCATTGTTGCAGCCCGGCCGGGGCTCGCCGCGTCAGGTATCCACAACCCCGGTCATACGATCACAGTGGCGCGGAAGACGGTTCCCGCGCCGGAGACGGCCGCCTTCTCGCCCGCCGGGACGAAGACCGACTGGCCGGGGCCCAGCTCGTGTTCGCCCGCGCGGACCGAACCGGCGGTGCACAGCAGGATCTGCGGGGTGTCGAGGGTGAGGTCGTGGGCGGTGGTGCCCTCGGCGAACACGTAGCGGGACAGGCGGAACTCGTCGATCGGCGTCTCGTAGACCTCCTCGCCGGCCGCGGAGGCCTCGGGGCGCAGCACGCCCGGGTCGCTCGCCTCGAAGCGGACGACGCGCAGCAGTTCGGGGACGTCGACGTGCTTGGGGGTCAGGCCGCAGCGCAGGACGTTGTCGGAGTTGGCCATGATCTCGACGCCGAGGCCGTTGAGGTAGGCGTGCGGGATGCCGGCGCCGAGGAAGAGGGCCTCGCCGGGCTGGAGCCGGACGTGGTTGAGCAGCATCGCGGCGATGACGCCGGGGTCGCCCGGGTAGTGGTGGGCGATGTCGGCGTAGGGGGTGTAGGCGCCGCCGAGGCGGGTGCAGGCGGCACTGGCCTCGGCGACCGTGTGCGCCATCTCCTCGGGGGCGGCGCTGAGGATCGCGGTGAGGACCTCGCGCAGGGCCGCGTCCTCGGGGCGCGCGTGCAGCAGGTCGACGTACGGCTTGAGGGAGTCGACGTCGAGGCCGGCGAGCAGGTCGGCGGCCTGGACGGGGTCGCGGAAGCCGCACAGGCCGTCGAACTCTGTGAGCGCGCAGATCAGTTCGGGCTTGTGGTTGGCGTCCTTGTAGTTGCGGTGCGGGGCGTCGGCCGGGATGCCGCGGCGCTCCTCGTCCGCGTAGCCCTCCTTCGCCTGGGCCAGGTCGGGGTGCACCTGGAGGGAGAGGGGCGCGCCGGCGGCGAGGATCTTGAGCAGGAAGGGCAGGCGCGGGCCGAACTTGGCCACGGCCGCCTTGCCCAGCTCGGCCTCCGGGTTCGCGTCGATGACCTCGACGAGGCTCCCGCGCGCGGTGCGCGAGGGGGCACCGGGGTGGGCGCCCATCCACATCTCCGCCTGCGGTTCACCGGTCGGCTCGACGCCGATCAGGTGCGGGATGGCGGTGGGGGAACCCCAGGCGTAGGGGCGGATGGTGTTGTCGAGGCGGTCCATGTGTCCGTGTCTTCTCTGTCTGTCGTTCGTACGCGGCTCGGTCCGTACGCCGCTCGGTCGGCATCGGCCGGTGTCACTCGGTCGGCGTCGGCCGGTGAGGGCGCGGGCGCGGCGGGGCCGGCCCGGAGCCCACATCAGGCCCCGGAAGCGAGCGCCAGGTAAACGGCGGCGAAATCCGTGACGGCGATCAGGTCCGCGAGGGTCTCCAGTTCGCCGCCCTCCTCCGGTTCGAGTTCGCTGATCGGCGTGTCGTGGCTGAGGGCCAGGTCGCGGGCGGCGGGCGCGGCGGTGAGGCCGCTGAGCGGGCGGTCGCGGAGCAGCACCACGCGCGCGTGCATCGCGGGCGCCTCCTCCACCCGGTCGCGGAAGAAGTCGTCGGGGTCGGCGCTGGCGGCCAGCGGGCCGGCCAGCAGGGCGCTGTGCGCGGCGAGCGCCTCGGGGAGTTCGGCGACGAGCGCGGGGCGGCCGGCGAGTTCGGCGAGGGCGGCGGCGAAGCGGTGCCCGGCGGGACCCGCCGAGGTGCCTTCCGTCCACACCACCGGGAGCGCGTCGGCGAGTTCGGCGGCGAGGGTCTTCGCCGGGTTGCTGTACGTCGCGATGGCGGGGCCGCAGCGCTCGGCTACGTGGTCCAGCCGGTCCGCGACCCTCTCCAGCTCCTCGGGCGGGGCGCTGAGCAGGCCGATGCGGTCCAGGAGGGCCAGCAGCGGGGTGAGCAGCGCCCAGAAGACGCCCGGGGAGGACGCGGCGAGCGGTTCGTCCTGGTCGTACGGCGCTGTCGCCATCGGTACGAACAGGCCGTGCGCGCCGGCGACGGACTCGGCGAGCGGCGTGCCGGCCGGGGCCACGGCGACGACCGAGCAGCCGCGGCGGTAGGCCTGGTCGGTGAGGAGGGCGAGGCTGGGTTCGGTGCCGTCTGGGGTGGCGATCAGAAGCAGGTCGACGGAGCCGGCCCAGCCCGGGAGCTCCCAGCGCAGGGCGCCGGCGGCCGGGGCGACGCCGGTCGGGGCCAGCCGGACCACGGGGCTGCCGACGCCGGCCAGCGCGCCGATGAGGTCGGCGGTGTGGGTGGCGGCGGTGCCGGGGCCGGCGATCAGTACGGCGCGTGGGCGGCCGTCGGGCTTGAGGTCGCCGATCCCGGCCTCGGCGGCGTGCCGGGCGGCGGTGCGGACGCGGGCGCCGGCCTCGGCGGCACCGCGCAGCAGGCCCCGGCGGTCGGCCTCGGCGAGGCCCTCCGGGGTGTCGAGCAGCGATTCGTCCAGCATGGGCGGCAGCCTCCGATCGCCGGGGTCCTGTGCGGAGCCCTCCAGGGGGTGGCGCCGGTACGCGGTGCGGCGGGCGCCTGGGCTACGAGGTGAAGCGCCTCGTCACTCGGGGCGGCGGGCCTCGTCCACGAGAAGGACCGGGATGCCGTCGCGGACGGGGTAGGCGAGGCCGCAGTCCTGGCTCGTGCAGACCAGCTCGGTGTCCTGCTCCTCCAGGGGGGCATGGCACGCGGGGCAGGCGAGGATCTCCAGGAGGCCGGCTTCGAGCGGCATGGGATGTCCCTTCGGGGCGAGGATTCTTTGGCCGCTGGTCAGCGTACCGCTGCCGGGCAGGTTGGGCCGGGGCACAGGGGCGGGACGGGGACGGGGACGAAGCGGATACGGGCGGGAACGGCGGCGTCGGCCGGGAAGCCGTCGCGTCGCCCCGGCCCGGCCGCCCGACCGCTCTGGCCCCGCCGCCCCGTTCGCCCGGCGGGCCCGGACCCTCAGGCCTCAGGCCCGGATGATCGCCAGGGCCTCGTCCCTGATCTTCGCCATCGTCGCCTCGTCCTTCGCCTCCGCGTTCAGGCGGAGGAGGGGCTCCGTGTTGGAGGGGCGGACGTTGAACCACCAGTCGGCCGCGGCGACCGTGAGGCCGTCGAGGTCGTCCAGGGTGACGTCGGCGCGGTCCCCGTACGCGGCGCGGATGGCGGCGAGGCGGCCGGCCTGGTCGGCGACGGTGGAGTTGATCTCGCCGGAGCCGGCGTAGCGGTCGTACTGGGCGACGAGGGAGGAGAGGGGGCCGTCCTGGCCGCCGAGGGCCGCGAGGACGTGCAGGGCGGCCAGCATGCCCGTGTCGGCGTTCCAGAAGTCCTTGAAGTAGTAGTGGGCGGAGTGCTCGCCGCCGAAGATCGCGCCGGACTCGGCCATCTCCGCCTTGATGAAGGAGTGGCCGACGCGGGTGCGCACCGGGGTGCCGCCGTTCTCCCGCACGACCTCCGGGACCGTGCGGGAGGTGATCAGGTTGTGGATGATCGTGCCCGTGCCGCCGTTGCGGGCCAGCTCGCGGGCGGCGACCAGGGCGGTGATCGCGGACGGGGAGACCGGGTCGCCGTGCTGGTCCACGACGAAGCAGCGGTCGGCGTCGCCGTCGAAGGCGATACCGAGGTCGGCGCCCTCCTCGGGAACCCGCTTCTGCAGGTCCACGAGGTTGGCCGGGTCGAGCGGGTTGGCCTCGTGGTTCGGGAAGGTGCCGTCCAGTTCGAAGTACATCGGGACGAGGGTCAGGGGCAGGCCCTCGAAGACGGAGGGGACCGTGTGGCCGCCCATGCCGTTGCCCGCGTCGACCACGACCTTCAGGGGGCGGATGGAGGTCAGGTCGACCAGCGAGCGCAGGTACGCCGCGTAGTCGTCCAACGTCTCGCGCCCGGACAGGGTTCCCGGCTCGGCCACCGGCTCCGGGGCGCCCGACTCCAGCCAGCCCTCGACCAGTTCGCGGATCTGCGCGAGGCCGGTGTCCTGGCCGACCGGGGCGGCGCCCGCGCGGCACAGCTTGATGCCGTTGTACTGGGCCGGGTTGTGGGAGGCCGTGAACATGGCGCCGGGCAGGTTCAGCGCGCCCGAGGCGTAGTACAGCTGGTCCGTGGAGCACAGGCCGATCTCGGTGACGTCCACGCCGCGGTCCGCCGCGCCCTGCGCGAAGGCGCGGGACAGGCCCGGGGAGGAGGGGCGCATGTCGTGGCCGACGACGATCGCCGTGGCGCCCGTCACCTGCGCGAAGGCGGCGCCGAAGAGCCGGGCGAGCGATTCGTCCCACTGGTCCGGGACCACTCCCCGCACGTCGTACGCCTTCACGATCTGCGACAGATCAGCAGCCACGGCCAACCCTCCTGAAAGTTCTATGGGTGAGCACAAACTACCCGTCGGGGGTAAGGGGGAGGTGTGCGGACACCATGTGGAGGCTGAGCCTCCGGGGTGGCGGAGGCTGCTCAGTTGTCCGGGGAGCGCAGGACCCGGAGGTGACCGCGGCGGGCGACCTCCATGGGGTCGGCCGTGCGGGCTCCGCCGCCGCCCGCCTCGGCCGCGCGCTGCTGGGGGCGGGCCGCCTCGCGCACGGCGTTGGCGAGCGCTTCGAGGTCGTCGCCGCTGGGGCGCGCGGGGGCCGAGCCGTCCAGGAGGCGTACGACTTCCCAGCCGCGCGGGGCGGTGAGGCGCTCGGAGTGCTCGGCGCACAGGTCGTAGCAGTGGGGTTCGGCGTAGGTGGCGAGCGGGCCGAGGACCGCGGTGGAGTCGGCGTAGACGTACGTCAGCGTCGCCACGGCGGGTCGGCCGCAGGCGGTGCGCGAACAGCGACGTACAGGGCTCACGACGTTGGACGGTACCGCACTCTTGAGCGGGCCGCGACGACTCTCCACCAGGTCACTCCACCGTGTCGGGCTGTGAAACGCCCCACACACCCTTTCGTGGAGGCCCTGTTGACCTGCGTGGACGAGTCCCCGGCGCGTCGCGGGCGGTATTCGATCCGGTCATGAGTCGGCACAAACACCGTCAATTGCCTTGAGCTCGGCGGTCTTGGAGGGTTAAGGAAACGAGCCAGACGTTGGCCTGAATGGTCATCCTGTGACATCGGGTGGGCTACGGCCGCGGGACGCGGGGGCCGGCCGGTCGTCCCGGGGAGGTCGAGGCCGTCGTGTGGAGCAGGGCGGGGGACGCGGGCGGGGACTACGCTTCACCGGTGATGGACAACCGTGTACCGCCCCGTGCCAGCGGCCCCGGGCCCCGTCGCCGTGATCGTCACGGGCGGGGCATGCGGGGACCGATCGCACCGCCGCAGGTGCCGCTCTCGGCCAGCCGTGCCGAGGTGTTCGCGGACCTGGTGCGGGACTCCGTGGAGCGGCTCGAACGGCGGTGGCCGCAGCTCGCCGACATCGACTTCCTCGTGCTGGAGGTGCCCCGGCTGGACGCGCGGGGCGATCAGGTGTGGAGCGACGAGGCCGTGCCGCTCGGCGGGGTCGTGCCCGCGCGGGACGGGCAGCAGGCGCGGGTCGTCGTGTACCGGCGGCCGGTGGAGATCCGGACCAAGGGACGCGACGAGCGGGCCGCGCTGGTGCACGAGGTGGTCGTGGAGCAGGTGGCCGAGCTGCTGGGGCTGACCCCGGAGACCGTGGATCCCCGGTACGGGGAGGACTAGGGGGGCCGGGGGCGGGTGCCCCCGGTGCTTCTACTTCTGCAGCACCCCCAGGTCCTGTGTCGTCTGCGGCACGGCCACCATTCCGCGGTCGTTCGGGAGGGTCTGGATGGTGAAGCCCGGGACTCCGCCCTCGGTGGCGGTGAGGGTGCGGGCGGCGTAGACCGGGCCGCCCGAGGTCGTTTCGACCGTGAGGGCGTAGGTGCCCTGGAGGCCCGAGGGGACCGGGGCCGCGACGTTCTGGGTCGTGCCGGACTTGATCGTGAAGGTCTTCGACGTCGCGGTGCCGCCGTCGCTGCCCGCCGAGGCGGTGACCTTGACCGTGGCCGTGGCGGTCGGTGCGGTCAGGGACAGGGTCGAGCCCTTGGCGCTGTTGTCGGCAGCGGTCGCGCGGGCGGCGACCGGGGCCGTGGCCGGGATGAAGGCCGTCTCCTGCTTGTCGCCCTTGCCGCGCACGACCTGGAGCGCCGCCACGATCGGGACCGACTGGTCCGTCGGGGTCAGGACCAGGGAGCCCGCCTCGCCGCGGGTGACGGGGCCGAGGTCGGCGGCGGTCGTCATGCCGGACTTCACGTGCACGGTCTCGTTGCCGGCCGGGGTGATCAGACCGCTGGACGTGGCCAGGCGGACCTTGAGGTCGGCGTCGTTGCCGCCGGGGGCGAAGGTGATCAGCCGGACGTCGGTGGCGTCCGCGGGGATGCCGGGCAGCACCAGTTCGGGCGCCGGGTCGGCGGCCGCGGCCAGCCAGTCGCCGCCCGCCTTGGCGTCCAGGGCCTGTACGGCCGCGCCGACCCGGCCGCTGCGCACGCTGACGTGCACGGTCAGGTCGGACTGCTGCTCGTCGGTGAGCGTGGAGAGCAGGATCGGCTTGCTCGCGTGCGGCGGGACGGTGAGGTTCTCGCCGAGCGGGGACTTGACCGCGCCGTTCTTGTCGTACAGCTCGATGTCGACGACGGCGGCGGAGTCGTCGGGGTTGGTCAGGTGCACGTAGTCGGTCCGGCTCGCGGCCGTGCTGGCGCCCGGGAACCAGAACTCGGTGTCCGCGGGCGTGCAGTTGACACCCTGGAGGCCGCGGCCGGTGCCGGCGGCGACCTCGGTGGTCTCCTGCACGGTCCAGCCGGGCGCGAACCTGCCGTCGGCGGTGCCGATGAGCGCGGGCGCGTCGGCGCCCGAGGTGTCGCCGGTGGCCGGGGTGCCGGGGGCCTTGGGGGTGAGGACCGGCTGGCTCGCCGTCGCGCTCCCGCTCTTGGAGCCCTTGGAGCCCTTGCCGGCCTTCGAGCCCTGCGACCCCTTGGCTCCCTGGCCGGCCGGGGAGCCGCCCGAAGCGGAGCTGCCCGTGCCGTCCGCCGACTGCTCGTCGGCCGCCTGGAGTTGGGCCTTGCCGCTGCTCGCGGTGGACTGGGTGACGGGCGTGAACGAGGTGTACGACGTGTCGGCGATGTCCGAGATGCTCGGTGCCGGGCACAGCAGGCTCGTGCGCTCCACCGGGAGGCTGGCCGCCGCCTTCGGCGCGGTGGCGCCGGACGCGGACGGGCCGTCGAGGGCGGCGAACGCGGTGACGGCGGCCAGCGCGGTGGTGCCGGCGATCAGGGACAGGGTCGTGCGGTTCACTGCTGGCTCCCGTCGGGGCGCTCGCTGCCGGTGCCGTGGGGGTGCTGGGCCGGGTCGTAGCCCTGCTGGGCGGGGTCGTACGCCGGGTCGTAGGCCTGCTGGTAGGCCGCCGGGTCGTACGGCATCTGGTCGGCCGTGCCGCCGTAGGCGTACGGGTCGTACTGGCCGTTCTGGTACGGGTCGTGGGCGTAGCCCTGCTGGTCGTAGCCGGTCGTCTGGTACGGGTCGGCGGGCTGGTACTGGTCCGTCGCGTAGCCGCCGTAGCCGGCGTTCGCGTAGGAGGACTGGTCCCACTCGCCGTAGGGCTGCTGCTGGGGTACGGCGGCGGGAGCCGGGGGAGCGTCCGGCATCGCGGGCGCGGCGGCCTGCTCCTCCGCCGGCTCACCGGCCTGTTCGGCGGCCTGCTCGGCGGCCTGTTCCTCGGCCTGGGCGCGCAGGCGCCGGGCGCGGCGGCCCTCGCCGGCCGGGACCTGGGCCGGCACGGGCTCCGCCTCGGGCAGGTCGTCGTCGACGTCGCGGCGGCGGCCGGGCAGGGCGAGGACGACCAGGACGACAGCGAGCGCGCCCTGGGCCCACAGCCAGGCGGTGTGGGTGATCGGGTCGTCGTAGACGACATCCAGCCTGCCGCCGTTCGCGGGCAGTTGGAAGCCCTGGGCCCAGCCGTCGACGGTGGTGCGGGTGAGCGGCTTGCCGTCCAGGGTGGCCGTCCAGCCGGCCGAGGCCGTGTCGGCGAGGCGCAGGACGCGGCCGTCCGCGCCGGACGGGACGGTCGTGTGGATCTCCACCGGTCCGGCGCCGACCGGCTGGGCGGTGCCCGTGCCGCCGGCGGGGACGATGGCGGCGCGGGAGACCTCCTGGTCGACGCGCCACAGGGCGCTGCCGCTCTGCTGGCTGAGCCGGGACAGGCCTGGCGTGGCGTCGAGGACGCGGGTGAAGTCGCGGGGCGCGCCCTTGTGGACGAGGACGTAGCGCACGGCGAAGCCGCCGAGTTCGCCGGCCTGGTCGGCGCCGGAGCCGGCGACGAGGTTGGCGACGATCTTGTCCAGCCGGCTGTTCGTGCCGTCGGCGGCGCTGAGTTCGGCGTCGCCCATGCGGGCGCCGGAGCCGCGGACCAGGGTGTAGCGCACGCGCGCGGTGGAGTCGCTGTCGAGGACCAGGGTGCGGGCCTGGTCGCCGGTGGTGGCGTCCTCGGCGACGAACGCGGGCACCTGGGTGGGGTCCTGGCGCTTCACGGGGCCGTCGGCGCCGCCGATCATCCAGCCCGCGGCGACGAGCAGCGGGCCCACCACGGAGGCGAGCGCGATCAGGGCGGCGACCGGCTGGCGCCAGCCGAAGCTCTGCTCGGCCACGCGTGCGCGTGCGCCGTCGGCGCCGAGGGCGGCGGCGGCCAGCAGGGCGATGCCGTAGACGAGGGTGGCCGGTCCGGCCCAGGCGGACCTGTTGGACAGGACGGCGAAGACGAGGGCGACCAGGGCGACGGCCCAGGCGGTGCGGATGCCCAGCTGTCGCTCGGAGCGCAGGAGGGCGGCGAGCGCGGCGAGGACGATGCCGATGAGCATCAGTCCGTGCACGGTGCCCGCGCCGCCGGGGCTGGCGCCGAGCAGGTCGAGCGCGGAGGCGCTGGACGCGCCGTAGTCCAGGCCGGCTTCCTTGAAGAAGCCGGCCGGCAGCAGGGTCAGCGACCAGGGGGCGAGGACCAGCAGCGGGGTGCCGAGCTGGGCGAGGAAGCGCAGGCCGTGGGCGACGGGGTCGGTGCGGCGCAGGGCCAGCACACCGAGGCCGAGGAGCAGCGCGATGGGCCACACGATCGGTGTGAAGGCGGTGGTGATGGTCAGCAGCAGCGCGTACGCCCAGGTGGCGCGCCAACTGCCGCGCGCGCCGGAGCGGTTCGCGAGGCCGCTCGCGGCGATGCCCGCGCGCGCGATGAGCGGCAGCAGCACGGCGAGGACGGTGGTGCCGATGCGGCCGCCGGCCAGGGCGCCGGTGGTGGCGGGCAGGAAGGCGTAGGCGATGGCGGCCCACGCGCGCAGCAGCCGGGAGGTGACGAGCGGCCGGGAGGCGAAGTAGGCGGTGAAGCCGGCGAGCGGCACGGCGGCGATCAGCAGGACGGTGACCGCGAGTCCGGTGGAGCCGAACAGGAGCGTGCCGAGGGCCGCGAGAATCCCGAGGTAGGGCGGTGCGGACGGGGAGCCGCCCGCGCCCACCGGGTGCCAGGAGTCGGCGAAGCGGGACCACAGCTCGCCGGGGCCGGCCGGGGCGGGCAGCAGGGCGCCGCCCGCGAGCGCACCGCTGCCGAGCAGGGCGCGGCAGGCGACGAGGGAGATCAGCAGCAGGGTCAGGAAGAGCACCGGGCCGGGGTTGCGGGCGATGCGCTTGAGCCGGGCGAACTGCTCGATCTCCAGGAAGTCGCCGTCGTCGCCGCCGGGGCCGGACTCCATGGCGCCGCCGTGCCGGCCCGCCGAGGAGGTCTCGCTGTCCCGGCCGCTGGAGAAGTTGCCCGCGACCTGCTCGACGGTGGCGCGGATGGTGGCGCCGGGCGGTGGGAGGAGCTGGCGCAGTTCGCCCTTGTCGAGCCGCGAGGAGCCGCGGCGGCGCCGGGCGGCGATGATCCGCTCGGGGCGCAGCAACACGCTGAGCAGGCCGCGGATCTCGTCGACGGCCTGGCCCGGGACCTTGCCGACGAGGTAGGCGACGGTGCGCAGGGCGGTACCGAGGACGAGCCGGAGCAGGACCCAGGGCAGCGCTGCCGTGCGGGTGTTGGCGAGCAGGGTGTAGACGGCGCCGGCCTTGTCGACCTTGTGCGGGGATGCGCTGGTGCGGCCGGCGCAGTCGACGGTGCGGCGCTCGCGGGCGGCGGCCTCGGCGTGCCGGACGACCGCGTCGGGGGCGACGAGGACGCGGTGCCCGGCGCTGTGGGCGCGCCAGCACAGGTCGACGTCGTCGCGCATGAGGGGCAGGCGGCGGTCGAAGCCGCCGAGCTGTTCGAAGACGTCGCGGCGGACGAGCATGCCGGCGGTGGACACGGACAGCACGGTGCGGACGTGGTCGTGCTGGCCCTGGTCCTGTTCGCGGCGGTCCAGGCCGGTCCAGCGGCGGCCGGAGTTGGCGATGGAGACGCCGACCTCCAGCAGTTGCCGGCGGTCGTACCAGCCGCGCAGCTTGGGGCCGACGATGCCCACGTCGGTGCGGCCCAGCTCCTGTTCGTTCTCCACGACGCGCAGCAGCTCGGCGAGGGCGTCGGGTTCCGGGGCGCAGTCGTCGTGCAGCAGCCAGAGCCACTGGACGGGCTCGCCGTACGGGAGCTCGGGCAGGTCGTAGGCGTCGTCGCGCCATGAGCGGGTGACCGGGTCCCAGCCGCTGGGGCGTTTGAGATACGGCAGCTCTTCCGGGGTGAGGACCGGGGCGGTGCGGCTCGCCTCCTCCACGGCCTGGCCGAAGCCGGTGCGGCGCGCCAGGTGCAGGACGCCGGCGTCGCCGAGGGCTTCGGTGAGCAGCCGGGCGGAGTCGTCCGCGCTGCCGGTGTCGGCCGCGACCGCGTGCTGGACCGGGCGCTCCTGGCCGAGCAGGCCGGCGAGGGCGTCGGGCAGCCAGCGGGCACCGTCGTGGGCGACGAGGACGGCGGTGACCACGTGGCGCGGAAACTCGGGCGGGCGGGACGGGTCGAACGCGCCCGGGCGGGACGGGTCGAACCCCGACGTGGCGGCGGGGTTTTGGGCTGCCGTATGGCTGTGCACGGACATCGAGGTACGGGCCCCGGTTCGATGGACTGCGGTGGACGCCTGTGTCTCCTCGTGCGTCGAGGGGACAGCGGTGCGTCTCGGACGAGCGACCACACTATCGGCTGACCGCGACGACGGCCCGCCGCCTGTGGATAACCCACATGCGACGGGCCGTTCGTGACGTTCTGGTGTGGATGTGCGGTCAGACGGCGGCCTTCTTCAGGCGGCGGCGCTCCCGCTCGGACAGGCCGCCCCAGATACCGAAGCGCTCGTCGTTGGCGAGGGCGTACTCAAGGCATTCGGAGCGGACCTCGCACGCGAGGCAGACCTTCTTCGCCTCTCTGGTGGAGCCGCCCTTCTCGGGGAAGAAGGACTCGGGGTCGGTCTGGGCGCACAGCGCGCGCTCCTGCCAGCCGAGTTCCTCGTCCGCGTCGTCGACCAGCAGTTGCTGCACCAGCTCGGTCATGTGCGCCCCTCGTCTGTCTTTCGCGTCCCCGTGCGTCAGCCGTTACCGATTTCGGCTGAACGACACGAGTGAAATTACAAGTGTGCTGCTCCGGGCGAGTCAAGCCGAGATCTGCTATTGGGCCCGTTATTCACTCTGCGGAACCAAGGCCGTGCGGAAAGTGTTCAAATCGCCATAAACCTTGACGCGCAGGCGAGGGCTCCGGAGGTGGTCGAACCTCGTACAGACCTCTGACAGATCTCTGTACGGAGAAAGACGGCTCCGCGTTCGATCGAGTTGCACGAGGTTTGAGTGCCCGGTTGTGGCGCATGTGTCCGGGTACTCGGCTGAGCAAACCTTTCACCTGACAGATGAACCGGATGAGGTGAAGCGTGTCCCACATGTCGGGCGTCGAGTTGACACCACAGGTGTGAACCGCTGTTCTAGAGGGCATGCTCGCGCACTCGGCACTCACCTCGACCCGCACCGCCGGGTCCCATGGTGCTGCCCGGGCGCGCTGTAGCTGTTGTTGCTGTTCCGGCTGTTGAGCCACACCCCGCTCCAGCTGTCGGCCGTGTCCCCCGCGACGCGGTTCCCGTTTCTCCGTTCCCTCTGACCTCCTTTCACCGAGGAACCAGCGCACCCATGAACAGCGACAACGACCTCCAGATCGCGGGCGACATCCTCGAAGTCCCGCACCTGCTCCAGCCGCCGCGTGAGCACCCGGCCACCGTCGCCGAGTTCGCGGGCCTCGCGCGCACGATCGCCGCCGACCGCTCCCAGTGGGCCCGCCTCGTCCGCTACGACGCGACGACCCGCTGGTACCACCGGCTGCGCACCGGGCCCGGCTACGAGGTGTGGCTGCTGAGCTGGGTGCCCGGACAGGGCAGCGGCCTGCACGACCACGGCCGCTCCTCCGGTGTCCTCACCGTCCTGGAGGGCGCCCTCACCGAGCGCACCGAGCGCGGCACGCGCGCGTTGGCGGCGGGCGCCCAGCGCGTGTTCGCGCCGGGGTACGTCCACGAGGTCGTCAACGACGCCCTGGAGCCCGCGGTCAGCCTGCACGTCTACCACCCGGGCCTGACCGAGATGCCCATGCACGCGTCCCCGCACTGCGAGGCTCGTCCGGTGACTGCCTGACGCGTTGTCGTACCCGCCTGCAAGACTTGGTGCCATGCGCATTGTGGTTCTGGCAGGCGGCATCGGCGGTGCCCGTTTCCTGCGCGGTCTGAAGCAGGCCGTGCCGGACGCGGAGATCACGGTGATCGGCAACACCGGCGACGACATCCATCTCTTCGGGCTGAAGGTCTGCCCGGACCTCGACACGGTGATGTACACGCTGGGCGGCGGTATCAACGAGGAGCAGGGCTGGGGGCGGACCGACGAGACCTTCCGGGTCAAGGAGGAACTGGCGGCCTACGGCGTGGGGCCCGAGTGGTTCGGCCTCGGCGACCGGGACTTCGCCACGCACATCGTGCGGACGCAGATGCTCGGCGCCGGCTATCCGCTCAGCGCGGTCACCGAGGCGCTGTGCGACCGCTGGCAGCCGGGCGTGAAGCTGATCCCGATGACCGACGACCGCGTGGAGACCCACGTGGCCGTCGAGGTCGACGGCGAGCGCAGGGCGGTCCACTTCCAGGAGTACTGGGTGCGGCTGCGCGCCGAGGTCCCGGCGGAGGCGATCGTGCCCGTCGGCGCCGAGCAGTCCAAGCCGGCGCCCGGCGTCCTGGAGGCCATCGCCGCGGCGGACGTCATCCTCTTCCCGCCGTCCAACCCGGTCGTGTCCGTCGGCACGATCCTGGCCGTGCCCGGCATCCGGGAGGCCATCGCGGAGGCGGGCGTGCCCGTGGTGGGCCTGTCCCCCATCGTCGGGGACGCGCCCGTGCGCGGGATGGCCGACAAGGTCCTCGCCGCGGTCGGCGTGGAGTCCACGGCCGCCGCGGTCGCCGAGCACTACGGCTCCGGGCTGCTGGACGGCTGGCTCGTCGACACCGTGGACGCGGCCGCCGTGGAGCGGGTCGAGGCGGACGGCATCCGCTGCCGGGCCGTGCCGCTGATGATGACCGACGTCGACGCGGCCGCGCAGATGGCGCGCGAGGCGCTGGCGCTGGCCGAGGAGGTGCGGGGAGCGTGAGCGAGGACCGCCCGCAGGGCGCGCAGTACACGGTCCGGGCCCTGTCCGGCATCCCCGAGGTGCAGCCGGGTGACGACCTCGCCAAGCTGATCGCCGCCGCCGAGCCGGGCCTGGCCGACGGGGACGTGCTGCTCGTCACCTCGAAGATCGTATCCAAGGCCGAGGGCCGGATCACGGAGGCCATCGACCGGGAGGCGGCGATCGACGCCGAGACGGTCCGGGTGGTGGCCCGCCGCGGCACGCTGCGCATCGTGGAGAACCGGCAGGGCCTGGTCATGGCCGCGGCCGGGGTCGACGCCTCCAACACCCCCGCGGGCACGGTGCTGTTGCTGCCCGAGGACCCGGACGCCTCCGCGCGCGCGATCCGCGACGGGCTGCGCGCCACGCTCGGCGTCGACGTGGGCGTGGTCGTCACCGACACCTTCGGGCGGCCCTGGCGCTCGGGGCTCACGGACGTGGCGATCGGCGCGGCCGGCGTGCGCGTGCTGGACGACCTGCGCGGCGGCACGGACGCGTACGGCAATCCGCTGAGCGCGACGGTCGTGGCCACGGCGGACGAACTGGCGGCGGCGGGAGACCTGGTCAAGGGCAAGGCGTCCGGGCGGCCGGTCGCCGTCGTCCGCGGTCTGCCCCATGTCGTCGGCGGGGAGCCGGAGGAGGGCGCGCGGGCGCTGGTGCGGACCGCGCGGGACGACATGTTCCGGCTCGGCACCTCCGAGGCGGTCCGCGAGGCGGTCACCCAGCGGCGCACGGTCCGGGCCTTCACGGACGAGCCCGTGGACCCCGGCGCGGTCCGGCGCGCGGTGGCCGCGGCGGTGACGGCACCGGCACCGCACCACACGACGCCGTGGCGGTTCGTGCTGCTGGAGTCGCAGGAGTCACGGCTGCGGCTGCTGGACGCGATGCGGGAGGCCTGGATCGCCGACCTGCGCCGGGACGGCAGGAGCGAGGAGTCCATAGCGAAGCGGGTGCGCCGGGGCGATGTGCTGCGCCACGCGCCCTGTCTGGTCGTGCCGTGTCTCGTCATGGACGGTTCGCACCACTACGGGGACGCGCGGCGGGACGGCGCCGAGCGGGAGATGTTCGTCGTCGCGGCGGGCGCGGGCGTGCAGAACTTCCTGGTCGCGCTGGCCGGGGAGCGGCTGGGCTCGGCGTGGGTGTCGTCCACGATGTTCTGCCGGGACGTGGTGCGCGAGGCGCTCGGGCTGCCGGCGGACTGGGATCCGATGGGCGCGGTGGCGGTCGGGCATCCGGCAGCGGAGCCGGGACCGCGGCCGGAGCGGGACGCGGGGGCGTTCATCGAGGTCCGGTGAGCCGGGAGGGGGCGGTGCGGGAAAGTCCCGCACGGCTCCTTCCCGCACCGCCTACTCTCGTAGCAGCACGGCACCGGCTCTCCTAGGACCTCACTCGTGGCAGGACGTTTCCCCCAGCGGCCCACGCTCCCCCCTGGCCCGATCCCGCGGCAGGCGACGGCGGCGGCGCGGGTGCGGCGGTGGACGCCGCAGGGACCGCTGGATCTCGGGCTGGTGCTCGGACCGCTGCGGCGCGGGCCCGCCGATCCCACGTTCCGGGCCACGCCGGACGGATCCGTGTGGCGGGCCTGCCGTACGCCGGCCGGGCCGGGCACGCTGCGGGTGCGGGCGTACGCCGGTGAGGTGCTCGGCGAGGCGTGGGGGCCGGGGGCCGAGTGGCTGCTGGACGGGCTGCCCGAACTGCTGGGCGCGGCCGACGACCCGGAGGCGTTCGTGCCCCGGCACCGGGTGGTGGCGCTGGCGCGGCACCGGCGGCCGGGGCTGCGGCTGACGCGGACCGGGCTGGTGCTGGAGTCGTTGATCCCGTCGGTGCTGGAGCAGAAGGTCACGACCGACGAGGCGTACCGGGCCTGGCGGTTGCTGGTGCGGAGGTTCGGGGAGCCGGCGCCGGGGCCCGCCGGGGTGTCCGAGCGGCCGATGCGGGTGATGCCGGCGGCGCGGACCTGGGCGCTGATCCCCTCCTGGGAATGGCACCGGGCGGGCGTCGACGACAAGCGGGCGTCGACGATCCTGCGGGCCGTACGGGTCGCCGCGCGGCTGGAGCAGGCGGTGGGGATGCCGGCCGCCGAGGCGCGGACGCGGCTGGAGGTCGTGCCCGGAGTGGGGCCGTGGACGTCGGCGGAGGTCGTGCAGCGCAGTCACGGTGCGGCGGACGCGGTGACGGTCGGGGACCTGCATCTGCCGGGGATCGTGGGATGGGCGCTGGCCGGGGACCGTCATGCCGACGACGCCCGGATGCTGCGCCTGCTGGAGCCGTACGCCGGGCAGCGGCATCGGGCGGCCCGGCTGATCCTGCTGAGCGGGCAGGTGCCGGCCCGGCGGGCACCGAAGATGCCTCGGGTGGACATCGGGTTGCTGTGAGGCGTCCTGCGCCGGGGTCGGCCGAGGGGGCCCGGGGAGTGGTCCCCGGGCCCCCTCGTCACTGCTGACCCGAACTACCGGCGAACTACCGGCCCTTCACTACTGGTCCGAGGAGAACCGCACCGCGCCCGCCGGGATGCGGGCGTCGCACCACACCCGGACTCCCTCGCGCAGTTCGTTGTCGGGGCCGACGATCGCGCCGTCGCCGACGACCGTGCCGGTGAGCACGGAGCGCTCGCCGACGCGGGCCTTCGTACCGATCAGGGAGTCGGTGATGACCGCGCCCGGCTCGATGACGGCGCCGGGCAGGATCGTCGAGCCGAAGACACGGGCGCCCTCGGCCACGAACGCGCCCTCGCCCACCACCGTGCCGCCCGTCAGCTTGGCGTCCGGCGCCACCGTGGCCGTGGGCAGGACGAGGCGGTCGCCGCAGCGGCCCGGGACGGCCGGGGACGGCGCGCGGCCCAGGACCAGGTCCGCCGAGCCGCGGACGAAGGCTGCCGGGGTGCCGAGGTCCAGCCAGTAGGTGGAGTCGACCATGCCCTGGAGGTGGGCTCCGGCCGCGAGGAGGTCCGGGAACGTCTCGCGCTCCACCGAGACCGGGCGGCCCAGCGGGATCGAGTCGATGACCGAGCGGCGGAAGACGTACGCCCCCGCGTTGATCTGGTCGGTGACGATCTCCTCGGGCGTCTGCGGCTTCTCCAGGAAGGCCAGCACCCTGCCGGTCTCGTCGGTCGGGACCAGGCCGAAGGCGCGCGGGTCCGCCACCTTCGTCAGGTGCAGGGAGACGTCCGCGCCCGTCGAACGGTGCGTGTCGACCAGGGCCTCGATGTCCAGGCCCGTCAGGATGTCGCCGTTGAAGATCAGGACCGGTTCGTCGGGCCCGGAGTGCAGACGCGAGGCGACGTTGCGGATGGCGCCGCCGGTGCCGAGGGGCTCCTCCTCCGTCACGTACTCGATGCTCAGTCCGAGAGCGGAGCCGTCGCCGAAGTACGGCTCGAAGACCTCGGCCAGATAGCTGGTGGCGAGGACGATGTGGTCCACGCCGGCCGCCTTGGCCCGCGCCAACTGGTGCGTGAGGAACGGTACGCCGGCGGCCGGAACCATGGGCTTGGGCGTGTGGACCGTCAGTGGACGCAGCCGGGTGCCTTTGCCGCCGACCAGGAGGATCGCTTCTGTCACCTGTCGTCTCTGCTTTCTTCCTGCCGGGACCGGTCGAACTACTCGTTACTACTCGTTTCGGCTTCGGCCGGTCAGTGTATGCAGACCGTAGCGACGGCGCCCTTGACGACCGCGAGGTTTTCCACGAGATCGGTAATAGAACGGTGTGAGACCGGCGCGCCCCCGCCGACGGCGGTGAACGCGAGCCCCGTTCACCGCGCCCGCGACGGCCGCCCGTTCAGCGTCCCTGGTAGTCGGAGGCAGCGGAACGAGCCGTTCCGAGCCTGGCATAGAGCGCCGCGCCGGGGCAGTCGGTGGCGAACCCGTCCCGATGGCCGGAGATCACGTTCAGCTGCACGTTCTTACCCTTCCGGTAGAGGTTGCCTCCACCCGACGTGAGATATGTCCTGCCTTGTGGATCGGCGCCGTTCAGCCCGAGCTTCCACGCGGTCAGCCGGGCGAGGGCCGTGACCACCGCGTCGGACGGCTCCGTCCCGGTGTATGTGCCGATCACGGCGATGCCCATGCTGTCGCCGTTGAACCCGAGAGTGTGCGCGCCGAGCACCGCCCTCGCCACGCCCCCGGCCCGGCCCTCGTAGACGGTTCCGCACTTGTCGACGAGGAAGTTGTAGCCGATGTCCCGCCAGCCCATGCTCTTGACGTGGTAGCGGTAGATACTGCGGATGACGGAGGGGGTCTGAGAGCAGCTGTACTGGTTGCCCGAGCCCGTGTGGTGCACGAAGGCCGCCTTGACCGTCCTCGTGTAGCCCAACCCGGGTTCGCGCAGTGACTCGTCCGCGCCCCAGCCCAGGCGGGTGACGATCCGCGGGCGCGCCCCGATGTACGACGCCGTCCGGGCCGGGCCCTTGAGGCGGGTGAGTTCCCGCTCGGTCGCCGCCTTGTCGAGCTCCGGGATCTCCAGGGCGCCGAAGCCCGCGACGTCGGTGTTGGCGGCGGAGGCCGCGCGCGCCGCCTCCGTGTCCGGAACGGTGTGGGGCGTGCCGGCCGGTGCGTCCGGCGGCGTTCCGTCGTCCCCCGGATCGACGAGTTCCAGCCGCAGCCCGGACGGCAACGGCGCCGAGGTCCGCGCTCCGGCCGCGCGGCGTCCGTCCCGCACCGGTACGGACGCCGCGCGGACCCGTACGTCCACCCCCTCCGAGGCCCCCACCCACAGCGGTGCGGTCGCCCCGCGCACCCGGCGCGAGGCCGCCTCCGCCGTGCCGGGGTCGGGGCCGTGTCCCCCGTTGTGCGTCTCGACGTCCTGCCAGTCGGACCAGGCCCCCGTGCCGGCCGCCCGCGTGCGCACCTGGACCTGGCCGCGCAGCTCGGCGCCGGGGTCGTCCCACACCACCCCGAGCAGCGAGAAGTGCTCGCCGCCCGCCCGGTACAGGCCCTGTTCCGGGGCGGCGCCGAGGACGCGCGCGCGGGAGAGGGGGGCGAGGGGCAGCGAGCGGGTGCTTCCCGGGTCGCCGGCCCCGGACACGGCGGTCGCGGCGGACACGGCGGCCACGGGCGCGGCGTTCGCGGTGTTCGCGGGCAGGGGCAGGGAGGGGAGCGCGAGAGCGGTGGCAGCGCACGCGGTGGCAATCAGGGGCACACCGGAAAAATGGGTGAGAAGTCCACGCATGGTTACGATCTTGAACACAGTCAGACAAGTCTGTCCACAGGTGATCTGACGGACCGTCGGAAAGGTTCCGCCGAACCGGTGGCACGGGCACGCACGGCCGGTGACCGCCCGCGCGTACCCTTTCCCGGGTGAACGCCACCGATCGCACCCCTGCCGACCTGCTGGCTTCCGCGCTCGCCGCGGACCCCGGCCGCCCGCTGGTGACCTTCTACGACGACGCCACGGGCGAACGTGTCGAACTGTCCGTGGCCACGTTCGCCAATTGGGTGGCCAAGACCGCGAACCTCCTTCAGGGCGAACTCTCCGTCGAGCCCGGCGACCGGGTCGCCCTGCTGCTGCCCGCGCACTGGCAGACGGCCGTGTGGCTGCTGGCCTGTGCGTCGGTGGGCGCCCTCGCCGACGTGGGCGGGGAGCCGTCCGTGGCCGACGTGGTGGTCAGCGGGCCGGACTCGCTGGACGCGGCGCGGGCGTGCCGGGGCGAGCGGGTCGCTCTCGCGCTGCGGCCGCTGGGCGGGCGCTTCCCGCAGCCGCCGGACGGGTTCCTCGACTACGCCGTGGAGGTGCCGGGGCAGGGCGACCGGTTCGTGCCGTTCGCTCCGGTGGACGCGGACGCGCCGGCGCTGATCGTCGCCGGCGCGGAGTTCAGCGCGGCCGAGGTCGTGCAGAAGGCGCTCGCCGACGCGGCGGAGCTGGAGCTGACGGGGCCCGGTTCGCGGCTGCTGTCGGGGCTGCCGTACGACACCTGGGAGGGGCTGAGCGCGGGGCTGTTCTCGCCGCTCGCCTCCGGTGGGTCCGTGGTGCTCTGCCGGCATCCGGACCGGCTGGGCGAGGAGGCGCTCGCCCAGCGGATCGAGAGCGAGCGGGTGACCGCGGTACGGCGGTAGGGGCCGTTCTCCCCCGCTCGGACTAGCTGAGGGCGCCGCCCGCCGCCATCCCGGCCATCGTCGAGAGAGCAGCACGTGACGCTCGTACGCCGATGAGGGGGTGCCCCGCCCGTGACCGACACCGCAGGCAGGGCCCTCGGTCCCGGGCTCGGGGCCTCGGCCGTCGGGGACGGGCCGGCGCGGAGGCGTCGGCGGCGGTGGATGCGGCGGGGGGCGCTCGGGCTGGCCGCGTCCGTCGCGGCGGCCGCCGGGGGCGGCTGGCTCCTCTACGCCGCCCTCGACGCCAACATCACCGCGGACGACGCGGCCGCCCGGGAGCTCGCCCGGTACGAGCGGGAGCGCCCCACCGCGCTGGTGAAGGGTGCGCAGAACATCCTGCTGATCGGCTCCGACACCCGGTCCGGGGACGGCAACGCGCGCTACGGGCGGGATCTGGGCAGCGAGCGGTCCGACACCACGATCCTGCTGCACCTCGCCGCGAACCGGCGCAGCGCCACCGCCGTGTCGCTGCCGCGAGACCTGATGGTGGACGTCCCCCGCTGTCTGCGGGCGGACGGCAGTCGCAGCGCGCCGGTGTTCACGATGTTCAACAGCGCCTACGCGGTGGGGGGTTCGGCCTGTTCGATCCGTACCGTCGAGAAGCTGACGGGTATCCGGATCGACCATCACGTGGTCGTGGACTTCAGCGGGTTCAAGGAGATGGTGGACGCCGTCGACGGGGTGCGCGTCTGCCTGAAGGAGCCCGTCCACGACAAGGCGGCCAGGCTGACGCTGCCCGCGGGGGAGGTCATGCTGGACGGCGAGCAGGCGCTCGGGTTCGTCCGGGCCCGCGAGTCGCTGGGCGACGGCAGCGACACCGAGCGGATGGAACGGCAGCAGCAGTTCCTCGGCGCACTCGTCAACAAGATGCAGAGCAGCGACGTACTGCTGAATCCGGTGAAGCTCTATCCGGTGCTGGACGCGGCGACCTCTTCACTGACCGCCGATCCGGAACTGGCCAGTCTGCGCGGCTTGTACCAATTGGTGCGGGGGCTGCGCAACATTCCCATCAAACAGGTGCAGTTCCTGACGGTACCGAGGAAGCCGTACGTCCACGACGCCAACCGTGACCAACTCGTGGAGCCGGAGGCCGGGAAACTGTTCACGCGGCTGCGCGCCGATCAGCCCGTGGCGGTGGCCCGGGAAACGCCCGGGAAGACCGCGCGGCCCGGCGGGGACACGGGCGGCAAGGGCTCGCCCTCCCCCGCGCCGACCTTCCGCGGCAGTACGGCCGCCGAGCACGGCTGCGCGTGAGCGCACACCGGCGCGCCCGAATTCCGTTCAGAATATGAGGGGGATTGCCCAGTTGTAGGGAGGGCGAATTTGTCACCGGCGTCGCTGGACGCTGAACTGGGCGGATAGTGTGAGCGATCCGGTGCACCCGGCGCGAGGCCAGTCCTGGAGCCGTGCACCGATTCACCGAGACCCGAGCGCCTTTGCGGGGGAAGGCGCCGCGTGGCCCCGACGGAGGATTCGGACAACCGTGGACGCGCAAGGCCGTGGGCGGGCGGACAACATCGATCCCGCCGACCAGTGGGTACTCAATCCGAATACCGGCGAATACGAACTGCGACTGGGTACTTCCGCAGCGCAGTCGCAGGTGCCCTCTCCCCGCAGACCGGCCGCCCAGGAGGGCGGCGGTGCGCGGCGCCGCCGTAACGACATGGCCGCCGGGGAGACCCGGGAGATGAGCCAGGTGGGCGGCGCCGAGGTGCCCCGGCCGCGCTCGGCCCGGCGCCGGGGCGGCGAGCCGGAGACCCCGCAGGGGCGACGCGCCGCGCGACGGCCGGCGCAGAGGGACGGGAAGAAGAAGTCGAAGGCCAAGAAGGTCCTCGCGTGGACCGCGGGCGGCACGGCGTTCGTGCTGGTCGCAGCGGGTGCCGCCGGCTATCTCTATCTCCAGCACCTCGAAGGCAACATCAGCTCGACCGACGTCGGCGACGCGGGCTCCAAGGGCTTCAGCAAGGACGAGGCCTTCAACCTCCTGGTCATCGGCACCGACAAGCGCACGGGCAAGGGCAACGAGGGCTACGGCGACGCGGGCAGCGTCGGGCACGCGGACACCAACATCCTGCTGCACGTGTCCAAGGACCGGACGAACGCCACCGCGCTGAGCATCCCGCGCGACCTGATCGTCAACATCCCGGACTGCCCGACGAAGCAGCCGGACGGCAGCACCAAGGTGATCCCCGGCACGGAGAACGTGCGCTTCAACACGAGCCTCGGGCAGGACGGCCGCGACCCGGGCTGCACCATGCGCACCGTCGAGGAGGTCACCGGCATCCACGTGGACCACTTCATGATGGCCGACTTCAACGCGGTGAAGACCCTGTCGACCGCGGTGGGCGGCGTCGAGGTGTGCGTCGCGCACCCGGTGAACGACAAGGAGTCCCATCTGAAGCTGCCCGCGGGCAAGTCGGTGGTGGAGGGCGAGCAGGCCCTCGCCTTCGTGCGCACCCGGCACAGCTTCGGCAACCAGGGCGACCTGGACCGCATCAAGGTCCAGCAGCAGTTCCTGGGTTCGCTGATGCGCAAGATGTCCTCCAGCGACACCCTCACCAACCCCTCCAAGCTGCTGGACCTGGCCGAGGCCGCGACCAAGGCGCTGACCGTCGACACCGGCATCAAGAGCATCAGCACCCTCAAGGACATGGCGCTGGAGATGAAGAAGGTGCCGCCGAAGAACATCACCTTCACCACGGTGCCGGTGATAGACAACCCGGCCGAGAAGGTCCACGCGACCGTCGTCGTGAACCAGTCGACGGCACCCGCGGTCTTCCAGGCGATCCAGAACGACGTCTCCTTCACCGACGTGAAGAAGAAGCAGAAGGCGGCGAAGGACGCCCAGGCCGCCCAGCTCAAGGGCAGCAGGTCCGCGCCGTCGGACGTGCGGGTGCGGATCCTCAACGGCGGTGCCCAGTCGGGCAGCGCGCAGGAGGAGCTGTCCTGGCTGCAGACCGACAAGGGCGTGCTGAAGTCGGAGAACGCGGGCAACGCACCGGCCGAGGTGAAGAACACCACGCTGGAGTACGCCCCCGACCAGGCCGCCCAGGCCCGGGAACTGGCCGCCCTGATGGGGCTGCCCGGCTCTGCGCTCGTCCCCGGCAAGAGCGTGATCAACTCCCAGGGTCTGCCGGCGATGACGCTGACCCTGGGCAAGGACTTCAAGGGCGCCGGTGTCTCGCTCACCGCTCCGTCGAAGGCACCGAAGGTCGACGGGTCGACGGCCGGCGAGGCCAAGTGCGCTTCATAGGTAACCCTTCGGGCCCGTCGTGCGTCTAACCCGACGCGGGACGGGCCCGTTTTCATGACCAGGGGTGGGGCGCAAGGGTGGGGAGGGCAGGAAGTTTGGCGCAGAGCGATGTGCGGGGAGAGGCTCCCGCGGAGGGCGACACGATGTCGCTCACGCCGCGGTCCACGGACGCGGCGGACGGCTCCGGCCGGCACGGCGGAGGCCGGCCGCCGGGCGGCGCGAAGACCGACCGGCGACGACGCAGACGGCGCGCCCTGCGCTGGTCGGCGAGCGTGCTCGCGGTGGTCATACTCGGCGCGGCGGGCGCCGGCTACCTCTACTACCAGCACCTCAACGGCAACATCCAGAAGGGCGCGCGCAGCAGCGGCGACTCCAAGGCGCACAAGACCGCGCCGAACGCCGCCGGGCAGACCCCGCTGAACATCCTGCTGATCGGCTCGGACAGCCGCAACTCGCCCGAGAACCTGCAGCTCGGCGGCAGCAGGGACAGCGTCGGGGGCCCTCCGAACGCGGACGTGCAGATGCTCATCCACCTGTCCGCGGACCGCAAGAGCGCCGCGATGGTGAGCATCCCCCGGGACACCCGGGTCGACATCCCCCGGTGCACGGACTCCGAGACGGGCAAGGTCTACCCGGCGACGAACAACATCATCAACACCACCCTGGCCCGCGGCGGGGCCGGCTGCACGCTGTCCACCTGGGAGAACCTCACCGGGGTCTACATCGACCACTGGATGACGATCGACTTCTCCGGTGTGGTGAGCATGGCGGACGCCATCGGCGGAGTGGACGTCTGTGTGAAGCAGAACGTGTGGGACCACCCGACCGCGGCCCAGCGCGGCGGCTCCGGACTGAAGCTGACGGCCGGCACGCACAAGGTCCAGGGCGTACAGGCGTTGCAGTGGCTGCGTACCCGGCACGCCTGGGGCAGTGACCTGATGCGGGCGCGCGCCCAGCACATGTACCTGAACTCGATGATGCGCACGCTGCGGCAGCAGAACGTCTTCACCGACACCGGGCGCCTGATGAACCTGGCCGAGGCGGCCACCAAGTCCCTGAAGGTCTCCGAGGAGATCGGCACGGTCAAGAAGCTGTACGACCTGGGCATGGAGATGAAGTCGGTGCCGTCCGACCGCATCACGTCGGTGACGATGCCCAACATCGAGGATCCGCAGGACCCCACGAACCACGTGGTGCCGGACACGGCGAACGCCGACAAGCTGTGGCAGATGCTCCGCGACGACGTGCCGCTCGACAAGAACGGCAAGGACGACGGCGGCGGCAAGGGCGCGGACACGAAGCAGCCCGCGGACAAGGCGGACACCGCGGACAAGTCCGGGAAGACGGCCAAGGCCCCCTCGACGGACCCGGCCCGGCTCGGGGTGCTGGTGCAGAACGCCACCCAGAGCTCGACCGAGGCGGCGGTGCCGGGCCGGGCGGGGGCGATCGGCCAGGCCCTCGCGCAGCAGGGCTACGCGAGGGCGGCGGCGGACACCTCCGTGACGCAGTCCGCGGACAAGACGGTCGTGCAGTACCCGAGCGCGGACCTGGCGGGCGACGCCCAGGCCGTGGCCAAGGCGCTGGGTATTCCGGCGGGTTCGGTGCAGCAGTCGACCGGGGTGTCCGGAGTCACGGTCGTCGTCGGCGCGGACTGGCGCACCGGCACGTCGTACCCCCGGCAGTCGAAGCCGAAGGCCGGGGACATCCCCACGGGTTCCGACGCCGTCAACGGCTCGGACACGTCGCAGTGCATGGACGTGTACAAGCCGTATCAGTGGTAGCGGAAGGGCCCCTGCCGGAGAGGGGCCCTGTTCGCCGGCTCAGTGCGAGCTGAGGACCGCCGGCCGCCGGGACGCGATGACCTTCTTCGCCAGCGACCTCGGGCTGGTCAGGAAGCCCCAGCCCCACGACATGTGCATGGTGGCGAGGGCCACGGGGATCTGCAGGCGGGCCTTCAGGGGCAGGCCCCTGCCCGCCGGGACGGAGCCCGCGGCGATCGCCGCGAGGTAGCCGCCGGGGACGACGAAGCCCCACGGGGTGAGAACGGCGCCGACCACGACGCCCGCCGCCAGCGCGCACACCGCGGTCGGCGGGGCGAGGTAGCGCAGGTTGATCGAGCCGGAGTGGTAGCGCGCGACGACGTGCCGCCAACGGCCGTAGTCCTTGTACTGCTTGGCCAGCGCCCGCACGGAGGGCCGCGGCCGGTACGACACCTTCAGCTCCGGCGAGAACCAGATCAGGCCGCCGGCCTCCCGTATGCGGAAGTTCAGCTCCCAGTCCTGGGCGCGGATGAACTCCTCGTTGTAGCCGCCCTGCCGCTCCAGCGCCTCCCGGCGGAAGACGCCGAGGTAGACCGTCTCGGCGGGGGCGGCCTCGCCGCCCGTGTGG
This sequence comes from Streptomyces sp. NPDC055966, assembly GCF_042269865.1. Classification (NCBI taxonomy): domain Bacteria; kingdom Bacillati; phylum Actinomycetota; class Actinomycetes; order Kitasatosporales; family Streptomycetaceae; genus Streptomyces; species Streptomyces sp. NPDC055966. The sequence goes on from NZ_JBHJYK010000003.1 coordinate 34,823, forward strand.
AAGGCGGCGTTCCCGACCCCGATCTTCGAGGTCATGGCGGCCGCGACGGCGTGCTCCCAGTCGTTCTCGCCCTCGGCGTGCATGATGCCGCCGACGTTCTGCGCGCCGGTCTCCTCCAGGAGCCGGACGGCGGTCGTGATGTAGTTCGGCGAGAGGATGCCGTGGCCGTCGACGCGGACCACGATCGGATGCCGGGAGGCCTTGATCGCCGCGTTCAGCGCCGCGGGCGTACGGCCGGTCGGGTTTGCAACGGTGTGCACGCGCGCGTCTTCGGCCACGAGCCGGGCCGCGATCTCGTCCGTGCGGTCCGTGGACGGACCGAGGGCGATCACGACTTCCATCTCGCCGGCGTACTCCTGCGCGAGGATCGCTTGGACGGCCCCGCGCAGATGCCGCTCCTCGTTGAGGACGGGCATGATCACGGAAACAGCGGGGAGCCGCACGTCGGACTTGGCGTTCATAGGGGGCTCACGTTACCGCGAACGGGGGACACCTTTGCGTGCCGCAGGGGCGCAGGACCGGGCTGGAGATCGTATCGGCCTACCGTGCTCACGGATCCCACGTACGGCCTCGCCCGGAGGTGTCCCCCTTGGCCAGCCCGCCCCGGTCCCCCGCGCCTCCGCAGCGCCGACCGCAGCCGCCCCGCCGTGTGCCGCGCCCGCCCGTAGGGCCGGTGAGGTCCCTGCGCGCCCCCCGCCGGCCGCGTTGGGCCATGCGGGCGCTGTGCACACTGTCCGTGGTGGTGCTGGCCTCGGCCGGGATCGGGCACACGGTGATCAGCAGCCTGGACGCGGGCATCACACGGGTCGACGCGTTCAAGGACATGAAGAACCGGCCCCGGGCGGGCCACGGGATGAACGTGCTGCTGGTCGGCACCGACGGCCGCGACAAGATCACCGAGCAGGAGCGGCGGGCGTACCGGCTGGGCGGGGCGCCCTGCCACTGCACGGACACGATGATGATCGTGCACATCTCGGAGAACCGGGACCGGGCCACCGTGGTGAGCCTGCCGCGCGACTCCTACGCCGAGGTGCCCGCCCGCACCGACCAGGCCACCGGGCAGCAGCACCCGGCGCACCCGATCAGGCTGAACGCCGCCTACTCCGAGGGCGGCCCCCAGCTGACCGTCCGCGCGGTCGAGAACATGACCCATGTGAAGATCGACCACTATCTGGAGGTCGACTTCACCAGCTTCATGAAGACCGTGGACGTCCTCGGCGGGGTGAAGATCTGCACGCCGACCCCGCTGAAGGACACGTACAGCGGGCTCGACCTCGCGCCCGGCACGCACACCCTCAAGGGCGGGCAGGCGCTGCAGTACGTGCGGGCCCGGCACGTCGACGGCACCAGCGACCTGGGGCGGATGAAGCGGCAGCAGCGGTTCCTGGCCTCGCTGATCGAGAAGGCCGCCTCCTCGGGGGTGCTGCTGAACCCGATGCGGTTCAGGGACGTGGCCCGGGCGGTGCTCGGCTCGGTCCGCGCCGACGAGACCTTCGGCACGGACGAGCTGCTCGACCTCGGCCGGGCCATGCGGGACTTCTCGCCCTCCTCCTCCGAGTTCGTCACCGTGCCCATCGGGCAGATGAACTACGAGGTCAGGGGCATCGGCTCGACCCTGAAGTGGGACCAGGCGAAGGCGGACGAGCTGTTCACGTCCCTGCGCGACGACAAGCCGCTCACCGCGGACCAGTCGCGGCACGACGGCCCGGCACCGGCCCCGGTGACCCCGGTGGACGTGGATCCGGGGCAGGTCCGGGTCCAGGTGGCGAACGGCTCGGCCACCCTGGGACTGGCCAAGCGGGTGGACGCGGCGCTGGCGGAGGCGGGCTTCACCACGACCCGGCAGCCGGTGACGGCCCCGGCCCATGTCCCGCACTCGGTCATCTCCTACGACCCCCGCTGGGACCGCTCCGCCCGCGCCCTCGCCGCGGCCCTGCCGGGCGCCGAGCTGCGGGCCGTACCGGGGCAGGGGCAGCTGCTGAGGCTGACGGTCGCGGCGGACTTCAAGGACGTGCACAAGGTGCGCTTCGAGGACCCGGGGCAGCCGGCCCCGCGCGCGGTGCGCGGCAGCGACGTGGTGTGCGCGGGGTCCTAGGACCCGGTCAGTCCTCGAACCCCTCGGCAAGGCGCCGCTCCCGCAGCTCCCGGATCGCCCGGCGGCGGGCCAGGCGGTGCGTGCGGCGGATCTGGGCCTCCTGGTAGCGGCGCCGGTCGCGGTCGGTCTCCGGAACCACCGCGGGCACCCGGCGCGGCTTGCCGTCGGCGTCGACGGCGGCGAAGACCAGATAGGCCGAGCCGACCTGCGTCGCCGGGGCCGACTCGTTCCAGCGCTCGGCCAGGACCCGGACGCCGACCTCCATGGAGGTCCGGCCGGTCCAGTTGACCTGGGCCTTCACATGGACCAGGTCGCCGACGCGGACCGGCTCCAGGAAGGCCATCTCGTCCATGGACGCGGTGACGGCGGGACCGCCGGAGTGCCGGCCCGCCACCGCGCCCGCCGCGTCGTCGACCAGCTTCATGATCACGCCGCCGTGCACCGTGCCCAGAAGGTTGGTGTCGTTGTGGGTCATGATGTGGCTGAGAGTGGTGCGTGAGGCGGACGTCGGCTTGCCTGGTATGTCCGGTTCCATGTCCCGTTCCACGTCCGTGGCCTGGTCTGTCATGCCCTCCACCTTATGCCGATGCGACTTTCACGGAATTTGTGTCGGCTTCGCAACAGCGCCGCTCCTATTTTCCGACAGCTCTTGTACGGCCCATGTCCGCGCCCTGCACACTGGGCCCATGAATGACTGGCCCGAGGGATGGTCCGACGACAACCGCGGCCCGCGCTACGGGCGCGGCAGCTCCGACGCACAGCCGGAGGGCGCCCAGGTGATGCGCCAGGTGCGGCGCGGCCCGGCGACACCGCCCGGGCAGCGCTCGGCGTACGGCAACCGCGGCCCGGCCGCCCCGCCGTACGGGGCGGCGGGCGTGCCGCAGCAGCCGTCGTACGACGACGGTTACGGCGAGTACGACAGCGGCTACAACACGGGCCAGGTCTACGGCGGTCCCGGCGGGGGCGGGCCGGAGGGGCCGGGCGGTGCGCCGGTCCGGGGGGCGCGTCCCGCGCCGAACTGGCGGCGGCGGATCAAGTGGACCGTGCTCACGCTGGCGACCGTGCTGGTCGTCACGTCGGTCGCGACCTACTTCTGGGCCGACTCCAAGCTGCGCCGCGAGGTCGACCTGTCCCAGGTGATCGACCGGCCCGCGTCGGGCTCCGGCACGAACTACCTGATCGTCGGCTCGGACAGCCGCGAGGGCATGTCCAAGGCGGACGAGCAGAAGCTGCACACCGGCTCCGCCGAGGGCAAGCGCACGGACTCGATGATGATCCTGCACGTCGGCGACAACGGCGACACGCTGGTCTCGCTGCCGCGCGACTCGAACGTGACCGTCCCGTCGTACAAGGGCTCCACGTCCGGGAAGGTCTACCCGGCGCAGGGCCGGCAGGAGAAGCTCAACGCGACCTACGCCGAGGACGGGCCGACGCTGCTGGTCCGCACGATCGAGGCGAACACGGGTCTGCACATCGACCACTACGTGGAGATCGGCTTCCAGGGCTTCGCGAACATCGTGGACGCGGTCGGCGGTGTCGATATCAACATCGACAAGGGCTTCTCGGACAAATGGTCCGGCGCGAACTTCAAGGCGGGCCAGCAGACGCTGAACGGCGCACAGGCCCTCGCCTTCGTCCGCACCCGGCACGCCTTCGCCGCGAGCGACCTCCAGCGCACCAAGAACCAGCAGAAGTTCCTGTCGGCACTGGCCCACCAGGTGGCGACGCCCTCGACGATCCTGAACCCCTTCACGTTCTACCCGGTGATGGGCGCGGGCCTGGACTCGCTGATCGTCGACAAGGACATGGGCCTGTGGGACCTGGCCTCGATGTTCTGGGCGATGAAGGGGGTCCAGGGCGGTGCCGGCACGTCCCTGAACATGCCGATCTCCGGCTCGGTCGGCGGCAACCTCGTCTGGGACAAGACCAAGGTGAAGACGCTGGTGGACGAGCTGAACAACGACCAGAAGGTCACCGTCTCCGGCAACTAGACCGGCCCGTGCACGCAGCCGAGGGCGCCCCCGTGGGCGCCCTCCGCCGTGGTCGGCCGCACTCTCACATAGCGGCGCCCGCCATCGTCCGGCACATCTGCGCCGCGCGGCGACACGCCTCCGCGCAGCGCATCATCTGCGGGTCGTCCGGCATCGTCATACACGCCTCGACACACATGTCGCACGCCTTGGCGCACATCGCGCACATCTCGCCCGCCATGGGCGAGCGGCGCATCATCATGTCGGCGCACATGCGGGTCGTCTCGGAGCAGTCCATGAGCGCACGCATGATCTTCATCTGCACCTGCCCGCCCATGTGCATGCAGGAGCTCATGGTCTCCTCGCACATACGGTGCGCGGTCATGCAGGCGTCGACGCACTCCTGCATCTGCTGCGTCATGGGCTTCATCGTCATTCCGGACTGGGTCATGGCTCCTCCTGGGGGAAGTGGGACCCCTGGACGGGTCCCCGCGTGCTTCCGTCCTATGTCAGGCGCCGGGGTCCCGCATGTGACCGACCGGTCGGCAGGTGCCCCCGGGCAGCGAAAAGGCGCCCCAGAGGGCGCCTTTCACCGAGCTGTGAACCGCCGTGCCGTTACGGCAGGTTGCGGGCCATCACGATCCGCTGGACCTGGTTCGTGCCCTCGTAGATCCCTTTGCCTTACAGGTCACATGGCGTTGACCTGCACGAACATACCCTTCAGGAGGTACTCCCCCAGCATTTCCCCATGATCACTACCGAGGGGTGCACCGACATCGCTTGTCACGTGAGGGAGGCCACCGCATCCGCTATCAGGGAACGTGCCGCTGCTCCCCTCGCGGCCACCTGCGAGAGCCGGTCAAAGGCTCGGGCGTACAACTCGACCTGGCTGGGCTGCGTGAGGGTGGCAGCAGCATCCAGCGTGTCCGCGTGCACCCTGGTGCCGTCGAAGATCGTGAAGGTTGGCATCGGCCACATAGTCCGCTGCGCCGAGAACGGGACGATCCCCACGGCAACGTTCTGGAGATCCATGACCCCGAGCAGATGACCAAGCTGCGCTGCCATCGTCTCTGCGCTGCACAGCCGGTACCGCAACACGGACTCCTCCAGTACAAACGAGAACCGGCGTGTGCCGTTGCTCAGCACCCCGTTACGCCTCATGCGGGCCGTCACAGCGTCACTCACGTCATCCGGGGTTCCTCGGAAGTCTGCAATGGATGACAGCAGGGCAGTGGCGTATCCGGGCGTCTGGAGGAATCCGGGAATCACGTCGGAGACGTAGATCCGGAATAGCTTGGTTTGTTGGTACAGATCACCTGTGGACTCTTGCAGGCGACGTAGGCCGCTCCGCTGGAGTCGTCTCCACTGCACGTGAGCATCGGCGGACTGTCTGTTAGCCGCGATCAAGTCGGGGACCTGATCATCAGCGGCGCAGGCTCGGCACCACGCTCTAATGTCCCTATCGGAGGGAGGCGTCTTCGCGTTCTCGATCCTGGATGACTTCGACTCTGACCAACCGCACCTGACGGCCAGCTCCCGCCCGCTGATCCCCGCATCCTTCCGGATCTCACGCAGACGGCCGGCCAGCTCTTCGCGGACCTGCTGAACGCGTGAGGACGGGTGTGTGGGCACGGAGCTGGCTTTCGTCAGATCTTGTACAGGTGGTGCGGGATCGCTCGCTCCCAGACTGCTTCGAACGCGGCGGAGCACAGCTTCACGGCTTCTGGGTCCGTCGTTACCTCGTCCTCCACCACCGCACCGTCACCTGAGAAGTGGTGCACCCGTAGCAGCGCACCATCGAACAACCAGAAGTCATTCCCTGGCAGAGGGATACTCGTGGCCCGTCGCCGTGGCAACCACCGCACTTCCTCACCGGCCGTGACGTTGGCGCGGGTGACGTAGTGCTCCCACCGGATGTAATCCGATACCGGCTCGGAGACCACCCGGGCTCGGCGAATCGCCACGCCCCGGGCCACGGTGTCCGTGATCAATTGGTCGTAGGGGTGCCACCAGGATTCACGGTCCTCCCAGTTGATCCGCTCGCCCCTCTTCCAGGCCTCGAACCGATCCGTTGGCGCGTAGGCGTCACGCAGCTCCAGGTGGACAGCGGACCGCTCGCACTGGCCAAGCAGCTCAGCGAAGCTGGGCACGCTCGACAGCATCACACGCCTCCCTGATCATCGGGATCATCCGGGCCGGAATCCTCACGATGGCTTCGCTCTCGGGCACCGGACCGTTCGCGGGGCTGCTTGCCTCGCAGTCCGCCTGAGTCTCAGTGCTCGGCTTCCACCCCTGCAACAAGACCTCCTGAGCTTTGGCGTCTGCCCACACGGTGGGGCAGTGGTCCCGGTCCGTGTCGGGGTCGATTCCAATGAACTCTACGGCCATGGCTGGCTCCCTGGTCTAGGTGCTTGCTCGGGCTTGCATCAGCTTCGTTGACCTGTGGAGACAGCGTCAATATGGCTACCAGCCACAAGAATTGGCGTGCAAGCTCGTGCAAGTTTGTGGAGCCCGACAGTCGCCACTTCCTACGGTCGGCACATCGACGCGGAAACGATCGGGAGGGCGCGGCGTGATGGGCGAAAGCAGGGCGCGGGGCACCGAACCGGCTGATCATCTGGGCAGCAGTGAGGCCCGACAGTTCCTATCCCGTCTCTCCGATGCATTCGGCGTAGGCGGCGTGCTCATGGTGCACAAGAGCGATCCTGGCCCCGAAGGCGCCGACATGGCGCCCAGTTCGGCCTTGCGCTGGCCCCGGTGCGAGTGTGGGATCCCGAAGTGTCCTGACTACAAGACCCCGCCGAATGGGTCGACAGAGGGACTGAGCAGCAGAGTTGCCGAAGCCAACGCGCAGAGCCGTAGGGGCCGGCTGTGACCATCAGAACGGTGATGCGGTACGTGATGCACAGGATCACCGAGCACCCGGATACGGACGTGACCTTTGAGGCTGAGTGCCTGCACTGCAAGTGGAAGGCGACACCTTCCACCGAGTCGGCATCCCTCGATGTGGAGTGCATAAGCCACACGGGCCGCTCTGGTCACGCCGGTTTCCGACGTATCAGGACCTCGTTCGCCATGGTCGTTCGCGCCGAGTAGAGCCCCTGCCGCAGTTGTGGCGGACCTGGACTCCCGCCCGCTACGGGCGGCGGCGGTCAGTCATGGCCGCGATTAGTTGAGCAGGAAGGTGCAGTGATGCAGAACGGAACCGACCTGTACGCGCTCGACATCAGTGGGGCCTCGTTCGTCCAGGCGTGCGGTGGCCCCTGCACCGAGGGGTGCGTGACCCTGGCCCGCATCGGCGAGGACGCCTGGGCCCTCAGTGACAGCAAGCGGCCGAACGCAGAGCCGCTGCGCTTCACTACGGAGGAGCTGGACGCGGCCGGTATCGACCCGGCCCGCTTCGGCCTGAACGTCTGATCCTCCCCCTCTAGCCAGCCGGGCCGGGTCCATCCCCCGTCCCTGGGTTCGGCCCGGCTGGCACTCCTCGGAACGGAACGACTGGTGCACCACCACGGCTATCTATGGACCGGCCCGAAAGAGCGTTTCGACAATGAGGCCCTGCGGCGACCTCCACATCCTGAGCCGCCCCCGGCCGGAAGCAGGCCAGAACTGATCCTTCGTTACCGCGAGGTGGCCGCAGAGTTCCCCACGTCGGATCTCCCGCCGCTGGAAACGGCGTACTGGCTCGTCAAGCCCCATTCACTGGTTCGGGGCACGTGGGATGAGGCGAAGGAAGCTGCGGCCTGGCTCGGTGAGCGTCTGCCCGAGTACACCCCCCGTTTCGCATCGGAGAGGGACCGAGACACCACGCGCCTGGCCCGACGGGTGAACGCTGCTGCCGAACAACTGCACTCAGGTGCTGATGTGTCGTACGGCTTCTACCTCGAACGTCCCTCGTATCTGTCCCTGGCAGTGGTGACGTGCTCCCCGAATCGTTCGCACCCTGAACTGGCCTGCCCAGTCGCGTAGTCCAAGCAACGAGAGAGCCCCGGCCTTCGAGCTGGGCTTTTCTTTGTTTAGGCACTCCTCTTCTTGACCGATTCGGGACGGTTGTCCGGCCACCCCTCCGCCTTGGCTTTTTGAACCTCCTCGGCGAAGCGCGCGCGGTAGTACCCGATACCCATGTCACTGGGGTACTTGAAGGGAGTTGCCCAGATGAACCACGCCCGGCGTTTCGGGTCTGCTATCTCGGCCGCAACCGTGTCGAGATCATCGAACAGCGTCAACACTTCTTCATGTATAGACAGGTACATGTCCCGAAGACTCTTGCCGCCGAAGTCTGACTTTTGGGCTGTTCCCTTCCCGCTCCACCGGGAGCGCAGATCCCATCCAATCATCAACTCGGCCGGCGTCTTGTCGCCCTTACGTTGGTCGCAATCGTGGCAGGCTGGCACGAGGTTCGACGAGTCGTCTGCTCCCCCGTCAGAGGTTGCTGTGTGTACTGCGGCGGAGCTTCAGAGACCATGGATCACGTAATCCCGTTGGGTCGTCACACTCGACCATCTTGTTCGCGTCCGCGTTACTTACGCCGGACACACGCCAGCCCACCGCTTCGCACAGGCCGGCGGCCCGTCGTTGTGGCCGATGTGAGAGCTGATCCAGCCACCCGAGGCGCCGATGATGCAGGCGACGAGAAGCACCTTCGGCCAGCCGTAGCGGTCAACGATGTTTCTCAGCGGGCGGTTGCCCTGTGTCGTTGGCATGTAGATGGACCCCCCACATGGTTCGTGTGATCGGTGATCATATGTGGTTGATCAGTGAACGAGAAGAGGGTCCCTGAAGATCAGGGACCCCTCCGGAATCATCTCACCTGTTCTTCGGTTCGCCCCAACTCTGGGAATTATTAAGCCTGTTCCACTTGCTAGTAACTCTGCTGCACCTGCCCTGTACCGGCTTGGCTTGCCGGTGCTTCGGTCCCTCGCTGGACTTCACTTGCCCGTGATGCCCCGTTCCATCCTTTGCTGGATCGAACACAAGATCACCAACCCGGCACTCGAATACTGACGTGACCTTCGAGGCCGAGTGTCTGACGTATGAGTGCGACCGGCAGGCCACCCCTTCAACGGATGGGGCCTCCGTCGATGTCGGGTGCATAAGCCATACCGGCCGGACCGGACATGGTGGCTTCCGGCGCCTCTGCACGTCCTTCGCCCTGGTGGTGTGGGAGGAGGAACAATCTGATGTACGCGCCGAAGCCGGTCTAGGTGCACTTTGACGGCTATACGGCTGACGCCTCCGAGCCCCGGCAAGATGTCCCCCGTGGCTGGCAGGGGTAGGCCCAGGTTGCTCGTCAAGAGAGACGCGCACTGTCAGTGCCCGGGAGTAAGATTCCTGGACACTCTGACTGCGCAATAGGGGGACACGTGGTCGACTGGGCCGGACTCATTAGCACGCTGGTCTTCGGCTTCGCTGCCGGAATGATCACGGCTTGGCGGAAAGCCTCGCTTGAGGCAACCATGATCTGGGTTGACGATCTGCGGCACCGCGTCGAGATCATGAAGGGTGACCGGGAGAAGAGGCAGCAACTCCGGCACGTCAAGATGGACGAGGATCGTGCCGCTGAACTGAAGGCTGTCGAAGAGGAGCGTAAGCGGGTTAGGCGAGCGCATCTAGAATTGACAAAGGCGCTGCCGATCGCCAATGAGACAGTGAAGACTTGGGTTATTGAACCGGTTAGACATCAGGAGCTTATCGGTGAACTTCGAGCCAGCCTGGAACGGCTTTCCGGCTGCGGAGTAAAAATTCAGCATGGCGTTGATAATTGGAGAAGCCCATTCAGCTGGGAGCTGGAGCGCATCGCTAAGAACATCGACGCTGAGACGAATAAGTACGCCGCGCTGCGAGGTAAGTAGCGCCGCACTGCACCAGGTCGCCATGTCAACTGTATTTAAGAAGGGGCGTAGGACTCGCCCTTGGTATCAAGCGGCCGAGGGTGCCGTTTCGTTAAACTCCTCGGACCTGAGTCGGACGCTCTGTGCCCACTCGTTCGAGGGGAACGGGGATCCGCGACGGGCGATGTTGTCGCACTCCGCTTCCCAACGCTGAGCAGCTTCCGGCGTGCTGAACATCCAGTCGCCGTGCCTGCCGTTCCACGGGATTTTGTGCCCGTGCGTGGCGCACTCCTCTCGCTTCTTCCTTGACGGGGCGTCCATCGACGCGACGGTAGACGGGATGAGCAGGCATCGGTAACTGGCGGACGGGGCCAGAAGTCCAGCAGCCTTGAGGGATCCAAGCGCCTGCGAGTAGCGACCCTTGGTGTACGGCTCTCCGTTCTCCTTGGTCAGGATGAGCTGCAATTCGCCGGATCCCAACGGTGAATGCCCTCCCCGCTGCATGCGGTCCAAAGCCAGCAGCCACATGCGAAGTTCGAGATGAAGTACGGCGCTGCGGATTGCAGGATTGGAGTGTTCAGGCCGGTAGACCTTGGCAAAGTGGTAGCTCACTCGGCCCCCTGGCCGTCCAGCCAGCGATCCAGGTCGGCAGGGCGGCATCGAAGCGACTGCCCTACCTTCCGGAACGGGATCTGTTCGGCCTTCCAGTTCCCCTACACCCAGGAACGGGGCTTGTTCAGATAGTCGGCTACGTCATCAACGGTCATCAGCTTGGCTAGCGCCATCCGTCCTCCAAGAAACAAGAAAGCCCCCGAAGACCCTCGGGGGCTCATGCGTATGAAGTGCTAGGTAGTTCAGCCGCCTTGGCTACCTGCTTCAGCCATTTCCTCAAGTACTGCTTTGGCCTTGTCCGTCAGCTCTCCACCCGCCTTACCGGCAACTGTGGTCAGGAAGCCGTCCCTTCTGGCCCGCTTCAGGTGATCCTTCACCGTCTCAGGTCGCCGGCCGATGAGCCGTGCCAGCCACGGAATGGGCGCAGGAGCCCCAAAATCCGCCATGGCGGTGTACGTGGCAACAAGCAAGGCCAAGTACCGCTCTGAGACGCCTTCGCCCTCCAGGGCGAGCCCCGCCGCCTCTCCCATCCCATTCAGCCTCCCTGCCACCTCCTCCAACGTCCGCTGGGCTTCGGGAGCCTGCTTGGCCAACTCCAGGGCTGCGGCTACATCGAGCCTGCGCAGGACAGTGGTCGAGATGCCCCGCGCCACCTCACGAGCAGGGGCATCGTCGGCCGGCTCGATGGTGATCCGCTTTGGCCCCCCGTTGACCGGCCCCACTGGCCACCACATGCGGACCACCCAGGCGCCTTGCTGCTGAGTGATCTCGAACCCGCCGTCATCCGCTTCCATATCGCTCAAGTTAGCACACCCAGGGGGTTCCACCCTGTGTTGACAACCCAGGGTGACCCATGGGCAAACTTGAAACGCCGGGGAGTGACCGGCGCGACGACGGGGCGGGCCCGTATGTCGGCAGCAGCAGGAGGGGGCCGCTTCAGTGGCAAGGGCATGGGTCGCGCGGTCAAAGGACGACCCGAAGAAGTGGACGACGTTCTGGTACGACCCGGACGGCAAGCAACGACAGAAGACGTTCGAGACCAAGAAGCGGGCTGATGACCAGCGCAAGCGCAAGGAGCAGGAACTCGACGCCGGGACCTACCTGGACGACCGCTTGGGCAAGCAGCCCGTGACGGCCGTGTGGGAGCAGTGGACGAATCAAAGGAAGCTGGAGAACAGCACCAAGAAGCAGTACCGGTCGATCCTCAACACGACCATTGAGCCGTTCTTCAAGGCCCGTTCCATCGTGTCCCTGAAGGTCGCTGATGTTGTGCAGTGGCTCTTGTGGATGGAGCAGGACCGGAAGCTGTCCGCCCGCACACGGCGTCAGCGGTTCTCGTTCTTCTCCGGGATGATGGACTGGGCTGTCGTCAACGAGATCGTCGGCCGGAACCCGTGCAAGAAGGTCAAGGGCGCGGGCAGCCGCGCCAAGGAGATCCGGGAGCAGAAGAGCACCGCAAGGCGGCTCACGACGCGGGAAGTTCTGGCGATGCTGGATGCCGCTCCTCCGCGATACCGCGCGATGCTGTGGCTCATGGCCGGGTGCGGCCTGCGGCTGGGTGAGGCCATGGCGGTGTCCCGCGATCAGATCGACTTCAAGGCCGAGACGCTTCGCGTCGACTTCCAGATCGCTGAGGACGGAGACACCGAGTCGGGGAAGAACAGCGCGATCCAGCGTCGGCACATCAAGGCTCGTGAAGAAGGCGAGCCAGGGCGTTCCGTCCCCCTCCCGCCGAACGTCGCCTTCGAGCTGCGGCGGCACATCAAGAACCACGGCGTATGGGGGCCGGAGCGGCTTCTCTTCCCCAACGTGACGCGGACCGGCTACCTCTACGCGTCGTACTTCTACCCGAAGATCTGGATGGAGGCTCTGGGCAAGGGACAGGTGCAGTACTGCAAGGCGCACTCGCTCCGGCACTACTACGGGTCGCGGCTGCTGTACGCCGGAGTCCCGGAGAACGATGTGGCCGACTGGATGGGCCACAGCAGTACGGACGTGCTGAGGGAGCACTACCACTACATCTTCGAAGGGGCCGAGCAGCGCGGTCGGGCCGCCATCGCAACGATGTTGACGCCCGACGCCGACGACCCGACGGAGGCATCAGAGGTCGCCTGATACGCGTACGACAACAGCCCCCGGCGTCGCGCCGGGGGCTGTGTTGTTTGTGCAGGTCAGTGGCTGTTTGCAGCCCGGCATCTGCCCAGGATTCCCCCAGCATGACGCCCAGGAACGGCACTGATCGGGCCGCAACGGGCAGAAAGCCGAGGGTGTCCTTCCGGACCTTCAAAACAGCTTCTGACCCGCAAAAACCCCGCTAGGGAAGGTTCCTCGCCATGACGATCCGCTGCACTTGGTTCGTGCCCTCATAAATCTGCGTGATCTTGGCGTCTCGCATCATCCGCTCCACCGGGTAGTCACGGGTGTAGCCGTAGCCGCCGAGCAGCTGGACGGCGTCCGTGGTGACCTCCATGGCCACGTCCGAGGCGAAGCACTTGGCGGCGGCGCCCAGGTAGGTGAGGTCGGCGTCGCCGCGCTCGGAGGCGGCGGCGGCCTGGTAGGTGAGGGCGCGGGCGGCCGAGATCTTCATCGACATGTCCGCGAGCATGAACTGGATGCCCTGGAAGTCGGCGATCGGCTTGCCGAACTGCTTGCGCTCCTGGACGTAGCCCTTGGCGTAGTCGAAGGCGCCCTGGGCGACACCGAGCGCCTGGGCGGCGATGGTGATGCGGGTGTGGTCCAGGGTCTTCATGGCGGTCGCGAAGCCGGTGCCCTCGGCGCCGATCATGCGGTCGGCGGGGATGCGGACGTTGTCGAAGTAGACCTCGCGGGTCGGGGAGCCCTTGATGCCGAGCTTCTTCTCCGGGGCGCCGAAGGAGACGCCCTCGTCCGACTTCTCGACGACGAAGGCGGAGATGCCCTTGGTGCGCTTGGCCGGGTCGGTCACGGCCATGACCGTGTAGTAGTCGGAGACGCCCGCGTTGGTGATCCAGCGCTTCACGCCGTTGAGGACGTAGTGGTCGCCGTCGCGGACCGCCTTGGTCGTCATGCCGCCGGCGTCCGAGCCCGCCTCCGGCTCGGAGAGGCAGTACGAGAACATCGCGTCGCCCTTGGCCAGGGGGGACAGGTACTTCTTCTTCAGGTCCTCCGAGCCGGAGAGGATCACCGGGAGCGAGCCGAGCTTGTTCACGGCGGGGATCAGGGAGGAGGAGACGCAGGCGCGGGCGACCTCCTCGATCACGATGACGGTCGCGAGCGCGTCGGCGCCGGCGCCGCCGTACTCCTCGGGTACGTGCACGGCGTGCAGGTCGCCCGCCACGAGGGCGTCGTGGGCCTCCTGCGGGAAGCGGGCCTCCTCGTCCACCGCCGCGGCGTACGGCGCGATCTTCGCCTCGACCAGGGAACGGACGGCGTCGCGGAGCATGTCGTGCTCCTCGGACGGGCGGTACAGGTCGAAGTCAGCCGATCCGGCCACGGTCTCTCACGCTCCAAAGACGCAGTGATACTGACGCTAATTACCGTTAAGTAACTCAAATTTTAGAGGCCTGCCCGCGCCGCGCCTACGTGAGCTACACGACAGCGGGGAAATTGCCCGGTGAGGTGCCCGACTATGCTCGGGGCCGCATCCCCGACGTACCCGAGTCCGAGCTGGAGCGCACCCCCATGAGCCTGAAGATCACTGTGATCGGCACCGGCTACCTCGGCGCCACGCACGCCGCCGCCATGGCCGAACTCGGCTTCGAGGTGCTCGGGCTCGATGTCGTCCCCGAGAAGATCGCCCTGCTGGAGCGCGGCGAGACGCCGATGTACGAGCCGGGGCTGGACGAGCTGCTGCGCAAGCACGTCGCCGGGATCGAGGGGTCGAGCGGGCGGCTGCGGTTCACCACAGACTGGGCCGAGATCGGCGCCTTCGGCGATGTCCACTTCGTGTGCGTGAACACCCCGCAGAAGCATGGCGAGTACGCCTGCGACATGTCGTACGTCGATTCCGCCATCGCCTCGCTCGCCCCGCATCTGCACCGCCCGGCCCTGGTCGTCGGCAAGTCGACCGTGCCCGTCGGCTCGGCCGAGCGGCTGGCGGCGTACCTGGCCGCGAACGCCCCGGTGGGCGCGGAGGCGGAGCTGGCCTGGAACCCGGAGTTCCTGCGCGAGGGCTTCGCCGTGCAGGACACCCTGCACCCGGACCGGATCGTGGTGGGCGTGCGCGGGGAGCGCGCCGAGAAGCTGCTGCGCGAGGTGTACGCCGTCCCGGTCGGCGAGGGCACGCCGTTCGTCGTGACCGACTTCCCGACCGCCGAGCTGGTGAAGACGGCCGCGAACTCCTTCCTCGCCACCAAGATCTCCTTCATCAACGCGATGGCGGAGGTGTGCGAGGCCGCCGGCGGTGACGTGGTGAAGCTCGCGGAGGCCATCGGGTACGACGAGCGGATCGGAGCCAAGTTCCTGCGCGCGGGCATCGGCTTCGGCGGCGGGTGTCTGCCGAAGGACATCCGGGCGTTCATGGCGCGGGCCGGCGAGCTGGGCGCCGACCAGGCGCTGACCTTTCTGCGGGAGATCGACTCCATCAACATGCGCCGGCGCGGTCAGATGGTCGAGATGACCCGCGAGGCGCTCGGCGGCGGGTCCTTCCTCGGCAGGCGGATCGCGGTGCTGGGCGCCACCTTCAAGCCCGACTCGGACGACGTCCGTGACTCGCCCGCGCTGAACGTGGCCGGTCAGATCCACCTCCAGGGCGGCCAGGTCACCGTGTACGACCCGAAGGGCATGGACAACGCCCGCAAGCTCTTCCCGACGCTCGGCTACGCCGACTCGGCGCTGGAGGCCGTGCGCGGCGCCGACGCCGTGCTGCACCTGACCGAGTGGCGCGCGTTCCGCGAGCTGGACCCGGCGGCGCTCGGCGAGGTCGCGGCGGCCCGCCTCATCCTGGACGGGCGCAACGCCCTCGACCCGCAGCTGTGGCGCCGGGCGGGCTGGACGTACCGGGCGATGGGCCGCCCCACGGCGTAGCCGTCCGGGACGACGCCGGTTCGGCCGAGGCTCAGTCGGCCGAACCGGCGTCCTCCCGCATTCTGCACCACCGGACACATACCCGGCCGGTGAACTGCCTGTGAATCGCCGCGCTTCACGCGCGCCGCTGTGCCGCCCGGACCATGAAGTCCGCGCTGCGGAGCACCCGTTGGACGTTGCCCCAGGTCAGCAGGGACAGCTCGGCCTCGGTCCAGCCGCGGCGCAGGAGCTCGGCGATCAGGTGGGGGTAGCGCGAGGCGTCGGCGAGGTCCCGGGGGTGGACGGCGCCGGAGTCGTAGGTGCCGGACAGGCCGACGCACTGCGGGCCGGCCACGTCGCGGACGTGGTCGAGATGGTCGGCGACGTCCCTGACCGTCGGCCCGGTCTGCTCGGCGGTCAGCGGCACCATGCACACCCCCTTCGCCGCGCCCAGCGCCGTGAGCAGCTCGTCGGTCAGGTTGGCCGGGTGCGGGCGCAGCTCGCGGGCGGCGGAGCGGGTGCACAGCACCGGGGTCTTGGACAGGGCGAGGGTGCGTTCGACGGTGGCGGCACAGGCGCCGGAGACGTCCGCCAGCACGCCGATGCGGTTCATCTCGCGGACCACCTCCTCGCCGAACCGGCTCAGCCCCCGCTCCCCCGCCCAGGCCGTACCGGTCAGGGTGAGGACGCGCAGGCCGAGGGTGCGCAGGACCCGCAGGATGCCGAGGGAGTCGTCGAGCGCGGCGGCGTACGCGGGGCCCGGCACCACGGCGACCCGGCCGCAGTTGCGGGCGTCGATGACCTGCCCTGCGGTGCCCACCAGGCGCAGGCCCTCCGGATGCGCCTCGATCACCGTGCGCACCTGGTCCAGCTGCTCCAGGGTCGCCGCCGTCGCCCGGTCGCCGCCGGGGCCCTCGGGCAGGTGCAGCGACCAGAACACCACGCCCACGTGGCCCTCGCGCATCCGGGGCACATCGGTGTCGACGGCCGCCTCGCCCAGCTCCAGGTCGTACCAGGGCAGATGGCGCAGGGCCCAGGGCAGTCCGCTGTAGCCGTCGGCGACGGGGTGCTCGGCGAGCAGCGCGTGGGCCCGCACCAGGAGCGCGCCGGGGTCGTCCTGCGCGAAGGGGTCGTCCGGCAGGCCCTCTCCCGCGCCGGCCTCGGTGGTCGTGGGTATGCCGTGCTGGAGGTCGGCCATGGCGGCTCCGTACGTCGTCGTGAGCTACGTCGTGGTTGAGCTACCTCGTGGTGAAGGCGTACTCGTCACGGTCGCACGGAGGGAGCGGGAGCTTCCTGGTGAGTGGGGCGTTCGGGGGTACGCCGGTCAGCTGTCGCGGGCCGTGCGGATGACCTCGTCCAGGGTGTCGCGGGAGCGTACGAGGTCGGCGATCATCCGGTCGATGCGGTCGCGCTCGGCGGTGAGGTCCTCGACCAGGCGAGGGGTGGCGATGGCGGAGGGGCCGCCGTCCTGGTCGCGCATGCAGGGCAGCAGCTGCCGGATCTTCTCGCTGTGCAGCCCGGCCGCGTACAGTTCCTGGATCCTGATGACCCGGTCGACGGCCGGCTCGGGGTAGTCGCGGTGGCCGCCGGGGGTGCGCTCGGCGGCGAGCAGACCCTGGGTCTCGTAGTAGCGCAGTGACCGCTCGCTCACCCCGGTGCGCCGGGCCAGTTCGCCGATCCGCATGTCCGCCTCCGCCGGCCGAGGGCTTGAATCTCACATCGGTGTCAAGTTCTACCGTGCCGGCATGACGCGGACAACGGACACCACAGACTTCCTCGCCCCCGCCCGGCTCGGCCGGCTCGAACTCCCCCACCACCTCGTGATGGCCCCGCTCACCCGCAATCGCGCCGAGGCCGACGGCACCCCCTCCGACCTCATGGTCACGCACTACGCCCAGCGTGCCTCCGCCGGGCTGATCGTCGCCGAGGGCTCGACGCCGAACGCGGTCGGGCAGACGTACCCGGACATCACCGCGATCCACACCGACCGGCACCAGGAGGGCTGGCGGAAGGTCACCGACGCGGTCCGCGCGGCCGGCGGACGGATGTTCCTCCAGCTCCAGCACGGCGGCCGCGTCAGCCACCCGGCGACCACCGGGCTGACCCCGGTCGCCCCGTCCGCGGTGCCCCTGCCGGAGACGATCTTCACTGCCGGAGGACACCGACCGGGCGCCGTGCCGAGGGAGATGACCGCCGACGACATCCGTACGACGATCGCCGACTTCGCCGCCGCCGCGCGACGGGCGGTCGACGCGGGCTTCGAGGGGGTCGAGGTGCACGCGGCCAACGGGATGCTGCTGCACCAGTTCCTCGCGGACAACACCAACCGGCGCGACGACGCCTACGGCGGCCCGGCCGGGCGGCGGGTGCGGTTCGCGGTGGAGGTGACCGAGGCGGTGGCCGACGCGGTCGGCGCCGACCGGGTGGGCATCCGGATCTCCCCCGCCTCCACCGTCAACGGCGTGCGCGAGGAGGACACCGACGGCCTCTACGCCACGCTCCTCGCCCGGCTGACGGGCCTTGACCTCGCCTATCTGCACCTGGTGCGCTCCGACCCGGCGGCCGGCTGGTACCGGCGGATCCGCGCCGCCTGGCCCGGCGCCTTGATCGGCAACCCGGACCTGACCGACCTGTCCGGCGAGGCCGTCGCCCGCGCCTCCCGGGAGATGCTGGCCGCCGGGGCCGACCTGGTCGCGCTCGGCCGGCCGTTCCTCGCCAACCCGGACCTGGTCGAGCGACTGCGCCGCGGCGCACCCCTCAACCCGGTCCGGGACCGGTACTTCATGTACGTGGGCGGGGCCGCCGGCTACAACGACTACCCCGCCCTCGACGCGCCCGACGCTCAGACGTCGCCGTCGAGCGACTCGATCGTGGCGTTGGACGGGGCGCGCGTCGCCTGAAGACCGCGGGCCACGTCCTCCGCGGCGCCCAGCACCCGCACGGCGTTCTGCCAGGTCAGCTTGGCCAGGTCGGCCTTGGACCAGCCGCGCTCCAGCAGCTCGGCGAGCAGGTTCGGGTAGCCGGAGACATCGCTCAGGCCGTCCGGGGTGAAGGCGGTGCCGTCGTAGTCGCCGCCGATGCCCAGGTGGTCGATGCCGGCCACCTCGCGCATGTGGTCCAGGTGGTCCGCCACCGTGGACACCGTGGCGATCGGGCGCGGGTTGCGCTCCTCGAAGGCGCGGTGGATCTTCATCGCCTCCGCCGTCGAGGCAAGGTGGTGGAAGCCGTGCGCGCGCATGTTCTCGTCGGCGGCCAGGGTCCAGTCGACGGCCGCCTGGAGCACGAACTTCGGCACGAACGTCACCATCGCCATGCCGCCGTTGGCGGGCAGCCGCTCCAGCACGTCGTCCGGGATGTTGCGCGGGTGGTCGCACACGGCGCGCGCGGAGGAGTGCGAGAAGATCACCGGCGCCGACGTGGTGTCCAGCGCGGCCCGCATCGTCGTGGCCGCCACGTGGGAGAGGTCGACCAGCATGCCGAGGCGGTTCATCTCCCGGACGACCTCGCGGCCGAACGCCGACAGACCGCCGACCTTCGGCTCGTCGGTCGCCGAGTCCGCCCAGTCGTTGTTGTCGTTGTGGGTGAGCGTCATGTAGCGCACGCCCAGCTCGTACAGACCGCGCAGGGTGCCCAGCGAGTTGTCGATCGAGTGCCCGCCCTCCGCGCCCATCAGGGAGGCGATACGGCCCTCCGCGCGCGCCGCCTCCATGTCGGCGGCGGTCAGCGCGGCCCGCAGGTCGGCGGGGTGCCGGGCGATCAACTGCCGTACGCAGTCGATCTGTTCGAGGGTGGCCGGGACCGCGCCGGGCAGGTCCGAGCGCACGTACACCGACCAGTACTGCGCGCCGACGCCGCCCTCGCGCAGGCGGGGGATGTCGGTGTGCAGGTGCTCGTTCTGCGGTACGGCGATGTCGCGGGCGGCGAGGTCGTAGCGGACCTGTTCGCGCAGCGCCCAGGGCAGGTCGTTGTGGCCGTCGACGACGGGGAACTCGCGGAGCAGGGACCGTGCTTCGTCAGTTGAGGTCATTACGTCTTACTTCCCGAAGCCGAAGCCGCTCGACCCCTCGACCTTGGCGCGCAGCCGCTTGCCCTTCTCGGTGGCCTGGTCGTTGAGGTCGTGCTGGAAGTCGCGCATCTTGTGCAGCAGGTCCTCGTCGTGCGTGGCGAGGATCCGGGCCGCGAGCAGTCCGGCGTTGCGGGCGCCGGCGACGGAGACGGTGGCGACGGGCACACCGGCCGGCATCTGCACGATGGACAGCAGCGAGTCCATGCCGTCCAGGTACTTCAGCGGCACGGGCACGCCGATGACCGGCAGGGGGGTCACGGAGGCGAGCATGCCGGGCAGGTGGGCGGCGCCGCCCGCGCCCGCGATGATCACCTTCAGCCCGCGGTCGGCGGCCTGCTCGCCGTACGTGACCATCTCGCGCGGCATGCGGTGCGCGGAGACGACGTCGACCTCGTAGGCGATCTCGAACTCGTCCAGGGCCTGGGCGGCGGCCTCCATGACGGGCCAGTCGGAGTCCGAACCCATGACGATGCCCACGACGGGGCCGGCGGCGGTACTCATTCGGTGATGGTGCCTCTCAGGTAGCCGGCAGCGTGACGGGCGCGCTCCAGCACGTCGTCCAGGTCGTCGCCGTAGGTGTTGACGTGTCCGACCTTGCGGCCGGGCTTCACGTCCTTGCCGTACATGTGGATCTTGAGCTTGGGGTCGCGGGCCATGCAGTGCAGGTACGCGGAGTACATGTCCGGGTAGTCGCCGCCCAGGACGTTGACCATGACCGTCCACGGGGCGCGCGGGCGCGGGTCGCCGAGCGGCAGGTCGAGGACCGCGCGGACGTGGTTGGCGAACTGGCTGGTGATCGCGCCGTCCTGGGTCCAGTGGCCGGAATTGTGCGGTCGCATCGCCAGTTCGTTGACGAGGACACGGCCGTCGCGGGTCTGGAACAGCTCGACGGCGAGATGCCCGACGACGCCGAGCTCCTTGGCGATCCGCAGCGCCATCTCCTCGGCCTGGAGCGCGAGGGTCTCGGGCAGGCCGGGGGCGGGCGCGATCACGGTGTCGCAGACGCCGTTCACCTGCCGGGACTCGACGACCGGGTAGGCGACGGCCTGGCCGTGCGGGGAGCGGACGACGCAGGCGGCCAGCTCGCGGACGTAGTCGACCTTCTCCTCGGCGAGGACCGGGACACCGGCGCGGAACGGCTCCGCGGCCTCCTCGGGGGTCTCCACGACCCACACGCCCTTGCCGTCGTAGCCGCCGCGGACGGTCTTGAGGACGACCGGGAAGCCGTCGCCCTCCGCGGCGAAGCGGACCACGTCCTCCGGGTCGGCCACGATCCGGTGCCGGGGGCACGGAACGCCGATCGCGTCGAGCTTCGCGCGCATCACGCCCTTGTCCTGGGCGTGCACCAGCGCGTCGGGGCCCGGGCGCACGGGAATGCCGTCCGCCTCCAGGGCCCTGAGGTGCTCGGTGGGCACGTGTTCGTGATCGAAGGTGATCACATCGCACCCGCGCGCGAAGTCACGCAGCGTGTCCAGGTCGCGATAGTCGCCTATGACGACATCACTCACGACCTGCGCCGCGGAATCCTGAGGGGTGTCACTGAGGAGCTTGAACCTGATGCCCAACGGGATGCCCGCTTCGTGCGTCATACGCGCGAGCTGCCCCCCGCCGACCATGCCGACTACCGGGAACGTCACGCCTATAGCGTATCGGCCACTTCGAGGGAGCCGGATCGCGTCCCTCGCGCGGCCTCTTACCGCGGGCTTCCCGACCTCTTTCCGGACTGTTTCCCAGCTGTGGCCTGGAGCGCAGGCGTCGGCCGGTTCACCTGGTTAGCATGGCTGGGCTGACGAAACCTACCGACGGGAGCTGCCCAGCCATGGAACCTCGTTCCTCGGGGCTGCAACGACTCGTGCGCGAGGTGGCCAAGTTCGGCACCGTCGGTGTCGCGGGCATCTTTGTCAATCTCGCTGTCTTCAACCTGGTGCGACACGCCTCCGGCCTGCCGGTCGTGCGCGCGAGCATCATCGCGACCGTGGTCGCCATCGCCTTCAACTACGTCGGTTTCCGTTACTGGACGTACCGGGACCGTGAGAAGAGCGGCCGCACCAAGGAACTCACGCTGTTCCTGTTCTTCAGTGCGATCGGCCTCGTGATCGAGAACGGCGTGCTGTACGCGGCGACCTACGGCATGGGCTGGGACAGCTCGCTGCAGAGCAACATCTCCAAGTTCGTGGGCATCGGCGTCGCCACGCTCTTCCGCTTCTGGTCGTACCGCACCTGGGTGTTCCGGGTGCAGCCGGCGCAGGAGGCGGAGTCGATCCTGGCGGCCGCGTCGCAGACGTCGCGGACCGAGCCGGAGCCGAAGACGCAGCGAGTCCCGTAGGACACGCGCACAGATCGAGCACGAAGTGGGCCCCCGACCGGGGGCCCACTTTTCTGTGCCTCAGCGGACCGTCGGCCGACTCTCGTCCGCCTTGCGGGCCGGCGGGGTGCGGGAGAGGAACAGGCCGAAGACGGGGGGCGCGGTCTGCAGGAGCTCCAGACGGCCGCCGTCGGCCTCCGCGAGGTCGCGGGCGACGGCCAGGCCGATCCCCGTGGAGTTGCGGCCGCTGATCGTGCGCTCGAAAATGCGCGCGCCGAGGTCGGCCGGGACGCCGGGACCCTCGTCGGTGACCTCGACCACGGCCTGGTTGCCGGTGACCCGGGTACGCAGCGCGACCGTGCCGCCACCGTGCATGAGGGAGTTCTCGATCAGCGCCGCCAGCACCTGGGCGACCGCGCCCGGCGTGCCGACGGCCTGGAGATGGCGCTTGCCGGAGCTGACGATGGCCCGGCCGGCGCTGCGGTAGGCGGGCCGCCACTCGGCGAGCTGCTGCTGGATGACCTCGTCCAGGTCGAAGGTGACGGCGGAGCCGGTGCGCGGGTCGCGGGAGTTCGTCAGCAGCCGCTCGACCACGTCCGTGAGCCGCTCGACCTGGGTGAGCGCGACGTTCGCCTCTTCCTTCACGATGTCCGGGTCATCCGTGAGGGTGATTTCCTCCAGCCGCATCGAGAGCGCGGTCAGCGGGGTGCGCAGCTGGTGGGAGGCGTCGGCGGCGAGCCGTCGCTCGGCGGTCAGCATCCGCCCGATCCGCTCGGCGGAGGAGTCCAGCACATCGGCGACCCGGTCCAGCTCGGGGACGCCGTAGCGCTTGTGCCGCGGGCGCGGGTCGCCGGAGCCGAGGCGCTCGGCGGTCTCGGCGAGATCGGTCAGCGGGGACGAGAGCTTGTTGGCCTGGCGGACGGCGAGCAGGACGGCGGCGACGACGGCGAGCAGCGCGACCAGCCCGATGATCAGCAGGGTACGGCCGACCTCCCGGGTCACCGCGGAGCGCGGCTCCTGCACGGTGACCGTCTCGCCCTCCTCGCCGTGCTGGGTGGAGTGGATCACATCACCCTGCGGCTTGGTGCCGATCTCGATCGGGGGCTGTCCGGGCATGCGGATGACCGCGTACTGCTCCTTGCTGACCGGATTGCGCAGCACGTCCGCGTTGACGTTCTCCGCGGCGAGGATCCTGCTGTCCACGATGCTGGCCAGCCGCACCGCCTCGGAGTCCACCCGCTCCTGGGCGCTGTTGCTGATCGTCCGGGACTCGACGATCACCAGGGAGACGCCGAAGACGGCGATCACGACGAGGACGACGGCGAGGGTGGACTGGATGAGACGTCGGCGCATGTTCCGTTACCTGAGGTGATCGGCCCGGAGGGAGCACGGCCCCCCGGCGGGGCTCAGCTCTTCTCGAAGCGGAAGCCCACGCCGCGGACCGTGGCGATGTAGCGAGGGTTCGCCGCGTCGTCGCCGAGCTTCTTGCGCAGCCAGGAGATGTGCATGTCGAGGGTCTTGGTGGACGACCACCACGTGGTGTCCCAGACCTCGCGCATCAGCTGGTCGCGCGTGACGACCCGGCCGGCGTCGCGCACCAGCACCCGCAGCAGGTCGAACTCCTTGGCGGTGAGCTGGAGTTCCTCGTCGCCCATCCACGCGCGGTGCGACTCGACGTCGATCCGGACGCCGTGGGTGGCCGGCGGCTGCTGCGGCTCGGCGGCGCCGCGGCGCAGCAGGGCCCGTACGCGG
Source organism: Streptomyces sp. NPDC055966 (assembly GCF_042269865.1). Lineage (NCBI taxonomy): Bacteria > Bacillati > Actinomycetota > Actinomycetes > Kitasatosporales > Streptomycetaceae > Streptomyces > Streptomyces sp. NPDC055966. The sequence continues at coordinate 58,437 of NZ_JBHJYK010000003.1, forward strand.
GCGAGCAGTTCGGCGAGCCGGAAGGGCTTGGTGACGTAGTCGTCGGCGCCCGCGTCCAGGCCGACGACGGTGTCCACCTCGTCGGCCCGCGCGGTCAGGATGAGGATCGGCACGGTGTGGCCGTCGGCCCGCAGCCTGCGCGCGACCTCCAGGCCGTCCATGCCGGGCAGTCCCAGGTCCAGTACGACCAGATCGACACCGCCCTGCATTCCGGCGTCGAGCGCGGTGGGGCCGTCCTCGCGCACCTCGACCTCGTAACCTTCCCGGCGTAGGGCGCGAGCCAGCGGCTCCGAGATGGACGCGTCGTCCTCGGCGAGCAGTACACGGGTCATAGAGGTGATGGTAGACCGCCCGCGCGCCTCGCTGGGGTGTGATCGCTTCCTGGAACTCTTACCTTGCTGAACTGTTGGTTCGGACCATCGGTCCGGAGATGCGATCGTGGAGGGACCTTCGAAATCGTTCCTGCGGTTCCCTTGACACCTGTGATCCGCGTCTCAAGTCCTTCCATATCCGGCAGTGTCCTGCCGTACAGTGACGTGAACGCCTGTAGTACATCCGGGGACCTTTGGCGGGCATCTGACGCTGAGGGTCTCTTTTGTGTACGGGCTGGCGACCGCCAGCCTTGAAAGGAATGACCTCTGGCCGGGCCCCGGACGCATCGTCGCGTCGGGGCGTGGATCCCGGTGGTCGCCGTCCCCCGCTTCCGTGATCCGGAGACGGACTCCCCCCGGGCGTGGGGGTGGACGACCGACCTCGCCGGTGCCGGCCACACCCCCACCGGGCGCGCAACGCTCCAGCAGCGCGTCCCGACCAGCAAGGAACGACCATGGCGTCCAGCCTGACGAAGGACTCGGTCCGCCCGGGCACCCCCGGCTCCGAGAAGACCTTCTTCGGCCACCCCCGCGGCCTGGCCACCCTCTTCATGACCGAGATGTGGGAGCGTTTCTCCTACTACGGCATGAGGGCCCTGCTCCCGCTGTACCTGGTGGCCCCGGGTGGCCTCCACCTGAGCGCGGGCACGGCGACCGCCATCTACTCGGTGTACGTGTCGCTCGTGTACCTGCTCGCCCTGCCCGGCGGCTGGTTCGCCGACCGCGTGCTCGGCCCCCGCAAGACGGTCGCCGTCGCGGGCCTGATCATCATGCTCGGCCACCTGTGCCTGGCCCTGCCCGTCGCCGCCAGCTTCTTCGTCGGCCTGGGTCTGGTCGCCATCGGTTCCGGTCTGCTGAAGGCCAACATCTCCACGATGGTCGGCCACCTCTACAAGGGCGCCGACGACCCCCGCCGTGACGGTGGCTTCACGCTCTTCTACATCGGCATCAACGTCGGCGCCTTCGTCGCGCCCCTGGTCATCGGCACGATCGGTGAGAACGTCAACTGGCACCTGGGCTTCGCGCTCGCCGCGCTCGGCATGGCGCTGGGTCTGGCCCAGTACCTGCTCGGCGGCCGCCACCTGAGCGAGAAGAGCAGCGAGGTCCCGACCCCGCTGACCCCCGCGGAGAAGTCCGCCACCCTGCGCAAGGGCCTGATGTGGCTGGCCGTCGCGGCCGTCTTCTACGGCGTCGTCGGCGGCACCGGTCACTTCACGCTGAACTGGGCGCTGATCCCGCTCACGATCATCGGCCTGATCGTGCCGATCCTGGTCATCGCCCGCATCCGCCGGGACAAGGACCTGGACGCGGGCGAGAAGTCGAAGGTGACGGCGTACATCTGGTTCTTCGTGGCCGCCGCCGTCTTCTGGATGATCTACGACCAGGGTGGTTCGACCCTGTCGCTGTTCGCGAGCAGCTCGGCCAACAACACGATCTTCGGCTGGGGCTTCCCGGTCTCCTGGTACCAGTCGGTCAACCCGGTCATGATCATGGCGCTGGCGCCGGTCTTCGCCTGGCTGTGGCTGTGGCTGAACCGGCGCGGCAGCGAGCCGAGCACGATCGTGAAGTTCGCGTCCGGTCTGGTGCTGATCGGTGTCTCCTTCTTCGTCTTCCTCGCCCCGCTGTCCATCGCCGAGGGCGGTCACAAGGCCGCCGCGATGTGGATCGTCGGTATCTACTTCGTGCAGACCATCGGTGAGCTGACGCTGTCGCCGGTCGGTCTGTCGGTGACGACGAAGATGGCGCCGAAGAAGTACGCCTCCCAGATGATGGGTGTCTGGTTCCTCGCGGTCACCGCGGGCGACTCGATCACCGCGCTGCTCTCGAACCCGGCCGTCGGCGGCGTCAACCTCGACAAGCAGGGCTTCGTCGCCCTGGAGGCCGCGCTCGCCGTGCTCGCCGGTGCGGCGGTGTGGATGTACCGCAAGAAGGTCAACAAGCTGATGGGCGACGTGCACTAGTCGCTGCCGCTGGGTTTGGCCGAAGAGGGCCGCCGCATCCATGTGGGTGCGGCGGCCCTCTTGGTATGCGCGAGGCAGCGCGCAGCGCCCCAGGGGCCGGCCTCGGTGTGCGACCGCGGGCCCGTCGTGGCTGGTCGCGCCCACGCGGCGGAGCCGCATGTCGATACCGCCCCGCGCCCCTGGGGTGTTTATCGCGTCCTGCGTCCCGGCATGAACGTGAACACCGCGCCGCCCAGCAGGATCGCCGTACCGGCCACCAGGCCCAGGGCCTTCAGGGCACCGTGGTCGCTCGCGCCGGTGTCGGCGAGGCCGCCGGAGCCGCCGCCGGAGCCGGTGGTGCCGCTCGTGCCGCCGCCGGTGGACGTGCCGCCGGACGCGCCGCCCGGCTGCTGGCTGGTGTCCAGGGTGAGCGAGACCTCGGTCTTCGTCGGCGTGCAGGTCGTGGTCGTGCCGAGCGCCTTGACCGTGAGCACGCCCGGGGACAGCGTCGAACTGCCGCTCGCGCCCGGTTTGTAGGTGCCGGTGAGGTCCGGGATGGTGATCGGGTCGCCGGACTTGATGGGTCCGGCGTTCATCGGCCCCTCCACATGCACCGTGCCCTTGTCCGCGCCGCCCAGCACCACCTCCATGGACGGCTTCACGGAGTTCGCCGGGATGTCGGCGGGGCTGTTCATCACGGACTTCTTGAACTGCACGGTGAGGTCGAAGTTCCCGCTGTTCTTCCTGGCGTTGATCTGCACCGGCGAGGTCGCGCTCTTGTCGCCGATCGGGGTCTTGCAGGCGTACGGGATCTGCACCTCCTTGCCGGTGAAGTCGGTCTGGCCGCCGCTGCCGCCGGTGGACGTGGCCGTGGGCGTGCCCGACGGGGTCGGGGTGGCCGTCGGCGTGGTCGTCGGGGTGGTCGTCGGCGTCGTGGTGGGTGTCGTGGTGGGTGTGCCGCCGCCACCGGCGCCCGTCACCTGGATCGTCGCCGCCTTCTGGACGGTCTCCTTGGGTGTGCACTTGGTGTCGGTCGACATCGCGTTGACGGTGTACGCGTCCGGCGTCAGCGTCACCTCGCCGGCCGTCGTCAGTTTCAGGCTGCCCTTCATGTCGGACAGCACCATGTCGCCGCCCTTGGGGATCGCCGGGTTCTGCCGCGGGCCCTGCATGGCGATGTCGGCGCTCTGCGCGCCGGCCGCCTTCAGCACCCCGGACGGCTGGACCGAGTTCGCGGGCAGGTCGATGATGTTCGGGTTCTTCGACGCGGCCTGGACGAACTTCCACACGACGTCCACCGTGTCGCCGACCTTCGCGGTCGCCGGCGCGGTGATCTCGACCTTGGTGGTGCCGTCGACGGGGGTGATCCCCGCGGGCGGCACGCAGTGGGTGGCGAACGACACCTCGGCCGCCTGTGCGGGGGTCGCGGCGAAGCCGAGCAGGACGCCCGCACCGCACAGCGCCAGCGCGGCGCCCGCGGCCGTACCTCTCCTTCGGTTGCTCACGTGGGTCCCTTCGTGGTGGGAGTCGTAGGACTCGTCGGGCTGTCGGTGTGCGGTGCGGAGAGCCGGCCGGCCGGGCCGCCCGGGACGGAGTCCGGGGCGAACCACGGCAGGGTCGGGGTCGAGGGGGGCGGATCTTCGGAGCCGGAGCCGGAGCCGGTCCGGGAGCGGGGCAGCGGCAGGCGCAGGTCGGGCAGGCGCATGCCGCGGGTGCGGTGGGCGCCGCCGGGGCGAGGGGGCCGTACCCGGTCCACGACGGCCATGCCGATCCGGAACAGCGCGGCCGGGACCACGAGGCAGAGCAGCAGCCAGAACAGGGTCACGCCCCAGGGCCGGCCCACGCCCCACGGCTGCTCGGCGAGCACCTTGCCGTCGTACTTCAGGGACACGGTGTAGTCGCCGTGAGCCCCGGCCGTCAGCTCGACGGGCAGCTTGACCTGCGCCTTCTTACCGGGCGCCAGGGTGCCCTGCCACTGCCGGTCGTCCCACTGCGGCGCGAAGACGCCGTGTGCGGAGCCGACCTGGAACACCGGGTCCTTGATCGCGCTCGTGCCGGTGTTGCCGATCGTGAAGACCAGGCTGCGGCTCGGCGGCGCCCCGAACCAGGTCAGCAGGCCGCTCGAACCGGTCAGCCGGGTGTCCGACAGGATCGCCAGCCGGCCGCCGGACGGCTCGGCGGGCAGCGGGGCGACCGGATGCCCGGCGACCTCCAGGACCGCGTCCGCCGTCGCCTGCGTCCCGGTGACCGTGGCCACGTGCACCACACAGGGGCAGGGCACGGGCGGTTCGGCGACCGGGAGTCTCTTGCTGAAGGCGCCCTGCGCGTCGGTGGTCACGGCACGGCCGTCGCCATTGGCACAGGAGTTGGTGCCGCCGATCACGCCCCGGGCGGGTGTGGCGCGACCACACACCAGCAGCATCAGCAGCGTGTTCGGCCGCCAGCCCGTACCGCTCGCGGTGACCGAGCCGCCGGTGCCGGCCTGGGTCGTGGACAGTTTCACGGTCGGGCCGTCCGCCGCGTGTGCCGGGGCGGCGAGGGGGAGGGCCGCGCAGAACAGAAGCAGCGCGAGCACCGTCGCGCCCACCGGCTGCCGCGCAGGCCTCACATGTCCGTTCACTTCACCGCGCCTTCCGTCAACTCAGGGTCGGGGCACGGGAGTTCGGCAGACTCCTGCGGGACGTACGTCGCCGTACGGCCCCGTCGGCGGCGTACGGCGAACAGCGCGCCCGCCCCGGCCAGGACGACACCGCCCGCCCCCGCCGACGGCGCCCACGGCACGAACCGGGCCGACGCGGCCGCCGTGTCGCGCGCGCCGCCCGGCGCCGTGACCGTCAGCCGTACGTCGACGGCGTCCAGCGCGGGCCGGTCGGGCCAGGGCTCGGTGAGCCGCATCCGGGCGCCGGGGCGCACCCGGAGCGCAAGGGCGCGCGGAGCGCGGTCCAGCACCCGGCCGAACACGCCGTCCGCGCGCACCGCGAGGGTCGGCGCGAGCACGGTCGTACCCCGGTTGACCAGGTCGTACGTGATGCTGTGGGCGTGCACGGCGAGGTGTTCGACGGTCAGCGCGGCGAGCGCCGGACCGCCCACCCGGAGCCGGACCGGCACGCTCACGGTGCGTCCCCTCGCGTCCCGTACGACGACGGCGCCGGAGCGGACTCCGGGTGCGTCGCCGGCCGGGACGGTCACCGTGAAGGGCACCTCGGCGCGGGTGCGGGCGGGGACGCGCAGCGACGGCCGGGCGAACACGGACCGCAGGCCGGTGCCGGAGAACCGGACGACGAGCGGCGCACGCCCGGAGTTGGTGACGGACACCGCGTCCTGGAGGACGGTACCGGGCGGGCCTTCGGCGTAGAAGGACGGCCGGCCGCCGCCGACGGGTGCGACGGACCAGCCCGGGTCCGCGGCTGCGGCGGGCGGCGCCGCGCCCAGCACGGCGAGGAGCAGACAGGCGGCCAGGGGCAGGGGGCAGGTCAGGGCGCGGGCGGCGGACGGCATGGGCGGCTCCAGCGGTGGCCAGGGGTCAGCGGCGTACGGACTGCCCGCGGCGGGTCAGCCACAGCGCACCGGCCGCGCCGGCGAGGAACACCGTGGCGCCGAGCGTGCCGAGGGCGACCGCCGAGTCCTCGGGGCCGGTCTGCGGGAGCTGTCCGGCGGCGGAGGTGCCGCCCGAGGCGGACGAGGACGACCCCGCGGAGGACGAGCCGCCCGAGGAGGAGGAACCGCCGGCCGCCGTCACGTCCAGGGTCAGACCCGGCCCCGGGCTGTTGGTCGGCGTGCAGGTCGTCGTCGTACCGAGCGCCTTGATGGTGAGCGTGCCCGGCGTGAAGGTGACCTTGCCGGTCTTGTTCGGGGTGTACGTCCCGCTCAAGTCGCTGATCTTGATGGGCGTGTTGGCGGGGATCGCGGCCGCGTTGGGGGGCCCGCTGACCGGGAGCGAGCCGCTGTCGGCGCCGCCCAGCCGGATGGTGGCGCTCGGGGTCATCGCCCCCTTGCCCAGCTCGACCGGGCTGGAGGAGACGCCCTTCTGCCAGGACATCGTGATCTTGTAGTTGGCGCCGCTCTTGACGCCCGTCATGCTGATGGGCGAGACGGCGCTCTTGACCCCGATCGGCGTCTGGCAGCGGTAGTTGACGTCGACGACATCGGCATGCGCCGCGGGCGCCGCCAGCAGCAGCACCGACCCGGCGAGGGCCGCGGCGGACGCGAGCGCGGCGGTTCGTTTCGGGTACGACACGATCGGTCCACCCCATTCCTGACGGTTCATCAGATGGCCCGTCAAGGTACGCCGGGGCGCGTGAGGAAGGAAGAGACGGTACGGGGGAGGATTCGTGACGAAGACGGTCCGCGGCCGGCGAGCTCAGGGAGCTACGGGAGCCCGGCGGCGCTCACAGCGGAGCGCCCAGCTCCGCCCACACCGTCTTGCCCGCCCGCCCCGGGGTCCGGACGACCCCCCAGTCCAGGCAGAGCCGCTGCACGATGAACATCCCGTGGCCACCCGGGCGGCCGGCCCGGTGCGGGGTGCGCGGGGCCGGCTGGCCGGCGCCGCGGTCGGACACCTCCAGCCGGATCACCTTGTCGTCGCAGGCGAGGACGAGTTCGTCGGGGCCCTCGGCGTGCAGGCAGGCGTTGGTGACCAGTTCGGAGACGACGAGCAGCACGTCCTCGGCGGCGGCGCGCTGGTCGGCGGTGGCGGCGGGCAGCCAGCCCCACGCGTACAGCGCCTGGCGCGTGAAGTCGCGGGCGAGCGGGACGACCCCGCTCTCGCCCTCCAGGGTCAGCCTGCGGATCTGCCGCCCGCCGACGCCCTGCGCACCGCCGGCGTCCCCGGCCTGCGCGTCCGTCTCCGCCCGCACGGGCATGCCCGCGGCCGCCGGCGCGGCCGCCGCCCCCATGGGCGCGCCCGTGCCCGGCGCACCCTCCTCGGACGCCCCGGAAGCGCCGCTGGACTCCGGGCCGCGGTCGCCCGGCGAGCAAGGCCGGGTGGTGCTCATCAGCGCTTCACCTCACCGATCCACCAGTTCACGTTTCAAAGGCCGACAGCGGTCCGCACCGACCGGCCGCCACCTGCCCACTCCTGCTTACTTCTGCCCACTCCCGTGTCCACTCCCGCCTCCTCCTGCCCTCTCCTGCCCGACCGATCCGGCGGAACACCCCCCGATTTCGTCACAAGGGGGGCGCGGGACACGAACGCCGTCCGACGGAGCGGCGGGCGGGAGCGCGGGCAGGACGGGCAGGGCGCGAAGGACGGGCGAGCGGGGCCGGCGGACTCAGTCGGCGCCGGGCGCCAGGGCCGCGGCCACGGAGTCGTGCACGGTGAAGACCGCTTCGGCTCCTGTGATCTCGAACACGCGGGCCACCACCGGCTGCATCCCCGCCAGATGGACCCCGCCGCCGGCGGCCTCGGCCTTCAGCCGGGCGCCGAGCAGGACGTTCAGGCCCGTGGAGTCGCAGAACTCCAGGCGCGTGCAGTCCACGACGAGGCGCGAGAAGCCCTTGGCCAGAAGGTGGTCGAGGGGCTCGCGCAGCAGATCGGCGGTGTGGTGGTCAAGCTCACCCGCCGGCTGGACGACGGCACTGGAGCCCTCTTCCCGCACCTCCACCAGGAGCCGGCCCGACTGTGCGCTGCCGACCATCCCGTGGTCCATGCCGTTCTCTCTCCCGAGGTCGTGGCCGCTGATGCCCTCGAACATTACGCCTTCCGAACGCACTCCGACACCTGAACAACCTCGCATATTCGGACATATGCGAACGGAACGCACTTGCGATCGCCTCACGGAAGCCGGTAGGGCTAGTAAGGACACAAACCCCACCGGGCCGCGACGGCCCACGTCGGCTTTGGAGGCGCCGCACTCCGCAGTGCACGCATTGGCATCGGCAGCCATAAGCCGAGAACGATGGAGGACACCATGTCACCCCGGCTCGACGCATCGCATACCCAGTCCGCGACGTCGACACCCCCACCGGAACAGCTGGATCGGACCATCGACCCCCTCGACCCCGTCGAGGGACTCCCTGAGATCCCGCCGTACGACGAGATCGGTCCGGTCGACGCGCGGGCCCTGTCCAAGACCCTCTTCGAGCGTCTCGCGACGCTGGAGGAAGGGACGCACGAGTACGCGTACGTCCGCAACACTCTCGTCGAGCTGAATCTCGCCCTCGTCAAGTTCTCGGCCTCGCGCTTCCGCTCCCGCAGCGAGCCGATGGAGGACATCATCCAGGTCGGCACGATCGGCCTGATCAAGGCGATCGACCGCTTCGAGCTGTCGCGCGGGGTGGAGTTCCCCACCTTCGCGATGCCGACGATCATCGGCGAGATCAAGCGGTTCTTCCGTGACACGTCGTGGTCCGTGCGCGTCCCGCGCAGGCTTCAGGAACTCCGCCTCGACCTGGCCAAGGCCGGGGACGAGCTGGCCCAGAAGCTGGACCGCTCCCCCACGGTCGCGGAGCTGGCCGAGCGGCTCGGCCTGAGCGAGGACGAGGTCGTCGAGGGCATGGCCGCCTCGAACGCCTACACCGCCTCCTCGCTGGACGCCCAGCCCGAGGAGGACGAGACCGAGGGCGCGCTGGCGGACCGGATCGGGTACGAGGACCACGGGCTGGAGGGCATCGAGTACGTCGAGTCCCTCAAGCCGCTGATCGCCGAACTCCCGTCCCGGGACCGGAAGATCCTCTCGCTGCGCTTCGTGGCGAACATGACCCAGTCGGAGATCGGTGACGAACTCGGCATCTCCCAGATGCATGTGTCCCGGCTGCTCTCCCGCACGCTGGTGCGCCTGCGCAAGGGGCTGACGCTGGAGGAGTGAGCTCCGCCCCGCGACCCCGCGACGCCGTTTCGAGGTGACACCGCCGCAGCGACGGCCCGGCCGCCGGCCCGCACCGGCACCGGGCCGCTGCGGCGTGTGCGGGCGGGTGACGCATGTGCGGGCCGGGTGACGCATGCGCCCCCAACCGTTATCCGGTTACCCCGGGAAACCTCTTTCCCCGCCCGGCACCCTCCACCACCATGGGCCCACAAACCGGCCGGTAGGTCGGACGGGGGCCCGGACTGCGCGGCCGCCCGGCGTCGCGAGGAGGCGGGACGATGGCTCAGGGGGACGACGCCGAGGCGGACGGGGCCGGGGCGGACAGGGCCGTACCGGAAGGCGGCACGCCGGAACGAGGCATGCCGGAAGGGGGCACATCGGAGAGCGGCTTGGCGGACGCGCCGGACTCGCGCCTCGCCGAGCTCCTCCGCACCCCCACCCCCACGGCGTACCCCGCGTTGCAGGAACTGCGCCGACGGCACCACCCGGCGGTCCTCGCCTACGCCCGGCTGTGCGCGGCGAGCGAGTCCGCCGCCCGCCGGCTGGCGGCCGAGACCTTCACCACGGCGGCCCGCGAAACGGCGCGCGGCGTCGACCCGGCCGTCCCGCTGCGCCACCGCCTCCTGCTGCTGACCGCCCGGCTGGCGACGGCCTGGGCGCGCGACGAGCGCTCCACGGGCGTCGATCCCGGCCTGCTGCTCGTGCGGAACGCGTCCGGCCTGCCCGACGGCCCCGTGCCGCCCCTCCTCCCGGCGTTCCGCTCGCTGCCCTCCCGCACCCAGGGCCTGCTCTGGTACGGCGTACTGGAACAGGAGCCGCAGGAGCGCACCGCCGCCTTCCTCGGCCTGAGCCGCACGGACGTGGCGTACGGCACCCCGCAGGCCCTCACCTCCCTGTCCCGGGCCTGCCTGCGCCTTCGCCTGGCCGCCTCCGACGACCCGCGCTGCGCCGACTTCCGCCGGCTGATCGAGGAGGCGGTACGGCCGGACGGCCCGCGCCACAGCGCCGACCTGGACGCCCACAGGGCGAGCTGCCCGCACTGCACGGCCGCCTACGAGGACCTGCGGGCCCTGCGGGACGCACCCCGGCCGACCCTGGCGGAGGGCCTGCTGCCCTGGAACGGCGCGGCGTACCTGCGCACCGAGGAGCCACCGGCCACCGCCGGCCCGCCCGCCGTCCGGCCGGGAGCGACGTGGCCCGCCGGGCGCCGCGCCCTGCTGACCTCGGCGGCCCTGGGCGTGGCCCTGATCCCGCTCCTGGTCTTCCTGCTCACCCCGGACCGCACGCGGGATCGGGAACCGACGTCGGCGACCCCGCCCCCTCCCCCGGTGACGGTGACGGCGACGATCTCGGTGCCCCCGCGCCCGTCCCCGTCCGCGTCCCCGTCAAGCCCCTCGAACTCCCCCTCCCCCACCGGGACTTCCCTCGGCCCGACCACCCCGGCACCGGCACCCACACCGCGCCCCACGCCCTCGTCCACACCCCCGGGAGCGTCGTACGCCCAGGTGGTGAACCTCGCCACGGGCCGCTGTCTGGACATCCGCGACGGCGATCCGGAGCAGGGCAACGACGTCGTCACGGCCCCCTGTTCCGACTCCCCGACCCAGCGCTGGCGCGTGGACACCGGCCTGGGTGTGGTCCGTTCGGCGGCCGACGACTCGTTCTGCCTGGACAGCCGGGGCGCGACCGACCGGGGCGTCGGCGTCTGGACCTGCGACTCGGTCCAGGGCCGCAACGGCGCCAACCTCCGTTTCACCGTCACCCCCGACGGCACGATCCGCCCGGCCATCGCCCCGGACACGGCGGTGACCCCCGACGGCCGCCACGACGTCTCCCTGGACCCGCTGGACGGGGGCGACGAACAGCGCTGGCGGGCAGGGGCTGCCTGAACTCCGCGAACGGCGCGGGCCGTTCAGACCACCCGCTCCCCCCGCCGCCACACGCCGCTGACCAGGGGCACGCCCGGCCGGTAGGCGAGGTGGACGTGGCTCGGCGCGTCCAGGAGGGTCAGGTCGGCGCGGGCGCCCGGGGTGAGGCGGCCGATGTCGGTGCGGCGCAGGGCCGCCGCACCGCCCGCCGTGGCCGACCAGACCGCCTCGTCCGGGGTCATCCGCATGTCGCGGACGGCCAGGGCGATGCAGAACGGGACGGAGGACGTGAAGGACGAGCCCGGGTTGCAGTCCGTGGACAGGGCGACCGTCGCACCGGCGTCGAGGAGACGGCGGGCGTCCGGCCACTGCGCGCGCGTGGAGAACTCCGCGCCGGGCAGGAGGGTGGCGACCGTGGCGCTGTTCGCGAGGGCGTCGACGTCCGCGTCGGTGAGGTGCGTGCAGTGGTCGGCGCTGGCCGCGTCGAGTTCGACGGCGAGCTGGACGCCGGGGCCGTAGGAGAGCTGGTTGGCGTGGATGCGGGGGTGCAGGCCCTTCGCCCTGCCGGCGGTGAGGATCGCGCGGGCCTGGTCGCCGTCGAAGGCACCCTTCTCGCAGAACACGTCGATCCAGCGGGCGTGCGGGGCGCAGGCGTCCAGCATCTCGCCGGTGACCAGGGCGACATAGGCGGCCGGGTCGTCGGCGTAGTCGGGGGAGACGATGTGCGCGCCGAGGTACGTCACCTCGTCGGTGTGGCGCGCGGCGATGCGCAGGGCGCGGGACTCGTCCTCGACCGTGAGGCCGTAGCCCGACTTCGTCTCGAAGGTGGTGGTGCCCTGGCGGAGCGCCTCCGCCAGGTAGTGGGTCAGGTTCGCCTCCAGGTCCGCGTCGCTCGCGGCGCGGGTGGCCGCGACCGTGGTGCGGATGCCACCCGCCGTGTAGGAGCGGCCGGACATACGGGCGTTGAACTCCTGGGTGCGGTCACCCGCGAAGACCAGGTGGGAGTGGGAGTCCACGAAGCCCGGCAGCACCGCCCGGCCGCCCGCGTCGACCCGGTTGTCAGTGGCGGGTGCTTTGCTGGATTCACCGGTCCACGCGACGCGGTCGCCGTCGATGACGACGGCCGCGTCCTGGATCAGACCGAGAGGGGAGCCGTCACCGAGGGAGGGGTCGTTGGTGACCAGCGTGGCGATGTTGGTGATGACGGTGCTGCTGCTCATGGTGTCCTCGTGGGTGGTGGTCAGGAGCGGAGGGCTTCGACTGCCCGCGCGAGGGCCTGCGGCACATCGGGTACGAGCGTGTGCGCCCCGTCGCGTACGACCTGCCGCCCGCCCACGACCGTGTGCCGTACGTCCGCCCCGGTCGCCGCGAATACGGCCGTCTCGGCGCCCAGTCGGGGCAGCGGGCCCGCTGTCCTGACCGAGTCGAGGGCGATCGTCGTGAAGTCGGCGAGAGCGCCCGCCTCCAGCGTGCCGGCCTCGTCCCAGCCGAGGGCGGCGTGGCCGTCGGCGGTGGCGGCCCGCAGCAGGGAGTTCGCGGTCCAGTGGCCCCGGGTGCGGGTGCGCAGCCGCTCGTTCAGCTCCATCGCGCGCGCCTCTTCGAGCAGGTCGATGACGGCGTGGCTGTCGGAGCCGAGCGAGAGCGGGGAGCCGGCCCGCTGGAGGGCGACGGCCGGGCCGATGCCGTCGGCGAGGTCGCGCTCGGTCGTCGGGCACATGCAGGTGCCGGTGCCCGAGCCGCCGAGCAGGGCGATGTCCTCGTCCGTGAGGTGGGTGTTGTGCACCCCGGTGGTGCGCGGCCCGAGGACTCCGTGGTCGGCGAGCAGCCGGGTGGGCGTGCAGCCGTGGGCGGCCTGGCAGGCGTCGTTCTCGGCGGTCTGCTCCGACAGGTGCACGTGCAGCGGGGCCCGCCGTTCCCCGGCCCATCGGGCCACGGTCGCCAACTGGGCGGCGGGCACGGCCCGTACGGAGTGGATCGCCGCCCCGATCCGTGCGTGTTCCCGTTCCTTGAGAACTGCACAGCGTTCGGCCCAGGCCTCCGCGCTGCCGTCGGAGAACCGCAGTTGGCGGGCGTTGGGGGCCTCGCCGAAGCCGGCGGAGAGATAGCAGGTGTCGAGGAGGGTGATCCGGATGCCGGCCTCGGCGGCGGCCGCGATCAGCGCCTCGCCCATGGCGTTGGGGTCCGCGTAGGGGGTGCCGCCGGGCGCGTGGTGCACGTAGTGGAACTCGCCGACGGCCGTGATGCCGGCGAGGGCCATCTCGGCGTACACCGCGCGGGCGAGCGCGTGGTAGGTCTCCGGGCTGAGCCGGTCGGCGACGGAGTACATCACCTCGCGCCAGGTCCAGAAGGTGCCGCTGCCGACCTGGACGGTGCCGCGCAGCGCCCGGTGGAAGGCGTGGCTGTGGGCGTTGGCCAGGCCGGGCAGGGTCAGGCCGCGCAGCACCTCGGCGCCGGGCGGCGGGGCGGTGACACCGGTGCGGACGTTGCTGATCCGCCCGCCTTCCACGTCCAGGGCGACGCCCGGCTCGACGGTGGTGTCGAGCCAGGCGTGCTCCAGCCAGTAGGTCGCCTTGGTCACGTGCGGGCCAGCCCTTCCAGTACGTCGGCGAGCGCGTGCACCCCGGCCAGGCAGTCGTCCTCGGCGGCGGACTCGGCCGGGGAGTGCGAGACCCCGGTGGGGTTGCGCACGAACAGCATGGCGGTCGGAATGCTCCCGGAGAGGATTCCGGCGTCGTGTCCGGCCCCGGTCCCGAGGACGGGCACGGTCAGGCCGGTGTCCTTGCCCAGGATGCGGCCGAGTTCGTCGCGCAGGGCGTGGTCGAACTCGACGACGGGGGTGAAGGACTCCCGGACGACGTCGAGGTCGATGCCGTGGGCGTCCGCGTACTCCCGGGCCGCCTTCTCGATGCCGCCGACCACCGTGTCCAGGGTGTCCTGGTCGGCGGCGCGGGAGTCGAGCCAGCCGCGCACGAGGGAGGGGATGGCGTTGACCCCGTTGGGCTCGACGGAGATCTTCCCGAAGGTGGCCACGGCACCGGCGAGCGCGGCCTCCCGGCGGGCGGCGAGCACGGTCTCGGCGTAGGACAGCATCGGGTCGCGCCGGTCCACCAGCCGGGTGGTGCCGGCGTGGTTGGCCTCGCCCCGGAAGTCGAACCGCCAGCGTCCGTGCGGCCAGATGGCACTGGCGATGCCCACCTGGTCCCCGGACAGGTCCAGTGCCCGGCCCTGCTCGACGTGCAGCTCGACGAAGGCGCCGATCCGGGCCAGCCGCTCGGGGTCGGCCCCGATGGCGTCGGGGTCGTACCCGGCGGCCTCCATGGCGCGCGGGAGCGTGACTCCGTCGGCGTCGGTCAGCCGGTGCGCCTGCTCGACGGTCAGCTGCCCGGCGGTGAGCCGCGACCCGACGCAGGCGAGCCCGAACCGTGCGCCCTCCTCGTCGCCGAAGTTGACGATGGCCAGGGGCTTGCCGAACCGCACGCCCCGGCCGCGCAGTTCATCGAGCGCGGCGAAGGAGGACACGACCCCGAGGGGCCCGTCGAAGGCCCCGCCGTCCGGCACGGAGTCGAGATGCGACCCGGTGACGACGGCGTCCCCGGCCGCCGGGTCCCCGAGCCAGGCCCACTGGTTCCCGTTCCGGTCGACCTCGTAGGCCAGCCCGCGCGCCTCGGCCTGCTCCTGGAACCAGGCCCGGCACTCGGCATCGGCCCCGGTCCAGGCGTACCGCCGGTAGCCACCGGAGTCGGAGTGCCTGCCGACGGGAAGAAGCTCGCGCCACATCTCCTGGAAGGAGGGCGTGCGGTGGCCGGCGGGGCCGACGGACGGTGTGCCGTCGGCCCGTACCGGCCGGGGCGCGGCAGAGCGCTGGGTCACGCGCCGTCACCCTCACGCATCGGCACCCGGACCCCCCGCTCGGCCGCGACCGACTCGGCGATGTCGTACCCGGCGTCCACGTGCCGGATCACGCCCATGCCCGGGTCGTTGGTGAGCACGCGGCGGATCTTCTCGCCGGCGAGCTTCGTGCCGTCCGCCACGCTGACCTGCCCGGCGTGGATGGAGCGTCCCATGCCCACGCCGCCACCGTGGTGGATGGAGACCCAGGAGGCACCGGAGGCCACGTTCACCATGGCGTTCAGCAGCGGCCAGTCGGCGATGGCGTCGGAGCCGTCGAGCATGGCCTCGGTCTCGCGGTACGGCGAGGCCACGGAGCCGCAGTCCAGGTGGTCGCGGCCGATGGCCAGCGGGGCGGCCAGCTCGCCGGAGGCGACCATGTCGTTGAAGCGCTCGCCGGCCTTGTCGCGCTCGCCGTAGCCGAGCCAGCAGATGCGCGCGGGCAGGCCCTGGAAGTGGACGCGCTCGCGGGCCATCGTGATCCAGCGGGCCAGGGACTCGTTCTCCGGGAACAGCTCCAGGATCGCCTTGTCGGTCTTGGCGATGTCGGCCGGGTCGCCGGAGAGCGCGGCCCAGCGGAAGGGGCCCTTGCCCTCGCAGAACAGCGGGCGGATGTAGGCGGGGACGAAGCCGGGGAAGGCGAACGCGCGGTCGTACCCGGCGAGTTGGGCCTCGCCGCGGATGGAGTTGCCGTAGTCGAAGACCTCGGCGCCTGCGTCCATGAAGCCGACCATGGCCTCGACGTGCTTCGCCATGGACTCACGCGCACGCGTGGTGAAGCCGGCCGGGTCCTTGGCGGCGGCGTCGGCCATGTCCTCGAAGGCGACGCCCACCGGAAGGTACGACAGCGGGTCGTGGGCGGAGGTCTGGTCGGTGACGATGTCGATCGGCGCGTTCATCGCGAGCAGCTGCGGGACCAGCTCGGCGGCGTTGCCGAGGACGCCGACGGAGAGCGGGCGGCGGGCGTCGCGGGCCTCGGTGGCGAGCTGGAGGGCGTGGTCCAGCGAGTCGGCCTTCACGTCGAGGTAGCGGTGCTCGATGCGGCGCTCGATGGCGCGCGGGTCGCAGTCGATGCAGATCGCGACGCCGTCGTTCATGGTCACGGCGAGCGGCTGGGCGCCGCCCATGCCGCCGAGGCCGGCGGTGAGGGTGATCGTGCCCGCGAGGGTGCCGCCGAACTTCTTCGCGGCGACGGCGGCGAAGGTCTCGTAGGTGCCCTGGAGGATGCCCTGGGTGCCGATGTAGATCCAGGAGCCGGCGGTCATCTGGCCGTACATGGTCAGGCCGAGGGCCTCCAGGCGGCGGAACTCCTCCCAGTTGGCCCAGTCGCCGACCAGGTTGGAGTTGGCGATGAGGACGCGCGGGGCCCACTCGTGGGTCTGCATGACGCCGACCGGGCGGCCGGACTGGACCAGCATGGTCTCGTCCTGCTTGAGGGTCCTCAGGGTGCGGACCATCGCGTCGAAGGAGCGCCAGTCACGGGCGGCCTTGCCGGTGCCGCCGTAGACGACGAGCTTGTCGGGGTGCTCGGCGACCTCGGGGTCGAGGTTGTTCTGGAGCATCCGCAGGGCGGCTTCCTGCTGCCATCCCAGGGCACTGAGTTCCGTGCCGCGCGGGGCTCGTACGGGGCGGGGTCCCGACATCGTCTGCCTCCTCCTGTTGCTATGTCTATTCACATCCTGACTTCCTGAATAGAACTAGTCAATACATCGGGGGGAGCGCGTTCGCACGTCGTCGGTGTTTGGCTGGATGCACCTGGGGCCGACCTGAGGGGAGACACCGTGGAGCGGGATGTCGAGACCGAGGCGCGGGAGCGCGCCGCCCGGCGGGACGAGGCGGTGCGCGCGGCCGTGGAGCAGGGGCTGCTCGGTCCGGACGCGGCCGTGGTGGGACTGCTGGACGTGACCGGGATCCGGCGGTCGGCGGCGGCGCTGCGGGCGGCGTTCGACACGGCCGTGCCGCCCGGCACGGCGGTGCTGCACGCCTTCGCGGTGAAGGCCACCCCACTGGTGCCGGTGCTGCGGCTGCTGCACGAGGCGGGGCTCGGCGCGGAGGTGGCGAGCCCCGGCGAGCTGGCGCTGGCGCGGGCGGCCGGGGTGCCGGCGGAGCGGACGGTGCTGGACGCGCCCGCGAAGACCCCGGCCGAGCTGCGCGAGGCACTGGCCCTCGGCATCGCCGTGAACGCCGACAACCCGCAGGAGCTGGACCGGCTGGACGCACTCGTCCGCACGGGGTCCACCCGCTCCCCGCTGGGCCTCAGGGTCAATCCGCAGCTCGGCGGCGGCTCGATCCGGGCGACGTCCACGGCGACGGCGACCTCGAAGTTCGGGGTGCCCCTGCGCGACGAGGGGGCACGCGAGTGGGTCGTGCGGGCGTTCGTGGCGCGGCCGTGGCTGACCCGGCTGCACGCGCACACCGGCTCACAGGGCATCCCGCTGCCGCTGCTGGCGCGGGGCGTGGCGGAGACGTACGCGCTCGCGGAGGAGATCAACGCGCGCGCCGGCCGGCGGCAGGTCGACACGCTCGACATCGGCGGCGGGCTGTCCGTGGACTTCGCCTCGGAGGCGACGGAGCCGACGTACGCGCAGTACGCGCGCGTGCTGGCCGGTCAGGTGCCGGGACTGTTCGACGGGCGCTACGGGCTGGTGACCGAGTTCGGGCGCTCGCTCATGGCCCGGCACGGGACGGTGGTGGCGCGGGTGGAGTACGCCAAGAGCGCGGGCGGACGGCGGATCGCGGTGACGCACGCGGGCGTGCAGGTGGCGACGCGGACGGTGTACGCGCCCGAGGCGTGGCCGCTCAGGATCGCCGCGTACGACGCCAAGGGGCGCCCCAAGCAGGGGCCGGAGGTGGTGCAGGACGTGGCCGGGCCGGCCTGCTTCTCGGGCGACCTGCTCGCCGAGGGGCGCGCGCTGCCCGCGCTGGAGCAGGGCGACTACGCGGCGGCGCTGGACACGGGCGCGTACTACTTCGCCCACCACTACGCCTACAACTCCCTTGCCCGGCCCGGCATCTACGGCTTCGCGCCGGACGGTGCGGGAGGCGTCGCCTTCGCGGTCGTACGGGAGCCGCAGACCGTCGCCGAGGTGGTGGCGGAGTCCGGAGGGGCGCACGCGGACGCGCTCACCATCCTGCGGGCGCCCGGGAGCCGTTGACGCACGCCGCTCCCCCGCGCACAACTGGATCAACTCCAGCGTCACAGAGGCCAGTTGACCCACACTAGTACGCCGGACGCATGTTCCACTGGAAAATGCCAAAGGCCTCACCCGCGGCGCGCACGGTGCGTAGTGTCGGCGTCACTCAGCCGGAGTCCCAGGCGGGAGGGGAGCCACGGTGCCCGGAATCGACGAGTGCCTGCTGGAAGCGATGCGGTTGCCCGGTGCGCGGGGTGCCTCGCTCGTGGACTGGACGAGCGGACTGGCGCTCGGCACGGTCGGGGAGGCGCCCGGCGGCGATCACGAGACGACCGCCGCCGAGGCCGCCGAGCTGGCCCGGATGGCCGCCGAGCACGGCGCGTTCGCCCTCCGCGGTGATGGCGCCGACGACGGGCGGCCACCCGTCGAGGACGTGATCGTCAGCAACCGCGACAGCTACCACCTGCTGCGGTTCGTGGACACGTCCTTCGACAGCAGCGTGTTCCTGCACCTGTGGCTCGGCCGCGAGGACGGCAACCTCGCGCTCGCCCGGATCCGCCTCGGCGAGATGGCCGCCCGGCTGGTGCTGGGATGACCGTGACGCACATACCTCCGCTGCCGGTGCGCGACAAGGCGGCCGGCCGGGCCCTGTCGCCGATGCTGACCCGGCTGGCCGAGGAGCGCGCCACCGGCGTCCTGGTGCGCGAGCACGGCGTCCTGCACCTCGCCGAGGGCCGGGTGGTGCACGCCGAGAGCCCCTCCTCCCCGGGCCTCGACGTGCTCCTCACGGCCCACGGCACCCTCGCGGCCGCCGCCTGGCAACAGGCCGCCGCGCGCACCACGGGCCCGCTGCGGACCGCCGAAATCCTGCTGGAATCAGGGCTGTTGCCCGCCGGCGCGCTGGAGCTGTGCCACCTGGACGCGCTGTACGACGCCGGATACTTCGCGCTGGCCCCGAGCAGCACCCCGGGCCGCTTCCGCTACGACAACGCCCCCCGGCCCGGGCCGCTGCCCTCGGTGCCGGTCGTCGCGCTGGAACGCGAGACGCTGCGCCGCCGGCTGCTGCTGCACCGGCTGTGGCCCGACCCGGCCGCCGACAGCGCCCCGCTGATCCGCGCCGACCCGGTGGCACCCGCGCCGCTCACGCCCCGGCAGCGGGCGGTCCTGGACCGCGTGGACGGCGTCCGCACAGCCACCGGGATCGCCCGGAACCTGGGCCGGCAGGCCTTCCACACGCTGGTCGACGTGCGCCGGCTCGCGGCGGCCGGCCGGCTCGCGCCGGTGCCCCCCGCGGTCCCGGACCCCGCGCCGCCGTACCCACCCCCGGTCGCCGACCCCGACATCGCGCTGCTGAAGAGGCTCAGGGATGCGCTGGAGGCGCTTTGAACGGCACCGTCCCGCCGAGCACCGCCCCGCTGAGAGGAGAGAGCTGATGGTGTCCGAGGAGGACCTCCGGGCGGTCCTGGAGGAGCTGCACCGGCTGCGTACCCGGGTGCCGCAGCTCACCGGCGCCCTGGCGGCCGGCGTCGACGGACTCGTCGTCGCCCACGACACCCCCGGCGTCGACCCCGAGGGCCTGGCCGCGCTGACCGCCGCCGCGCTCGGCGTGGCCGTCCGGGTCAGCGACGCGACGGGACACGGCGGCTTCCGCGAGCTGCTGGTGCGCGGCGAGGGCGGCTACGTCGCCACCTACGCCGCGGGCCGCACCGCCGTGCTGACCCTGCTCGCCGAAGGCCGGGTCAACGTCGGGCGGCTGCACCTGGAGGGCCGCCGGGCCGGCGCCCGGATCGGGGAGCTGCTCGACGCCGCCGAGGCCACCGCCCGGGCCGCCCGCCCGCCCCGCAGGGCGCTCGGCGCCGTCAGCCCCGCACCCCCGACCCGCCCCCGTACGACCCGCACCACGAGCGCCGACGTGCGCACCGCAACCGACAGTTGAACGATCCGAGAGGACTCGCCATGGCCAACACCGAGACCGCGCTGAAAGAGGCGCTCACCTCCATCGAGGGCGCCACCGGCGTCGCGCTCGTCGACTACACCAGCGGGATGGCGCTGGGCACGATGGGCGGCAGCAAGACCTTCGACCTGAACGTGGCCGCCGCCGGCAACACCGACGTGATCCGCGCCAAGATGCGCACGATGGAGATGCTGGGCCTCAAGAGCGGGATCGAGGACATCCTGATCACGCTGACCGACCAGTACCACCTGGTCCGCCTGCTCACCAGCCGTGGCGGCAACGGCCTGTTCCTCTACCTGGTCCTGGACTCGTCCCGGGCCAACCTGGCGATGGCCCGGCACCAGTTGAGGAGGATCGAGGAGGAACTGGAGGTCTGAGCCCCTAGGCGAGCGCCGCGGTGCGGCGGCGGGCCCCGCCCGGGGCCGCGTCGCCGGCCGCGATGCCCGTACCGCGCAGGCCCGTCACGGCCTTGCCCACCGGGTTCCCGCCGCGCGGGCCCAGCCGGTCGACGCGCACCCACAGCAGCGTCTGCCCGGCCCGCTCGCGCCGCCCGATCCAGGCGGCCTTCAGCCGCAGTCCGGTGCCGAGCCCGGCGAGCAGCAGGCCGCCGGCCGCGGGGAGGACGAAGGCCGAACCCAGCGCCAGGGCGAGGGCGAGCAGCAGCCACCAGCGGTGGCCCCGGCGCCAGACGCGCACGGTCACCGCCCGGTCCTGGAGCACGTCGTACTTGCCCGCGCGGGCCGCGCCGCGCGCGAGAACGTCGTACCGCCCCCGCCGCGCGAGCGGTACCGCGGCCGCGGCCACGAGGAACAGCGCGGCCCCGGCCAGCACCCCGGTCCGGCGTCCGGTCAGTCCGGGCGGCAGCACCCCGATCCCGGCCGCGACCACCCCGGACCACCACAGCGGTGCGGCCCCGGCCCGTACGACGACGGCCACCCGGGCCAGTCCGCGTCCCCCGCGTCCTTCTCGTCCTTCTCGTCCTGCGCGCGCCACGTCGGCCTCCCGTGTCACGTGTTCCCACAGCGCCTCTATGTCGCAGGGAAGCTAGTGGGCGAACCTGAGACGAGCCTGAGAGCACCTGCGGGAGCCCGCAGACGGGTCACTCCACGAACAGGCCCCGGGCAGCCGCCTTCGCGTCGAACTCCTCCAGCCGGGCCTGTGCCTCGGGCAGGTCGTCGCAGACCGCCTCCAGCAGCACCCGGCCGAGCAGCATCGGCGCGCACGCGGTGTCGAAGGCGAGCCCGGTGCCGACGGCGGCGGGCAGCAGCAGGTCGGAGTACTTGGCGACCGGTGCGAACGCGGAGTCGGCGACCGTGACCGTGGTCAGCCCCACGTCCTTGGCGTAGGCGAGGGTGTCGACGACCTCGCGCGGATGCCGGGGCAGCGCGAAGCACAGCAGGGCCGACGCGCCCGCGCGGACGACGGCGTCGATGCGGTCCTGGAGCATCGTGCCGCCCTCGTCGAGCAGCCGGACGTCCGGGTGGACCTTGGCCGCGAAGTACGAGAAGCCGTACGCCTGGGAGGCGGCCGCGCGCAGCCCGAGCACCGGCAGCGGCCGGGACGCGGCGAGGATCCGGCCGGCCCGCTGCACCGGGCGCGGGTCGGCGAGCAGTTCGGCGAGGTGGCGCAGGTTCTCGATCTCGGCCTCGACGGCCTGCTGGTACTCGTTGAACGCGCCCGCCTCGGCGGCCGGTTCGGCGGGCACGACCTCGCGCAGATGCCTGCGCAGCGCCGGATAGCCGTCGAAACCGAGCGCGACGGCGAACCGGGTCACCGACGGCTGGCTGACCCCGGCCAGTTCGGCCAGCTCCACGCTGGACAGGAAGGCCACGTCGCCGGCCCGCCGGACCATGCTGTGCGCGATCCGGCGCTGGGTCGGGGTGAGCCGGTGCCCCTCGAAGAGCGCCTGCAACCGGCCCGCGGGACTGTCCGGGGCGCCGGACGGCACACTCTCGGTGTCGGTACTCCTGTCCGCGCTCATGACGCGCTCCCCCTCCAGATGTCCGTGAACCGGTCGAGCAGTGCGGCGGCCGCCGCCACGTCGTCCGTGAGCGGCCGGTCGGCCGGGTCGGTGCCGAGGACCGGCTCGGCGAGCGCGAAGGCCCGGCCGGCCGGCAGCCCCGGGTCGGGCCGCAGGTCGCGCAGGCGCAGCGCGCGGACGGCGGCGACGAGCTCGCAGCCGACCACCAGACGATACGCACCGCACGCGCGCAGGGTCTGCCGCGCGGCGAGCGAGGCGAAGCTCGCCTGTTCCTCGACGCCCCGGGAGAGTACAGCGTGGCCGAGCGAGGCGGGCGCGGAGAAGGCACGCAGGTCACCGAGGGCGGCGGCGGCCGCGTACTCCAGGATCATCACGCCGGAGGCGGCCGGTGCGGAGTCGGCGAGGAAGGGCCGCAGCCGGGTGTAGGCGGGCTCGTTGAGGGTGGACAGGCGGGACGTCGACAGCCGGGCCACCTGGGTGAGGGCGAGCCTGAAGTGGTCGAGGGCGAGGGCGAGTCGGGCCGCGTAGAAGCCGCCGTGGTGGTAGGCGGCCTGGTCCTCGGGGACGATGAGCGGGTTCTCGGCGGCCGCGTTGATCTCCACGTCCAGCACCCGCTCCAGGGCGTCGGCGGCGTCGTGCGCGGGGCCGTGGATCTGGGGCAGGCACCGGAAGCCGTAGGGGTCCTGGATCCGGCCGAGCGGCGGGGTGGGCCGGTCGGCGGCGCCGATCAGCTCGCGCATCCGCCGGGCCGCCTCGGCGCTGCCCCGGTCCGCGCGGGCGGCGTGCACCGGGGCGGCGTAGGCCTCGTGGGAGCCGTCGACGGCGAGCAGGGACAGGGCGGCGACGACCTGGGTGGCGCCGACGAGCCCGCGCAGCTCGTGCAGGGCGAGCGCGGACTGGCCGAGGGTCAGGGCGTTGCTGCTGATCAGGGCGAGGGCGTCGTTGTTGTCGAGGCGCCGCGGGGCGGGGGCGCCCGCGCCCCGCCACGGGTGTTCCCCGGCGAGCGCGAGGCCGACCTGGGCCAGGCCCGCTATGTCGCCGGTGCCGACCGAGCCGAACTCGTTGACGACCGGGTACGCGCCCGACTCCAGCGCCTCGCACAGCGCGGTGACCACGCTCGGCCGCAGCCCGGCGCCGCCGGCCAGCAACTGGTTGGCGCGGACGGCGAGGGCGGCGCGCACCTGCCGGGCGGGGAGTTCCCCGCCGATCGCGCCGGCATGGCTGCGCAGCAGGCGCAGGCCGTGATCGGAGGCGGCCTCGGTGGGCACGTCCTCGTTCCGGTTGGCGCCGACGCCGGTGGAGCGGCCGTAGACGCGTCCGGTGGCGGCGATCTGCCGGGCGGCGTTCCAGGACTCCTCCACGCGCAGCATCGCCTCGGGCGCGGGGACCGGCCGCGCGCTCCCGTCGGCGAGGCGTACGACGTCCTCGACACCGAGTCCGGACCCGTCCAGCACCACGGTCGCGGATCGCGCAGACGACACGGACGGCGATGCATCCACTATGCGAGACGACAACACGCCCAAACTCCCCTCAATCCGGACACTCGATCTTGCCCTTCGGTCATCCGTTACAGCGGATTAACGTCGAACCGTTGACAAGCTATTCACACACCAAGAACTCTGCATGACGTTATACAGCCGGGCAAGGGACATCTCATGATCCAGTTCGACGCGGTCCACAAGCGCTTCCCCAACGGCACCACAGCGGTCCACGACCTCAACCTGGAGATGCCGGAGGGCGGCATCACCGTCCTGGTCGGATCCTCCGGTTGCGGCAAGACCACCACCCTGCGGATGATCAACCGGATGGTCGAGCCGACCTCCGGCACCATCCGCGTCGGCGGCCAGGACGTCACCCGGCAGGACGCGGCCGCGCTGCGCCGCTCCATCGGCTACGTCATCCAGCAGGCCGGCCTCTTCCCGCACCGCACGGTGCTCGACAACATCGCCACCGTCCCGCTGCTGCTCGGCCGGCGCCGCAAGGAGGCCCGGGCCCGCGCCGCGGAACTCCTGGAGACCGTGGGCCTGGCCCCGGAGGCCGGCCGGCGCTACCCCCACCAGCTCTCCGGCGGCCAGCAACAGCGCGTCGGCGTCGCCCGCGCCCTGGCCGCCGACCCGCCCGTCCTGCTCATGGACGAGCCGTTCGGCGCGGTCGACCCGGTGGTACGCGCCCAGCTCCAGGACGAACTGCTGCGACTCCAGGCGGAGTTGAGCAAGACCATCGTGTTCGTCACGCACGACATCGACGAGGCGGTGCGGCTCGGCGACCAGATCGCCGTGTTCCGCACGGGCGGCCACCTGGTCCAGTGCGCCCCGCCCGCCGAACTCCTGGCCCGGCCGGCCGACGAGTTCGTGGCCGACTTCCTCGGCGCCGAGCGCGGACTGAAGCTGCTGTCCCTGACAACCCTCGCCGACGTCCCGCAGGGACCGGCACCCGAAGGCGGCCCCTGGACCCTCGCCCTCGACGCGCAGCGCAAGCCCCTCCACTGGGCCTCTCAGGACGCCGAGATCCCGGTCCGCCCGCTACGGGACACCGACTCGCTCCTCTCCGCCCTCAACGAGTCGGTCGCCTCCCCCACCGGCCTGATCGCCCGCGTCGGCCCCGACGGCGTCCTCACCGGCGTCACCTCCCGCGACGACATCCACGAGCACGCCGGCCGCGCCCACGCGGAAGTGCGGGTGGCCGCATGACGATCGACTGGTCCTGGATATCGGCCCACACCGACGACCTCACCACCCTGACGCTCTCCCACCTCCAGGCCGCTCTCACGGCCGTCGCCCTCGGCCTGCTGATCTCGCTGCCGCTGGCCGTGGTCGCCCACCGGCTCCCCCGGCTGCGCGGCCTGCTGCTCGGCCTGTCCAACGTCCTGTTCACGATCCCGTCGATCGCGATCTTCGTCCTGCTGCTGCCGGTCAGCGGCCTGACCCGCACCACCACCGTCACCGGCCTGACCGTCTACACCCTGGTCGTCCTGCTGCGGAACACCGTCGAGGGCCTGGACTCGGTCCCCGTGAAGGTGAAGGAGGCCGCGAAGGCGATGGGCACGCGCCCGCTGCGCACGCTCCTGACCGTCGAGTTCCCCCTCGCGCTCCCCGTGATCTTCGCCGGCGTCCGCATCGCCACCGTCATGTCGATCTCCCTGGTCTCCGTCGCGACCTACATCGGCGACGGCGGCCTGGGCCAGCTCTTCACCGACGGCTTCCAGCGCAACTTCCCGACCCCGGTGATCGCCGGAGTGGTCCTCACCCTGCTCCTCGCCGTCGTGGCGGACGCGGCGCTGGTCGCCGTCCAGTACGCCCTCACTCCGTGGACCAGGAGGCGAGCCTGAGATGTACGAGCTCCTCAAGAACCTCGGTGCCTGGCTGACCAGCGGCTCCCAGTGGACCGGCCCCGACGGCATCGCGCACCGCCTCGCCGAACACCTCCAGTACTCCCTGCTGGCCACGCTCATCGCCGCCGCCATCGGACTGCCGCTCGGCCTGCTGATCGGCCACACCGGCAGGGGCGCGTTCCTCGCGATCAACCTCGCCTCCTTCGGCCGCGCCCTGCCGACCGTCGGCCTGGTCGTCCTGGTCTTCCTGGCCGGCGGCCTGTCGATGCTGCCGGTGTACGTCGCGCTGGTCGCCCTCGCCGTCCCCGCGATCGTCACCAACACCTACGCCGGCATGACGGCCGTCGACCCGGACGTGAAGGACGCGGCGCGCGGCCAGGGCATGCGCGGCCACCAGGTCCTGTTCCAGGTGGAACTGCCGCTCGCGCTGCCGCTGATCATGACGGGTCTGC
The DNA here is from genome assembly GCF_042269865.1 of Streptomyces sp. NPDC055966. Lineage (NCBI taxonomy): Bacteria > Bacillati > Actinomycetota > Actinomycetes > Kitasatosporales > Streptomycetaceae > Streptomyces > Streptomyces sp. NPDC055966. The sequence continues at coordinate 84,162 of NZ_JBHJYK010000003.1, forward strand.
GCCTCGCCCTGATCCAGGTCGTCGCCACGGCGACCATCGCCGCGTACGTCTCCTTCGGCGGTCTCGGCCGCTACGTCTTCGACGGCCTCGCCCAGCGCGACCTGGTCCAGGTGCTCGGCGGCGCGGTGCTGGTCGCCGTCGTCGCCATCGCCCTGGACATGACCCTGGCCGCCCTCCAGCGCTTCCTGTTCCGCCACCGCACCGCTTAGGGAACCCCCTGACATGAATCGACGTACCGTCCTCGGCGGCCTGTTCGCGGTCGCCTCCGTCCCCACCCTCTCCGCCTGCGCGAGCGGCGTCACCTCCCTCAACGGCTCGGGCTCCGCCGCCGGCGGCGGTGGCTCCAGCAAGGGCGGAGTCACCATCGGCACGGCCAACTTCACCGAGAACCAGGTGCTCGGCTACCTGTACGCCGCCGCCCTCCAGGGAGCCGGTGTGAAGACGACCGTCCGCCCCAACCTCGGCACCCGCGAGATCGTCATCCCGGCCCTCAGGGGCGGCGACATCGACCTGCTGCCCGAGTACCAGGGCGCCCTCCTCAACTACCTCGCCCCGAAAGCCACGGCCACCGAGTCGGGCGAGATGCAGAACACCCTCACGCAGGCCCTCCCGGCCGGCCTCCAGGTGCTGCCGTACGGCATGGCGGAGGACTCCGACGCCTTCGTCGTCACCAGCGAGACCGCGAAGAAGTACGGGCTGACGTCCCTCGCCGACCTGAAGAAGCAGAACGGCAGGCTGGTCATCGGCGCCGCGCCCGAGGTGAAGAAGCGCCAGGTCGGCGCGGTCGGCCTGAAGGACGTGTACGGCGTGGAGTTCAAGGAGTTCAAGTCGCTCGACTCCGACGGGCCGCTGGTCAAGGGCGCGCTGAAGAAGGGCGACGTGGACGTGGCGAACCTGTTCACCACCGACACCGACATCAAGGCCAACGGCTGGGTGGTGCTCACCGACCCCGAGCACCTGATCCCCAGCCAGCACATCGTCCCGCTCATCGCCGACCGCAAGGCCGACGACACCGTCCGCAAGGCCCTCGCCAAGCTGGGCAACCTGCTCACCACGGCCCAGCTCACCGAGCTGAACCGGCAGGTGGACACGGACAAGAAGGATCCCCAGGACGTCGCGGACGCCTATGCCAGGCAGCACGGACTGGTGAAGTAGCCGGACCCGGTCGCAATGATCTGACGGCCGCCCCGGCACCGGCCGCGCCCCGCCCCATACCCCCGGGCGGCCCGGCCGGGCTCCCGGCCACGGCGGCCGCCGCGCTCGACGAACTCCTCGCCGGCAACGCCCGCTACGCCACCGGCCGCTCCCGGCGGCACCTGCCCGCCGCCGGGGAGCAGCCGTTCGCGGTGATCGTCGGCTGCGCCGACTCCCCGGTGCCGCCCGAGCTGGTCTTCGACCAGGCCTCGGGGACAGGGGGGATATCCCCAGTGCGGCGAAGGCGGCCGCTGCCTAATCTGAACGGCATGACCACTGTTGACCCGCGGGACGTGGACCTGCGCAAGGATCTCGACGCCACCGTGCGGGCACGCCGCGAGCTGGGCGAGGACTACGACGCCGCGCTGCTGGACTCCTTCCTGGAGAAGGCCGAGCGGCGCATCGACGACATCGTGGGCCGCCGGGTGCAGCGGCACCTGGCCGAGCAGCGGATGGCGAGCGCGCGCGGCGCGCGACGGCCGAAGGACGGCGACACCTGGGTGGAGCGCTTCGGGTTCGCGATCATCTCGCTGGTCCTCGCGATTCCGCTGACCGCCGTCTGCGGCGGCATCGCGGGGACGACCGGGACGATCGCCGCCTGGGTCGGCATCGTCGGCGTCAACTTCGCCCAGGCGGTCCGGGCCAACCCCGAACTGCTCGCCGGCCGGCGCGACCGCGACCGCTCCCGCGACGACGACTGAGCGGACGCCGGGAGCGGATCAGACCTGCCGCGTCGGAAGGACCATGATCTGGCGGAGGTTGACGTGCCGGGGACGGCTGGTGGCGTAGGCGACGACGTCCGCGACCTCCGCCGCCGTCAGGCCGCCGAGCACGTCGAACATGCCGTCCAGCTGCCCGGACAGCTCCGTGCTGTCGATGTGCGTCGCCAGCTCGGTCTGCGTCAGGCCCGGCTCGATGTTCGTCACCCGCACGTCCCGCGGCCCGAACTCGCTGCGCAGCGACTGCGAGAGATAGGTGACCGCGGCCTTCGTGGCGCCGTACACCGCGTAGTTGGGGTACGGGACGTGGGCGCCGACGGAGGAGACGTCGACCAGGTCGGCGGTGCGGCCCTCGCCGGCGGCGGCCACCAGGTCGGCGCCGAAGGCGCGGATGACGCGCAGGACGCCGCCGACGTTGGTGTCGAGCATCCGCTGCCACTCGTCGATCCGGCCGTCGGCGACGGGGTTCGGGAGCATGACACCGGCGTTGTTGACGACGAGGTCGACGGGCCCGAACGTCTCGTGCACCAGGTCCCGGGCGGCGTCCACGGACGCGTCGTCGGTGACGTCGGCGGCCACGGCGAGCGCCTCGCCCCCGTCGGCCCGGATCTTCTCCACCAGCGCCCGGAGCCGCTCGGCGCGCCGGGCGAGCAGCGCCACCCGGGCGCCCTCGGCGGCGAGCTGGACGGCGAGCGCCTCGCCGATGCCGCTGGCGGCTCCGGTGACGACGGCGGTGCGGCCGGACAGGTTCGTGTACGACATGGGTGTTCCCCCTGGGGATCGGCGCCGGGGCTGCTCCCCGGCGGCTGACACCACCCTCGCCGGGCCCGGCGGCCGTACCCAGGGATGCGCTTTTCCTGGGTACGCCAGTACCAGGTTCGCGTCCGCCCGCTCCCTTACGATCGGGCCATGGACGGGGACTGGCTGGACGGCGAGATCGGCGGCTTCCTGCGCTCGCGGCGCGCACGGATCCAGCCCGAGGAGGTGGGGCTGCCCAGCCATGGGCGGCGCCGCGTACCGGGACTGCGCCGCGAGGAGGTGGCCCAGCTCGCGGGGGTGAGCGTCGACTACTACATCCGCCTGGAGCAGGGCCGGGGGGCGAGCGTCAGTGACGCGGTGCTGGACGCGGTCGCGCGGGTGCTGCGGCTGGACGAGACCGAGCACGCCCACCTGCGGACGGTGGCCCGCCCGCAGCGCCGGCACCGGGGCGAACGGCCCGGGCACCGGCCCGCGCCGCAGGTCCGCCCCGGCGTGCAGAGCCTGCTCGACAGCATGGAGCGCAGCCCGGCGTTCGTGCTGGGCCGCCGCATGGACGTGCTCGCCTGGAACGCGCTCGGCGACGCGGTGAACGGCTTCAGCCGCGTCACCCCGGCCGGGCGGAACATGCCCCGGCAGGTCTTCCTGAACCCGTCCGCCCGTGAGCTGTACCCGGAGTGGCCGGCGGTGGCCGCCACGACGGTGGCCAACCTGCGGATCGCCGCCGGCCGGCACGCCGACGACCCCGAGCTGTGCGCTCTGGTCGGCGAGCTCTCCCTGAGGAGCGAGGACTTCCGCCGGCTCTGGGCGGACCACGAGGTCAGGGAGTGCGCCTACGGCGTGAAGAAGATCCGGCACCCGGTCGCGGGCCTGCTGACCCTGCCGTACGAGACGCTGACGGTCGGCCAGGACCCGGAGCAGACGCTCGTGGTGTACACCCCGGAGAAGGGGTCGGAGACGGCGGAGCGCCTGGCCCTGCTGGCGAGTTGGACGACCGTCTAGACGGCTGACGGCCGTCCGCGAGCGCCGACGGCCGTCCGGAAAGCTTTCGCGGGGACCGCCGCACCCCCGTTTCCGGGGGGCGGGACGACGGCGGTCCCCGCGAGGGACGCGGGCCGGGTCAGGGCCGGGCATCACGCGTCCGTGGCGTCCATGGAGGTCCGGGAGCCGCTCCGGAGGTCCTTGGCGCCGTTCGGCGTCGGCCTGGGCGGGGAGCCGCTCCCACCCCTGCCGACGCCCACTAATGTGCCGGACCCGTGTTAAGCGTGTGCTGCGCGGACGTGACACGCTCGTACCACTTCCGCGAAGTCCGCCCGACCGGCAGACCACCCGCAAGTGCCGCACGGAAACCGGCGGTTCACCGTGCGTTCGGCTACTGCTTGCCGCCCTGGGCGAGGAAGGCCAGCAGGTCCTGGCGGCTGACCACGCCGGTCGGCTTGCCCTCGACGAGGACGATCGCCGCGTCCGCCGAGCCGAGCACCTGCATCAGGTCGCCCACGGACTCGCCGGAGCCGACCTGCGGCAGCGGCGGGCACATGTGCTTCTCCAGCGGGTCCTCCAGGGAGGCACGCTGCGAGAACAGGGCGTCCAGCAGCTCCCGTTCCACGACCGAGCCGACGACCTCGGCGGCCATCACGTCCGGGTGGCCGGCGCCCGGCTTGACGACCGGCATCTGCGAGACACCGTACTCGCGCAGCACCTCGATGGCCTGGCCGACGGTCTCCTCGGGGTGCATGTGCACGAGGGAGGGGATGGTGCCGCCCGCCTTGTGGTTCAGGACGTCGGCGACACGGGCGCTGGGGCCCTCGTCCTCCAGGAAGCCGTAGTCGGCCATCCACTCGTCGTTGAAGATCTTGCTGAGGTATCCGCGCCCGCTGTCCGGCAGCAGCACGACGACGACGTCGTCCGGGCCGAGCCGCTCGGCGACGCGCAGGGCGGCGACGACGGCCATGCCGCAGGAGCCGCCCACCAGCAGGCCCTCCTCCTTGGCCAGGCGGCGGGTCATCTGGAAGGCGTCCTTGTCGGACACGGCGACGATCTCGTCGGCGACGGTGCGGTCGTAGGCGGTCGGCCAGAAGTCCTCGCCGACGCCCTCGATCAGGTACGGCCGCCCGGAGCCGCCGGAGTAGACGGAGCCCTCCGGGTCGGCGCCGACGACCTGGACCTTGCCGTCACTGGCGTCCTTCAGGTAGCGGCCGGTGCCGGAGATCGTGCCGCCGGTGCCCACGCCCGCCACGAAGTGGGTGATCTTCCCCTCGGTCTGCTCCCAGAGCTCGGGGCCGGTCGAGTGATAGTGGGAGAGCGGGTTGTTGGGGTTGGAGTACTGGTCCGGCTTCCACGCGCCCGGGGTCTCGCGGACGAGCCGGTCGGAGACGTTGTAGTACGAGTCGGGGTGCTCGGGGTCCACGGCGGTCGGGCAGACCACGACCTCGGCGCCGTACGCGCGCAGCACGTTGATCTTGTCGGTGCTCACCTTGTCGGGGCACACGAAGATGCACTTGTACCCCTTCTGCTGAGCGACGATCGCGAGCCCCACACCCGTGTTGCCGCTGGTCGGCTCCACGATGGTGCCGCCCGGCCTCAGCTCGCCGCTCTGCTCGGCGGCCTCGATCATGCGCAGGGCGATGCGGTCCTTCACGGAGCCGCCGGGGTTGAAGTACTCGACCTTGGCAAGGACGGTCGCCTGGATGCCCTTGGTCACGTTGTTGAGCCGCACCAGCGGGGTGTTGCCGACGAGGCTGATCATCGAGTCGTGGAATTGCACCGTTGTCTCCGGTTGCTGTGCACAAAAACAGTGGTCGTAGTGGTTCCGCCAGCCTACGGCCCAGGCGTGCGACGTGGTGGTCGTTCACTCCCCGTTGAGATTGGCGCACGGGCTGTACGGGGCAAGGAGTGGGTGTACGGCTACGAGGGAGGTGGCGGCGACGCATGACGAGCATGTCGAGGGCCCGGGTGGCCCGGCGCATCGCGGCCGGAGCGGCGTACGGCGGAGGCGGGGTCGGCCTGGCCGGCGCGGCCGCCGTCGGCCTGCTGCTGGCGGAGGTACGGCTGGCCCGGCGCCATGTGGGCAACGGCAGCGGCGGCCGGGTGCCGGTGGCCGACGGGATCTACGGCCACACCTACGACGTCCCCGGCGAGCCGCCCCTCAGGCTGGCCATGCTCGGCGACTCGACGGCGGCCGGGCAGGGCGTGCACCGGGCGGGCCAGACACCGGGGGCGCTGCTGGCCTCGGGACTCGCGGCGGTGGCGGAACGCCCGGTGGAGCTCCGCAACGTCGCCCAGCCCGGTGCCCAGTCGGACGACCTGGACCGGCAGGTGTCCCTGACCCTCGGCGCCCCCTCGCCCGTCCCCGACATCTGCGTGATCATGGTGGGCGCGAACGACGTCACCCACCGGATGCCGCCGACCCGTTCGGTACGGCACCTGTCGTCGGCGGTACGGCGGCTGCGCACGGCCGGGGCCGAGGTGGTGGTCGGCACCTGTCCCGACCTCGGCACGATCGAGCCGGTGCAGCAGCCGCTGCGCTGGCTGGCCCGGCGGGCCTCGCGGCAGCTGGCCGCGGCCCAGACGATCGGCGCGGTGGAGCAGGGGGGCCGCACGGTGTCGCTGGGCGACCTGCTGGGCCCGGAGTTCGAGGCGAACCCCCGGGAACTGTTCGGCCCGGACAACTACCACCCCTCGGCCGAGGGCTACGCGACGGCGGCGATGGCCGTCCTGCCCACGGTGTGCGCGGCGCTCGGTCTGTGGCCGGCGGAGGAGGAGCGCCCGGACGTGATGCGGCGCGAGGGCTTCCTGCCGGTGGCCCGGGCCGCGGCCGAGGCCGCCTCGGAGGCGGGCACGGAGGTCACCGCGGCGATGCCGACGGGCCCCCGCGGCCCCTGGGCCCTGCTGAAGCGCCGGCGCCGCCGCCGCGTCCCGGAAGCCGAACCGGCGACCCCGTCGGTATGACCGCCCCTGCCCACCCGCACCTCTCTCGGCCGAGCCGCCAGATGCCCAAGCAAGCGCTTAGTAAATTGCGGTCAGAGTCACACCACCACACACGTGACCTGGACCATACGGAGCGGTAACTTCCCAAGCGGCCCTGCCCAACTTCCCGTCCACTGGAGCCGTGATGCCCGAAGCCGTCATCGTCTCGACCGCCCGCTCCCCCATCGGCCGCGCCGGCAAGGGTTCCCTCAAGGATCTGCGCCCCGACGACCTGACCGCCACGATCATCCAGGCCGCCCTCGCCAAGGTCCCCGAGCTGGACCCGAGGGACATCGACGACCTGATGCTCGGCTGCGGCCTCCCCGGCGGCGAGCAGGGCCACAACCTGGGCCGCATCGTCGCCGTGCAGATGGGCATGGACCACCTGCCGGGCTGCACGATCACCCGCTACTGCTCCTCCTCCCTGCAGACCTCCCGCATGGCCCTGCACGCCATCAAGGCCGGCGAGGGCGACGTCTTCATCTCGGCCGGTGTCGAGACGGTCTCCCGCTACGTCAACGGCAGTTCGGACATGCCGAGCGGACACAACCCGCTCTTCGCCGAGGCCGAGGCCCGTACCGCCGCCGTGGCCGAGTCGACCGGCTCCACCTGGCACGACCCGCGCGAGGACGGCCTGCTGCCCGACGCGTACATCTCGATGGGCCAGACCGCCGAGAACCTGGCCCGCGTCAAGGGCGTCACCCGCCAGGAGATGGACGAGTTCGGCGTCCGCTCGCAGAACCTCGCCGAGGAAGCCATCAAGAACGGCTTCTGGGAGCGCGAGATCACCCCGGTGACGCTGCCCGACGGCACGGTCGTCAGCAAGGACGACGGCCCGCGCGCCGGCGTCACCCTGGAGGGCGTGTCCGGGCTCAAGCCGGTCTTCCGCCCCGACGGGCTCGTCACGGCCGGCAACTGCTGCCCGCTCAACGACGGCGCCGCGGCCGTGGTCATCATGTCCGACACCAAGGCCCGCGAGCTGGGCCTGACCCCGCTCGCCCGCATCGTGTCCACCGGCGTCTCCGGCCTGTCCCCCGAGATCATGGGCCTCGGCCCGGTCGAGGCCAGCAAGCAGGCGCTGCGCCGCGCCGGCCTGACCATCGACGACATCGACCTGGTCGAGATCAACGAGGCCTTCGCCGCCCAGGTGATCCCCTCCTACCGGGACCTCGGCATCGACCTCGACAAGCTGAACGTCAACGGTGGCGCCATCGCCGTCGGCCACCCCTTCGGCATGACCGGCGCACGCATCACCGGCACGCTCATCAACTCCCTCCAGTGGCACGACAAGCAGTTCGGCCTGGAGACGATGTGCGTCGGCGGCGGCCAGGGCATGGCGATGGTCATCGAGCGCCTCAGCTGAGCCACCAACCGTAACGGGACGGGCACGTCCCGTCATGAATCGGCCCGGAACCGAGGAAACGCCACGGTTCCGGGCCTTTTCGTGATCCAATCTCACCCAGGATGTGACCTATCTCGCCTGCCGGTCATATCAGTGCAGGTCAACGCAGGTCAGCGCGGCACGGGGGGAGCCCACGAGGCCAAAGTCCTGTCCGTTTCGTGACGTTACGCACTGACAGCTGGATAGTCCGCCCTTCAAGCTGATGTAGGAAGTCGGGGGTCGACTTTGAACCGGGAGTACGTCAGTGAGCGCCATGCCGATCGCCCTGCTGCTCACCACGGTCGCCACGGGCGCCGTGGGCGTCGCCGTCCTGCGCACTGTCCTGCAGCTGCGCCGCCAGCTCACGGCGCTGCAGCAGCAGCTCGCCGAGGACCGGGCCGCCGCCACGCGCGCCCTGCTGCCGAGCGCCCGCACGCAGGCCGACGCGGAGCAGATACGTGCCGCCGTGACCGAGGCGCTCGCCGAGGAGCGGGAGCGCGAGCTGGCCGAGGCGCGCGCCTTCTGGGCCGCCCAGGAAGCCCGTGACGCCTCCGACGCGCCGTCCCTGCTCGGGCTGAGCGACACCGAGCTGTTCCTGCCCCGGCAGGGCGACTTCGCCGGCCTGGAGCCGGTGTCCGAGCCGACCGCCGAGCCCGACGAGTTCGCGGGAGACTCCCCGGAGCTGGCCGCCGCCCGCCGCCGGCACCCCTCGCACCCCGACTTCGTCCCGGTGCAGTCCCCGGTCGTGGGCGACCACGAGCGCACGGTGACCACGCTGGAGCAGCTGGCCGCCGACCGTGTCGAACTGGCCGACGTCCGCCCGGGCCCGCTCGGCACCCTCGACGTCTACGTCTTCGCCGACGGCACCACCCTGTGCATGACCCCGGGCCACCGGGAGACCGCCGAACGCCTGGCCGCGGCCGTGCAGTCGGGCGACACCCCCTACCTCCTCGGCGGTTCGGGCATCTCCGGCGCCTACACCCTGACCTTCGCCTGCGGCGAGGAGACGGTGTACATCCTGGCGGACCGGGTCATCGCGTCCCTGTAAGGGTCCTTCGCGGCGGGCCCTCAGACCCCCGCCTTCTGCCGCGCCTCCTCGACCAGCCGCACCGCTTCGGCCACCTCGTCCTCGGTCCGCAGCACCAGTCCCACATCGTGTGCGGCCACGAGGATCTGATCGGCGGCGGCGAACATCCCGGCGTCCGGCATCTCCCGGGGCTCGCTCCCCGGTTCCTCGACACGCTGCGCCCACCGGGCCAACTGCCGGGCCAGCGCCAGCGCCTCTGCGGCCGCGCCTCGTTGCAGCCGGCTCTGCGGGGCGGCCCGCAACCGGTCGGCGAAGAACTCCACTGCTTGGGTCAGGGGCGTCGTATCAACCACGCGCCGAGCGTAACCCGCCGCACTGTTGCCAACACGCGAACGCTCAGGCACGGTGACGTGAAGGACCGGCTTACATCCCCTTTGCGTTCGGAGGCGCCGATGTCCCAGCTCTTCTCCGAGGAGACCCACCGCAATCTGCTCGCCCGCATTCCCCACTGCACCGGTCGTGAAGTCTCCGACTGGCTGCGCACCGTAGAAGAAGGCCCCGCCCTGGTCCGCTTCGAGGAGAAGGTCAGCTGGCTCAGGCACGAGTACGACCTCGCGTACGGCCACGCGAAGGCGATCGTGCACGAGTACGACTTGAGGAGGGCGGCCCGCAAGCTGCTCTAGACGCGAGAAGGCCCCGGGCCGTGACAGCCCGGGGCCTTTTCAGTCGACTTCGGCCGCTAGTCGTTGCTGGTGAAGATCGCCACCAGCCGCAGCATCTCGACGTAGATCCACACCAGGGTCATGGTGAGACCGAACGCGGCGAGCCAGGACTCGTTGCGCGGGGCGCCGTAGGCGATGCCGTCCTCGATCTGCTTGAAGTCCAGCGTCAGGAAGAACGCGCCGAGCAGGATGGCGAAGATGCCGACGAGCGCGCCGAGCGGGCCGAAGCTGCGCAGGCCGCCGTTCTCGGCGACGCCGAACACGACCAGCAGCAGGTTGACCGCCATGACGGCCATGAACGCCATCGCGATGGCGAGGCCCATCCGGGCGTAGCGCGCGGTGACGCGGATCCAGCCCGCCTTGTAGACCAGCAGGGTGGCGCCGGCGACCGCCATCGTGCCGAGCACCGCCTGGAACGGGGCGCCGCTCCAGCGGCTGTTGTACATCTCGCTGATGACGCCGAGGAAGACGCCCTCGAACGCGGCGTACCCCAGGATCAGGGCGGGGGACGGGGTGCGCTTGAAGCTCTGGATCATCGCCAGGACGAACGCCACCAGCGCGGAGCCGACGGCCAGGCCGTAGCTCGTCGTCGACACCGGCAGCAGCGCCCAGGCGAGGACGGCGCCGAGGGCGACCGTGCCGAGCGTCATGGCCGAGCGGACGACGACGTCGTCCATGGTCATCCGGTCGGTGGTGACCGGGGCCTGCGGGGGCGCGCCCTGCTGAAGGCCTTGCTGGGCGTACGGGTTCTGGGCATACGGGTTCTGCGCGTAGGGGTTCTGCGCATACGGGTTGCCCTGTGCGTACCCGGCCTGCGGTGCGGTGTTGAAGCCGGCGTAGCCGTTGTCGCGGCTGAACCCCCGTCGCGAGAAGACCGGGTTACTGCTCCTCATCTCACTCCTCCATGGCTGCCGTGCGCAGCCTTGGCTCAAAGCGTAATGGATTGGCAAAGGACCGACCATGATACTTGAGGAGGATCTTTCCCCTGCCGTGCTGCGCAACACGCTACGCGTGCGGGCGATTCCCGGCCACGGATGATCGCGTTCCATGACGAACCTGGGACCTAACCGAGAGGAAACCCCGTGTACGCCTCGGCCAGGTCGGTCTCCGCCGCGCGCGAGGAGGCGATCCGCTCCAGCCGCGCCCGCTGGAGCCCGGCGTCGAAGGGCGTGGTGTCCGGGGCCGGATGGAGCAGGGTCGTCATGTCGTAGGAGAAGCGCTCGGCCTGCCACACCCGGCGCAGACAGGTCGCCGAGTAGGCGTCGAGGAGGTCCGGGGAGCCGGTCTCCCGCTCGTGGACGAGCGCCCGGGCGAAGGTGACGACGTCGCCGACGGCGAGGTTCAGCCCCTTGGCGCCGGTCGGCGGGACGATGTGAGCGGCGTCACCGGCGAGGAAGAGGCGGCCGTGGCGCATGGGTTCGTGGACGAAGGAACGCATGGGCGTGACCGACTTCTGGGTGATCGGACCCCGTTCCAGCCGCCAGTCGTCGTCCGTCTCCAGCCGCCGGTCGAGTTCCGACCAGATCTCGTCGTCGGTCCACTCCTGCGCCCGCGTGCCCTCCGGCACCTGGAGGTAGAGGCGGGAGACGGACGAGGACCTCATCGACAGCAGGGCGAAGCCGCGGTCGTGGCGGGCGTAGACGAGTTCGTCGTGCGAGGGCGGGACGTCGGCGAGGATGCCGAGCCAGGCGTAGGGGTACGTCCGCTCGGACACACGGGCGACCGCGGCCGGTACGGCGGCCCGCGCCACGCCCCGGAAGCCGTCGCAGCCGACGACGTAGTCGCACTCCAGCACGTCCTCGCGCCCCTCGTGCCGGAACCGCACCCGCGGGCGGTCGCCGGCGGCCCCCTCGACGGCGAGCGCCTCCGCCCCGAACAGCAGCGGTCCGCCCTCCGCCAGTTGGAGGGCGATGAGGTCCTTGCAGACCTCGGTCTGGGCGTAGACCATCACCGACCGTCCGCCGGTGCGGGCGGGGAAGTCGACGCGGTGGCGGGTGCGGTCGAAGCGCAGCTCGATGCCGTCGTGCCGCAGGCCCTCGCGGTCCATCCGCTCCCCGGCGCCCGCCGCGCGCAGCACGTCCACGGTTCCCTGCTCCAGGATCCCGGCGCGCTGGCGCTGTTCGACGTAGGCCCGGTCGCGGCTCTCCAGGACGACCGCGTCGATGCCCGCGCGGTGCAGCAGTCGCGCGAGCAGCAGCCCGGCCGGCCCCGCTCCGATGATCCCGACGGTGGTGCGCATGGATCCTGCCCCTTCCCACAGCGACGAGCCCTTGTTCGCCTGGTGAAATTTTCTTCACCAATGGGCGGGCATGAGTCTCCGCCGGGGTGTGGGTGATGTCAATGGCTGAACGGTGAAGGCGGAGAGCGGCGCGGTGGTGCCCGGAGCCGGACTTGAACCGGCACGCCCGCGAAGGGGCAGCGAGGTTTAAGCTCGCCGTGTCTGCATTCCACCATCCGGGCAGGCCGTGGGCTCCGCGTCGAGGATCCGAGCCTATCGGGGCCCATCCCCCGAACAGCGGAAGGGCGGACCGATGTTGTCTTATTTTATTGACGTCTGAGGGTGCATCAGCCCATGGAACGCGCCATCCGCACTTGCCAGACAGCGTGACGTGAGGGGGGCACGCGTGTACGTGAAATGACGGAATTTCACCGTTCGAACGAGGGCGTTCCACCTGTTCTCGACATTGCCGCGACCACCGCGCGAGCGTGCCTCCTTCGATGTGGTTCCTCAGGGTCCGCCGTCCTCCCCAGGTATGACACGGCCGCCTCTTGTCCGCCCCGAGTCGCCCTCGGGAACCGGAACAGCGACTGACGCGGCGCGCCGTTCGCGCCGAGACGATGGAGCGGTCCTCAGGAACACACGTCACCCCCCGACAGGAGCACCTCCCCGTGACCACCACACCCACCGCAGGCCGGACCACCGGCGTGGCCGCACGTGCCACGGAGCTGTCGAAGATCTACGGGCAGGGTGAGACCCGGGTGGTCGCCCTGGACCGGGTCTCCGTCGAGTTCCGGCAGGCCGAGTTCACCGCGATCATGGGCCCCTCCGGCTCCGGCAAGTCCACGCTGATGCACTGCGTGGCGGGCCTGGACACCTTCTCCTCCGGTTCCGTGCGCATCGGCGAGACCGAACTGGGCTCCCTGAAGGACAAGCAGCTCACCAGGCTCCGCCGGGACAAGATCGGCTTCATCTTCCAGGCCTTCAACCTGCTGCCGACGCTGACCGCGCTGGAGAACATCACCCTCCCGATGGACATCGCGGGCCGCAAGCCCGACAAGGCCTGGCTGGAGCGGGTGATCGAGATGGTGGGCCTGTCCGGGCGGCTCAGCCACCGGCCCTCCCAGCTCTCCGGCGGCCAGCAGCAGCGCGTGGCGGTCGCCCGCGCCCTCGCCTCCCGGCCCGACATCATCTTCGGCGACGAGCCGACCGGAAACCTCGACTCGCGCTCCGGTGCCGAGGTGCTCGGCTTCCTGCGCAACTCGGTGCGCGAGCTGGGCCAGACCGTCGTCATGGTGACCCACGACCCGGTCGCCGCCGCCTACGCGGACCGCGTCGTCTTCCTCGCGGACGGGCGGATCGTGGACGAGATCCACGGCCCGACCGCCGACGCCGTCCTCGACCTCATGAAGCAGTTCGACGCGAAGGGCCGTACCAGCTGATGTTCCGCACCGCCCTGCGCAACGTCCTCGCGCACAAGGCCCGGCTCCTGATGACGGTCCTCGCCGTCATGCTCGGCGTGGCCTTCGTCTCCGGGACGCTCGTCTTCACCAACACCATCTCCGACGCCTACCAGAAGAGCTCCGCCAAGGGCTTCGACCAGGTCGACGTCGCCGTCCGGGCCACGTACCAGGACTCCGAGGGCGACAGGGTCGGCAGGACGCCGGACCTGACCCAGGCCGTGCTGGACAAGGCCGCGAAGGTCCCCGGCGCCGCCTCCGCGACCGGCGTCGTCAGCGGCTTCACCGCCGTCGCCGGCAAGGACGGCAAACTGCTCGGCGGCGACTGGCAGTCCGCCGGCGGCAACTACTGGGGCACCAAGGACGCCCGGTACCCGCTGGTCAGCGGCCACGCCCCGCGCGGCAAGGGCGAGGTGCTGCTCGACTCCGAGACCGCGAAGCGGGCCGGCTACAAGGTCGGCGACACCGTGCGGCTCTCCGTCGACGGCCCGGTCCTCACCCCGACCGTCGCGGGCATCTTCACCACCGACGACGGCAACGTCGCCGCGGGCGGCAGCCTCGCCCTGTTCGACACGCCGACCGCGCAGCAGCTCTTCGGCAAGAAGGGCGGCTACGACGAGATCGACGTCAAGGCCGCGGCCGGCACCAGCCAGACCGCGCTGAAGTCCGCGCTGGACTCGGCGCTGCCGAAGCACCTGGTGGAGACCACCACCGGCAAGCAGCTCGCCGACGACCAGGCGAAGACGATCGCGAACTCGATGAGCGGGCTGAAGCAGGCCCTGCTGGTGTTCGCCGGCATCGCGCTGTTCGTCGGCACGTTCATCATCGCCAACACCTTCACCATGCTGGTCGCCCAGCGCACCCGGGAACTGGCCCTGATGCGCGCGGTCGGCGCCTCCCGCCGCCAGGTCACCCGCTCGGTGCTGATCGAGGCGTTCGCGGTCGGCGCGGTCGCCGGTGTGGCCGGTCTGGCCGCCGGTATCGGCATCGGCGCGGGCCTGCGCTCGCTGCTCGGCTCCTTCGGCGCGAGCGTGCCCGACGGGCCGCTGGTGATCAGTTCCGGCACCGTGGTCTCCGCGCTCGCGGTCGGCGTCCTCGTCACCATGCTGGCCGCCTGGCTGCCCGGCCGCCGGGCCGCGAAGATCCCGCCGGTGGCGGCGATGAGCAGCGTGCACGCCAAGGCCACCACCAAGTCGCTGGTGCTGCGCAACACGTTCGGCGCGCTGTTCTCCGGGGCGGGCGTCGCCGTGGTCCTCGCGGCCACGTCGATGAACGCCGACTCCGCCCAGGGCCCGATGGGCATCGGCGCGGTCCTGCTCATCATCGGCGTGTTCATCCTGACCCCGCTGCTGTCCCGCCCGCTGATCGCGGCCGCCGCCCCGGTGCTGCGCGTCTTCGGCGTCTCGGGCAAGCTGGCCCGGCAGAACTCGGTGCGCAACCCGCGCCGTACGGCGGCCACGGCCTCCGCGCTGATGATCGGTCTGACCCTGATCACCGGCATGACGGTGATGGCGGGCAGTCTGCAGACCGCCATCGACAAGATGGCCTCCTCGGCGATCCGCGCGGACTACGTCGTCTCGATGGCCAACCGCTCCCCGCTCTCCCCGGAGGTGGCGACGAAGCTCGCCGCGGCCGACGGCGTCACCGCCAGCAGCCCGCTGCGCAACGCCGCCTCCCGCATCGACGGCAAAACGGAGTTCCTGACGGGCGTCGACGGCGCGTCCATCGCGAAGCTGACGGACCTGAAGGTCGACGACGGCGCGTTCAAGGTCGGCGGCTCGCAGGTCGTCGTGGACAAGGACCGGGCCAAGGAGTACGGCTGGACGCCCGGTTCGCACTTCACCGCGCACTTCGAGGACGGCAAGGCCCGGCAGCTGACCGTCGCCGGTGTCTACGAGGGCAACGACATGATCAACGGGATCATGCTCGACAACAAGGTCCTCACCCCGCACCTGAAGAACCCGGCCGACATGCAGGTCATGGTCAAGACGGCGGACGGCGCCTCCGAGGCGACGAAGGACCGGCTGGCCAAGGACCTGGGCACCAACCCGGCGATCAAGATCCAGGACAAGAAGGACATCTCCAACCAGATCGCCCAGATGTTCACGACGATGCTGAACATGCTCTACGGCCTGCTCGGCATGGCGGTGATCGTCGCGGTCCTCGGTGTCATCAACACCCTGGCCATGTCCGTCTTCGAGCGCTCCCAGGAGATCGGCATGCTCCGCGCGATCGGCCTGGACCGCAGGGCGGTCAAGCGGATGGTCCGCCTGGAGTCCCTGGTGATCTCCCTGTTCGGCGGCGTGCTCGGCATCGGCCTGGGCGTCTTCTTCGGCTGGGCGGCCGGCCAGTTGCTCGGCACCAAGATGCCGACGTACGAACTGGTCCTGCCCTGGGGCCGGATGGCGCTCTTCCTGCTGCTGGCCGGCGCGGTCGGCGTCCTGGCCGCCCTGTGGCCGGCCCGGCGCGCGGCCAGGCTGAACATGCTGACGGCGATCAAGGCCGAGTAGCCGCAGGGCAGCGAACGGGAAGGGGGCCCCGCGGCAGCGGGGCCCCCTTCCCGTCACGGACCCTCAGGCGGTGTTCCAGGTGCGGGTGCGCGGCGGCAGCCCCGAGGCGCCCGACTCCGGGGTGCGCACGGCCAGGACCTGGTTGACGCCGATGCGGTTGCGCTCGAAGGAGAGCGCGCAGGCGGCCATGTACAGGCGCCAGACGCGGGCGCGGCCGGGGCTGGTGAGCCGGACCGCGCGGTCCCAGTCCGCCTCCAGGTTGCCGACCCACCGGCGCAGGGTGCGGGCGTAGTGCTCGCGGATCGCCTCCACGTCCCGCACCTCGAACCCGGCGCGTTCCAGCTGGGTGACGGTGGTGCCGATGGGGGCGAGTTCGCCGTCGGGGAAGACGTAGGCGTCGATGAAGTCGTCCACCTCGTACGCCGTCTCGTCGCGCTGCGGGCGGCGGGCGATCTGGTGGTTGAGCAGCCGGCCGCCGGGCTTGAGCAGGGCGTACAGCTGGCTCGCGTACTCCAGATAGCGTTCGGCGCCGACGTGTTCGGCCATGCCGATGGAGGAGACGGCGTCGAAGGGGCCGTCCACGACGTCCCGGTAGTCCTGGACGCGGATCTCCACCAGGTCGGCCAGCCCCTCGTCGGCGACCCGCTTGCGGGCGTAGGCGGCCTGCTCCTGGGAGAGGGTGATCCCGACGACGCTCACGCCGTGCTCGCGGGCCGCGTGGATCGCCATCGAGCCCCAGCCGCAGCCGACGTCCAGCAGTCGCTGACCCTCCTTCAGGCCGAGCTTGGCGCAGACGAGTTCGAGCTTGTCGCGCTGGGCGGACTCCAGGGTCTCCGCATCCTCGGCGGTCCCCCAGTATGCGCAGGAGTAGACCATCGAGGGGCCGAGGACCAGCTCGTAGAAGTCGTTGCCGACGTCGTAGTGGTGGCTGATGGCCTGCCTGTCGGTGCGCCGCGTGTGCAGATGGAGGCGGGGCCGGCGGACCTCCTCGCGCGGCGGGGCGGGCGGCAGCGGGGGCCCGGCCAGCCTGAGCAGGTCGAGGGCGGCGGCGCGTACGCCGGGGTCGCGCAGGGCCTGGCGGAGGGTGCGGTCGTCCTCGCCGCGCTCCCACACCAGGGACGCCATCGCGTCCAGCGCGGTGTACAGGTCGCCCTCGACGTCCAGGTCGCCGGCGACCCAGGCGCGGGCGAGGCCCAGTTCGCCCGGTTTGAACAGGATGCGGCGCAGGGCTCGGCGGTTGCGCACGACCAGCGCCGGCGCGCCCGGCGGCCCGGCCTGCGATCCGTCCCAGGCCCGGATCCGTACCGGGAGCGGAACTCCCAGCATCTGCTCGGCAAGACGACTCAGCCGCGACGCGGCGTCGGCCATGGCGCACACCTCCAAGACGACGATCCCGGATGCCGGTTACCACGTAAACACCACGACGGCCTCGGTGCAGTCCCGCAAAGGAGTTACGACTGGGCAAAACCGCTGTAGCGGCCACGTAGTTTCCGGGTCCCGGGAATGCCGAAGGACCTCCCGCACCACGGATGGCGGGAGGCCCTTCGGGTTGTGCTCAGGTGACGCGAGGTCAGGAGGCCTTGGCCTTCTCCTCGGTCTTGGCGGCGACCGGAGCCGGCTTGGCCGCCTCGTAGAACTCCTCGCGCGGGTTCTCCATCGCGCCGAGGGAGACGACCTCGCGCTTGAGGAACATGCCGAGGGTCCAGTCGGCGAAGACGCGGATCTTGCGGTTGAAGGTCGGCATCGCCATGCCGTGGTAGCCACGGTGCATGTACCAGGCGAGGCGGCCCTTGAGCTTGATCTTCATCTTGCCCATGACGATCATCGCCACGCCCTTGTGCAGGCCGAGACCGGCGACCGCACCCTTGTTGGCGTGCTCGTACTCCTTCTGCGGGAAGCCCCGCATACCGGAGACCACGTTGTCGCCGAGGACCTTCGCCTGGCGCAGCGCGTGCTGGGCGTTCGGCGGGCACCAGGCGTTCTCGTTGCCCGCCTTGCGGCCGACGAGGTCCGGGACCTGCGCGTTGTCGCCGGCGGCCCAGATGTAGTCCGTGCCCTTGACCTGGAGGGTCGGCTCGCAGTCCACGTGGCCGCGCGGGCCGAGGGGCAGACCGAAGCGGGACAGGGCCGGGTTCGGCTTGACGCCGGCGGTCCAGACGATCGTGTTGGAGTCGACCTCAAGGCCGTTCTTCAGCACGACGTGGCCGTCGACGCAGGAGTCCATGGAGGTGGAGAGGTAGATCTCCACGCCCCGGCTCTCCAGGTGCTCCTTGCCGTACTGGCCGAGCTTCGGGCCGACCTCGGGAAGGATCTTGTCGGCGGCGTCGACGAGGACGAACCGCATGTCCTCACGGGAGACGTTCTTGTAGTACTTGGCCGCGTCCCGGGCCATGTCCTCGACCTCGCCGATGGTCTCCGCACCCGCGAAGCCACCGCCGATGAAGACGAAGGTGAGCGCCTTGCGGCGGATCTCCTCGTCGGTCGTGGAGTCGGCCTTGTCCAGCTGCTCCAGCACGTGGTTGCGCAGACCGATGGACTCCTCGATGCCCTTCATGCCGATGCCCTGCTCGGCGAGGCCGGGGATCGGGAAGGTGCGGGAGACCGCGCCCATCGCGATGACGAGGTAGTCGAAGGGCAGCTCGTACGCCTCGCCCACCAGCGGGGCGATCGTGGCGACCTTGCGGTCCTGGTCGATGGTGGTGACCCGGCCGGTGAGGACCTCCGCCTTCGGCAGCACGCGTCGCAGCGGGACGACGACGTGGCGAGGGGAGATGTTGCCGGCGGCGGCTTCGGGGAGGAAGGGCTGGTAGGTCATGTACGACCGGGGGTCGACGACCGTGACGGTCGCCTCTCCGAAGCGCATCTTCTTGAGAATGCGCCGAGCTGCGTACAGGCCTACGTACCCACCGCCTACTACGAGGATCCTGGGACGCTCCGTGGTGCTCATGGCATCGAGTATCCACCCGCTCCCCGGGGGGTGCTCGTGCGCCCCTTCACAAGCTTCTACAGTGCCCGTGCTACACTCCGCGGCTCGCGTGACACAGGTCATGACGGGCGAGGGGAACCGCGGCAGCCCGATGTCCGTTGTCAAGGCCGCGTGAGCTGCCCCTCCGGGTCACGACCGGGGGTGCGAGCCGGTCGGAACACCCCCCTCGGCACGCGATCCGAAGGTGTCGTACGACCCCCATCTGAACACGTTCAAAGGGCTCTTCGGCCCCCGAAAGGCCCAACAGGACCCCTTGCGCGCCCCGACCGGGCCCAATTCCTTGTGAAGAACTTCACGAAGTTTTCCGACGGCACGTCACCGAGGGGCCCGGAAGACCCCCGGGAAGCCGCTCAAACGTTATCCGACCTGCTCAGCAGAAGGCTACCGGGGAGTAATAAAAGAGAGCCGCGCAACAGCGCGTCACCCGGTCGCCCGGCCGTTCACCCGTCAGCCACGCACCGCGCGAGAGCCGGCCGAAGCTCCCCTAGCGTGCCAAACATGAACACTTCACCGAAGGCCTCCCGTAAGGCCGCCAAACGTATAAGCGCGATCAGCGCGGTCCTGGGTGTCGCACTCGCCGCGGGGACGGCGACGGCCGCATCCGCCGTGGCGGCGACACCCGCCTCCCACCTCACCACCGTCCAGGCGGCCGCCCCGGCCGGCGGGCACGGATGCCACGCTCTCATCGGCATCCTCTGCGCCTGACGGTCATCCCCCGTGACCGAGGCGACGGCCCTGGTTCCTCCCCCTGCGGAACCGGGGCCGCTCCGCGTCACCGCGGCACTAGCGAAGCTCCTCCGCCACCGCCCACGCGATGCCGTCGAGGATGTCGTGCTCGCTCACCACGACCTCCCCGGCGCCGATCCGCTCCATGATCGCGAGCAGGACGAGGGCGCCCGCGCCGATGACGTCGACCCGGCCCGGGTGCAGGGACGGGATCGCGGCGCGCTCGGCGTGCGTGGAGCGCAGCAGCGACTCGGTGATCTCGCGGACGCGGTCGTAGGAGACCCGGGAGTGGTGGATGAGCGCGGAGTCGTACTCCGGCAGGTCCTGGGCGATGGCCGAGACGCTGGTGACGGACCCGGCGAGACCCACCAGGGTGTGCGCCTCGCGCAGCGGGACGCTCTGTTCGGCGAGGTCCAGGGCGGCCTCGATGTCGGCCCTCATGGCGGCGATCCGGGCCGCGGAGGGCGGGTCGGAGACCTCGCCGCCGTGCACCAGGTGCCGCTCCGTCATCCGCACACAGCCGACGTCGACCGAGCGCGCGGCCCGCACGTGCTCCTCGCCGACGACGAACTCGGTGGAGCCGCCGCCGATGTCCACGACCAGGTACGGCCGGGCCAGGTCGGCGCGGCCGGTCAGCTCCTTCGTGGCACCGGTGAAGGAGAACTCGGCCTCCTGGTCGCCGGTGATCACCTCCGGTTCGACCCCGAGGATGTCCAGCACACCGCGCACGAACTCGTCGCGGTTCTCGGCGTCGCGGGAGGCGGAGGTGGCGACGAAGCGGAGCTTCTCGGCGCCGTGCTCCTTGATGATCGCGGCGTACTCGCGGCAGGCCGCGAAGGTCCGCTCCAGCGCCTCGGGCGCGAGCCGCCCGGTGCGGTCGACGCCCTGGCCGAGCCGCACGATGGTCATCCGGCGGTCCAGGTCGACCAGTTCACCCGTGGCCGGGTCGCAGTCCGCGACCAGCAGCCGGATGGAGTTGGTCCCGCAGTCGATGGCGGCGACACGCGTCACTTCTCGTCCCCCTCGGTGGTGGCCTCGGTGGGCGTCACGCACGCGCCCTTGCGCCACCACTCCGGCAGCATCGCCAGCGCCTCGTCGCCGAGCGGGTTCACGCCCGGGCCGGCGGCCAGCGAGTGGGCCACCAGGACGTGCAGGCACTTGACCCGGTCCGGCATGCCGCCCGCGCTCGGGAAGCCCTTCAGCTCCTCGATCTCGTCCCGGCGCCGGATGTAGTCCTCGTGCGCGGCCCGGTAGGCGGCGGCCAGTTCCGGGTCGGCCGCCAGGCGCTCGGTCATCTCCTTCATCACGCCGTTGGCCTCCAGCGTGCCGATGGCGGAGGACGCCTTCGGGCACGTCAGGTAGTACAGCGTCGGGAAGGGCGTGCCGTCGGGCAGCCGCGGCGCCGTCTCCACGACGTCCGGCTGGCCGCACGGGCAGCGGTGCGCGATGGCCCGCAGACCCCGCGGCGGGCGGCCCAGCTGCTGCTTGAAGGCCTCGACGTCCGCGTCGGTGGGCTCGGTGCGCGAAGTGGGCGGCGGAGGGGTTTCCATGACTGCTTTCAGAGCGGCTTTCTCAGAAGGGGCGGTGGATCGGGGCGTGCTGTCGGTTCACTGGTCGGAGGCGTCGGACTTGTCGACCCCGTCCCAGACGTTGGCGTACCAGGGCCGCTGGGCGGCCTTCAGGTCGGCGCGGGACTGCTTGGCCATACCGGGATCGACGACCGTGTACCCGGTCTCCCCCGGCATCACATAATGCAGCCGCCGCCGGATCTCCTGCTCGGCGTAGGCGTCGTCCTGCCAGCGTGCCTTGAGGTCGCGCAGCTGCTCGACGCGCTGCTCGGCCTGTTGCTTCTGGCGCTGGAGGTCGGAGATCTGCGCGCGCTGGGAGACGTACTGGCGCATCGGGTACGCGAGCGCGACGATCATCGTGCACAGCACCAGCACGAGCAGCGCCGCGCGCCCGGTGAGCCGGGAGCGGCGGGCCTGCCGCTTGGTCTGGGAGCGGTAGACCCGGGCCGCCGTCTGCTCGCCGAGCAGCCGCAGCCTGGTCGCGGTGGAGAAACGGTCCCGGTCCCTCGCGGCCATCTGGCTCTCGCCTCCCCTTGCGCTGTGCCTGGCACGCCTCACACGTGCGTACGTCCCCGGACACGGTACGGGACCGGTACGGGGACGTACGTACGACTGGCTAGGACTTACCTCTTAACGGCTCAGCCCTTGAAGCGCGGGAAGGCGGAGCGGCCCGCGTACACCGCGGCGTCGTCGAGGATCTCCTCGATGCGCAGCAGCTGGTTGTACTTGGCGACGCGCTCGGAGCGGGCCGGGGCGCCGGTCTTGATCTGGCCGCAGTTGGTGGCGACGGCCAGGTCGGCGATGGTGACGTCCTCGGTCTCGCCGGAGCGGTGCGACATC
The DNA here is from genome assembly GCF_042269865.1 of Streptomyces sp. NPDC055966. Classification (NCBI taxonomy): domain Bacteria; kingdom Bacillati; phylum Actinomycetota; class Actinomycetes; order Kitasatosporales; family Streptomycetaceae; genus Streptomyces; species Streptomyces sp. NPDC055966. Next base: position 106,235 of record NZ_JBHJYK010000003.1, read on the forward strand.
ATGCACTTGAAGCCGCTGCGCTGGGCCAGCTCGACGGCGTCCAGGGTCTCGGTCAGCGAGCCGATCTGGTTGACCTTGACCAGCAGGGCGTTGGCGGTGCCCTCCTCGATGCCGCGGGCGAGGCGCTCGGGGTTGGTGACGAACAGGTCGTCGCCGACGAGCTGGACCTTGTCGCCGAGGCGGTCGGTGATGACCTTCCAGCCGGCCCAGTCGTCCTCGAACAGCGGGTCCTCGATGGAGACGAGCGGGTACGCGGAGACGAGCTCCTCGTAGTACTCCGTCATCTCGGCGGCGGAGCGCTCCTTGCCCTCGAAGAGGTACTTGCCGTCCTTGTAGAACTCGGAGGCGGCGACGTCGAGCGCGAGGGCGATCTGCTGGCCGGGGACGTAACCGGCCTCCTTGATCGCCTCCAGGATGAGGTCGAGGGCGGCGCGGTTCGACTCCAGGTTCGGGGCGAAGCCGCCCTCGTCGCCCAGGCCGGTGGACAGGCCCTTGGACTTCAGGACCTTCTTCAGCGTGTGGTAGACCTCCGCGCCCCAGCGCAGCGCCTCGGAGAAGGACTCCGCGCCGATCGGAGCGATCATGAACTCCTGGATGTCCACGTTGGAGTCCGCGTGCGAGCCGCCGTTGAGGATGTTCATCATCGGCACCGGCAGCAGGTGCGCGTTCGGGCCGCCCAGGTAGCGGAACAGCGGCAGGTCGCTGGCCTCGGAGGCGGCGTGGGCGACGGCGAGGGAGACGCCGAGGATGGCGTTGGCGCCGAGGGAGCCCTTGTTGTCGGTGGCGTCCAGGTCGAACATGGCCTGGTCGATCAGGCGCTGCTCGGTGGCGTCGTAGCCGACCAGCTCCGGGCCGATCTGCTCGATGACGGCGAGGACGGCCTTCTCGACGCCCTTGCCCTGGTAGCGGTTCGGGTCACCGTCGCGCAGCTCGATGGCCTCGAAGGCACCGGTCGAGGCGCCCGACGGAACGGCGGCACGACCCGTGCTGCCGTCGTCGAGGCCGACCTCGACCTCGACCGTGGGGTTGCCTCGGGAGTCCAGGATTTCCCGGGCTACGACGACGTCGATGGACGGCACGAGCATCTCCTTCTTGGATGTGACGCTGGAAGTGCGGGGCGGTGTGCCTTGCGGCTGCGCCGTGCGACTAGAGCCTAACCGTCTCCGGGGGATCGGCCCGCGACCGACCGCCCCGTGAACGCGGTGGGACATGCAGACGGTACCCATTGTTCACCCTCGGAACAAAGGGGGCTGTCGATGAGGCCCGGCTGAAGAGCGGGGAAACAGAAAGCCCCGTCCCGGCGCGTACGGGGGAACACGCGCCGGGACGGGGAGCCCGTGGGGACGGGGGTGACCCTCACGGGGTCCTCGGTGTGGGGGGTGGGGATGTGAGGGCGCTGTGCGTCCGGCCGGAGCCGGATGTCACTTCAGGTGCAGCTGCTGACCGGGGAAGATGAGGTCGGCGTTGTCGACGATGTCCTTGTTCAGCTGGAACAGCTTCTGCCAGCCGCCGGCGACGTGGTGCTTCTCGGCGATGGAGCTGAGGGTGTCGCCCTTGACGACCTTGTACTCGCCGTCGCCCTTCTTGACCTTCTTGCCGGTCGGGGTGGTGACGGTCTTGCTCGCCTTCGGGGCCGTGCGCTCGGTGGAGCGGGTGGCGGCCTGCTGGTCGGCGGAGCGGGTGGTGGCGCTGCCGGAGGAACCGCTGCCCGCCGAGCCGCTGCCGGTGGAGCCGGAGCCGGTGCTCGGGGCGGAGCCGTTGTACGGGGCGGAGGACAGGCCCGTGCCGCAGACCGGCCAGGCACCCTTGCCCTGCGAGGCGAGGACCTTCTCGGCGACGGCGATCTGCTGCGCCTTGGTGGCCTGGTTGGCGGTCGAGGCGTAGGCGGTGCCGCCGTACGCGGCCCAGGTGGAGGCGGAGAACTGGAGGCCGCCGTAGAAGCCGTTGCCGGTGCTGATGGACCAGTTGCCACCCGACTCGCACTGGGCGACCGCGTCCCACTCGGAGGCGGTGGCGGCGGAGGCGTTGCCGGCCGCCATCAGCGGGGCGGCGACGGCGGCACCGGTGACACCGGCCAGCGCGACGACGCGGACGGCCTTGGACGGACGACGGTGCTTGCCCTTGCCGGAAAACAGCATGGATCGATCCCCTCACCGACGCCTGCGAGGTGAGCTGTCGGGTTCGGGCCGGTTGAGTTGCCCGGCCGCACGCCCGCTGTCGCGGGCCTGCGGCTTCACCCCAAGCCGGATCCGGCGTCAACTGCCGGTTCCAGCGCCTACCTTGGGTCCCCCGCTCCTGCCTACGGCGCTTGACGCGACGACTGTTCCCGGACGGCCGCTGGCAGGATTCGGCGTTGCGGCAGCCGGGGCTCGTGGTGACGAGCGGTCCTGACCGTAGACAGGCGATCGACGGAATTTCAAAGACGATCAGGGCTTCTGAGACTCATCCCACACTTTCGCCAAAACGGACATTAGCGATCAAGCGGGGCGCCAACTCGCCTTACTCCGCGTCCTTTTCGTTACCGACTTCCAGGGTCTGACCGGCGGTGATCTGGTTCGGGTCGGCCCCTATCACCTTCTTGTTGCCGTCATAGAGCGCGCGCCATCCGCCGTCGACACCGAGAGAGCCAGCGATGGAGGCGAGCGTGTCGCCCTCACGGACCGTATAGGTGTTCGTCCGGTGGCCCGCGTGGCGGCCCGAGGACGCGGCATCCTGACCGTTTGTCACGTTTTCGTCCGCACTTCCGCCGCGGTGACGTCCGCCACTGCTGAGCGCTCCCGTGTCGACGAGGCTCCAGGAACCGGTGCTCTGCGGGTAATTGTCCGACTCGTCGGTCCCGGGGGTGGCGCTGGGCGAGCTGTCGCCGCCCTGCGCGCCTCCGCCACCGGAGGACCCGATGGAGCCACCGGAACCGGATGTGCCCGCCTTGTCGCCCTTGTCGGACTTGTGGCTGCCTGCACCCTTGGAGCCGTGCGACGCGCCCGACTCCTTGCCACCCCCGTCACTCGCGCTCGGTCCGGGCGTGGCACCGGCATCCGAGGAAGCGTCCGCGCCGGAGCCGGACTTCGAGCCGGAGTGGGCGCCCGACCCGTCCCCGGAACCCGAGTCGGACCCGGACGAGTCCGACAGACCGGACGAGTCGGAACCGTTCGTCGATCCGGAGTCGCCACCCGAGCTCTTGCCGCTCCCGGAGTTCCCGACGCCCGTGTCGACCTCGACCGAACCCGAGTTGGAGGTCAGCCCGGCGGTCAGCGCGCACATGGTCCACGGCTTGGTGCCCTGGTCGGCGAGGATCTTCTCGGCGACGGCGATCTGCTGGTTGCGGCTGGCCTGGTCGGCGCTGTCGGCGTACTGCGTGCCGCCGTACTTGTCCCAGTCGTCCTGCGATATCTGGAGACCGCCGTAGTACCCGTTGCCGCTGTTCTGGCTCCAGGAGCCGCCGCTCTCGCACTCGGCGACCTTGTCCCACGTGGTGCCGTCGGCCGCGTGGGCGCTCGCGGCGCCGAGCAGCGGGATGGCGATGGCGGAGCCGGTCACGCCGGCCGCGACGAGGAGGGCCGGAGCCTGACGGGGGCGACGGTGACGACCGTTCCCGGTGAGCATGCGGAAGCCTTTCGTGCGACAGCAGGACCGGCGCGGCGGCGGACGGTGCCGGTCGCCACGCTGATGGGTGAACGTATCGGCACACGATCACTTGTCACAAGTTAATGCCGCGCAGATCACGTGAAGATCACAGGGTTGAATCCCTGTCATGTTTCGTTTCCCACGAGGCCGTTACGCCGGTTTCGCCCACCCCTACGACGCTTGTGCGGCAGCGGCGGTTCCCCCGCCGGCGGGGACCGGGGTGAACTCGACCGGCAGGGTGCGCAGCCCCCGCATGATGAGCCCGCCGCGCCAGCGCAGCTCGGCCGGATCAGCGGCGAGCCGCAGGTCGGGCAGCCGGGTGAACAGGGTGGCGAGCGCGCTCTGGCCCTCCAGGCGGGCGAGCGGCGCGCCGAGGCAGTAGTGGATGCCGTGGCCGTAGCCGAGGTGCTGGTTGTCCCGGCGGGAGAGGTCCAGCACGTCCGGCTCGGCGAACCGCTCCGGGTCCCGGTCGGCCGCCGCGAGCACCACGAGCACCGGGTCGCCGGGCGCGATGTCCTGCCCTCCGATGACGAGCGGCTCGGTGGCGAACCGCCAGGTGGCCAGCTCCACCGGGCCGTCGTAGCGCAGCAGTTCCTCGATACCGGTCTCCAGCAGGTCCCGCTCCCCGCGCGCCAGGGAGTCCTGGAGCCGCCGGCGCTGCCCGGGGTGGGTGAGCAGGGCGTAGGTGCCGTTGCCGATCAGGTTCACCGTGGTCTCGAAACCGGCGAACAGGAGGATGAAGGCCATGGCGGCGGCCTCGTTCTCGGTGAGGTGCTCGCCGTGGTCGGAGGCGCGGATGAGGCCGGAGATCAGGTCCTCGCCGGGCGCGGGCTCGGCGGGCAGCGCCTCGCGCTTCTTGTGGATCAGCTCGGCGAGGTAGCCGCGCATCTTCTTGACCGACCGCGCGACCCCGCCGCGCGGGCCTCCGCCGTGCCGGATCATCATCCCCGCCCAGTCCCGGAAGTCGTCCTGGTCCTCGCGCGGGACGCCGAGCATGTCGCAGATGGCGTAGATGGGCAGGGGGAAGGCGAACTCGTGGATGAGGTCGGCGGACCCCCTTTCCGCGAAGCGGTCGATGAGCTGGTCGGTCAGCTCCTGCACCCGGTGCGCGAACTCGGCGACACGGCGGGGTGTGAACGCCTTGCTGACCAGCCGGCGCAGCCGGGTGTGGTCCGGCGGGTCGATGTTCAGCAGATGTGTCATCAGCTCGGCCTTGCGCTCGCCGGGGATACCGGTCTTGCCCTTGGCGTGCGCGGGCTCGTCGTGATGGGCCGGGTTCTTGCTCAGCCGCTGGTCGGCGAGGGCCTGCCGGGCGTCGGCGTACCGCGTGACCAGCCACGCCTCGACCCCGCTGGGCAATCGCGTCCGGTGCACGGGGGCGTGCTCCCGCAGCCAGGCGTACGCCGGGTACGGATCGGTGGCGAACTCCCAGGAGAACAGCTCGGGAACGCCGGGCGCGCCGGGGGCGGGCGAGGGGTGGTGCTGGTCGGTCACCCCTCGACGGTATCCGGACCCGCCCGTCACCCCTGCTCCGGTGCCGTGCCCTCCGCCCGGAGTATCGCGTCCCGGTACACCCGCGCCGCCGCGCGCAGGGCCGCCTCCGGGTCCACGCCGGCCGCCTCGGCACGGACCGCCAGGCCGAGCAGGTCGTAGCCGACGCCCTCGCCGCGCGGGAGGGGGACGTCCAGGCCCGCCGTACGGGCGCGGGAGGCGAGCTTGGCGGCGAGGGCCAGGCCGGGCTGGCCGAGCGGGACGCCCTCCGTGACCGAGGTGCGCCGCTTCTCCTCGGCCTTGGTGCGCAGCCAGTGCTCCTTGACGTCCTCCGGGGTCTCGGCCTTCTCGTCGCCGAAGACGTGCGGGTGGCGGTGGATGAGCTTGGTGACGATGCCGCCGGCCACGTCGTCGACGGAGAACGGCGCGTCCGGGTGCTCCTCGGCGATCCGGGAGTGGAAGACGACCTGGAGGAGGACGTCGCCCAGCTCCTCGCGCAACTCCTCGCGGTCGCCGGCCTCGATCGCCTCGACCAGTTCGTACGCCTCCTCGATGCCGTACTTGGCGAGGCCCTCGTGGGTCTGCCGGGAGGACCAGGGGCATTCGACGCGGATCCGGTCCATGACCTGCACCAGGTCGAGCAGGCGGGCGCCGGGCAGGTCGTAGGAGGCGGGCAGCAGCTCCAGCTCCGGCATGGCGACCCGGCCGGAGCCGGCCAGCCGGGCCAGGCCGTCGGTGAGCGCGGGCTCGCCCTCGCCGGTGGCCACGACCACGACCGTCCGCCCGCCGGCGCACGCGTCGACCAGCTCCTGCGCGGTCGGGGACGCCTCGATCACCGATATCCCGGCCTCGCGCAGATACGGCAGCTGCGGGTGCGCGCCGTCCGCGCACAGCACGGTGTCGGCCGCGCGCAGCGCCTGCCAGGCGGGCCAGGACAGCAGGCCGGGGGCGACGCGGTGGCTGGTGGTGAGCAGGACGGTGCGGCCGGGGCCGGCCGTGGGGGCGAGGTCGGAGCTGGATGCGTTCACGATCCGAACGTAGCCCACGGCGCCGACGAGCGGATTCGGTTGTCCACAGGCAGGGGAGAGTCGTGTGATCGTATGACCGACACACCGACGCGCAGACGTCCGTGGGCCGCAGGGCCGTACTACGCCGTCACCGGCTCTCCGCCCCCGGCGCCCGTCGTGACCTCCCGCACCCAGGGTGTCCTGGCGTCCACGCGGCTGCTCTTCTGCATGTCCCAGGTGCCGTAGCGCGGGTTGAGGTCGATGCGCAGTTCCTGGGACGCCTTGGACAGCGCCTTCCAGAAGGCGGGCTGGCTGGTGTCGGTGCCCAGCTGCTTGGCCAGCTTCTGCGCCTCCAGCTGGAGCCGGAGGTTGTCGTCGAGGCGGGCCGGGGCGATGCCGTACTTCTGCAGCCAGGCCGTCTCCAGCGCCGTGGCGCCGCCCGCCTGCTGCTCCAGGCTCGTACGCATCTGCTCGACCTCGTGGCGGGTCACCGAGACGCCCTGGTCCTGCGCGGCGCGGTGCAGCACCTGGTCGAGGACCATGTTGTGCAGGGTGTCGCGGGTGAGGCTGCTGGTGGAGGCGAGGACCTGCTGGTACTGGGCCTCGTCGGGCACCGCGGCCCGCTGTGCCCTGCGGACCTCGTCGACCCGGTTCTCCAGCTGGGAGACGGTGATCCGCTGTCCGCCGACGACGGCCGCGGCGCCCGGGTGCGCATCGCTTCCGCAGGCGGTCAGCAGGGGTGCCGCGGCGGCGATCGCGGCGGTGAGGACGAGCGCGGTGCGACGGCGGCGGTGCAAGGAAACCTCCAAGGGGAGATTGTGCGACGGAGCACAAAGTCTTGCGGTGATCGATGGTAGGCAGTGGGAGGGCCGGGGCCAACCCATGGGACCAACGATTCACGCGCGCTTCGGGCACCGCCGCACGCGCCTCTTACGCCGCAGGGCTCAGCCGACGACGGCCACGGGCGCGTCCCACGCGTCGCGGTCGACGGTGAGGGTGACGCCGCCGTGCGTCTCCTTGCTGTTGACCATGTACTGATGGCCGCGGCTGTGGTTCGTGAACTGGCTCGTCCCCCACGGCCAGTCCGCGGTCGTCGTGTTCTGCTTGTCCCACAGCGCGTACCAGAGGTTGCCCGGCAGGTCCGTCCTGTCCTTGGCGGTCGCGATCGCCTTGGCGCTGGAGCTGCTGAAGCCGTAGTAGCCGCTGCGGTACGTCTTCGCGCGCAGCCCCTTGTCGAAGGCGCGCACATACGTCAGCACGGCGTCGTTGCACGCCGTGTTCGTGGTGTCGTACGCCTCCATGTCGAGGTAGACCGGGCTGCCCGCCTTCATGCCGAGCGCGGAGGCCTTGGCCACGGCGTCGGCGGCGTCCTGCGTGCCCAGGGAGGCGGCCGTCGACGCGGTCAGCTTCTCCGGGTTGGAGCCGGACTGGCAGGGCGGCTGGGCGCCGACGTAGAGCGGGACGAGTTTCCAGCCGAGGGAGTCGACCGACTTCACCCAGGAGGCGGTGAGGTTGGGCTGGGCGCAGCCGCGGTTCCTGCCGCCCACGTACACGGCGGCGGCGCCGTAGAAGCCGGTGTGCCAGGCCTTCATCGCGGACAGCGAGGGCGCGGTGCACGTGTCGAACGCGCGCCCGGTGAACGTCTTCTGCGCCGGCCAGACGGTCGCGGCCATGGAGGTCTGCGCGGCGATCCCGGCCCCGGCGACCACGGCGGCGCCGACCGCCGCCCACGTGATGTATCTGCGCTTCTTCGACTGCCGGTGACCGGCCATGATCCCCACCCCTTGCGTGTGTCGCCCCTGCCTCACCCGGCAGAGCGAAGCGCAAGGTATCAACTGCCCCCGCTAGCCGCGCACCTGGCCCAGCCATTGCAGGGTGCGCCGGATCTCCAGGGCCATCGGGTGGCCGGGGCCGTGCAGCCGCTCCACGTCCATCAGCAGGCGCGCGAGCGTGTCGTGGGCGGAGGGCCGGTCGCCGAGCGCGAGCAGGAGATGGCCGATGCGCCGGCGCACCTCGTGCGCGAGCTGGGGGTCGCCGGAGACGTACTGGTTCTCGTAGTACGGCAGCAGCGCGCGGTACTCGGCGAGCGCCGCGGCCGGTTCGCCGAGCTGTTCCAGGCACTGCGCCGACTCGTAGCGGTAGCGCAGCGACTGCGGGTCGGCCTGGCCGGCCTCGGCGGCGCGCTCGGCGGCCAGGCGGCGCAGTTCGGGCAGCGCGCGCCGGTACTGGCCGTCGTCCATGAGCGTGGCCGCGTACTGCTTGCGCAGGGAGCGCACGACCGGGGAGTGCTCCCCGTGCTGTGCGGCGGCCGCGGGCAGGATCGCGCCCAGGATGTCCACGGCCTGGGTGATGCGCCCCTCCCCCAGCAGCCGCTTGACCTCGTCCACGGCCGCGGCGACATCGGGCTTCCCGTCCACCGGGGGCACCGGCGCGACGGGGGCGGGCTGGGGCGCGGGCGTCCGCGCGCGGTCCGGCCAGGGGGCGTGCGGGCGCAGGAACGGGCGGGTGGGGTCCAGGGGCGCCCCGGTGGGCGTCCCCCGCGCGGGCAGGAGCGGCGCCAGGTCCTCGTACACCTCCTGGGCGGAGCCCGGCCGGTGCTGGGGGTCCTTGGCGAGCAGCCGCAGGACGAGCGTCTCCAGCGCCTCGGGGACCTCGGGGCGGATCCGGCGCACGGGCTGCGGGGGCTCGTACAGATGCCGGTGCAGCACGCCCAGCGCCGTGGAACCCGCGAACGGCACGTCCCCGCTGAGCAGTTCGTGCAGCAGCACCCCGAGCGCGTACAGGTCGGTGTACGGGCCCACCGCGCCGCCCATCGCCTGCTCCGGCGCCATGTAGGCGGGCGAGCCGATCGGGGAGCCGGTGTGGGTCAGGCGCGTGGTGTCGGTGTCCATGACCGAGGCCACGCCCAGGTCGAGCACGGTGACCGTGCCGTCCTGCTTCACCATCACGTTGCGCGGCTTGAGGTCGCGGTGGACGATCGGCACGGCGTGCACGGCGCTCAGTACGGCGCACAGTTGCGCGGCCACCGCGACCGCCCACGGCCACGGGTACGGGTCGTGCTCGGCGAGGTGGTCGGACAGGTCGGCGCCGTCGACGTACTGCATGACGAGGAACAGCTCCTCGCCCTCGCTGCCCGCGTCGTGCACCGTGACCAGGCCGGGGTGGTCGACCTGCGCGGTCACCCGGCACTCGCGCAGGAACCGGCGGCGCAGCTCGTCCGCCTCCTGGCCCGCCACCTTGTCGGGGCGCAGCAGCTTCACCGCCACGCGCCGGTCGAGCCGCCGGTCGTACGCCGTCCACACCTGGCCCATGCCGCCCTGCCCGATGAGCGTGGACAGTTCGTACCGGCCGGCGACGACTCGTCCTGCCGCCACGCTCACCTTCCGCCCTCGTGCCCGTCGGGCCGGCCGTCGTGCTTGCGCAGGTAGTCACTCAGCTCGTCCAGTTCGGCACGGACCTGCTCGATGTGGCTGGGCGCCGGGCGCTGGGGCAGTGCGGGGATGTGCGGCCCGGGCGCGGCGGTGTGCGGTATCGGGGCCGGGGCGTACGGGAGTTGCGGCGTGCTCGCGGTGATCGGGGCGGTCGGGGTGGTCGTCGCGATGAACGGTGCCCCGGGCCGCGGGTATCCGTAGCCCGGCGCCGACGGCACCTGCCCGGCGTAGGCCCGACGGAGCCGATGGAAGTGGCGTATGTCCGCGTAGAGGTAGTAGCCCGCGCAGGCGACGGCGTTCAGCAGCAGCATGCTCATGCCCAGGTTGCCGTTCGGCGAGCTGAAGTCGTCGGTGTGGTCGGTGCTGAAGAGGCCGAAGCAGATGCCGAGGAGCACCACGGAACCGCCGAAGAACCACCACTCGGCGGGCCTTCGCGACACGATCGCCGCGCGCAGCGGCGCCACCCACGCCAGGAATCCGAGGCTGAGGAGCGCCACCGCCACGAAGATCACGCGCAACACGACCAGCACCCCGGTCGAGGGTGGCTGCGGCGGAGGCGGCGCGTAGCCGTGGCCGTGCATGGCTGCTCCTGGAGGCCTGATGCGTGCGGACGTGTGTGCTGAGTCCGAGCGTATAGGCCGACACGGACAGCCGGTTCCGGGTGTACCGAACCGTTGCCGCGCCACGCGCCCTCAGGCCGGTGCCACGGTCACTCCGGCGCCACCGTCCCGTCCGTCAGCCCGTCGTACATCCCGCGCACGAGTTGCTCCCCGAGCCGGCCCGCGAGCCGCAGCGCCCGCTCGAACTCGTCGAGCGCGCGGAAACGCGCGCCGTAGCGCCGTTGTTCGTCCAGCGGGAGCCGGGGCAGCTGGAGCCGGCGCACGTCCAGCCGGGTCGCGGTGGAGGCGTAGCTGCTGGCCTGCCGGTTGTTCGCGGTGCCGCGCAGGAATCCGGCGAGGAACCAAGGGTCGAGCGCCGTGCGATCGGGGCGCAGCAGCACGAGGTTGCGCCCCAGGGCGGCGCCTCCCGTCGCGTCGTCGATCACGCGCGCCACCGCGCCACCGCCGAGCACCGGTACGACGACGTCGCCCGGCTCGGTCAGCACGGCCTCCTCCTCGCTCTCCGGCAACGTCCCGGAGGGTGCGGTTCCGGCGAGGACGTCGTGGTCGGTGAGTACCGGCACGCGCGCGTGGCCGCCGTTTCCACCGGTGCGCATCACCAGCGCGCCCCCGCGCGCGAGTTCACCGACGGTGGTGAGCGGCCAGCGCACGCCGGGCGCGGGCACGGCAGGAGGAGGCGTGCGATCGGCGGTCAGGCGCAGGGTCGCGCCGAGGCGCTCGCGCACCGCCGTGAGCTGCTCCGCCCCGTCGGCCACGGCGGCCGGCGGCAGATGGCGTGCGGGCGCGAGGTCGACGTCGTCGTCGAGGAGTTCGATGACCGGCACGGACCGCGCGAGCCCCGGCCGCTCCGCCGGCCGGCCGGTGCGCTCGAAGCTCCGCCAGGCGTCCAGGACGGCCTCGCGCACCGCCGCCCAGTCCGGACCGCCGCGCCCCTCCCCCGCGAACCTCCCGGTGTCCACGAGCAGCACCTCGGGCGCGGCCGGCGTCCGGTCGGGCCGGCGCAGCACCCACACGTGCAGCGGGATGTTGTACGGCGGTGCCGCCCCGACCGGCAGCGCGACCACGGCCCGCAGCGCCCCCCGGCGCAGCAGGTCGGCGCGGATCCGGCGCCCGGAGCGGCGGGAGGCCGCGGCCGGCGGCATCAGCAGCACGGCCGCGCCGCCGTCGGCCAGCCGGGCCAACGCGTGCTGCACCCAAGCCAGTTCGGACTCCGTGCGGGCCGGGAAGCCGTACTCCCAGCGCGGGTCGTAGGCGAGTTCGTCATGGCCCCAGTTGCGCTCGTTGAACGGCGGATGGCACAGCACCGCGTCGGCGCGCAGCTCCGGGTGGGCGTCCGCGCGCAGGGTGTCACCGACGGCGCCGCGCACGGTCGCCCGGGAGCGCAGCGCGAGCCGCAGCGCGGTGAGCGCGGCCAGGCCGGGTGCGCTGTCCTGGGCGTACAGCTCCTGGTCGGGGCGGGTGTCCACGGCGCACAGCAGGGCGCCGGTGCCGCAGGCCGGGTCCAGGACGGTGCGGGCGGGGCCGGCCAGGTCGGCCATGAGACCGGCGAGTTCGGCCGGGGTGAGGGTGTACTGGCGGGGATTGACGTCCAGATGCCGCCCCAGCAGGAACTCGAAGGCCTGCCGCGCCCCCATCTCCGCGGCCAGCTCGGCGGCGCCCCTCAGGAGCGGGACGGAGGGGAGGAGCTGGGGGCCGGTGGGAATACGGACGGCGGGGGCGGCGTGACGGGTGGGGCTCGTGTGAACAGGGGCGGTGTGAGCTGCGGCGTGAGCGGCGGGCGTGCCGTGAACAGTCGGCGGGGCGTTCACATCCTGTGCGTCGTGGGAGGCGTTGACACGCTGCATCCCTCCAGCAGCGTTCACACCGAGCGCGCCACCGGCAGCGTTCACACCCGGCCCACCTCCAGAAGGGTTCACACCCGGCACCTCGCCGACCGCGTTCACACCCGGCGTCTCGCCGACCGCGTTCACACCCGGCGTCTCGCGGGAGGTGTTCACAGCCCGCGCCTCGCCTGATGCGTTCACAGCCTCCCCGGCGTCCCGGCGCCCACCGCCGTGCATCCCCCGCCCCGGCGCTCCGCCGAAGCGCGGGGTCAGCACCTGCTCCAGCGCACCGGTCAGCACGGCGGCCAGACGTGCGTCGGAGCCCGCGCTCGCGTCGAGCCAGACGGTCGGGCGCTCGTGGATCAGCAGCAGGGCGCAACCGGTGTGCACCAGGGCGGTCAGCGGGCCCTCCGGGTGGCCGGCCAGTTGCTGCCAGACGCGCTCCCGCAGCGGCACCTCGGCGAGTTTGCCCTGCTTGCGCAGCCAGGCCTCGACCGCGGTGAGTGCGAAGGAGGGGCTGGTCTCGGTGCCGCCGACCGGCTTGGGGAAGTCGGCGTGCCGGCGGCGCCAGTTGCTGACGGCGGCGCGGCCCACTCCGGCGAGCCGGGCGATACCGGCCGCGGTCACCTCTGTCGCGTTGTCCTGCACCGGCCCCGCTCCCCTCGTACCGTGTGTGCGCCGAGCATACCGGCGTAGACAGGACCGACGCATTCACGGCCGTGTACACAACCAGCCACATGAATCATGTTGACTCGGTTCACAGCCTCTGCTCTCATTGACCCAGCGAACGGAGCGGCCGCCGGAGGGGGAGGCCGCCTCGCTGGGGAGGGGAATTCGCCATGGGCATGAAGGCCAGGCTCGCGCTGGGCGCCGTCGTGGGGATCGCCGTCATCGGCGCCGTGTCCGCGAACGCGGGCAGCAACGGCAAGGGCGGCGACGGCTTCGGCGGACACGGCGAGGACGCGTCCGCCTCCGCCGGGCACCAACCCGGTGGCACGAAGGGCTCGGGGAAGGGCTCAGGAAAGAGCACGGGGGACGGTGAGGCCGGCGCCGAGAAGGCCGCGCTCGCCGGGGACGGTGACTTCCGGGTCGGTTCCGACGTGAAGCCGGGCACGTACCGCACGCGCGGCAACACCGACGGCATGTGCTACTGGGAGCGCGCCAAGGACGCCTCGGGCGGGACCGGCTCCCTGATCGCCAACGACAGCGTCAGCGGCACGAGTTACGTGACCGTCAAGGCCACCGACAAGATCTTCAAATCCAGCGGCTGCAAGGACTGGGAGGCCGTCGGCCCCGGGGCGAAGGGCACCCCCGCCACCTCGATGGCCGGCGACGGGGGCATGTTCAAGGTCGGCACGGACATCGCGCCGGGCACCTACCGGTCGACCGGGAACAAGGACGGCTCCTGCTACTGGGAGCGCGCCAAGGACGCCGAGCACGGCGTGGACTCGATCACCGCCAACGACAACGTGACCGGCACCGCCGTCGTGACCATCGGCGCCGGCGACGCCTACTTCAAGACGACCGGCTGCGGCGACTGGAAGAAGGCCTCCTGACCAGGCCCCTCCCGTAACACCGCCGGCCGCTCACACGCTCCATTGTCCGTTCACCCTGTTCCACCCATCCCCTGAAGGACTGTCATGCGCCACTCGTCCCGCGTCGCCACGCTCCTCGCCGTCGCGGCACTCCCGCTGGCCCTCACCGCCTGTTCCTCCGGTTCCTCCGGTTCCTCCGATGCGTCCACCGGCGCCTCCGCGAGCGCCGGGCCGGCCAAGGAGAAGGACGTGAACGCCGGGCCGGCCACCGGTACGCAGCTGAAGCAGGCGCTGGCGCCCGCGTCGGCCTTCCCGGCCGGGCTCACCCTTGAGGCCGACGGCGCCGCGGACAGCGGCGTCCAGTTCGTCTCGCCGTCCGGCAAGAGCACCGGAAAGCCGGACTGCACCCGGCTGGGGGGCACGTCCTGGATCCAGACCACCGGTCTCGAAGGGGGCGTGTCGTTCGCTCAGAACGACTACGCGACCAAGGACAAGACCCAGGAAGTGGCCCAGGAGATCGACGAGTTCCAGGGCGATGCGGCGGCCGCGCTGATGAAGGACCTGCGGTCCGTCGCCGCCGAGTGCGCCACGTTCACGGACACCGAGGCCCACGCCACGGTGAAGGTCACCGGCCGGTCCACGCCCGGACTCGGTGACGAGGCCTACACGATGACCCTGACGAGCGACGCCTGGCAGAACGGCACCACGCTCCTCGCGGTCCGGTCCGGCACCGCCGTGGTCACCGTGCTGTCCACGGCGGGCAGCGACAACGGCGCCGCGTCCGCGCGAAAGGTGACGGCCCAGGTCCTCGGCTCCCTGAAGGACATCAGGACCGCCTGATCCAGGAGCCGGGCCCCCGCCCGCGTACGGCATGGGCGTGAGCCGCGGCCTCCGGGCCGCGGCTCACCCGCGCCCTCACAGCGCGTGCCGCATCCACACGTTGGGCTCGACGTAGACGCCGTACCCGCGCTCCGCCTCGCAGCGGACCGGGACGAGCGCCCCGGGTACCTCGACGTCCCCGGTGGTGTCGAACGGCAGCCCGGTCCAGCGGCGCCACTCCTCCAGTGCGGCGCCGACCGTCATGGAGGCCGGGGCGACGGAGTCGATGGTGCCGCCCACGCGCGCGTGGACGCGCAGCCACGGGTCCTCCGGCAGCCCGTCGGGGCGTACCCGGCAGGCGTACTCGGTCATCGGGGTGTGCGGTTCGAGGTGCTTGGCGCTGGGGCGGACGGGGGCGACGACCTCGCGGAAGCCGTGGGCGCGGGCGTTGTCCCGCATCGCCGAGAGCATGACGGCGGACAGGCCGTGGCCCTGGGCGCGCGGGGCGATGGTGACGGCGATGGCGCTCACGGTGTCCGGGCGGATGCCGCGGCGCAGGTCGGCGAAGGCCCACAGCAGGACCTGGTCCCAGCCCCGCGCGGGCAGCGCGCCCCGGCCCTCGGCGTCGAGGGCGAAGGGCACGCTGAAGGCGTGGGCGAGGATCTCGCCGTGCTCGTCCTCGGCGAACAGCGCGTGCTGCGGCAGTTCGGCGGCGATACGGCCGTAGTGCGCGGTGCCCACGGGGTCGTTGGTGACGAACTCGGGCCAGGTGTCGGCCATCTCGAACACCGCGCGCAGCCGGTCGGGCCGCTCGGCGACACTGCTCACCTTGACGTCCATGACCTTCACGGTAGGCGGCGCCCCGCCCGGCCCGGTACCGGATTTCCCGGCTCACTTCGCCGTGAAGCGCTCCGGCGCCTTCGTCGGGTTGCCGCCGGAGGGGAGTTTCTGGCTCGGGCAGCCGGCGAGGACCTTCTTCATGGCGGCCTTCTCGGCGTCGGTGACCCACAGGCCGTACTTCTTCTTCACGGCGACCTGGGTGGCCACATAGGTGCAGCGGTACGCCCCGTTCGGCGGCAGCCAGGTGGCCGCGTCGCCGTCGCCCTTGCCGCGGTTGGTGCCCGCGTCGACCGCGATGAGGTTGAGGGGGTCGTTGGCCAGCGCGATGCGCTTGCCGGCGTCCCAGTACTCGGCGCCCTTCTGCCAGGCGTCGGAGAGCGGGACGACATGGTCGATGTCGACCTGGCTGGCGCCGCGCCGGTAGGTGATCTCCTTGCCGGAGTAGGGGTCGGGTTCGAGCAGGCCGTACGTGACCCTGCAGCTGCCGCCGGTGGTCTTCACGCTCTTCAGGTCCCGCTTGAGGATGTCGTCGCGGGTGTCGCAGGAGTTGGAGTCGGTGTCGGCCCAGGCGGTGCCGAACCGGGCGCGGGAGTAACCGGTCTTCGGGGCACGCCCCTTGACGGTCAGTGAGTCGACGGCGGCCATGACCGCGCCCCCGCCTCCGGACCGCTCGGGCCCGGAGGCCCCCTTGGTCTTGTCCGTGTTGCAGCCGGCCACGGCGGTCACCACCACCACGGCGGCGGCCGCGACCGCCCCGCCCCTCAGACGCGTCACGGTACGTCCCCCTCGCTCGCTCTCCCCGGCCCGCCCGCGGACACAGGCGGAATCGTTCCTTCCCTTACGGTAACCGCCCTATGACCAGGGGGAGATGGGGCCAAAATGGGCGTATCCACGCAATTCGCGAACGAGTTGGGGCATACGGGGGCCCGCCAGGGGGAGTACGGCCGCGGCTCCTGTGCGCCCGGTCACTCCGCACCCCCGCACGCTCGGCCTTGACGCAGCTCCGGGGTCCGCCCGCTACGACCCGAGGACCGAGGCGAGGAACTCGCCGACCCAGCCCAGCAGTTCGCGGCCGACCAGCGGCTTGCCGCCGACCTTCGCTGGCTTCGGGCGGGGGACGAGCACCTGGTGCACGGCCGGCTTGATGACCGTGCCCGGGTACAGCCGCTTGACGCGCAGTTCCTGGGACTCGCGCAACTCCACGGGCGCGAAGCGGATGTTGGTGCCCTGGAGCACGATCTCGCCGACGCCGCACGCGCGCGCGAGCATCCGCAGTCCGGCCACGAGCAGCAGGTTCTCCACCGGCTCGGGCAGCTTGCCGTAGCGGTCGGTGAGTTCCTCGCGGACGGCCTTGATGTCCTCCTCGCTGTTGGCGGAGGCGATGGCGCGGTAGGCCTGGAGGCGCAGGCGCTCGCCGGGCGCGTAGTCGTGCGGGACGTGCGCGTCGACGGGCAGCTCGATCTTGACTTCGAGCGGGGCCTCCTCCTCGATCTCCCCCGTCTCCAGCTGGCGCCGGTAGTCCGCGACCGCCTCGCCGACCATGCGGACGTACAGGTCGAAGCCGACGCCCGCGATGTGGCCGGACTGCTCGCCGCCGAGCAGATTGCCGGCGCCGCGGATCTCCAGGTCCTTCATGGCCACGTACATGCCCGCGCCCATCTCGGTGTGCTGGGCGATGGTGGCCAGGCGCTCGTGCGCGGTCTCGGTCAGCGGCTTCTCCGGCGGGTACAGGAAGTACGCGTACCCGCGCTCGCGGCCTCGGCCGACGCGGCCGCGCAGCTGGTGCAGCTGGGACAGGCCGAAGGTGTCGCCGCGCTCCACGATGAGGGTGTTGGCGTTGGAGATGTCGATGCCGGACTCGACGATCGTGGTCGAGACGAGCACGTCGAACTTCTTCTCCCAGAAGTCGACGACGACCTGCTCCAGCGCCTGCTCGGACATCTGGCCGTGCGCGGTGGCGATACGGGCCTCGGGGACGATCTCGCGCAGGCGGGCCGCGGCCCGGTCGATGGACTCGACCCGGTTGTGGATGTAGAAGACCTGGCCCTCGCGCAGCAGTTCGCGGCGGATGGCGGCGCCGATCTGCTTCTCCTCGTACGGCCCGACGAAGGTGAGCACCGGGTGGCGCTCCTCGGGCGGGGTGGTGATCGTCGACATCTCGCGGATGCCGGTGACCGCCATCTCCAGGGTGCGCGGGATGGGCGTGGCCGACATGGTCAGCACGTCGACGTTGGCGCGCAGCTTCTTCAGCTGCTCCTTGTGCTCGACGCCGAAGCGCTGCTCCTCGTCGACGATGACCAGGCCGAGGTCCTTGAACCGGGTCTCGGAGGAGAACAGGCGGTGGGTGCCGATGACGACGTCGACCGCGCCGTCCTTGAGGCCCTCCAGGACGGCCTTGGCCTCGGTGTCGGTCTGGAAGCGGGACAGGGCCTTCACGTTGACCGGGAACTGGCCGTACCGCTCGGAGAACGTGCCGAAGTGCTGCTGCACCAGCAGGGTCGTCGGCACGAGGACGGCGACCTGTTTGCCGTCCTGTACGGCCTTGAAGGCGGCCCGCACCGCGATCTCGGTCTTTCCGTAGCCCACGTCGCCGCAGATCAGGCGGTCCATGGGGACCGTCTTCTCCATGTCCTCCTTGACCTCGGCGATGGTGGTGAGCTGGTCCGGGGTCTCGGCGTAGGGGAAGGCGTCCTCCAGCTCGCGCTGCCAGGGTGTGTCGGCGCCGAAGGAGTGGCCGGGGGCGGCCATGCGCGCGCTGTAGAGCTTGATCAGGTCGGCGGCGATCTCCTTGACGGCCTTCTTGGCGCGGGCCTTGGTCTTGGTCCAGTCCGCGCCGCCGAGGCGGTGCAGGGTGGGCGCCTCGCCGCCGACGTACTTGGTGATCTGCTCCAGCTGGTCGGTCGGGATGTACAGCCGGTCGCCGGGCTGGCCGCGTTTGGCGGGCGCGTACTCCACGACGAGGTACTCGCGCGTGGCGCCCTGCACGGTGCGCTGCACCATCTCGATGTAGCGGCCGACGCCGTGCTGTTCGTGGACGATGTAGTCGCCCGCCTCCAGGGTGAGCGGGTCGATGGTCTTGCGGCGGCGGGCCGGCATCCGCGCGCCCTCGCGGCCGGCGGTGCGCTGGCCGGACAGGTCGGTCTCGGTGAGCACGGCGAGCCGCAGGCCCGGGTCCACGAAGCCGTACTCGATCGAGCCGCAGGAGACGTGCACGATCGACGGGGTCGGTTCGGTGAGGTCGGTGTCCAGGCGGGCGGCGATGCCCTCGCCGCCGAGGACCTCGACGGTGCGGGCGGCGGGGCCGTGGCCCTCGGTGACGAACACCGCGCGCCAGCCGTCGGCGAGCCAGCCCTTGGTGTCGGCGAGGGCCCGCGCGGTGTCGCCGCGGTAGGTCTCGGGCGCGTGCATGCCGAGCTTGAGGGTGTCCGCGTCAAGCTCTTCGTCGGCGGCGAACGGTGAGACGGACCACCACATCATGTCCAGCTCGCGCGCGCGGTCGCGGACGTCGGCGATGGACCACAGGGAGGCCGCGCCGACGTCGATCGGGGCCTCGCCGCCGCCGGCGGTGGCCGCCCAGGAGGCCTGGAGGAACT
Organism: Streptomyces sp. NPDC055966; assembly: GCF_042269865.1. Classification (NCBI taxonomy): domain Bacteria; kingdom Bacillati; phylum Actinomycetota; class Actinomycetes; order Kitasatosporales; family Streptomycetaceae; genus Streptomyces; species Streptomyces sp. NPDC055966. The sequence continues at coordinate 125,018 of NZ_JBHJYK010000003.1, forward strand.
CCTGGGACGTGGCCACGAGGTCGGCGGCGCGCGTGCGGACCCGCTCCGGGTCGCAGACGACGGCCATCGAGCCCTTGGGGAGGACGTCGAGCAGCAGCTCCATGTCGTCCACGAGGACCGGCGCGAGCGACTCCATGCCCTCGACCGCGATGCCCTCGGCGATCTTGTTCAGGAGCTCGCCCAGCTCCGGGTGTTCCTCGGCGAGCGCACGCGCGCGTGCGCGGACGTCGTCGGTGAGGAGCAGTTCGCGGCACGGCGGGGCCCACAGTCCGTGCTCGGCGACTTCGAGGGAGCGCTGGTCGGCGACCTTGAAGTAGCGGATCTCCTCGATGTCGTCGCCCCAGAACTCCACGCGCAGGGGGTGTTCCTCGGTGGGCGGGAAGACGTCCAGGATGCCGCCGCGCACGGCGAACTCGCCGCGCTTCTCGACCAGTTCCACGCGCGCGTAGGCGGCGGCGGCGAGGGCTGCCACGGTGTCGTTCAGGTCGGCGCTCTGCCCGGTCCGCAGGGACACGGGCTCCAGCTCGCCGAGGCCCTTGACCTGCGGCTGGAGCACGGAGCGCACGGGCGCGACGACGACGGAGACCGGGCCGGTCTCGGGGTCGTCGGGGCTGGGGTGGGCCAGGCGCCGCAGGACGGCGAGGCGGCGGCCGACGGTGTCGCTGCGCGGGCTGAGCCGCTCGTGCGGGAGGGTCTCCCAGGAGGGGTACTCCACGACGCCCTCTTCGGGCAGCAGGGAGCGCAGGGCGGCGGCCAGGTCCTCGGCCTCGCGGCCCGTCGCCGTGACGGCCAGCACCGGGCGGCCCGCCTCGCGGGCGAGGGCGGCGACCGCGAAGGGGCGGGCCGCCGGGGGGCCGACGAGGTCGACGTGCATGCGGTTGCCGTCCGCGGCCGCCGTGATCGCTTCCGCGAGGGCGGGGTCCTTGACGAGGGCGTCGAGCAGACCGTGCAGGCTCATGTGGGCTTTCCGTCCGAGGAGTGGGCAACGTCCCCCAGCGTACGACGCTGCCGACGTCGCCGTCGGGCCTGTGGACAACCCGGTGCCGGGGAGTCCCGCAGAACTCCCCGGCACCGGGTCTTTCCCCCGCAACCCCCGTATGCGGTGGTCGTTGGACCAGCTGCGGCAGCTGGTCGGCCCTGTGGCCGCTAGTCCGTCGCGATGGCGTTCAGGACGTTCATGCGGCCCGCGCGGAAGGCCGGGATCAGGGCGGCGAGCAGGCCCACGAAGGCCGAGGCGACGAAGACCGTGATGATCGTCGGCCAGGGGATCTCCAGGATCTTCAGGCCCTGGAGCGCCAGGAGCTTCTGGGCGGTCGCGCCCCAGCCCATGCCCAGGCCGAGGCCGAGCAGGGCGCCGAAGAGGGCGATCACCACGGACTCCAGGCGGATCATGCGGCGCAGCTGGCGGCGGGAGAGTCCGATGGCCCGCATGAGGCCGATCTCCCGGGTCCGCTCGACCACCGACAGGGCCAGGGTGTTCACCACGCCCAGGACGGCGACGATGATCGCGAGGGCGAGGAGGCCGTAGATCATGTTGAGCAGCTGGCCGATCTGGTCCTTCAGCGCCTTCTTGTAGTCGGTCTGGTCGCGCACGGTCAGCTGCGGGAAGTCGTCGTGCAGGGCCGACTTCATCGCCTTGTAGGCGGCCGCCTGCTGTCCGTCCCTGGCGGTGGCGAAGACCATCTGGTCGAGCGGCATCCGGTCGGCGGGGACGTGCTGCGCGAGCGTGGCGATCGATGTGTACAGGGCGCTCTGGTCGATCACGTCGTCGCTGCTGGTGATCGCGCGGACCGTCAGGCGGGCGGCGGATCCGTCCTTGAACGCCACGGTGATCTTCGAGCCGAGGTGGATGCCGTGCGCCCTGGCGAACTTGTCGTGGACGGACATCGAGTCGGGCAGGTAGGCGTCCTTGAGGTCCCCGGCGACGGTCTTCTTGCGCAGGTCGGTCGCGTACGTCGGGTCGGCCGCCGTGATCTCCGTGTCCTTGAGCGTCCGGCCGTCCGGGGTGGTGAGGTCGGCCTGGGCCGGCCGGTACTCGGTGACCCGCGCGAGCTGCGGGGTGGCCCTGAGGAGCTTGACCGCCTGGGGGGCGATGAGCTGCTGGTTGTCCGGCTGGACGATGAAGTCCGTGCCGACGGTCTTGTCGAGCTGGTCGGTGGCGGAGGCGACCATGGAGGAGCCGACCACCGACAGGCAGGCGACCAGGGCCAGGCCGATCATCAGGGCCGCGCCGGTGGCGCCGGTGCGGCGCGGGTTGCGCAGCGCGTTGCGCTCGGCCATGCGGCCCACCGGGCCGAAGACGCGCAGGATGATCGCGCCGAGGATCCGGACCAGGCCGGCGGCGAGCAGCGGGCCGATGACGACGAAGCCGATCAGGGTGGCCACCACGCCGAGGCCCAGCCAGCCGGAGCCGGCCTTCGCCTTGTCGGCGGTGGCGGCGACGTACAGGCTGTAGCCGCCGGCGCCGGTGAGGAGCAGGCCGATCACGGCGCGCAGCAGGCCGGCCTTGGCGTCGGCCGGGGTGCCGGCGTCGCGCAGGGCGGCCATCGGGGAGATCTTGCCGGCCCGCCGGGCGGGCAGGTAGGCGGCGAGGACGGTGACCACGACGCCGAGGAGCAGGCCGACCGTGGGAGTCGTCCAGGCGATGGTCAGGTCGTCGGTGGACAGGTGCATGCCCATCTGGCCCATGAGCTTCATCAGGCCGACCGCGATGCCGACGCCCGCGCCGACGCCGAGCACGGAGCCGATCACCCCGAGCAGCAGGGCCTCGACCAGCACGGACCGGTTGACCTGCTTGCGGGAGGAGCCGATGGCGCGCATCAGGCCGATCTCGCGGGTGCGCTGGGCGACGAGCATCGAGAAGGTGTTGATGATGAGGAAGATGCCGACGAGGAGGGCGATCCCGGCGAAGCCGAGCATCGCGTACTTCATGACGTTCAGGAAGCTCTTGACGCTCTTCTGGTTGGCGTCGGCGACCTCCTTGGCGGTCTGCACCTTGTAGCCGTGGCCGAGGGCGGCCGTGACGTTCTTCTTCAGCTGGTCGTTCGTCACGCCCTGGGCGGCGGTGACGTTGACGTTCGTGTAGACGCCGGTCCGGCCGACCAGGGTCTGCTGGGCGGTCTTCGTGTCCAGGTAGAAGATGGCCGCGCCCGGGTTGGTGACCTTGAAGGCGGCGATGCCGGACACGCGCGCGTGGTGCGTGCCGACGACCGAGATCATGCCGATGTCGGAGCCGATCCTCAGGTGGTGCTTGTCGGCGGTGTCCTCGTCGACCATGACCTGGTCCGGGCCCTTGGGCGCCGCGCCCTTGGTGATCTGCATGGTGCGGGCGTCGTTGCCGTTCCAGCTGCCCACGATGGTCGGGGCGCCGCTGCTCGGCGACAGCTTGTCCTTGTTCGCGTCGATCACGGTGACCGACGTGGAGAACACGGTGCCCTCGGCCGACCGCACGCCCTGGGCACCGCGGACCGTGCCGAGCACGGCGGCCGGCAGGACCGGGGGCCTGCCGGTGCGGGAGGTCGTCTGGCCGGTGTCGGAGGAACTCTTCGCGCTGACCGTCACGTCCGAGGCCGTGGCCTGGAACAGTTTGTCGAAGGTGGTGTTCATCGTGTCGGTGAAGACGAGGGTGCCGCACACGAACGCCACCGACAGCAGGACCGCGACCGCCGAGAGCGCCATCCGGCCCTTGTGCGCGAAGAAGTTGCGCATCGAGGTCTTCAGGACGGTCATGACGTACGTCCCCGGGCGTCGAAGTCCTTCATGCGGTCGAGGACCTGATCGGCCGTCGGCTGGTACATCTCGTCGACGATCCGGCCGTCGGCGAGGTACAGCACGCGGTCCGCGTAGGAGGCGGCCACCGGGTCGTGGGTGACCATCACGATGGTCTGGCCGAGTTCGTCCACGGAACGGCGCAGGAAGCCGAGCACCTCGGCACCCGCGCGCGAGTCGAGGTTTCCGGTCGGCTCGTCCCCGAAGATGATCTCCGGGCGGGCGGCGAGCGCGCGGGCCACGGCGACGCGCTGCTGCTGTCCGCCGGAGAGCTGGGTCGGCCGGTGCCTGAGCCGCCCGGCGAGCCCGACGGTCTCCACCACGCGGTCCAGCCAGGCCCGGTCCGGCTTGCGGCCGGCTATGTCCATGGGCAGCGTGATGTTCTCCAGCGCGTTCAGGGTCGGCAGCAGGTTGAACGCCTGGAAGATGAAGCCGATCCGGTCGCGCCGCAGCTGGGTGAGCTTCTTGTCCTTCAGGCCGGTGATCTCGGTCTCGTCCAGGTAGATCTGCCCGGACGAGACGGTGTCGAGGCCGGCGAGGCAGTGCATCAGGGTGGACTTGCCGGACCCGGAGGGGCCCATGATCGCGGTGAACTGGCCGCGGGCGATGTCCACGTCGACGTGGTCGAGGGCGACGACACGGGTCTCGCCGGACCCGTACGCCTTCACGACCTGCCGCGCCCGCGCGGCAACGGCCGTAGTCCCTCCAGTACCCCCGTGCCTGGGAATGGTCACAGCCGATGTCACGGTATGTCTCCTATGTCGGTTGACAGGTCGGTGCAGGGTGCGCCGCGGTGCGGTGCGTCGTCCTGGGTACGTCGATGAGTCTCGCGGCCGGCGGGGGCGCCGCGCGCTGGTGCGAAGCCCCGTCTTCCCCTGGGGTAAACCCCACCCCCGCCGGTTCGGCCGGCCGCCCCCCAGCGGCGTAAAGCCAGGTTAAGGAACGCTCCCGGCCCGTCTCCTCCTCCGCCCGGACGAACCCTCCCCGAGCCCTGGTACGGAGACACCCCTAGGGGTCCTCCGTCCTGAGGCGGAGGCCGTCTCGGGGTCGTCTCCACCCTTCGACGCCCCGAGCCTCCACCCTCCCGTCGCGTCAGGGTCAAGTCCACGGGCTCGCGGCGGCCTCGCGGCGGCCTCGCGGAACGCAGATGGCTGCAAGGGGCACGGGGTAGGTTCCCCGGGGATCCGGGGATTCCGGCAGCCCGGGACGCATGGGGAGGGATCAGCGGTGGGGAGTACACGGCCCGCGATACGCGGCGGCACCGGCGAGCGGCACGGCACCCGGCGGCGGGGGGCGGTCGTCGCCGCGCTGATGCTGTCGATGGCGCTGGCGGCGCTCGACTCCACCATCGTCTCCACGGCCGTACCGCAGATCGTCGGCGACCTCGGCGGGTTCTCCGTCTTCTCCTGGCTGTTCTCCGGCTACCTGCTCGCCGTGACCGTCTCGCTGCCCGTCTACGGCAAGCTGTCCGACACCTTCGGCCGCAAGCCGGTGCTGGTGGTGGGCTCGGCCGTGTTCCTGCTGGGCTCGCTGCTGTGCGCGGCCGCGTGGAACATGGCGGCGCTGATCGCGTTCCGGGTCGTGCAGGGCCTGGGCGGCGGGGCGTTGCAGGGCACCGTGCAGACCCTGGCCGCCGATCTGTATCCGCTCGCGGAACGCCCGAAGATCCAGTCGAAGCTGTCCACGGTGTGGGCGGTGTCGGCGGTCGCCGGGCCGGGGCTCGGCGGACTGCTCGCCGCGTACGCCGACTGGCGCTGGATCTTCCTGGTCAATCTGCCGATCGGCGCGGCCGCGCTGTGGCTGGTCGTCCGCCATCTGCACGAGCCCGCGCGGGAGTTGCCGCAGAGCGCCGAAGAGGGCACGGGACAGCGGGCACGCGCGCGCGTGGACTGGGCCGGGGCGCTCGCGGTGTTCGCGGCCGGCGGGGTGCTGCTGACGGCGCTGGTGCAGGGCGGGGTCGCCTGGCCGTGGCTGTCGGCGCCCTCGCTCGCGCTGTTCGCGGCGGGCCTCGCGCTGACCGGGGTCGTGGTGTGGGTGGAGCGGCGGGCGGCGCAGCCGATCATCCCGGGGTGGGTGTGGCGGCGCCGGACGATCGCGGCGGTCAACCTGGCGCTCGGCGCGCTGGGGCTGCTGATGGTGGCGCCGAGCGTGTTCCTGCCGACGTACGCGCAGTCGGTGCTCGGACTCGCGCCCGTGGCCGCCGGGTTCGTGCTGTCGGTGTGGACGCTGAGCTGGCCGGTGTCGGCGGCGCTCAGCCAGCACGTCTACCGGCGCATCGGCTTCCGCGACACCGCCCTGCTCGGCATCGGCCTGGCGACGCTCATCCTGTTCGCGTTCCCGTTCCTGCCCTACCCGGGGTCGTGGTGGCAGCCGACGCTGCTGATGCTGCTGCTGGGCGGCGCGCTGGGGCTGTTCCAGCTGCCGCTGATCGTCGGGGTCCAGTCGACGGTGGGCTGGTCGGAGCGGGGCACCACGACCGCGTCCGTGCTGTTCTGCCGGCAGACCGGACAGACCCTCGGCGCCTCGCTGTTCGGTGCCGTCGCCAACGGGGTGCTGGCCGCGCGGCTGGGCGGCGCGGGCGATCTGGACTCCGTCACGCGCGCGTTGAACGCCGGTACGGCCCCGGGCGCGACCCGGCGGGCGATCGCGGACGCGGTGCACGCGGTGTACCTCGGCGCGGCCTGCGCGGCGGCCCTGGCCTTCCTGGTCCTGCTGTTCCTCGCACCGCGGCGGTTCCCGGTCCGCACCGAGTGAGCGCCGGCGCCCGGCCCGGCACGGCTTGGTCGACGCGGGTGACACCCCAGGTCGGAAACGTTTTTGCGAAGTAAGCGCATACCGACCGGCCAGTTCGGCGAAAACGCCGCGCGGCCCGGGTACCCGCGAGTAGCGTGCGGGGCTCCGCCCACCCCCCACCTCCCTGCGGTCCGCCGCCACGGACCCGAGCCACGCAAGGAGCCCCGGGATGTCCCACGACCCGTCGCACCCCCCGCACGCGTCGTACGCGCCGCCCCGCGCGCCGTACGGCCCGCAGCCCCCGTCCCCGCTCACCTACCCCTGGCAGCCCCCGCCCCCCGAACCGGCGCCCGTGCCCCGCCGCCCGCCCCGCGCGCCCGTCGGTCACCACCGCGACCTGCGCGTCCTGCGCGGCGCCTACCGGTGGCAGCGGCGCACCGCCACGCTCACCGCGCTCGGCTACTTCACGCTGTTCCTGGTGCTGTCCGCGGGCGCGCCCGGCGTCATGACCCGCCCGGTCGCCGACGGCATCCCGGCCGGCCTGCTGCTCGCCCTGCTCCAACTGCCCGTCACCTGGCTCGCGATCGCCCTGTACGAGTACACCGCGCGCGTGCACGTCGATCCGCTCGCGGACCGCATCCGCGCGGAGGCCGCGCTGGACGCCCGGCGCGGAGCGGTCCGATGAGCGCGGCCGCCGTCTCCCCCGCCGTGTGGGGCCTCACCGCTTTCAGCGGCCGGACCCAGACCATGTCCCTGGTCGCCTTCTCGGCCGTCGCCACGGTGACCCTGCTGCTGTGCGTGATGACCGGCCCCGACCACGACGACCTCGACGAGTTCTACACCGGCTACGGCTCCCTGTCCCCGCTGCGCAACGGCCTCGCCATCGCCGGCGACTACATCTCCGCGGCCACCGTCCTCGGCACCGGCGGCGTGATCGCCCTGTGCGGCTACGACGGGCTCGTGCTCGCCCTCAGCACGGCGCTGTCGCTGATGCTGCTGATGTTCCTGCTGGCCGAACCGCTGCGCAACGCGGGCCGGTTCACCATGGGCGACGCGCTCGCGCGCCGGCTGCCCGGCCGCTGCGTGCGCGTCACGGCCTGCGCGGTGACCATCGCCGCGCTGCTGCCGCTCATGCTGGTGCAGCTCGCCGGAGCGGGGCAGCTGATGGCGTTCATCCTGGGCTTCTCGGACGCGTCGCTGAAGACCGCGTGCGTCGTGGCGCTGGGCGCCCTGATGATCGCGTACGCGGCGATCGGCGGCATGAAGGGCACCGCCCTGATCCAGATCCTGAAGATCGTGACGCTGGTCGGTTCGGGCGCCGTGGTCGCCGTACTGATCCTGCGCCGCTTCGACTGGGACCCGGGCGCCCTGTTCTCCGCCGCCGCCCGGCGCAGCGGTGCCGGGCCCGCCTTCCTGCACTCCGGGCTGGAGTTCGGCACCTCGGGCCGCTCCCGGCTCGACATGATCGCCTCCGAGCTGACCGTCGTGCTCGGCGGCGCCTGCCTGCCCCACATCACCATGCGCATGTACACCGCCTCCAGCGCCCGCCAGGTACGCCGCTCGATGTCCTGGGCGGTGTCGATCGTCGCCCTGTTCGTGCTGGTCATCACGGTGGTCGGCGTCGGCGCCACCGCGCTGCTCGGACGCGGCGTGATCGCCGGGGCCGATCCGCAGGGCAACACGGCGTATCTGCTGGGCTCCCGGGCGGCGTTCGGGGCGGACGTGTCGGTGCCGGAGACCTTCCTGTTCACCCTGGTCACCACCGCGATCTTCCTGACCCTGCTCGCCTCGGTGGCCGGGATGATCCTCGCCTGTGCCAACTCCCTCGCCCACGACGTCTTCGCCGCGCACGTGCGGGAGATGCCGCCCCGGCGCGAGATGGCCCTCGCGCGCGTGTCCGCGCTCGCGATCGGTGTGCCGACGATCCTGCTCGCCACCCTGGTGCAGCACCACAGCCTGCAGCCCCTGGTGACGCTCTCCTTCTGCCTGGGCGCCTCGGCCCTCGCGCCCGCCCTGGTCTACGGCCTCTTCTGGCGGCGCTACACCCGTGGCGGACTGCTGGCCACGCTGATCGGGGGCACGCTCAGCGTGCTGCTGCTCATGCCGGGCACCAAGCTGGTCTCCGGCTCGCCCCTCGCGGCGTTCCCGCACGCCTCCTTCACCTATTTCCCGTTCACCACGACCGGCATCGTCTCCATCCCGGCCGGCTTCCTGTTCGGCTGGCTCGGCACGCTGGCCTCCGGGCGCGACAAGGCGGAGCAGCAGCGGCGCCAGTACGAGGCGGTGGAGGGCTGGATCCTCGCGGGGGCCGTACGCAGGGGGAATTGACGGAGAGTCAAGTTTTTTCACCACCGAGACATGTGGACGTTCGGTGATGACCAGTTAAACACCAACAGGTGCACGCTTGTTGACGCCTTGTGACTGATACGATCATGCCACTTTTCGGTAGGCTGACGGCGCGTCGTGATGACGCGCGCGGGGGAAGTCTGCAAGGCCCCGTCGCTAAGGAGTGGATGTTGGTCCGCCTGTAGGACTGAGGCCTGTTCCCCCGCGCGACGCGACTTGAAGAGAGTCTCATGACGTCATTGACCCAAGATCCACTCCTGTGGATCTTGATTGTTGTGCTCGCCGCTGCGGTGATCGCAGTACTGCGGGCCAGGAGAACCAACCAGGCTCTCCGAAGAAAGAAGAACGACCTCGAAGCCGGCCTCACCGCCGCCCGCGGCGAGGCCGGCCAACTGCACGCGCACATCACGACGTTGAGCGCGCAGCACGACCACGACCTGGCCGACGTCCGCGCGGACGCCGAGGCGGCGACCAAGGCCGTGCTCAAGTCCGCGATGGGCACCCTGCAGTCCCTCGCGGAGGAGCAACAGCTCCTCCTGGACGGACTGTTGAAGAAGTACGGCGACGACACCGGCGTGCTCGCCGACCTGATGTCCGTCGACCACACCGGCAGTCAGTTCGGCCGCCGCGCCAAGGGCATCTCGGTGCTGTGCGGCGGCTGGCTGGGCCGCCGCGACAGCGCCGCCAGCGTCTACGACGTCGCCCGCAGCGCCCAGGGCCGTATCAAGGACTTCAGCCGCGTCGGCGTCCATTCCCAGGTCAGCATCTCCATCGCGAACAAGGCCGTGGAGCCGGTGGCCGTCGTCCTCGCCGAGCTGCTGGACAACGCGACCAACTACAGCGCCCCCGGTACGCCGGTCGAGGTCAACATCCAGGCCGTGCCCACCGGCGTGTGCTTCATCGTCGACGACGCGGGTCTCGGCATGGACCAGGAGACCAAGGACCGCGCCGCCGCCCTGCTCTCCCCCGAGCGCCCGGTGGACATCACCGCGCTCGGCGACCCGCCCCGGTTCGGCTTCGCCGTCTGCGGCATGCTCGCCGCCCGCTACGGCTTCGCCGTGTCCGTCGGCTCGGTCTCGCCCTACGGCGGTGTGCGCGCAGTGATTCGTGTCCCGGAGGATCTCCTGACCGCCGACGTCCCGCAGCCCGAGCCCGTCCAGGAGCCCGGCGTCGAGGAGGCCCCCGCCCCGCAGCGGCTGGCCCCGGTCCCGGTCGTGGGCCCCTCGCACGTGGTGGGGACCACGCAGGGCGGTCTGCCCAAGCGCCGGCGGCGCAAGGGCCCCGTCCCGGTGGCGGCCGTGCCCGACGCCGCGCCCCTCGCACAGGAAGGCACGTCCGTACCCGCCAGCGAGGTGACGGCGTCGCGGATCGGAGCGTTCGCCCGCGGAACGCAGCTCGGGCGGGACAACACCACGGAAGGACCTCAGAACCAGTGAACACCGACCTGTCGTGGGTGCTGAACGACGTGCTTGAGGTGCGCGGGGCCCGCCACGCCATCCTCGTCTCGGGCGACGGCCTGCTGCTGCAGCGCTCCGACGACATCAGCCGGGACGACGCGGAGACCAACGCAGCCGCGATGAGCTCGATGCAGTCGCTCAGCCGCGCCGTCGCGGGGTTCGTCGGGGCGGGTCACGGGATCTGGAAGCAGACGCTGCTGGAGTACGACGGCGGCTGGATCTTCCTCAGCGCCGCCGGCCAGGGATCCTACCTGGCGGTCTCGGCCGCGCTGGACGTCGACATGGAGGCGGTGTCGTTCCGGATGCAGAAGACGGTGAACGCCCTCAGCAAGGCGATGAGCGTGGCGCCCCGCTCGGAGAGCGGTGCCCGCTCATGAGGACGCCCGGCGAGGAAGCAGTCACCAGCGACTTCGTCCGCTCCTATGTCATCACCGGCGGCCGGAGCCTGCCCACCTCCGAGGACCTCGCCCTGCACAGCCTCGTCACCCTGGCTCCCGAGCGGACCCTTCCGCTGGGGGCCGGCCCCGAGGTCAGGGCGATCTGGGAGCTGGTCTCGGGGGGATACCTGTCCGTCGCCGAGGTGGCCGGCCACCTCGAACTGCCCGTCGGCGTCGTCCGGCTGCTGCTGACCGACTTATCGGCACAGGGGCACCTGCTGCTGCGCGCCGCCCCGCCCCGACACCAGAACGTAGACAGAGCGACCCTCGAAAAGGTTCTGAATGGACTCCAATCCCTCATCGGCTGAGACGGCGGACGGGAGCCCAGGCGGCTCCATCTACGTCTCCAGCGAGGTGACCAGCGCGGCGAAGATCCTGGTGGTCGGGCACTTCGCCGTGGGCAAGACGACCTTGATCGGCTCGCTGTCGGAGATCACCCCGCTGCGCACCGAGGAGAAGATGACACAGGCGTCGCTCCACGTGGACGACCTGCACGGCGTGACGGGCAAGACCACGACCACCGTGGCCCTGGACTTCGGCCGGCTGACGCTGAGCGACGAACTCGTGCTGTACCTGTTCGGCACCCCGGGCCAGCAGCGGTTCATGCAGCTGTGGGAGGACATGGCCCGCGGCGCGCTCGGCGCCCTGCTGCTGGTCGACCCCGGCCGGCTGGAGGAGACGTTCCCCGTCATCGACCTCATCGAGAGCTACGGGCTGGAATACGCCATCGCGGTCAACACCTTCGAGGCCGACCGGGTCTACGCCGAGGAGGAGGTCCGCGAGGCGCTCGACCTGCTCCCGGACACCCCGGTCGTCTACTGCGACGCCCGCGACCGCCAGTCCTCCGGCCACGCGCTGATCGCGCTGGTCCGTCATCTGCTCGACCGCGCGGCCTGACCAGCCCGCCGGCCCACCCCCGGCCCTCGCGCCGGGACCTGGAGGAAGAAGTTTCATGGACAGCCCGATCGCATCCGCCGCCGTCGGTGGCAGATGCCCCATGCACGACGCCACGTTCGCCGCCGACCCGCACGAGGTCTACGACCGGCTGCGCGCGAAGGGCCCGGCCGGCCCCGTCGAACTCGCGCCCGGTGTCGACGCCACCCTGGTCGTCGGGTACGAGACGGCGCTGCGCGTCCTGCAGAACCCCACGCTCTTCGCCCGCGACGCCCGCCGCTGGAAAGCCCTCAACGAGGGGCGCATCGGCATGGACAACCCGGTCCTGCCGATGATGGCGTACCGGCCCAACTGCCTGTTCACGGACGGCGCGGTGCACCTGCGGCTGCGCAAGGCCGTCACCGACAGCCTGGCGCGGCTCAACATCAGCCGGATCCGCCGCGACGTCGAGCCGATCGCCGACTACCTGATCGACCAGTTCAGCGAGCGCGGCCGGGCCGACCTGCTCAACGACTACGCCAAGCTGCTGCCGCTGCTGCTGTTCAACAAGCTCTTCGGCTGCCCGGCGGACATCGGCGACACCCTCACCAGCGCCATGTCGGCGATCTTCGACGGCAAGGACGCGGTGCGCGCCAACGAGGAACTCACCGCCTGCCTCATGGCGTTGATCGCCCTCAAGCGCCGCCAGCCCGGCGACGACGTCACCTCCTGGCTCATCCAGCACCCGGCGGGCCTGACCGACGAGGAGCTCAAGGACCAGCTGGTCATGCTGATGGGCGCGGGCGTCGAACCCGAGCGCAACCTCATCGGCAACGCCCTGCTCCTGCTGCTCGCGCCCGACGAGGACCAGGGCGCCGGCATGCTGGTGGAGGAGGCGATCGACCATGTGCTGTGGCACCAGACGCCGATCGCCAACTACGCCACCCACTACCCGCTCCAGGACGTCGACCTCGGGGGCGTGGTGGCCGGGGCGGGCACCCCGGTCGTCATCAGCTTCGCCGCCGCCAACAGCGACCCCACGCTGAGCGAGGCCCGGCGCGCCCACGGCAAGGGCGCCCACCTGGCCTGGGGCGCGGGCCCGCACGCCTGCCCGGCCAAGGACCCGGCACAGGTCATCGCCGTCACGGCGGTCGAACGGCTGCTCAACGCGCTGCCCGACCTGACCCTGGTCGTCCCCGAGAAGGACCTCCAGTGGCGGCCGGGCCCCTTCCACCGGGCGCTGGTCGCCATGCCGGTGGCGTTCAGCCCCGCGCCGGCCACCCGGATGGCGGCGCACCTCCAGAGCCGGTCCGCGCACGTCCCGGCGGAGCAGCCGCACCCGGTCGCGCCGGCCGCCGCGTCCACGCGTCAGGAACCGGCCAGGAAGAAGGGTTTCTGGAGCTCCTTCCTGGACATTTTCCGTGTCTGACACGGAACCGGACGCCGTACTTGTGGCGGAAAAGTGACGGCGGTGAAATCCAGCCACGGCATGTGACAGGAGCAACACACAGAGGCGCATGATGCGGGGGAGGGGAAGGGTAGGTTCCGGCGGTATCGGTAGCGTCCACGCCACAAAGGAGCTTCGCGTGACCGCCGTTGGCGACATACGCGGTACCACGACCGACCGCCGGGCCGTCATCTCCCTTCTCCGTCGCCTGCGTTCTGCCGAGGGGCAGTCCAACCCCCGCCCCGTCTGGGCCGATTTACGCGCTCTGGGCGATGTGGTGCCCGCCCCTTGGGGCGGCTTCTTCGTCACCGGATTCGACGCCTGCGACCAGGTCCTGCGCGGCAGGAACTGGCTGACCCCGGACTTCGCCTGGCAGCAGCGCCAGTCCGACGCCGAGCGTTGGCATGCGCCTGCCACCCAGGAGATGACCCGGACCCTCTCCCGGCTCAACGCGCCCGCTCACACGAGTCAGCGCCGCGCCCTGGGCAACCTCTTCGACCGGCGCACGCTGGAGGTCATGGAGCCCCAGGTCACCGCCCACGTCACCCGGCTCCTGGACCGCCTCGACGACGAACTGCGCAGCCGGGGCGAGGCCGACTTCGCCGCCGTCGTCGGCGAACAGCTCCCCATCCACACCGTCGGCCGGTGGCTCGCCATCCCGGAGGAGCACTATCCGCGCATCCTGAGCTTCACCCACCGCCAGGTGCACGCCCAGGAACTGCTGCCGACCAAGAGCGAACTCGCCGTGTCCGCCGAGGCCACCCTGGAGATGCGGGCCTTCTTCACCCGCCTGATCAGCGAGCGGCGCGCCCGCCCCGGGGACGACGTCCTGTCCGGCTGGATCCGCTACTGGGACGCCGTGCACGCGGGCGACCGCGCGGCCGCCGACCAGATCCTCTACGACCTGACGATGTTCGTCACCATCGCCTCCCTGGAGACCACGGCGACCCTGCTGACCAACGCCGTCTGGCTGCTGACCGGCGAGCCCGCCCGGGCCGAACGGCTGCGCCGCCGGCCCGAGGACCTCGACGACGCCATCGACGAGGTCCTGCGCTACGACCCGCCGATCCACCTCAACTCCCGTGTCGCCGCGGACGACACCGTCCTCGCCGGGGTGCCGATCGCCAGGGACACCGCCGTCCACGTCCTGTACGGCGCCGCGAACCACGACCCCCGCCGCAACCCCGAGCCCCACGTCTTCGACATCCGGCGCCGCGGCAGCCACCTCACCTTCGGCGGCGGCGCGCACTACTGCCTCGGCGCGGCCCTCGCGCGGCTGGAGGCCCGGGTCCTGCTCACCGAACTGCTGCGCCGCTTCCCCGCGTTGCGGCCCGCCCAGCCACCCGTCTACGCCCCTCGTATGGTCTTCAGACGCGCCGCCTCCCTGAAAGTGACGACATGACGACCGCCCCGCCCCTCACCGCGCTCCCGGCCGGCCGGACACTCAAGACCCTGCGCGCCGACCGGCAGGGTCCCGTGCTGACCATCGAGCTGAACGTCCCCGAACAGGGCAACGCCGTCACCGACGCGATGCTGGACGACCTGCTGACCGTCCTCGGCGACGAGGACCCCGCGATTCGGGTCCTGGTGCTCCGCGCGGCCGGCCCCGACTTCTGTCTCGGCGGCGACCGGAGCGAGTTCGCCGAGCACCTCGCCGCCGACCCCACGGCGAGCGGCATCCGGCTCTCCGGCACCAAGGCGCGCCGCGTCTGCGACGCGCTCACCGCCAACCCCGCCGTCACCATCGCACGCGTGCAGGGCAAGGCCATCGGCGCCGGCCTCGCCCTGGCCCTCGCCTGCGACCTGCGGGTCGGCGCCGACGACGCGACCTTCCGCCTCCCCGAGCTCGCCCTCGGCCTGCCCACCGCCTGGGGCGGCCTGCTCCCGCGCCTGATCAGCGAGGTCGGCGCCGCCCGCGTGCGCGAACTCATCCTCACCGGACGCGTCTTCGACGCCACGGAGGCCGCGGCCCTGTCCGTCCTCCAGAAGACCGTCCCCGCCCACGAACTCGACGCGGCCGTCAGCGCCTGGGCCAGGCCCATCGTCCGCCGTCCCCCGACCGCCCTGAGGGTCACCAA
Organism: Streptomyces sp. NPDC055966; assembly: GCF_042269865.1. NCBI lineage: Bacteria > Bacillati > Actinomycetota > Actinomycetes > Kitasatosporales > Streptomycetaceae > Streptomyces > Streptomyces sp. NPDC055966. The sequence goes on from NZ_JBHJYK010000003.1 coordinate 140,157, forward strand.
GACCCTCCTCAACTCCCTGAGCGCCCCGACCCGCCTCGCCGACGCCTCCGCCTTCGACGCCGAGCTGATGGCGGCGGTGGTGGCGGAACAGTTCCGGTCCCGATCCCACGAGACCGGCTGACCGCAACTAGTCCACCGCTCGCCCCGTCAGCATCATCAGGCGGTTGCGCACGGTGTCCATCTGCGCGTGCACGACGTCCCAGGTCTCGCCGTGCTCGCGCAGCACCTGCTCGGTCTCGCCGGCGATGCGTTCCTCGCGCACGCGCGCGTGCGCGAGGATCTCGGCGGCACGCACGCGTGCCTCCTCCTGGTCGCGGACCGCCGCCTCCTCGGCCTCCCGCAGGGCCCGCTCGGCCGCGGCCAGTTCGGCCTCGGCCCGGCTCATCCGCTCGGTGTACCGCGCGTCCAGCGCGGCGGCCCGCTCGGCCTCCACGCGCTCCACCTCGGCCCAGCGCTCGGTGTGCTCCCGGGACTGCTCGCCGAGCATGCCGGTGGCGCGCTGCCGTACCTCGCGCACCGCCGCGAGCGCCTCCGTACGCCCCGCCTTCACCGCCCGCCGGCTGCCGATGCGGTAGTCGTCGGCCTCGGCGCGTGCGGCGAGAAGGAGCCGCTGGGCGTAATCGTCGGCTTCCGCGCGGAGCGCGTCCGCGGCGTCCCGCGCCTCCTGAAGGGCACGCGCCGCGTCCGCCTCGGCCTGCGCGACCCGCTTCTCCGCCTCACGCCGCGCGCGTTTCCTGAGGTCCGCCGCCTCCTCCTGCACGACCTGGAACAGGCGCCGCGCGGAGTCCCCGAGCGTCTCGTACGTCTGCGGCGCGAGCTGCGCGACGACCTCGCGCGCCCGGGCGGCCTCCTCCCCCATCTCCCGGGCGAGCACGGTCAGCCGCGCGGCGCGTTCCCACGCGGCGTCCCGGTCGTCGAACAGCGCCCGCACGAAGGCGTCCACCTGATCCGGGCGGTAGCCGCGCCCCCGGACGGTCACGAAGCCGTGCGGCGGCATCGATGCACTGGTCACCGTGGGAACCCCTCTCCACCAGACATCCACGACATACCCGTCAGGTTGATTTCGCGCACATCTTGATGGATCGGGCGTAAGTGTTCATAACGCGACACTCCGCAGTCACGTCACGCTCGAATACCCGCACACCGCGATCGGCGTCGTACGGACGGCCGTTCGCGGCAGCTGGTCGGCACGGCGGACGACCACACCGCGAACCCGTTCGGCCGACGGGCGCCCGGGCGGAACGCGGACCGGCCGCACAACGCGGGATGCCCTCCACGCACGCGTGAAGGGCATCCCGAATTCACCACCGGACGGCGTTCGCTACAGCAGGCCGTCCCACATCTGCTCCAGCAGCACCGACCACCAGCTCTCCGGCGAACCGAGCGCCGCCGGGTCCAGCGCGGCCAGCTGCGCCTGGAAGTCGACGGTCCAGCGGCCCGCCTGCTCCTGGTTGAGGCCGTACCGCAGCCGCCACATCCGGCCCAGCAGCGCCAGACAGCGCGCGAGCTCCGGCAGCCCGGTGTTCACGAACTGCGGCGGCACCGGAGCACCGCCCGGCCCCGCCTCCACGGGGACGGCGACGATGTTCGCCGTGCCGTACTGCACACAGATCGCCCGGCCGAAGTCGGTGCCCATCACGAGGTACGAGCCCGCGTCCGCCGCCGGCTGCACCCCCCGCTCGGCCGCCAGCTCCGCCAGCGTCGGCACCGGCCGGCCCGGCTGGGCCTGCGCCCAGAAGAACGGCCCCATGTCCACCGGCAGCCCGGCCACCACCAGCGTGTGCGCCACGACCGGCGGCACGCCCTGCCGCGACACCGCCTGCTGCTCGAACCGGAACACCGCCGGCCCGAACGCCGCCGCCAGCTCCTGCGCGATCCCCTCCGGCGGCAGGGGCGGCACGGCCTGCACCGGCGGCAGCGGCGCCCGCAGCGGCGCGGGCCGCGCGGGCCCGTCCGCCACCTGGTGCAACTCGCCCTGGTGCGCCAGCAACTGCTGCATCCCCTGCTGCCGGCTCGCGTGGTCCGTGCCGTACGGCGCGATGCTCGCGATGCGCGCCTGCGGCCACTGCTCCCGGATCATCCGCGCGCAGTAGGCACCCGGCAGCTCGCACGACTCCAGCTCCGTGTGCAGCTCCAGCACCTGGTCCGACGGCACGTTCATCGCCCGCAGCTCATGGAAGATCTGCCACTCCGGATGCGGCGTGCCCGGCGCCGAACGCCGGATCAGCTGCTGCTCCGAACCGTCCTGCGCGCGGTAGCGCAGCACGGCCTGGTAGCCGGGGCCGACCGTCGGCTGCCCCTGCGGCGGATACCCGTACGCCGGCGGCTGCCCCGGAACGGGCCCGCCCGGCGGCATCGGCTGCGGGGCGCCCGGCGGCATCCCGGGGGCGCCCGGAGAGGGCGGGGCAGGCGGGGCGGGCGGCACAGGCGCGCCCGGTCCGCCCACCGGCGGGGCGGCCAGCATGGTCTCCGCCTGGTGCACGGCACCCCGGCCGCCACCGGGCGCACCGGGACCGCCCGGAGGCTGCGGCACGCCGGGTGCGCCAGGAGCCCCGGGGGCTCCGGGGGCTCCGGGGGCTCCCGGAGGCTGGGGCGCGCCGGGCGCGGGAGGCATGCCCGGGACACCCGGAGCTCCAGGGGCGCCCGGAGGCTGCGGTGCGCCGCCGCCCAGCTGGCTGGGGTCGGCCAGCATCGTGGCCGCCTGGTGCACGTTGCCTCCGGGCGGGGCAGGCGGGTTGGGGGCGCCCGGCGCGTTCGGCGTGCCCGGAGCGCCCGGGCCCTGGAGCCCCTCCGGCCCGAGCGCCGGCGCGAACTGCGTCGGTACATACGCGTTCGCGGACGCGCTCGGCGCGGGCGGCGGCGTCGCACCCCCCGGGCGCGCGCCCGGCGTGCCCGGAGCACCTGGCGGCGGAGGCGGCGCACCCGCGCCACCGCGCGCCTTCCTCGGCGGCGGCGCGGCCTTGCTCGTCGCGGCGTCCGCGATGTCCCCGGCGTTCGGCGCGAGCGACCGCCCGGACGTGCCGGAGTCCGCCGACATCAGCGACGCGTCCGGAGCGCCGCCCGGCGCCTGCGGATAGCCGTACGAGGGGGCGCCCGGAGGCGGCGCAGGCATGTGGGCGCCCGGAGGCGGGAACGGGGCACCGGGCGCCGGTGCCTGGGCCGGTACGCCCGGCGGCGGCGTGCCGGGTGCGCCCGGCGCCTGCGGGTAGCCGTACGGCGCCGTACCGGGCGGCGGGGGCGGGGGCGTGCTGGTCTGCGCGGCACCCGGCACGGCCGGAGCCGCGGGCACCCCGGGTGCACCGGGCGCCCCCGGCGCTCCAGCGGGAGCGGGCGGACCGCCCTGCGTGCCCGGCAGCCGGGAAGCGTCGAGCGCCGGGGCGACCGCCGTCGGCGGCAGCTGGCTGCCCCCCGACATCAGCGCCGTCTTCGCCTCCGGCGTGGACGCCGGAGGCCGGGGAACGTCGGGCTCGCTCAGCGGCGGCGCGAACACCGTCGCGGGCAGCGGCACGGAACGGTCGTCCTCACCCGGGTCCGCGTTGGTGTCCGTACCCGCCCACGGCGTCGCGCCCACCGGCACATCGGCAGCAGGCGCACCCGCGGGAGGCGCGGCCGCAGGGGGCGCGGCGGCCGGCACCCCGGCCTGCGTCTGCGCCGGCCCCGCACCACCGGCAGCCGAAACCCCGGCACCGGACCCGGGCTCCGGACGCCGTTCGCCGATGCCCATCTTGTCCGCCGCCTCCTGCAACCACTCCGGCGGAGTCAGCAGGAACGACGTCTGGTTCAGGTCGACACGGGCGGGCGCCGGCGCCGGTGCCGCGCCCTGCGGGCCGTCGGGCCCGCCGTACTCCTCCTCGAAGCGGCGGATCACCTCACCCACCGGCAGCGCCGGCCACAGCGTCGCCTCCCCGCTGTCGCGGGCGATGACGAGCCGCTGCGCACCCCCGTCCGAACGCGGGCCCTCCGCCCGGTCCTCGCCCCACACCACGAACCCCAGCTCGAACTCCCGCACCCGCACCTCACGATGCTGGTACGCGGGCACGTCGCCGTTGATCCACTCCTCGGCGCGCTCCTGCGCCTGCGCGTAGGTCACCATCGCCTGAAGCTCACTCCCCCACCGGACCGGACGACGCCGAACCGGACGACACCGGGACGACATGGGCGAAACCACCGTCGACCATCAGATTCGCCACCGTCTCCAACTCCGGCGGACTACCCGCCAACCGGGACAGGAACGCGTCGAAGTCGTCGCCCGCCGGCAGCAGCAACCGCTCCACCCGCTCCGCCGGCGACCACGACGGATCCACGTCCCGCACATCGTCGTACGCGCAGAACCACACCGAACCCGGCCGCGCGCCCTTCACCTTCACCGCGAGCAGACCGCCCTGGACGAACGCGACACCGAGGTAGTCCTTCGTCAGATGGTCCCGCAGACACTTGTTGACGTACACGAGGTCATTGACCGCCGCCTCGTCCCGCACCGTGAAGAACGGCTGGTCCACCAGCAGACCCAACTCGGCGTCCAACGCCGTGCCCACCGGCGCGCAACCGCCCGCCGCCTTCAGGAACGAGCGGTACGCGCCCGGCAGCCGGTAACCGAGATCCTCCTCGACCCCCAGCACCTGCGCCTCCGACACCGCCGCACCCGACTTCGGCAGCCCGAAGTGCGCCGGCCGCGTCTCCTGCAACGGCCGCGTCCCGCGCTTGCCGTGGTCCACCGGCGCCGTCGCGATCCCGCCGTGATGCCGCAGCAGCGCCTTCACCTCGACCGGAACCAGCTCCAACCGCCGCGTACCCGCGACGTGGTGCCACGTCCAGCCGTGCGGCGTCGCCACGTCCGGCACCGTGTCCCACAACTCGTGCCGGTCCGCGGCCAGCGCGGCGTTCGCCGACACGTAGTCCGTCAGCCGCAGTTCGTCGACCCCGAACCCGTCCGGCGGCTCGGCGATCTCCACCGCCACGCGCGCGTACGGAGCGAAATCCGGGTAACCGCGCTCGTCGACCCGTACTCCTCTCGGGTGACGCGCCGCCCGGACCGGATCCGGAAAGTGCACGACCTGCCCGGCGTAGGCCGCGTTCGGTGGCGCGGCTTGCTGCCCGAGCCGACCTGTCGTCATGGCGGTAGCCCCCTGCGGCGTTCTCTTAGGCCTCAATCGGCGGTGTCGATCGCGGATGGCGACAGCCTATGCGGTACACGCACCCCGGTCACCGGCCCACCGCAACCCCGCGGAAAGCACCCCTCCGCTTCCGTGACCGGCCGTCACCCCACCGTGACGACCTGCCCCGACCGTGGCGTGTCGCCCCGCCCCAGCTTCCGCACCAGCCACGGCATTTGGCACCCTGTGTCCTTCGGGGGGATGCCCGGGAGGGGAAGACGATCATGAATACCTTGCACCACGGAGGTACCGACGTGCGCTCCGGCGACCCCCGCATCGGCTGGAGCGGCCCCGACGCACCCCCCGTCCCCACCCTCCGCCACCGCCGCGACGGCATCCTGCCCACCGTCGCCGCCGCCCTCTCCGTCCACGGCGCCACCCTCACCGGCACCGCCGCCCGCGGCGACACACCCCCCGCCCTGCACCACCTCGTCCAGGACTTCCTCGACACCCTCACCAGCGCCCAACGCGACCGCTTCACCGGCCGCTGCGCCGAGACGATCCTCATCTCCCGGCACATCACCGCCGCCGACGCCACCCGCAGCAAACGCGCCGCCCGCAAACCCATGACCAACGGCGAGGCCCGCAAAGCCCTCAAACACGCCAAACTCACCGCCCGCCGCATACGCGAGGACGGCGACCCCCTCCACGGCAGTTTCGCCACCCCCTGCCGCGCCTGCACCGCCCTCAGCGCCCACTTCGGCGTCCGCATCGTCGACCCCACGGCAACCGACGGCTGACCCGCGGCAACCGACGGCCGAAAACCGCCGTCACCCCCAGTACCAACGCCGCACCACCGCCGGCACGACGAACGAAGGGCAGATGCACCCCGACCAAGCCACCACCCCCAAGCACCACCGCCCCACCACCGAGCACGGGGCAACCGCACCACGCTTCGCCGTCCCCGTCGACGCCGCCCTGCGCTCCGCCGGCTGGCAACCGGGACGCTGGGACATAAAACAAGCCGAGTACTGGGCCGACACCCTGCGCGAACACACCTCACCCGCCGGCCACCGGCACACCGTCTTCCCCGCCGCCGTCGAGGCCTGGGCCGAATTCGGCGGACTCCGCATCACCCCCGGCGGACCCGGCCGCCAGATCGCACCCGCCACCCTCCACCTCGACCCGCTCCACGGCCGCCACCTCGCCCGCACCCTCGGCGACCTCGGCCTCGCCCTCGGCACCGAACTGTGCCCCCTCGGCCAGGAGACCGACACCACCGCGGCACTCGCCATCGACACCGAAGGACGCGTCTACACCCTCGACCACACCGGCGACTGGTACGTCGGCCCCGACATCGACCACGCCCTCGCCACCCTCATCACCGGCATCGAACCCGTACGCCTCACCGCCGGCTGACCACCGGCCCACCGCACGGACGCCACCGGGCTACACCGCCGGAATCACCGCCGACACCCGAAAGCCCCCCGCGTCCGTCGGCCCCGACACGAACACGCCGCCCAGCGCCGCGACCCGCTCCCGCATCCCCACCAGACCGTTCCCACCCGACGGCAGCCCGGCCGCGGACGCGGAACCCGGCTCCGGCGGCGCCTCGTTCTCCACCTGCATCGCGATCTCCGACACCCGGTGCGCCAGCCGCACATGCGTCTTCGCACCCGCCGCATGCTTGTGAACGTTCGTCAGCGCCTCCTGCACCACCCGGTACGCCGTCTGCTCCACCTGCGCCGCATACGACCGCGCCTCCCCCATCACCGACAGCTCCACGACCATCCCCGCCGCCGCCGACTGCCCGATCAACTCGTCCAGCTCCGACAGACACGGCCCGTCCCCGGACACCGTCTCGTCCACCGCCCGCGAAGCCGCCGCAGCAGCCGCCTCCCGCACCGCCGCCAACGGCACCCCCGCACCCCGCCGGCCCACCACGTCCTCACCGGCCCGCAACACCCCGAGCATCTCCCGCAACTCGGTCAGCGCCTGCCGCCCCATGTCCCCCACCAGAGCGGCATTGCGCACCGCCTTCTCCGGATCCTTCCGCGCCACCGCCTGCAACGCCGCCGCATGCACCACCATCAGGCTCACCCGGTGCGCCACGACGTCGTGCATCTCCCGCGCGATCCGCGTCCGCTCCTCACCCCGCGCCCACTCGGCCCGCTCCTCCGCACGCTCCGCGAGCAACTGGAGCTCCCGCTCCAGAGAGTCCGCCCGCTCCCGCAGGCTCTCCATCAACCGCCGCCGCGCACCCACGTACAGCCCGAACAGCAACGGCGGAGCCGTCAGCCCCAACGACGTCGTCACCGCCGCGAACGGCACGAACCAGTCACCCAGCGTCAGATCCCCGCGCGCCGTGCTCTGCCGCACCCGCACGAACGTCACGATCATCGTGCCCAGCAACGTCATCCCCGCCAGCGCGCCGATGACCCGCCGCGGCAGCTCGCACGACGCCAGCGTGTACAGGCCGACGATGCCCATCAGGAAGCCCATCTCGGCCGGCGTGATCGCGATGGCGACCAGCACGACGGCGATCGGCCACTTCCGCCGCACCAACAGCACGGACCCGGCGATCACCCCGAACAGAACCCCCAGGGACACCGGAATCCCCGCGTCCCGCGCGAACGGCACCCCCTCGGCACCGCACTCCACAGCCGACACCAGCGCGAGACTCCCGTCGAGCACCGCACTGCGCCACCTGGCCCACCACCAGGGGCCGGTCGGGCCCCCGGTGTGCTCTTCCCCCGTCGTGGTCATGCATCCAGCCTACGGGCGACCGGTCCGCCATTTCCGGCGACTTTCGCCTACCGCAACACACCACACTCCGTGACCGAGCGACCTCGAAACGATCCGATATCCCTCGAACTGGTGAACCACACCCGTTCACGTCCGGAACGGATCATTCCGTCAGGACGGTATGCGTATGACACATGCACACGGCAAATACGCCGACTTCGAGGGGTTACGGCAACGGGCGGCGGCCTTGCGGCGGGCGGGCCTCAGCCGACGACAGATCCGCGACCGCCTGCACGTCGACAACAACGACATCCTCAACCGCCTCCTGGAGGGCGAGCCCCCGCCGGACTGGACCAAGCGCCCGAACGCGAAGGACGACCTGCGGGACAGGGCGCGGGAGCTACGACTCCAGGGCTGGACGTACGACCAGATCCAGGTCGAGCTGGGGTGCTCGAAGAGTTCGATCTCGCTGTGGGTGCGGGACTTACCGAAGCCGGAGCGACACGAGCCAACCCAGCAGGCGAAGCTGGCGGCCCGCAAGAGGTGGGAGCACGAACTGGCAGTGAGGGACGAGGAGAGGCAGCAGACCAAGGCGGCCGCCGCAAGCGAGATCGGCACGATGAGCACCCGCGAGCTGTTCATCGCTGGTGTCGCCGCCTACTGGGCGGAAGGCACCAAGGACAAGCCCCACGCACGGCGCGAACGAGTCACCTTCGTCAACAGCGACCCGAACATGATCCGCCTCTTCCTCGCCTGGCTCGACCTACTCCAAGTTGAGCGGGAGCGCATCAGGTTCCACTTGATGATCCACGAGTCAGCCGACATCGAGGCCGCCGAGCAATATTGGGCGGGCGTCGTCCAGGCGGACCTCAGCACCTTCGGCAAGACCACCGTGAAACGGCACAACCCGAAAACCGTGCGCAAGAACACGGGGGACAACTACCGCGGCTGCCTGGCTCTCACCGTACGGCAGAGCGCAGAGCTGTACCGTCGCATCGAAGGCGCCTGGTACGGCATAGTAGGTGCTGCCACCGCAGCCGATCTAGCAAATCGGACATAGCGGAATTCCCGGGTCGTCTAAGGGCAAGACGTCAGATTTTGGTTCTGATCATGGGGGTTCGAGTCCTCCCCCGGGAGCACAACCTCAGTTCGGGTCCTGACCGGTGTCATCACCGTCAGGGCCCGCTCTCATGTCCTCCACGAAACGCCCCGGTATCCTGCGGCTGTATCCCCACCCATCCAGAGCCGAAGGGCAACCCCGTGAGCGCCATTCGCCCGGCCGCCGTCGTCGTTCTCGCAGCGGGTGAGGGCACCCGTATGAAGTCGGCCACACCGAAGGTCCTGCACCAGATCTGCGGCCGTTCCCTCGTGGGCCATGTGCTGGCCGCCGCCCGTGAGTTGGACCCGCAGCACCTCGTGGTCGTCGTCGGTCACGCCCGTGAGCAGGTCGCCGCGCACCTCGCCGAGATCGACCCCGGCACCAGGACCGCCGTGCAGGCGGAGCAGAACGGCACCGGGCACGCCGTGCGGATGGGTCTGGAGGAGCTGGGCGGGACCGTGGAGGGGACCGTCGTGGTCGTCTGCGGGGACACGCCGCTGCTCACCGCCGACACCCTGAAGCAGCTCGCCGGGACGCACGCCGCCGACGGCAACGCCGTGACCGTGCTGACGGCCGAGGTGCCGGACGCGACGGGGTACGGGCGGATCGTGCGCGACGAGGCCACCGGCGCGGTCACCGCGATCGTCGAGCACAAGGACGCGTCCGAGGCCCAGCGGGCGGTCCGGGAGATCAACAGCGGGGTGTTCGCGTTCGACGGGCAGCTGCTGGCGGAGGCGCTCAAGAAGGTGCGGACGGACAACAGCCAGGGCGAGGAGTACCTGACCGATGTGCTCGGGATCCTGCGGGAGGCCGGGCACCGGGTCGGGGCGTCGGTGGCGGGCGATCACCGCGAGATCGCCGGGATCAACAACCGGGTGCAGCTCGCCGAGGCGCGCCGGATCCTCAACGACCGGCTGCTGACGGCCGCGATGCTCGACGGGGTCACCGTCGTCGACCCGGCGACGACCTGGGTCGACGTGACCGTGACCTTCGAGCGGGACGCGGTCGTGCATCCGGGGACGCAGCTGACCGGTGTCACGCACCTGGCCGAGGGCGCGGAGGTCGGGCCGAACAGCCGGCTGAAGGACACCGAGGTGGGTGCGGGCGCGCGGGTGGACAACACGGTGTCCGACTCGGCCCATATCGGTGCGAACGCGACGGTGGGTCCGTACGCGTATCTGCGGCCGGGGACGCGGCTGGGTGCCAAGGGCAAGATCGGGACGTACGTCGAGACGAAGAACGCCTCGATCGGGGAGGGGACGAAGGTGCCCCATCTCTCCTACGTCGGTGACGCGACGATCGGTGAGTACACGAACATCGGCGCGGCGAGCGTGTTCGTGAACTACGACGGCCAGGACAAGCATCACACCACCGTCGGGTCGCATTGCCGGACGGGTTCGGACAACATGTTTGTGGCTCCTGTCACGGTCGGGGACGGCGCTTACACCGCCGCCGGGTCCGTGATCACGAAGGATGTGCCGCCCGGTTCGCTGGCCGTGGCCCGTGGTCAGCAGCGGAATATCGAGGGTTGGGTGGCCCGGAAGCGTCCGGGGAGCGCGGCGGCGAAGGCGGCCGAGGCGGCGTCCCGGCAGGGCGAGAGCGAGGACTGACCGGAAACGTGTGCGCCAAACACGGCGTACCGTGATAAGTGCACATCCGCACGCGTGCACCCGCACCCCTACCAGCTGGTTCGGCCTTTCATGCCCAGACGGGAGGCCGTACGAGCAGCCGGCTGGATGAGACAACCTCTGAGGAGACAGTGCTGTGACCGGGATCAAGACGACCGGCGAGAAGAAGATGATGTTCTTCTCCGGCCGCGCCCACCCCGAGCTTGCCGAGGAGATCGCCCATCAGCTGGGTATCGGGGTCGTCCCGACCAAGGCCTTCGACTTCGCGAACGGCGAGATCTACGTCCGGTACCAGGAGTCGGCGCGTGGTGCGGACTGCTTCGTGATCCAGAGCCACACGGCTCCGATCAACCAGTGGATCATGGAGCAGTTGATCATGCTGGACGCGCTGAAGCGTGCGTCGGCCCGTTCCATCACGGTGATCGTGCCTTTCTATGGTTACGCGCGGCAGGACAAGAAGCACCGGGGTCGTGAACCGATTTCGGCGCGTCTGATCGCCGACCTGATGAAGACGGCGGGTGCGGACCGGATCCTGACGGTGGATCTGCACACGGACCAGATCCAGGGCTTCTTCGACGGCCCGGTCGACCATCTGTTCGCGCTGCCGCTGCTCGCCGACTACGTGGGCGACAAGGTGGACCGGGACAAGCTGACGGTGGTGTCGCCGGACGCGGGCCGGGTGCGGGTCGCGGACCGCTGGTGCGACCGGCTGGGTGCGCCGCTGGCGATCGTGCACAAGCGGCGTGACAAGGACGTGGCGAACCAGGTGACCGTCCACGAGGTCGTGGGTGAGGTCAAGGGCCGGGTGTGTGTCCTGGTGGACGACATGATCGACACGGGTGGCACGATCTGTGCGGCCGCCGACGCGCTGTTCGCGCACGGCGCCGAGGACGTCATCGTCACGGCGACGCACGGTGTGCTCTCCGGTCCGGCCGCGGACCGGCTGAAGAACTCGCCGGTGAGTGAGTTCGTGTTCACGAACACGCTGCCGACGCCGGGTGAGCTGGCGGCGGACCTGGACAAGATCAAGGTGCTGTCGATCGCTCCGACGATCGCGAGCGCGGTGCGTGAGGTCTTCGAGGACGGTTCGGTGACGAGCCTGTTCGACGAGCAGTGAGTCGCTGAAGATCCTTTTGGGTACGGCCTGCCCGCCGAGTAGACTGCTGAAGTTGCTCGGCGAGGGAGGCCGTACGCGTATGTACGGCGCTCCGTTATCGACGCGCTCTTCGTAGCAGGCCGTTCGTGGCCGGGTGACCCCGTCCGTTCCTACCTCTACGAGGAGTGATCAGCATGTCCGAGGTGAAGCTCGCCGCCGAGACCCGTACCGAGTTCGGCAAGGGTGCGGCTCGTCGCATCCGCCGCGAGAACAAGGTTCCGGTTGTCCTGTACGGCCACGGCACCGAGCCGGTCCACCTGACCCTGCCGGGCCACGACCTTCAGATGGCGCTTCGTACGCCGAACGTCCTGATCTCCCTGGACATCGACGGCAAGGCCAGCGAGCTGGCGATCCCGAAGGCCGTCCAGCGTGACGCGATCAAGGGTTTCCTGGAGCACGTCGACCTGCTGCTGGTCAAGCGTGGTGAGAAGGTCACCGTCGAGGTTCCGGTGCACACCGAGGGCGAGCTGGCCCCGGGCGGCAACCTGCTGGAGCACGTCCTGACCGCCCTGCCGGTCGAGGCCGAGGCCACGCACATCCCCGCCGCCGTGACGGTGTCCGTGGAGGGTCTGGAGGCCGGTGCCTCCGTCCTCGCCAAGGACATCGTGCTGCCGAAGGGCACCACGCTGGCCGTCGAGGAGGACGCGGTGGTGCTGCAGGTCCTGGCCGCGCAGGCCGAGGAGACCGAGGGCGAGGCCGCCGAGGGCGAAGAGGCCGCCGAGGCCTGAGCGCCGTAGGCGTCGTCAACTGTTCAGCCGCCGCTCCCTTGTCCGGGGGCGGCGGCTGGCGCGTATCAAGGAGACATGGACGTGACCACCGCCGCCAGTGACCCCTGGCTGATCGTCGGGCTCGGCAATCCGGGGCCGGAGTACGCCATGAACCGGCACAACGTCGGTTTCATGGTGGTGGACCTGCTCGCGGAGCGGATCGGGGGGAAGTTCAAGCGGGCGGGCAAGGCGCAGGCGCAGGTGCTGGAGGGGCGGATCGGGCCGGCGGGGCCGGCGAGCCGCCGGGTGGTGCTGGCGAAGCCGGCGTCGTACATGAACCTGTCCGGTGGTCCGGTGAACGCGCTGAAGGACTTCTACAAGGTGCCGGTGGCGAACGTCGTCGCGGTCCATGACGAGCTGGACATCGATTACGGCGTGCTGCGGCTGAAGCTGGGCGGCGGGGACAACGGGCACAACGGTCTGAAGTCGATGACGAAGGCGATGGGCGCGGACTACCACCGGGTGCGGTTCGGGATCGGGCGGCCGCCGGGGCGGATGCAGGTGGCGGACTTCGTGCTGAAGGACTTCTCGTCGGCGGAGCGCAAGGAGCTGGACTACTTCGTGGACCGTGCGGCGGACGCGGTGGAGTGCCTGCTGGCGGAGGGGCTGGAGCGGGCGCAGAGCGCGTACAACTCCTGACATGTGCTTCTACGGCGGACACGCGGGTTGACCCGCCGCGTGGGTATGGCCAATGATCCCGGCCATGCCTGCCACAGCCGCCACCGCCCGCCAGGTGTCCGTGTCCGCGTTGCGCCTCGGGCGGGTCGTGGCGATGGGCGCGGTCGCCGCGTTGATCCTGTTCGCCGGGGTGTGGGGTTCGTGGGGGACCGCGCAGCACGTGATGCTGGCCAAGGGGCGGGAGGCGGGCACGGTCCGGGTGACCTCCTGCGCCAGAAACACGTGTGCCGGCCCGTTCACGCCGACGACGTCGGGGTCGCGGGCACGCGCGCGTGTGGAGCTGCCGGAGTCGGTGGCGGTGCGTGCGGGGCGGACGTACGACGTGGTTCTGAAGCCGGGTACGGCGGACGCGGTGCGCTCGGGGCCGGCGGGGATCCTGTACGCGTGGGTGCCGCTGGGCGGGGCGCTGTTGCTGGCCTCGGTGGTGGTCGCGGGCGGGATGCGGCTGACGCGGGTGGCCTGGGTGCTGGGGCTGTCCGGCGCGGGGCTGTTGACGGCGGCGTTCGTGGCGATCCAGTGAGCTGAGGAAAAGGCTGCGAAAAAGAGGGTGCCCCCGGGGTCGTACGGCCTCGGGGGCACCGTCTGTGTCGGGGCCGGGTCAGCCGGTGTTGCGCAGGCCGGCCGCCACGCCGTTGACGGTGAGGAGCAGGGCGCGGGAGAGCGTCGGGTCGGCCTCGGCGCCGGCGGCGGCCGCGTCGCGCTGGCGCTTGAGCAGGGCGACCTGGAGGTAGGAGATCGGGTCCAGGTAGGCGTCGCGGATGGTGAAGGTCTGCCGCAACGCGGGCTGGGCGTCGAGCAGTTCGCGCTCGCCCGTCACGCGCAGGACCTCGCGGACGGTCAGCTCGTGTTCGGCCTTGATGGTGTCGAAGACGTGCTTGAGGTCGTCGGGGACGAGGGTGTCGACGTAGTGCTGGGCGATGCGCAGGTCGGTCTTCGCGAGGGTCATCTCGACGTTGGAGATGAAGTTCTGGAAGAAGTGCCACTGCTGGTGCATCTCGTCGAGCACGGTGTCCCCTTCCTGCCGCAGGCCCGCCTCGCGCAGGGCCTTCAGGCCGGAGCCGACACCGAACCAGCCGGGGACGATCTGGCGGGACTGGGTCCAGCCGAACACCCACGGGATGGCGCGCAGGCCGTCGAGTCCGGCGCCGGAGTCGGGCCGGCGCGAGGGGCGCGAGCCGAGGTGGAGGTCGGCGAGCTGGTCGACGGGGGTGGAGGCGAAGAAGTACGCGGGGAGGTCCGGGTCCTCGACGAGCCTGCGGTAGGCGCTGTGGGCGGCGTCCGAGACGACGTCCATGGCGGCGTCCCAGCGGGCGAGGGCCTCGTCGGACTGGCGGGGTGCCGTGTGCAGGGCGGAGGCCTGGAGGGTGGCGGCGACGGTCAGTTCCAGGTTCTCCCGGGCGAGGGAGGGGATCAGGTACTTGTCGGAGATGACCTCGCCCTGCTCGGTGACCTTGATCTCGCCTTCCAGGGTGCCCCAGGGCTGGGCGAGGATCGCGTCGTGGGAGGGGCCGCCGCCGCGGCCGACGGTGCCGCCGCGGCCGTGGAAGAGGCGCAGCCGTACGCCGTAGCGGTGGGCGACGTCGCGCAGCCGGCGCTGGGCGCGGTGGATCTCCCACTGGCTGGTGGTGATGCCGCCGAACTTGGAGGAGTCGGAGTAGCCGAGCATGACCTCCTGGACGTCGCCGCGCAGCGCGACCAGGCGCCGGTAGGACGGGTCGGAGAGCATGTCCTCCAGGATGGTGTCGGCGGCGCGCAGCTCGTCGGTGGTCTCCAGGAGCGGGACGATGCCGATCTTGGCCCAGCCGGCGTGCAGGTCGATCAGGCCGGCCTCGCGGGCGAGGACGGCGGCGGCGAAGACGTCGTCGGCGCCCTGGCACATGGAGATGATGTACGACTCGATGACCTCGGGGCCGAAGACCGCCAGGGCCTTCTTGACGGTCTCGAAGACGCCGAGCGTCTTGGCGCCGGCCGCGTCGACAGGTGCCGGGGTCGGCGCGAGCGGCCTCCTCGACCTGAGCTCCTTGGCGAGGAGCTTGGCGCGGTACTCGCGGGGCATGTCGGCGTAGCGCCAGGACTCCTCGCCGAGCCGGTCGAAGAGCTGGCCGAGGGCGTGGTGGTGGGCGTCGGCGTGTTCGCGGACGTCCATGGTGGCGAGCTGGAGGCCGAAGGCGGCCAGGGTGCGGATGACGCGGCCGAGGCGGCCGTCGGCGAAGAGGCCGCCGCGGTGCTCGCGCAGCGAGGTCTGGACGAGCCGCAGGTCGCTCAGCAGCTCGCCGGTGCCGAGGTAGTCGCGGCCGTCCTCGTGCGGGGTGCCCTTGGCGAGGCGCTGCTTGGTGTTCTCCAGCTTCTGCCGGATGCAGGTGGCCTTGAGCCGGTAGGGCTCCTCGGCGTTGAGGCGCTTGTAGCGGGGGCTGATCTCGGGCAACTTCTCCAGGTCGCTCTGGAGGGAGGTCAGCAGTTCCTCGGTCGCGCCGGCGTAGCGGATGGAGTTGGAGAGCAGGCCGCGCAGCTCGTCGATGGTCTCCAGGGCGTCGTTGATGCCGTGCTCGTGCTGGAGGATGAGGACGTCCCAGGTGACCTGGGGGGTGACGTTGGGGTTGCCGTCGCGGTCGCCGCCGATCCAGGTGCCGAAGGTGAGGGGGCGGGTGTCGTCGGGCAGCTTCACGCCGACCCGCTCCAGCTCCGCGGTGAGGTCCTCCAGGACGTCGCCCACGGCCCCGGCGTGCAGTTCGTCGAGGTAGTAGATGGCGTTGCGGGCCTCGTCCGCCGGTTCCGGCCGTACGACGCGCAGCTCGTCGGTCTGCCACACCAGGTCGATGTTCTCGGCGAGGCGGACGTCGTGGCGGCGGCGGTCGGAGTCCAGGACGGGGGCGTCCAGGAGGGCGGCGATGCGCCGGAGCTTGTTGAGGACGGACCGGCGGGCGGCCTCGGTGGGGTGCGCGGTGAAGACCGGGCGGACGTTGAGGTGCCGGACGGTCTGCTTCAGGTGCTCGGGGTCGGCGTCCTTGAGCCGGTCGGCGGTGCGGGCGAGCAGGCCGCCCTCGGCGGCGCGGCGGGCGCGCAGCTCGCGGCCGCGGTGCACCTGCTCGGTGACGTTGGCGAGGTGGAAGTAGGTGGAGAAGGCGCGGACCAGCTTGGCCGCGGTCTGCAGCTCGGTGCCGCGCAGCAGCTCGGCGGCGGCCTCGCCGTCCTCGCGGGTGAGGCGGCGGACCTTCTCGACCAGGTCGAGCAGCTCCGGGCCCTCCTGCCGTACGAGGGTCTCGCCCAGGAGATCACCCAGGCGGCGGATGTCGGCGCGCAGCTCGCTGCCGGTCGTGGTGGTCTGGTCGTCGGCACTGCTCACAGGTGCGGCTCCTTGCAGTGTGGAACGTCTGGAGGGAACCCGGCGGTCTGCCACGCGGCGGGGAGCCGCATACGGGCCGGAGCGTCCGGGAAGGAAACTTCAGCGGACCGCGCTGTCCGACCGAGACCAAGGATAGGTGTCCATACGGAGGCGCAGGCTGTGGGGCTCTTGCCGCTGTGTGACACGCTGCCATACTTACGACGCCGTAGGTTACGGAACCGTAGGGAATATCGTCGACTCCCGTCCGGTTCCGGCCGCCCGGTGTCCGCCCCGACCCTCGACCCGCCAGGGGACGCGCATGACCTCCAGTTCCGATGTGATCGACGAAGCCCGTAAGGCCACCGACACCTCCGCCCCCTCCGCCACGCTGGGCGGCGAGCAGAAGCGTTCGATCGAGCAGATCACGCTGCTCCTGTTCATCATCGTGCCGTTCCTGGCACTGGTGGCGGCCGTGCCGCTGGCCTGGGGCTGGGGGGTGAGCTGGCTCGACCTGGGCCTGCTGGTCTTCTTCTACTTCCTGGGGTGCCACGGCATCACGATCGGTTTCCACCGGTACTTCACGCATGGTTCGTTCAAGGCGAGGCGGCCGCTCAGGATCGCGCTGGCGATCATGGGGTCGCTGGCCGTCGAGGGCCCCCTGGTGCGCTGGGTGGCCGATCACCGCCGGCATCACAAGTTCTCCGACGCCGAGGGCGACCCGCACTCGCCGTGGCGGTTCGGGGAGACCGTGCCGGCGCTGATGAAGGGCCTGTGGTGGGCCCACATCGGCTGGATGTTCGACGAGGAGCAGACCCCGCAGGACAAGTACGCGCCGGACCTGGTCAAGGACCCGGCGATCCGGGCGATCTCCCGGCAGTTCGTGATGTGGACGGCGGTGTCGCTGGCGCTGCCCCCACTGGTCGGCGGTCTGGCGACGATGTCCTGGTGGGGCGCGTTCACCGGGTTCTTCTGGGGTTCACTCGTCCGGGTGGCGCTGCTCCACCATGTGACCTGGTCGATCAACTCGATCTGCCACGCGGTGGGCAAGCGGCCGTTCAGGTCGCGGGACCGTTCGGGCAACGTGTGGTGGCTGGCGGTGCTGTCCTGCGGGGAGTCCTGGCACAACCTGCACCACGCCGACCCGACGTCGGCGCGGCACGGGGTGATGCGCGGCCAGGTCGACTCCTCGGCCCGCTTCATCCGGATCTTCGAGCTGCTCGGCTGGGCGTACGACGTGCGCTGGCCGTCACGCTCACGTATCGATTCGCGCCGTAACACCGGTGATGACGGCTCCCGGCGCCGGAAGGTGAGCGCCGAGGCGGCATGATGGAGGCCGTGGCGACCGACTCCAGCAGCACTTCCAGCACCGACAAACCGCGGCGGACCCGCCGGACCCGTATGACCGGCGCCGAGCGCCGCCAGCAGCTGCTGGAGATCGGTCGCACCCTCTTCGCGGCGAAGGGCTTCGAGGGCACGTCGGTGGAGGAGATCGCGGCGAAGGCCGGGGTGTCCAAGCCGGTGGTGTACGAGCACTTCGGCGGCAAGGAGGGGCTGTACGCGGTGGTGGTGGACCGCGAGATGCGCCGCCTGCTGGACATGGTGACCGGCTCGCTGACCGCCGGGCACCCGCGCGAACTGTGCGAGCAGGCCGCCTTCGCCCTGCTGGACTACATCGAGGAGTACACGGACGGCTTCCGCATCCTGGTCCGCGACTCCCCCATCCCGCAGTCGACGGGCTCCTTCGCCT
This sequence comes from Streptomyces sp. NPDC055966, assembly GCF_042269865.1. Classification (NCBI taxonomy): domain Bacteria; kingdom Bacillati; phylum Actinomycetota; class Actinomycetes; order Kitasatosporales; family Streptomycetaceae; genus Streptomyces; species Streptomyces sp. NPDC055966. Next base: position 158,392 of record NZ_JBHJYK010000003.1, read on the forward strand.
CGTTGATCTCGGACATCGCCACCCAGGTGGAGGACATCCTGGGCCGCGAGTTCAAGAGCCGGGGCTTCGACCCCAAGCTCGCTCCCCTCTACGCCCAGGCGCTGGTCGGCATGGTCGCGCTGACCGGCCAGTGGTGGCTGGACGTGCGCCGCCCGAAGAAGGCGGAGGTCGCGGCCCATCTGGTGAACCTGGCGTGGCACGGGCTGGACGGACTGGAGCAGAAGCCGCGGCTGATAGGGCACCGCAAGGCGTAGTCCTGGGCGGTCACCGGGGCTGGAGGAACTCCAGCCGGTTGCCCACCGGGTCCTGCGAGTAGAAGCGCAGATGGCCAGGGAGGTTGTCGTCCCAGGTCACCGGGGCGCCGAGCGATTCGAGGCGGGCCGCGTACTCCTCGATCCGCGTGACCCTGAGCCCCGGGTGCGCCTTCTTCGCCGCCCGCCAGTGACATGCTCCGCCTCCGGCGGGGGCTTCCTCTATGCCGATGTGCAGCTGGACGTAGCCCGCCTCGAACCAGCAGCCCCCGCGTGCCGCCAGCACCGGCGGTTTGGGGATCTCCGTCATGCCGAGGACGCCGACGTAGTACGCCCGCAGCGCGTCCTCCGACCCGGGCGGGGCCGCGAGCTGCACGTGATCGACCGCGACGAGCATGCTCAGGCCTCCTTCACGGCGACGGCGAACAGCCGGCGGAACGGCATGACCGTGCCGTACGGCGCGCTCGGGTAGGCCTCGCGCAGCAGGTCCCGGTACTCGGTGAGGAACGCGTCGCGTGCTTCGGGGTCGTCGGCGAGCGCGGTCAGCGCGGGCCGCAGTCCGGTGCCCTTCACCCAGTCCAGGACGGCGTCCTCGCCGTGCAGGACGTGGTGGTACGTCGTCTGCCACACGTCGGTGGCGCAGCCGAGGCGGGCGAGCCGGTCGAGGTAGGCGCCGGGGGTGTGCACGGAGTCGGTGCGGCGCAGGACGTCGCCGAGGCGCGTCTTCCAGCGGGGCGTGGCGGCGAGGTCGCGCATCAGGGCGTGCAGCGGGGCGTCGATGTTGTCGGGCACCTGGAAGGCGAAGGTGCCGCCGGGCTTCAGGGCGCCGATCCAGTCGGCGAACCGGTCGGCGTGGCCCGGCACCCACTGGAGCGTGGCGTTGGAGACGATCAGGTCGCACGGCACCGCGGGCGTCCAGGTGCGCGCGTCGGCGGCGGCGAAGTCCAGCAGGCCTCCCTGGGCCGTGGGGCCCGCGTGGCCGGTGTGGGCGGCATCGAGCATCTCGGGCGAGTTGTCGTACCCGGTGACGTGCGCGCCCGGCCAGCGCTCGGTGAGCCGGACGGTGACGTTGCCGGGGCCGCAGCCGAGGTCGGCGATGCGCGGGTGCCCGGCGGGCGGCTGCGTGGGGAGGGCGGGGACGCGGGCGAGGAGGTCTGCGAAGGGGCGGGCCCGATGGCCGGCGTGGCGCAGGTACTGACCGGGGTCCCAGGTGGGGTTCGTCATGCCCACCACTCTCCCCTCCCCATTATCTTGATGTCAAGAGACTTGAGGTCAAGAGACTTCATGTCGACAGAACCACTACACTGATCGCATGGAGGACGAGGTCGATCGGCTGGTCGCAGCGTGGCGCCGGGAGCGCCCGGACCTCGACGTGGAGCCGCTGGAAGTGCTCAGCCGGGTGAGCAGACTGGCCCGGCACCTGGACCGCGCGCGTCGGCTCGCCTTTTCCGAGCACCAGCTGGAGCCCTGGGAGTTCGACGTGCTGACCGCGCTGCGCCGCGCGGGATCGCCGTATCAGCTCTCGCCCGGGCAGCTGCTGACGCAGACCCTGGTCACCTCGGGCACCATGACCAACCGGATCGACCGGCTGGCCCAGAAGGGCCTGGTGGAGCGGCTGCCCGATCCGAGCGACCGGCGGGGTGTGCTGGTCCGGCTGACCGGGACCGGCCGGGACCGCGCCGACCAGGCGCTCGCGGGCCTGCTGGAGCAGGAGCGGGCGATCCTCGCCGAGCTGTCCCGCGCCCAGCGCGCCGAACTGGCCGGGCTGCTACGCCAGTTGACCGCCCCGTTCGACAACATCCCCGGTTAGGTCGGCCGGGCCGACGCCCGCGCGCCGGGCGAGCGCCACGGCGGCCAGCGTGGAGTGGACCCCGAGCTTGCCGAGGACGTTCTGCATGTGGGTGCGCACGGTGTGCGGGGAGAGGAACAGCCGCTCGGCGACGGCCTTGCGGCCCAGCCCGGCGACCATGCAGCGCAGCACCTCCCGCTCGCGCGGGGTGAGGGACTCGACGAGCCGCTCGCTCTCGGTACGGTGCCGGCGGGCGGCGGTGAGTTCGCGCAGGACGCCGGTGAGCAGGGCGGGCGGCAGATGGGTCTCGTCGCGCAGCACGCCCCGGATCACCGTGAGCAGCCGGGACAGCGAGCAGTCCTTGGCGACCCAGCCCGAGGCCCCGGCCTGGAGCGCGAGCGCCGCCCGCCGGGGATCGTCCTTCTCGGCCAGCACGACGATGCGCACCGCCGGCTGAGCGGCCCGGACCCCGGTCACGAGCGAGATCCCGTCGACGAGCCCCTCCGCGTTGCCCTCCTGCACGGGCACGGCCGGGCGGCTGCCGGGCACGTTGCCGCCGAGGTCGGCGTCGACCAGCAGGACGTCGAAGCGGCGCCCGTCGTTCGCCGCCCGCTCCAGGCAGCGCAGCGCGGCGGGACCGCTGCCGGCGGCGGAGACCTCGACGTCGGGCTCGGCGGCCAGGGCGGCGGCGAGCGACTCGGCGAAGATGCGGTGGTCGTCCACGACCAGGACTCGGATGCGAACCACGAAACCCCCTTCCCCAGGCTCCGCGCGGAGCAGGGGATACCCAAGGTTTGGAAAACCCGGCCGACCGGCCGAAGTCCGGCGAACGCCGGCCCACGTCGGGCACGACACTCACGGAGCACGACACCCGCGGAAAGGACACCCCGCACGGCCGCCGCCGTCGCGGAGACTGCTACCCCCACCGCGGGCGCCGTACCCGCATGTCTCGCCCCCTGATCAGCACCGGCCCCCACCGGTGCTGCTCCTCAGAGTACGGATGCGAGCACGCAGCGGAAGCAGATTTACAGAACTGGCCGTCCGGCGCGTTTATCGTGTGCCGCATGTTTCGTATTGAGGCGGAAGTCGACAAAGCCCGACGCGATCTGCTCCACTCCCGGCTGCGGGACACCAACACGGCGGCGTCCCCGGTGCTGGCCGCGCTGCGCGGTACCCCGGGCGCGCGCGAAGTCCCCCTCCACGTCTGGGCGTTGGACGAGACCGGCGGCCTGGCCGGCGGCCTGGTCGGCCACACCTGGGCGACCTGGCTGCACGTCACCTACCTGTGGGTCGACGCGGTCCACCGCGGCGCGGGGCTCGGCTCCCGCCTCCTGTCGCGGGCCGAGCACATCGCCACCACCCGGTCCTGCACGGCGTCCCGCCTGGAGACCTGGGACTTCCAGGCCCCCCGCTTCTACCAGAAACAGGGCTACGAGGTGGTCTGCGTGATCCCGGACTATCCGCCGGGGATCACGGAGTACACGCTGACGAAGCGGCTACCGGTACGGTGAAACCCTCACCATGAAGGGAGCCCGACCGTCATGACCGCAGACCCGGCAGCCCCCGGCTCGTCCCGTCTCCCTGCCATGCGCACCATCGGTGAACTCCGTGCGGCCCTCACTCTGGGCTACGGCTTCCCCGGCGACGCCGACGACTTCGAGGCCGAGCTGGCGCGCGAGATCAACCACGCCGACCCGGCCGATCTCAGCGGCGTCGTCCGTCTGGTGGAGGAGTTCCGGGGCCGGATCGCCGCCCGCCAGGATCCCGGTTTCGATTCCGCCGTGGCCGCGGCCGTCGCCGAGATCCGGGCCACCCGAGGGTCCGGCCGTTGACCGAGAACCAGCAGCCTGCCGTCGCCGAGATCACGCACGAGGCCCTCGCGCGCTGTCGGGCCATCGGCCACGGGGCCCTCGAAGCCGTGGAGACCCTCCGCGCCGAACTGGAGAAGAGCCCGGCCCTCGGCCGGCAGGCCCGCAGCGCGGTCGGCGACATGAAGCTGTACACGACACGCATCGAGGCCACGGACACCCGCCCGGCGCTCACGGTCACCTACGTCTACGACGCCCCGCCACCCGAGCCCGGACTGATCCGTATCGCCCTCGTTTCACCGGTCCGCTTCGCGGGCGGCGACGCCGGCTCGTGACACCGGCGCCGTCGCATCCCGGGGTCGCGGAACTCAGACCACCCGTCCCGCCCCCGCCGACGGCACCGCCTCGAAGGCCCGGGGGGGCGTGAAGCCGGCGTTGGCGAAGGCCTCTTCGATCGCCTTGGTCAGGGTGTCCACCTCGGTGGCGTCGGCCAGGACGATGGCCGAGCCGCCGAACCCGCCGCCCGTCATACGGGCGCCCAGGGCGCCGGCCGCGAGAGCCGTGTCGACGACCAGGTCCAGCTCCGGGCAGGAGATGCGGAAGTCGTCGCGCAGCGAGGCGTGGCCCTCGGTGAGGACGGGGCCGATCGCGCGGGTCTCACCGGCACGGAGCAGGCCGACGACCCGCTCGACCCGCTGGTCCTCCGTCACCACGTGGCGGACCAGACGGCGCACCTCCTCCTCGTCGCCCAGCCGCTCCAGCGCCGCGTCCAGGTCCGCGTACGGGATGTCCCGCAGGGCGTCGACGCCGAGCAGGGCCGCGCCCTTCTCGCAGCCGGCCCGGCGCTTGCCGTACTCGCCGCCGCTGTGCGCGTGCTTGACCTGGGTGTCGACCACCAGCAGGCGCAGCCCCTCGGCCGCGAGGTCGAAGGGGATCTGCTGCTGGGACAGGTCGCGGGTGTCGAGGAAGAGCGCGTGGCCCGCCTCGCAGCAGGCCGAGGCCGTCTGGTCCATGATGCCGGTCGGCGCGCCGACGTAGACGTTCTCGGCGCGCTGGCACAGGCGGGCCAGCTGCCAGCGCTTGAGGCCCAGGCCGTAGAGGTCGTTCAGGGCCAGGGCGATCACCACCTCCAGCGCCGCCGAGGAGGACAGGCCCGCGCCCGTCGGGACCGTCGAGGACAGGTGGACGTCCGCGCCCGTGACCCCGTGGCCCGCCTCGCGCAGCGCCCAGACCACACCCGCCGGGTACGCCGTCCAGTTCGCGTCGCTCCCGGGGGCGAGGGCGTCCAGGCGCAGCTCCACCGCGTCGCCCCCGATGTCCGCCGAGTACAGGCGCAGGACGCCGTCGTCCCGGCGCGAGACCGCCGCGGTCGCCCGGTGCGGCAGCGCGAACGGCATGACGAAGCCGTCGTTGTAGTCGGTGTGCTCGCCGATCAGGTTGACCCGGCCCGGCGCCGCCCACACCCCCTGCGGCCCGGCGCCGTACAGCTCGGCGAAGCGGGCCGCGACCTGCTGTGCCCCCACTGGTGCCACTAGTGCTCCTTAGCGATGTGCTGCGCGAACTCCCAGGCGTCCGCGACGATTCCCGCGAGGTCCGCGCGGGACGGGTTCCAGCCCAGTTTCTCGCGGGCCGTCCGCGCCGAGGCGACCAGGACCGCCGGGTCGCCGCCGCGGCGCGGGGCCGCGACCTCGGGAACGGGGTGGCCGGTGACCCGGCGGACGGTCTCGATGACCTGGCGGACCGAGAAGCCGTTGCCGTTGCCGAGGTTGCAGATCAGGTGCTCGCCCGGACGGGCCGCCGCGACCGCCAGCAGGTGGGCCTCGGCCAGGTCCGCCACGTGGATGTAGTCACGGACGCAGGTGCCGTCCTCGGTCGGGTAGTCGTCGCCGTAGACCGAGATCGCCTCGCGGCGGCCCTGGGCGACCTGGAGGACCAGCGGGATCAGGTGCGACTCGGGGTCGTGCCGCTCGCCGAAGGCGCCGTACGCGCCCGCGACGTTGAAGTAGCGCAGCGACACCGCGGCCAGGCCGTGGGCGGTCGCCTCGCTGGTGATCATGTGGTCGACGGCGAGCTTGGTGGCGCCGTAGGCGCTGGTCGGCTTCGTCGGGGCGCTCTCCAGGATCGGGACCTGCTCCGGCTCGCCGTACGTGGCCGCCGTGGAGGAGAAGACGAGCCTGCGCACGCCCGCCTCGCGCATCGCGCCGAGCAGGGCGAGGGAGCCGGCGACGTTGTTGTCCCAGTACTTCTCCGGCTTCACCACCGACTCGCCGACCTGCGAGAACGCGGCGAAGTGGAGGACGCCGTCGTAGGAGGGGTCGAGCCACTTGGCGGCGTCACGGATGTCGCCCTCGATGAAGGCGGCCCCGGCCGGGACGCCCGCGCGGAACCCGGTCGAGAGGTTGTCGAGGACCGTCACCTCGTGGCCGGCCTCCAGCAGGTGCTGGGCGACCACGCTGCCGACATAACCCGCCCCGCCCGTCACCAGGTACTTCATGAACTCGCTACCTCTCGCAGTCGTTCGGCCGCGCGCTCCGGCGGCACGTCGTTGATGAACACGCTCATGCCGGACTCGGAACCCGCGAGAAACTTCAGCTTGCCGGAAGTGCGGCGGACGGTGAAAAGCTCTAGGTGGAGCGCGAAGTCGTCGCGCGTGACACCGTCGAACTCCTCCAGTGCGCCGAACGGGGCCTGGTGCCAGGCCGCGATGTACGGCGTCGGAGGCTCACCTTCGCCGAAGATCCGGTCGAAGCGCCTCAAGAGTTCCAGATAGACCTGGGGGAACTCTGTGCGTGCCGCCTCGTCGAGCGCGAGCAGGTCGGGTACGCGACGCTTGGGGTACAGGTGCACCTCGTACGGCCAGTGCGCCGCGTACGGCACGAAGGCCACCCAGTGTTCACTCTCCAGGACGACCCGCTCACCGGCGAGTTCCCGCTCGACGACCGCGTCGAACAGGTTCTCCCCGCCGGTCGCCTCCTTGTGGGCGGCGAGCGAGCGGAGCATCAGCGCGGTGCGCGGGGTGGTGAAGGGGTAGGCGTAGATCTGCCCGTGCGGGTGGCCGAGGGTCACGCCGATCTCCTCGCCCCGGTTCTCGAAGCAGAAGACCTGCTCGACGGCGGGCAGGTGGGACAGCTCCGAGGTGCGGTCCGTCCAGGCGTCCAGCACCAGGCGGGCCTGCTCCTCGGTGAGGCCGGCGAAGGAGGCGTCGTGGTCGGAGGTGAAGCAGACGACCTCGCAGCGGCCGGAGTCACCGGCCAGCGACGGGAAGCGGTTCTCGAAGACGACGACGTCGTACGACGCGTCCGGGATCTCGCTGAGCCGCTCGTCCCGCGTCGGGCACAGCGGGCACTCGTCGGCCGGCGGGTGGTACGTACGGCCCTGGCGGTGCGAGGCGATCGCCACCGCGTCGCCGAGCAGCGCGTCCCGGCGGATCTCGGACGTGGTGACCGTACGGTCCAGGGGACGGCGGTCGACGGCGTCGCGGACGGTGTCGTCCCGGAGGTCGTAATAGATCAGCTCACGACCGTCGGCCAGCCGTGTCGAGGTCTTCTTCAACGCCGGACTCCTCTGCGTCCCACTGCATCCCGCACCCAATCACTCAACACAATCAAACATAACAGACCACAACTCACCACCCCCAGGATCATCACAATCAAACAAAGAACACCAACAGAAGTGTTCAATTACTAAACGCGGAGGCGTAGGTTCCGCTGAGGATCAGTTCGCGCAACGAAGCGAGTACTCATGCAAACCCCCACATACGGACCGACGAATCTGGCGGCGGGGCTACAGCTCCCCGTCAACTGGCTGGACTACACGATCCTGGCGATCTACTTCGTCGTCGTGCTCGGCATCGGCTTCGCGGCCCGCCGCTCGGTGAAGACCAGCCTCGACTTCTTCCTCTCGGGACGCTCGCTGCCCGCCTGGATCACCGGCCTCGCCTTCATCTCGGCGAACCTGGCGGCCACCGAGATCCTGGGCATGGCCGCGAACAGCGCCCAGTACGGCGCCTACACCGTGCACTGGTACTGGATCGGGGCCATCCCGGCCATGGTCTTCCTGGGCCTGGTGATGATGCCCTTCTACTACGGCAGCAAGGTCCGCTCGGTCCCCGAGTTCCTGCTGCTGCGCTTCGACCGGGCCGCCCACCTGCTCAGTTCCATCCTGTTCGCGCTCGCCGCGATCCTGATCGCGGGCGTCAACCTCTACGCCCTCGCGATCGTCGTCGAGGCGCTGCTGGGCTGGCCGCAGTGGGTCGCGATCGTCGTCGCCGGCGCGTTCGTCCTCGCGTACATCACCCTCGGCGGCCTCTCCTCGGCGATCTACAACGAGGTGCTCCAGTTCTTCGTGATCCTGGCCGCCCTCATCCCGATCGCCGTCCTCGGCCTGAAGAAGGTCGGCGGCTGGGGCGGTCTGACCCACAAGCTCACCGAGTCCCACGGGCACAACTTCACCACCGCCTGGGGCGGGACCGGCATCGGCAGCGTCAACCCGCTCGGCGCGAACTGGCTGACCATCGTCCTCGGCCTCGGCTTCGTCCTCTCCTTCGGCTACTGGACGACGAACTTCGCCGAGGTGCAGCGCGCCCTGTCCGCGAAGAACCTCTCCGCCGGTCAGCGCACCCCGCTGATCGCCGCCTACCCGAAGATCTTCATCGTCTTCCTGGTGATGATCCCGGGCCTGGTCGCCGCCGCGGTCGTCCCGCACTTCGGCACCGCCGCCTCCGGCTACCAGTACAACGACGCCATCCCCTACCTGATGCAGGAGCTGCTGCCCAACGGCGTGCTCGGCATCGCGGTCACCGGTCTGCTCGCCGCCTTCATGGCCGGCATGGCGGCCAACGTGTCGTCGTTCAACACCGTGTTCACGAACGACATCTGGGCCAAGTACGTGGTGCGCGGCCGCGAGGACGCCTACTACGTCCGCTTCGGCCGCCTGATCACCGCCATCGGCGTGGCCGCCTCGGTCGGCACGGCGTTCCTGGCGTCCTCGTTCTCGAACATCATGAGCTACCTCCAGACGCTGTTCTCCTTCTTCAACGTGCCGATGTTCGTCGTCTTCATCGTCGGCATGTTCTGGAAGCGCGCCTCGGCCAAGTCCGGCTTCTGGGGCCTGCTCGCGGGCACCGTGACCGCGATGGTCAACTACTTCGTGCTCTACAAGAAGGGCATCATCTCGCTCCCCTCCGACCAGGGCGCCAACTTCGTCTCCGCCATCGCGGGGTTCGTCGCCGGCGCGGTCGTGATGATCGCGGTGTCCTTCTTCACGAAGCCGAAGCCGGCGGAGGAACTCCAGGGCCTGGTCTACGGCACCCGCTCCCCCGGCATGGCCGAGGCGCCCGCCGCCGGCGACGACGCCTGGTACCGCAAGCCGGCCCTGCTGGGCTGGGGCGCGGTCGTCCTGGCCGCCGCCTGCTACATCCCGTTCTCGTTCTGACGCGGAAGGACCGAGGAAATCATGAGCGACAACGCGCACGACGGCTTCCACTACAGCGAGGAGGACGTCCAGCGGGAGGTCACCGAGCTGGAGAGCAAGTCCGCGACGGCGGCCCGCATCTTCGACCTGCGCCGCATCATCGGCGGCCTGTTCGTGCTGTACGGCGTCATCGTCACGATCACCGGCATCACCGACTCGCAGTCGGCCATCGACAAGGCCCAGGGCGTCAACATCAACCTCTGGACCGGGATCGGCATGCTGCTGCTGGGAGCGTTCTTCCTGGTGTGGCTGAAGTTGCGACCGACACCTCCGGCGGTTTCGCCGCAGGAGACGCAGGGGGAGTAAGGCTCCGTTCCCGACTGCGGGTGCGCGGAGGCTGGTCGCGCCCACGCGGCGAAGCCGCAAATCGACACAGCCCCGCGCCCCTTCGGGGCGCTTACTCCGGGCCGGAGTTCAAAGGCCCCGCCCTGTCCAGCAACCCCGTCCTCGCGGCCAGTGCCGCCGCCTCCAGCCTCGACCCCACCCCCAGTTTCATCAGCACCCGCTGCACATGCGTGCGTGCGGTGCTCGGGGCGATGCCCATGCCGGCCGCGATCAGGCGGGTGTCCTCGCCGTCGGCCACCCGGACCAGCACCTCCACCTCCCGCGGCGTGAGCATCTCCAGCAGCCGCTGCGCCTCGTCGTCGGGCTGGGCCGCAGGGTTGAGCAGTTCCCCGAACGCGCCCTGGAGCAGCTGCGGAGCCACCGCGGCCTCCCCCGCCCGGGCCTTCATGATGGCCCGCTCGACGCCCTCGATCCGCTCGTCGTGCCGGACGTACCCCGAAGCCCCCGACGCGAACGCCGCCGCGATGCCGCGCGGCGACGGCACCGGGCCGAGCACCACCACCGCCACCTGCGGCCGCTCCCGCTTGATCTTTACCACCGGGTCGAAGACGCCCGGTTCGGCCGGTGCCGCCGTACCCAGCAGGCACACCTCGGGCGCCCGTGCGATCACCAGGTCCGCCGCGCCCGCGGCCGGTGCCGCGGCGGCGAGCACCCGGTGCCCGCGCAGCTTGAGCGCCGACGCCAGCGCCTCCGCGAGCAGGCGATGGTCGTCGACGACCATGAGCCGTACTCCCATAGAGCCACCCCCCAGTCCCCCCGTGGACGCCCCACTATGGACGTCCACCGGTCCGCAAGGACAGAGGGCCCCCCGGCACCTCGCCCTTCATGCCCCCGGAAGCTACACGCTTGTTCGACGTATTGCTGCCCCTCTTGATGAGAAGTGCCCCGGATCGATGAAATCCGGGGCACTTCTTGGTATGTCACCCATTCGGGCGAAGGCGCGCGAGGCTCAGCCCTTGGTGCCGAACGCCGTCACCAGATACTGCTTGCCGGCCCCCGCGTACGGCTTGTTGGCGAACACCGCCGACATGAACAGCCGGCCGTCGCCGAAGAGGATCTCCGCGGAGTCCGGCAGCATGCTGGTCTCCGCGTTCCGCACGTCCTGGGCGGCGGGGTTCTCCAGCAGCTCGGTGGCCTTGGAGCCGACGCCGTCGATGCTGACGATCTGGCCGCCCTTGTTGTACGGCGGCCGCTTGTAGGCGAGCAGGTTCGAGCCGTCCATGCGCAGCGGGGAGAGCGTGTAGCCGTCCCCGGCCTCGACGCGCTGGCCGGTCGGCTTTCCGGTGTTCAGGTCGAAGGAGACGATCTCGTTGGTGCTGCCGAACTCGCCGTTGCCGTCGTGTTCCGCGGTCGGCAGGTACAGCCTGCCGCCACCGACGACGATCTCCTTGCAGCTCTCGACGGTCGTGGTCTCGCAGTGGCCGCCGTAGGTGTCGTTCGGCGCGGAGATGTGGGCGAGCAGCTTGCCGGTCTTGTCGTCGACGGAGAAGTACTCCAGGGACTTGCTGTCGGAGCCGGCCTGGGCCGCCACCACCAGCGGGTCGGTGGAGACGACGGACGCGTAGTCGATGCCCGAGTCCATCGTGTAGTCGGCGATCACCTTGCCCGACCGCGGGTCGATGTTCTGGATGTGCACCTGCTGGTTGCCGAAATCGCCGCACTTGCGCACCGCGACCAGCTTGGCGCCGCCGCCGTAGCCCGCGTCGTAACAGGTGTCGTCCGCCTTGGGCTGCCACAGCACCGTGCCGGAGTCCAGGTCGAGCGCGGCGCCGCCGCTGGTGCTGCCGACCGCGACGGTGTGCTGAGCGACCGTCACATTCTCGAAACTGATCGGAGAGTCACCGGAGTTGACCGACTTCGTCCACAGCTTCTTGCCCGTGTCGAGGTCGATCGCGGCGATCTGGGTGCAGCCCGCGAAGGAGTTCTTGCCGGGCATCTTCGGCTGGTAGGCGATCGCCGTCCGGTTGTCCGCGCCGATGTGCTCGCTGGCCTGGCAGACCGGGCCGGGCAGCTTGATCGTCCACCGCTTGGCGCCCGTGGCCGGGTCGTAGCCGACGACCTCGGCGATGCCGCTCTTCGCGTACACCTTGTCGGTCAGCCACGAGCCCGGGGTGCTGACCAGGTTGTCCGTCGTGGGCATCGGGACCTGGAACAGCACGCCGGCGGCGGGGTTCGCGGGCACCTTCTCCCTGCCCCCAGAACCGCCGGTGCCGCCGGTGCCGCCGGCGCCGTTCTTGCCGCCGCTGGAGGAGGCGGTGTCGCTCTTCTTGCCGTCGCCGCCGGAGGAACCGGCGTACCAGATTCCGCCGCCGACGATCAGCGCGATGGCGACGACCGCCGCGACGACGATGAACAGGGCGGTGTTGTTCCGGCCGCCACCGGCCGGCGCCGGCTGCATCGGCACGGTCTGCGGCTGGCCCGGATAGCCGTAGCCCGGCTGCGCGCCCTGCATCGGCTGTGTGGGCTGCGCGTACGGGTTCTGCGCTCCGGGAGCGCCGTAGGGGGCGGCCGCCGGCTGCCCGCCCGGGTATCCGTAGCCGGGCTGCGGCGGCTGCGGGGCCGGCGCCTGCTGCGGGTAGCCGTAACCGGGCTGGGGCTGTTGCGGGTAGCCGTAACCGGGCTGCGGCTGCTGGGCCGGCGGCGCGGGGGGCGCCGGCGGGGCGGCCGGCGGCTGGTCCTGCGGCGCGCCCGGCGGCGGGGCCGGGGGGCCGAAGCCGGGCTGCTGCGGGGGCTGGTTCGGCGGCGGAGGGGGCGGCTGGGTCATGACGTGGTACCTCGGTGAGGCGGGGCCGGCGGACGGCCTGACGGCACAGGGACGGGGACGTGGACGGACGGGGAAGGCGACGCAGGCCGCGGCTCAGTTGCCGAAGGCCATGATCAGCTTCTCCTTCGTCTTGTCATTGCCGGACAGCCGGCCGGACGAGATGAGGAACCGCCCGCCGGACCAGTCGATGACGCCGTCGTAGAAGGTGTCCTCGATCCGGGCCGTGCCCGAGGGGTTCTGGAGCAGCTTGGAGGTCGGGTGCGAGGAGCCGCCGAGCGGGATCGAGACCACCTGGCCGCCCGCGTCGTACGACGGCTGCACGTACGCGACGAGCTTGCCGCCGTCTTCCTTCATCGGGTACATCGGCTCGTCCGCCGGGGACTTGGCCCGCCACCTCGCCTTGCCGTCGGCGAGGCTGACCGCGACGATCTCGTTGGCGCTGCTGGTGGTGTCCGTCGGCAGGTACAGCGTGTCGGCGTCCGCGACGACGCCCTGGCAGCCCTGGAGGTCGCGTTCGAGGATCTGCCAGCCGCAGCGCGGGGCGAACTTCTCGTCGACCTTCACCTCGGAGCGGAACCTGCCGTCCTTGGTGAAGGTGGAGATGTTCCACGCCTTCTTGTCCTGGTTGGTCAGGTAGACCACCAGCGGGTCGACGGAGAACATCCGGCTGACCTGCCAGCCCTTCTTCACCGCCTGGGTCCACTTGACCTTGCCCGTGGCCGGGTCGAGCTCCTGGATCTCGTCGTGCTCGCCGGACGTGCCGGCGCCGCACGAGGCCACCTGGATCAGCCGGCTCGCGCTTCCCGCGTACGCGGCCGGGAAACAGGCCGAGCCGTACTTCTTCTCGTCGTACAGCTTCTTGCCGCTGTCGATGTCGTACGCCGTGCCCGACTCCGACCGGGCGACCATCAGCGTCCTGCCGCTCACGGTCAGCTCGACGTTGAGCGCGCTGTCGAACAGCCCGCCGTCGGCGACCTCGCCGCTCCAGCCCTTCTGGCCGGTCGCGAGGTCGATCTGCTGGAGCTGGTTGCACTTGGCGTTGTCGCTGACACCGCTCATGTACGCCACGACGACCTTGTCGTCGGCCGACTTCTGCGGGGTGACCGCGCAGATCTTCTGCGGGAAGCCGATCGGGGCCCAGGCGGGCTTGCCGTCGCCGATGCCGTAGGCGAAGACCTGCTTGTACGCCGCCTTCACCGCCACCTTGTCGGTGATCCACATGCCGGGGGCGTCGGCGCCGGAACCGGGCACGTCCGGGGCCGACTGGTACCAGAGCACCTTCGCCTCGCCGGCCTGGCGGCCCGAGTTGAGGTTCTCCGGGTCGTCGCCGCCGCCGCTGCTGGAGGGGCTCGGCGAGCCGGAGGCGTTCTTGGGGTCGTCGCTCTGCTGGGCGACGGGCTTCTTCTTGCCGTCGCCGCCGCTGGTGACCGCGTACACGGTGCCGCCGATGACGGCCAGCGCGGCCACCACGGCACCGACGATCAGCGCCGTCTTCCGCCTGCCGCCCCCGGCACCCGGCGCGCCGGCGGGCGCGCCCGGGTACGGCGGCTGCTGCGGGTACCCGAAACCGGGCTGCTGCGGCTGCTGCGGGTAGCCGTAGGGGCCCGGAGTACCGGGCGGCGTCGGGGAGTTGTACGGGTTCTGGGCGCCGGGCGCGGCCGGGGCGCCATACGGGCCGGGCTGCTGGGGGTAGCCGTAACCGGGCTGGGGTCCGGCCGGGGGCTGCGGCGGGGCCGCGGGCGGCTGGGCCGGCGGCGGAGGGGTGCCCTGCGGTGCGGCCGGAGGGGTCTGCGGGGCGCTCGGAGGGCCGAAACCGCCCTGGGCCGGCGGCGTTTGCGGGGCTCCGAATCCGCCGCCCGGCGGCTGGTCCTGCGGCGCTCCGAAACCGCCCTGCGGCGGCTGGTTGGGCGGCTGGGTCATCAGCGCTCTTCCCCCTCGTTCACTGATTTTTAGCCACGCCCTGAGGATCTTGACGGACCCTGGGTCGTTACTCAGACAGTTCTCAGACGGCCCTTTCTATCACCCGCCCCTGACAGCGCACGGGCCCGGATCCGTCGCTGTTCCCAAGGGAGAACCGGCCCGTGATGCCGCCGTTACGCGCCTTCACGCCCCCTTCACGCGGTGCACGCGAGGAGGGGGCGCGGTGGCTGGTTCACGTCGTGGAGGGAGGGCCCGCGCTACGCGTCCTCGGCCAACTCCAGCCAGCGCATCTCCAGTTCCTCACGCTCCGAGGCGAGGTCGCGCAGCTGGGCGTCCAGGTCGGCGACCTTCGCGAAGTCGGTGGCGTTCTCGGCGATCCGCGCGTGCAGCGTGGACTCCTTCTCGGAGATCTTGTCCAACTGGCGCTCGATCTTCTGGAGTTCCTTCTTGGCGGCGCGCTGGTCGGCGGCGGTCTTCTCCTGCGTGGCCGGCTTGGGAGCCGCGGCGGAGGGCTGCGCGGCGACCGCCTCCTCCATGCGCCGGCGCCGCTCCAGGTACTCGTCGATGCCGCGCGGCAGCATCCGCAGGGCGCCGTCGCCGAGGAGGGCGAACACCCGGTCCGTGGTGCGCTCGACGAAGAACCGGTCGTGGGAGATGACGATCATCGAGCCGGGCCAGCCGTCGAGGACGTCCTCCAGCTGGGTGAGGGTCTCGATGTCGAGGTCGTTGGTGGGCTCGTCCAGGAAGAGGACGTTGGGCTCGTCCATCAGGAGGCGCAGGAGCTGGAGCCGGCGCCGCTCACCACCGGAGAGGTCGCCGACCGGCGTCCACTGCTTCTCCTTGTTGAAGCCGAACGTCTCGCACAGCTGCCCGGCGGTCATCTCGCGCCCCTTGCCGAGGTCCACGCGCTCGCGTACCCGCTGCACGGCCTCCAGGACCCGCCAGGTGGGGTCGAGTTCGGCGACCTCCTGGGAGAGGTAGGCGAGCTTGACCGTCCTGCCGACCGCGATACGGCCCGCCGCCGGCTGCTCCTCGCCCTCGGTGCGGGCCGCTTCGGCCATGGCGCGCAGCAGCGAGGTCTTGCCGGCGCCGTTCACGCCGACGAGGCCGATCCGGTCGCCCGGGCCGAGCTGCCAGGTGACGTGCTTGAGCAGCACCTTCGGCCCGGCCTGCACGGTGATGTCCTCAAGGTCGAAGACCGTCTTGCCGAGCCGCGAGGAGGCGAACTTCATCAGCTCCGAGCTGTCCCGGGGCGGCGGCACGTCCGCGATCAGCTCGTTGGCGGCCTCGACCCGGAAGCGCGGCTTGGACGTACGGGCGGGGGCGCCGCGGCGCAGCCAGGCCAGCTCCTTGCGCACCAGGTTCTGCCGCTTGGTCTCCTCGGTGGCGGCGATGCGCTCGCGCTCGGCGCGGGCGAAGACGTAGTCGGAGTAGCCGCCCTCGTACTCGTACACGTCGCCGCGCTGCACGTCCCACATGCGGGTGCAGACCTGGTCGAGGAACCACCGGTCGTGCGTCACGCAGACCAGCGCGGACCGTCGGTTCTGCAGGTGCCGGGCGAGCCAGGCGATGCCCTCGACGTCGAGGTGGTTGGTGGGCTCGTCGAGGACGAGCAGGTCCTGTTCCTCGATGAGCAGCTTGGCGAGCGCGATCCGGCGCCGCTCGCCACCGGACAGCGGTCCGATGACGGTGTCGAGCCCCTTCGGGAAGCCGGGCAGGTCGAGCCCGCCGAACAGTCCGGTCAGTACGTCTCTGACCTTGGCGTTTCCGGCCCACTCGTGGTCCGCCATGTCGCCGATGACCTCGTGCCGGACGGTGGCGGCGGGGTCGAGGGAGTCGTGCTGGGTGAGCACGCCGAGGCGCAGCCCGCCGGAGTGCGTGACGCGTCCGGTGTCGGCCTCCTCCAGCTTGGCGAGCATCCGGATGAGGGTGGTCTTGCCGTCGCCGTTGCGACCCACCACGCCGATCCGGTCACCCTCCGACACGCCGAGTGAGACGCCGTCCAGCAGGGCACGGGTGCCGTACACCTTGCTGACGTTCTCGACATTGACCAGGTTGACGGCCATTTCACTCCTGTGCGCGGGGGTCGGTCAGCCTTCTAGCGTAGGGCCTCGGGGGGCGGGGGCGGGGAGCGAGGGGGTAGTCACTCTTTGTGATGACGTGATCGGGAGCGGGCCGCTACCGTGGAGGGCAGGCAGCAGGATCCCGTCCATGGGAGGAACCATGACAGCCCAGCGTGCTGAGCAGCCGGAATGGCGAATGCCCCCGCTGGACGGCTACACCATTGACGACCTGCTCACCTTGCCGGATCTCCCGCCGCACACAGAATTGATCGACGGGAGCCTGGTCCTTGTGAGCCCGCAGCGCTACTTCCACTTCGCCACGATCGACCTGCTGGTGAGCGGCCTGCGCCAGACCGTGCCGTCTGACCTGAAGGTCGCGCGTGAGATGACGGTGGTACTGGATCGCCGCAACGGCCCCGAGCCCGACATCTCCGTGATCAAGGCTGCCGCGAGGAAGGGACTGGACCAGACGTACTTCGAAGGAAAGGACGTGGTGCTCGCCGTAGAAGTCATCTCTCCGGAGTCCGAGGCCCGGGATCGGCTGACCAAGACGCACAAGTACGCGGCGGCAGGTATCCGGTACTACTGGCTGGTCGAGATGACCGAGCCGCACGACCACCCCGTTGTCGAGGTCTTCGAACTCTCGGCGGACACAGGGACGTATCGGTCGACCGGCACCTACCGGGACCGCGTCAAGGTCGACAAGCCATACCCCATCGACATCGACCTGACGGCGATCGACGAGCTCTGAGGGGACGTCCCTCAGACCACCGTCGCCCCCGCCACCGGCCCCTCCGCCATCCGCACGGCCCTGCACGTCCCCGACGACCGCAGGGCCGCGGCCACCTTCTCCGCCGACTCCGCATCACGCGCGAGGAACGCCGTCGTAGGCCCGGAACCCGAGACCAGCGCGGTAAGCGCACCCGCCCCCCGCCCCGCCTCCAGCGTGTCCGCCAACTCCGGGAACAGGGACAGTGCCGCAGGCTGAAGGTCATTGGACACGGCCGCCGCCAGCGCCTCCACGTCCCCCTTCGCCAGCGCCTCCAGCAGCTCCGCCGAAGCCACCGGCTCCGGGATCTCCCGCCCCTCCGCCAGCCGGTCGAACTCGCGGAAGACCGCCGGGGTCGACAGCCCCCGCTCGGCCATCGCGAACACCCAGTGGAAGGTGCCGCCGGTCTCCAGGGCCGTCAGCTGCTCGCCGCGCCCGACCCCCAGAGCCGTGCCCCCCACCAGACTGAAGGGCACGTCACTGCCCAACTCGGCGCACACGGCGAGGAGTTCGGCCCGCGACGCACCCGTGCCCCACAACGTGTTGCAGGCGAGCAGCGCGCCCGCGCCGTCCGCACTGCCGCCCGCCATGCCGCCGGCGACCGGGATGTCCTTGGCGATGTGGATGTGGACGTTCGGTTCGATGCCCCGGCGCGCGGCCAGCGCGATCGCGGCGCGCGCGGCCAGGTTGGTGCGGTCCAGGGGGACCTCGGCGGCGTCCGGGCCCTCGCAGGTGACGCGGAGCTCGTCCGCGGGGGTCACCGTCACCTCGTCGTACAGGCCGACGGCGAGGAAGACGTTGGCCAGGTCGTGGAACCCGTCGGGGCGCGCGGCGCCGACCGCGAGCTGGACGTTGACCTTGGCCGGGACCCGTACCGTGACGCTCACTTGCCGCTCTCCCCCTGCTGCTTGTGCTCGGCGATCCGCGCGAACTCCTCCACCGTCAGCGCCTCCCCGCGCGCCTGCGGCGAGACCCCGGCCGCGACCAGGGCGGCCTCGGCGGCAGCGGCGGACCCGGCCCAGCCGGCGAGCGCCGCGCGCAGGGTCTTGCGGCGCTGCGCGAAGGCGGCGTCGACGACCGCGAAGACCTCTTCCCTGGTGGCCGTGGTCTTGATCGGCTCGGTCCGCCGGACCAGCGAGACCAGGCCGCTGTCGACGTTCGGCGCGGGCCAGAAGACGTTGCGGCCGATGGCCCCGGCGCGCTTCACCTCGGCGTACCAGTTGGCCTTCACGGACGGCACGCCGTACACCTTGGAGCCGGGCACGGCGGCGAGCCGGTCGGCGACCTCGGACTGCACCATCACGAGGGTGCGCTCGATGGTCGGGAACGTGGCCAGCATGTGCAGCAGCACGGGGACGGCGACGTTGTAGGGCAGGTTCGCCACCAGGGCCGTCGGGGCCGGGCCGGGCAGGTCGGTGACGTGCATCGCGTCGGAGTGGACCAGCGCGAACCGGCCGGCGCGCGCCGGCATGCGCGCGGTGACGGTCGCGGGCAGCGCGCCGGCCAGGACGTCGTCGATCTCGACGGCGGTGACCCGGTCGGCGGCCTCCAGCAGCGCGAGCGTGAGGGAGCCGAGCCCCGGGCCGACCTCGACGACCACGTCGTCGGGGCGGACCTCGGCGGTGCGGACGATGCGGCGGACCGTGTTGGCGTCGATCACGAAGTTCTGGCCGCGCTGCTTGGTGGGACGGACACCGAGCGCGGCCGCCAGCTCACGGATGTCGGCGGGGCCGAGGAGGGCGTCGGGGGTGGGGCTGCTCACGGGACAAGGGTACGGGGCGGTGACCCCTGGTCCGCCCGCCGATCGGAACGAAGCCGCCTAGCCGTGCAGCTTCGCCCCGCAGTGCGGCCAGGGTGTCGTCCCCCGCCGCGTGTACAGCTTCTTCGCGCGGAACGTCTGTTCGTCGGCCGACGCGTCCTGGGGGCGGCCGTCGCCGCCGAGGCTGTGCCAGGTGTGGGTGTCGAACTGGTAGAGCCCGCCGTACGTCCCCGAGGCGTCGACCGCGTCCGGGCGGCCGCCGGACTCGCAGGCGGCGAGGCCCTGCCAGTTCAGGCCGTCGGCGCCGTCCACGGAGGCGGGCGGTTTCTTCGTGCCCACCTTCACGATCTGCGGGCGCGGCGTGCGGACCACCTCGGAGGTCACCCGGCGCGGCTTCTCCTGCACCCCGTTGACGGTGCGCAGCAGGTAGACGTCGCGCCGCAGTCCGGGCCGGCCGGGCTGGGCGACGACCTCGGTGCCCTGGAAGAGGGTGGGATCCTCGGTGCGCTCGGTCGCGAACGGGAGCTCCTCCTCGCGGATCTCCCGGACGCCGCTGACCCGCAGCACGGTGATCGTCTGTCCGTCGCGCGGGAAGCTGTCGGGCGGGACGGAGGTGGTGTCCTGGCCGTTCAGGGTGACCCCGGCCTCCTCGACCGCCTGCGCGACGGTGGCCGCGTTGGTGCGGATGGTGCGGGCCCGGCCGTCGGCCATGACCGTGACGGCGCGTTCGGTGCGCACGTCGAGCGCGAGCCCGGAGCGTCCGATGGGCTGGGCGCGCGAGGTGGACAGATACGCGCCCTCGGCGCGCACGCCGAGCTCCGCCAGCGCTCCCGCCACGGTGTGCGCCGTCGTCCACACCTCGCGCTGTTCGCCGTCCAGCGTGAGCCGGACGGGGCGCCCGTAGCGCACGGCGATGGCGTCGCCGCTGGCGAGCACCGCGTCGGGGGCGGGCGCGACCATGTCGTGCGACCCCACGCGTACGCCCTGGTCCTCCAGCAGCTCGCGCACGTCGTCGGCGAAGGTGTGCAGGGTGCGCGGCTTGCCGTCGACGGTCAGCTCGACCGCCTTGTCCTTGGCGATGAACGCGGTGGTGCCGCCGGCCAGGAAGGCCACGACCAGCGCCTGCGGCAGCAGACGGCGCGCGGTGGACTCCGGGCGCGCGGCGCCGCGCCCCCTGCGTCGGCGCGCGGCACGCCGACTCGCTCCGGCGGGCGTCCCGGTGTCGCACTCTGTCGTGTGCGCCTCTTCCTCCAGCGCGCTCCCGGCGTGCGCGCCGACCGTGTCCCAGCCCGCGTCCCAGCCCGCGCCGCCCTGCCGGGGCAGCACCGGCTCGGTGACGTAGTACGCCTGCGCCTCGTAGGCGGGCCGGTAGGTGTCCTCGTACGGCCCGTACGACTGGGTCTCCGTGTGGTGCACGGACGCGCCGCGGCCGTACACCAGGGCGGAGACCCTGCCGGGGCCGTACGGCGGGGCGGAGACGTCAGGGCCGTACGGCTCGTACTGCTCGAACGTCTCGTACTGCGACTTGCTCACACCGACACGCTCCAGAGGCGCCAGAGGGGTCCGGATCGGGCCCCCAGAACCTAGCGGAGCGGTCGTCACTCTCCAAAGCGACGCGACTACGCACTGTTGCCCGTACGCGCGTGTGTGCCGCGTGTTCCGTGTGCGCTCAGTAACCGAAGGCGCGGGCGGTGTTCGCGGCCAGGGCCGTGGCCAGCGTGTCCTCGTCGAGGCCGCGCACGGCGGCCATGGCATGCACGGTGACCGGGATCAGATACGGAGCGTTGGGCCGGCCCCGGTAGGGCGCCGGGGTCAGGAAGGGCGCGTCGGTCTCCACGAGGACCAGTTCCAGCGGGGCGACGGCGAGGGCGTCCCGCAGGTTCTGGGCGTTCTTGAAGGTGACGTTGCCGGCGAAGGACATGAAGTAGCCCTCGCGCGCGCAGATCTCCGCCATCTCGGCGTCGCCGGAGTAGCAGTGGAAGACGGTGCGCTCGGGGGCGCCCTCCTCCTTCAGGACGCGCAGGACGTCGGCGTGCGCGTCGCGGTCGTGGATGACGAGCGCCTTGCCGTGCCGCTTGGCGATCTCGATGTGGGCGCGGAAGGACCGCTCCTGGGCGGCCTTGCCCTCGGGGCCGGTGCGGAAGTGGTCCAGGCCCGTCTCGCCGACGCCCTTGACCTGCGCCAGCCCGGCCAGCCGGTCGATCTCGGCGAGGGCCTCGTCCAGTGCCGCGTCTCCGCCCGGCTCGCGGGCGCCCTGCCGCGACCAGCCGTCGGGGTCTCCGTGCACGATGCGCGGGGCCTCGTTGGGGTGCAGGGCGACGGTGGCGTGCACGCTGTCGTACGCGGCCGCGGTCTCGGCGGCCCACCGCGAGCCCTTGAGGTCGCAGCCGACCTGGACGACGGTCGTCACCCCCACCGACGCGGCCTTCGCGAGGCCCTCCTCGACCGTGCCCGACTGCATGTCGAGGTGGGTGTGGGAGTCGGCGACGGGCACCGTGAGGGGTGGCGGCAGCGGCGGTGCGCTGTTCTTGTCGTCCTTGGTGCTCTGGCCGGCGTTCGAAGGCATGCCCCGATCCTACGAAAGGGGCATGCCGCCGGACGCCGGCGCCCGCTCAGCCCGCCTTGCGCTGGAACGGGTGCAGGAGATCCGACAGATGCCAGTGGTGCGGTTCCCGGGGCAGCTCGGGCGCCACGGCCCCGGAGGGCACCGCGGGGGTCTCGACCGGGCCCGCCTGCGGCACGCTGTGCCGGTGCTCCGCGGTGCCGCACACCGAGGAGACCTGCCCGGCGCGCATGATCCGCACGACGTGACCGTCGCAGTTGTGGCAGCTGGGCCTGCTCAGCGGCGACGGCACGACCCGGCCGTCGGCCACGTACAGCACGAACTCCTGCCCGTCGGCATCCTTGTGGTGCTCTATCTCGTACGACTGCTCCCAGCCGTGCCCGCAGCGCATGCAGGCGAACGAATACGACTCGTGAACGACGGCTGTGGCCGTACCGCGGAGGCCGGTCTGCCCTGCGATCTCGCTCATGCCAGCTCCTCTGGTCCGCTGGTCGAGGGACCCGTGTGCGTCCCTTCGACCAGTGGACGCTTCCGTGGAGCCGAACGCATCCGGCCTGTCGAGTGTTGGAGGCGATTTGGCGCTTCCTTGCCGAATACGCCCCGTCCGGTCCCTTTTCGCTTTGCCATCGGCGACAGCCTTTTGCCGTCCCATGGCCCACTCGCTCACCCGAGAACACCCCTGCTCAGAGGGTGTTTTCCCGCAGGTGGGGGCGGGTCCCGAAACACCTCACCCGGCGGAGCGCTTGGCCGCCACCACGGCATCGAAAACGACCCTCTTCGGCAGCCCCGCCTCCACCGCCACCGCCGCGATGGCCTCCTTGCGCCGTTCCCCGGTCTCCTCCCGCACCCGCACGCGCCGCACCAGCTCCTCCGCGTCGAGTTCCTCGGGCCCGGCCTCGGGCGCCCCCTCGACCACGACGGTGATCTCCCCGCGCACCCCCTCCGCGGCCCACCGCGCCAGCTCGGCCAGCGGACCGCGCCGTACCTCCTCGTACGTCTTGGTCAGCTCGCGGCAGACGGCGGCCCGCCGCTCCGCGCCGAAGACCTCGGCCATGGCGGCGAGGGTGTCGTCGAGCCGGTGCGGGGCCTCGAAGTACACGAGGGTGCGGCGCTCGTCCGCGACCTCCCGCAGCCGGGACAGCCGCTCGCCCGCCTTGCGCGGCAGGAAGCCCTCGAAGCAGAACCGGTCGACGGGCAGCCCGGACAGGGCGAGCGCGGTGAGCACGGCGGACGGGCCGGGCACGGCGGTGACCTTGATGTCCTTCTCGACGGCCGCCGCGACGAGCCGGTAGCCCGGGTCGGAGACGGACGGCATCCCGGCGTCCGTCACGAGCAGCACGCGCGCGCCGCCGAGCAGCTCCTCGACCAGCTCCGGGGTGCGGGCGGACTCGTTTCCCTCGAAGTACGACACCACGCGCCCCTTGGGCATGACGCCGAGCGCCTGGGTGAGCCGGCGCAGCCGCCGGGTGTCCTCGGCGGCGACCACGTCGGCGCCGGCCAGCTCCTCGGCGAGCCGGGGCGGCGCGTCCGCGATGTCGCCGATGGGGGTACCTGCGAGGACAAGGGTTCCAGTCACACCCCCATCCTCCCAGGAACCACTGACAGTCCGGCCCGGGAAGCGGACCGCGCCCCGGCCGGTACCGCACATGCACGGGACTCCCACAGAACGGTTCCCTACGATGGCGCGGTGACCAGTACCGCGTCCTCCATGGACCTCCGGCAGGGCCAGTCGCCGCACGACCGGCGGCCGGCGTGGCAGCAGCGGCTGCGCCGATTCGGGTACGTACCGGCGAAGGACGCGCCGTCGGGCGACGTGCGCGACCGTCTGGTACCCCCGTACACCGAGCCGAGCCCGCGGCTGTGGCAGGCGCTCGGCGTGCCGCCGGTCCTCGCCGGGCGGATCACCCGGTGGTCGGCCTGGCTCGGCCCGCTGCTGGTGACGCTGGTGGCGGGCCTGATGCGGTTCTGGAACCTGGGCAGCCCGCGCGCGGTGATATTCGACGAGACGTACTACGCCAAGGACGCGTGGGCGCTGGTCCACCGCGGCTTCGAGGTCAACTGGGACAAGAACGCCAACGACCTGGTCCTGCAGACGCACGGCCATCTCGCGATCCCGACGGACGCGTCGTACGTCGTGCATCCGCCGGTCGGCAAGTACGTGATCGGGCTGGGCGAGCTGCTCTTCGGGTTCGACCCGTTCGGCTGGCGGTTCATGACCGCCCTGCTCGGCACGGTGAGCGTGCTGCTGCTGTGCCGGATCGGGCGCCGGATCTTCCGCTCGACGTTCCTCGGCTGCCTCGCGGGCGCGCTGATGGCGGTGGACGGCCTGCACTTCGTGATGAGCCGGACGTCGCTGCTGGACGGCGTGCTGATGTTCTTCGTGGTGGCCGCGTTCGGCTGCCTGGTCCTCGACCGGGACCGGTCACGGGCGCGGCTGGCCGCGGCCCTGCCCGTGGACTGCGACGGCCGGGTCCGCCCGGACGCGCGCGTGGCCGACACGTTCCGCTTCGGCCCGCGCCCCTGGCGCTGGGCGACCGGGCTGATGCTGGGCCTGGCCATCGGCACCAAGTGGAACGGCCTGTACATCCTGGTCGCGTTCTGTGTGATGGCCGTCCTGTGGGACGTCGGCGCCCGGAAGACGGCCGGTGCCCATCACCCGTATGCCGCAGCTCTCAAGTACGACACCGGCCTCGCCTTCGTCGCGACCGTTCCGGTGGCCATCGCCGTCTACCTGATGTCCTGGCTCGGCTGGATCCTCTCCCCGTCCGACGGCACCGGCGGCTACTTCCGCAACTGGGCGGCCACCGACGGCAAGGGCGGCAGCTGGACGTTCCTGCCGGACTGGCTGCGCAGTCTGTGGCACTACGAGCACGAGGTGTACGAGTTCCACGTCGGGCTGACCTCCCCGCACACCTACCAGTCCAACCCCTGGAGCTGGATCGTGCTGGGCCGCCCGGTGTCGTACTTCTACGAGTCCCCGAACCCCGGCGCGGACGGCTGCCCGGCGGACGCGGGCCAGAAGTGCGCGCGCGAGGTGCTGGCGATCGGCACACCGCTGCTGTGGTGGGCGGCCTGCTTCGCGATCCTCTACGTGCTGTGGCGCTGGGCGTTCCGCCGCGACTGGCGGGCCGGTGCCGTCGCCTGCGGCATCGCGGCCGGCTGGCTGCCCTGGTTCATGTACCAGGAGCGGACGATCTTCCTCTTCTACGCGGTCGTCTTCCTGCCGTTCCTGTGTCTGGCGGTGGCGATGCTGCTCGGCGCGATCATCGGCCCACCGGGCTCCTCGGACACCCGCCGCGTGATCGGCGCGTCCGCGGCGGGGGTGCTGGTGCTGCTGATCATCTGGAACTTCATCTACTTCTGGCCGCTCTACACCGGCACCGCGATCCCCATAGACCAGTGGCGGGCGCGGATGTGGCTGGATACGTGGGTCTAGCCCACGGCCCGAGTCACGGTTTCGACAACATCGGTCGCAACTCCCCCACAAGCGCTTACAGTTCCCCCGCTGCCCTGTTGAACGCGTTCAACAGGGCTCGGTCATGCACGGGGAAACGGGGAAGGGATGCGCGCGATGCGCAACGGGGTGAAGGGTGCCGTCATCGGCACCGTGTGCGCGGTGATGCTGGGCGGAGCCGGTTACGGCGCCTACACCATGGTCTCCGCGCTGAACGGCGACGCGGGTACGAACGGCCACGCGGGCGTGCAGACCGGCCCGCCCGGCGGCTCCGAGGTAACGGAGGCCGCCGAGGGCTTCTTCGCCGCCTGGGAGAAGGGCGACGCGGCGACGGCGGCGTCGTACACGAACTATCCGCAGGCCGCCCGGGAGTTGCTGACGGCCTACGCCGGCGCCGCGCACATCGGCAAGGTGCGTGTCACACCGGGCACGGCGACCGGCACGCGCGTGCCGTTCACGGTCGAGGCGACGGTGTCCTACGGCAGGAAGAGCCGGCCGCTGTCCTACCGGAGCACGCTGACCGTCGTGCGCGGCGAGACCTCGCACCGTCCGCTGGTCGACTGGCGGCCGTCGGTCGTCCATCCGCGGCTGCGCCAGGGGGACACGCTCACGACCGGTGAGTCGGCGGCCCCGCCGATCGAGGCGGTGGACCGCGACGGCGCGGTGCTGACGAAGGAGAAGTACCCGTCCCTCGGTCCCCTTCTGGACCAGTTGCGCGAGCGGTACGGCGACAGGGCGGGCGGCACGGCCGGCGTGGAGCTGGCGATCCGTCACGCGGGCGACGACGCCGACACCCCGCTCCTCACGCTCGCCGAGGGCAGACCGGGCCGGGTGCGCACGACGCTCAGCGCGAGCGCCCAGGCGGCGGCCGAGACGGCCGTGCAGAAGTACGCCGAGTCGTCGGTCGTGGCGGTCAAGCCGAGCACGGGCGAGGTGCTGGCCGTCGCCAACCACCGCGCGGACGGCTTCAACGCGGCCTTCCTCGGCACCCTCGCGCCCGGCTCCACGATGAAGATCATCAGCGCCGCGACCCTCATCGACTCCGGTCTGACCACCGCGAACGGCCCGGCGCCCTGCCCGCCGTCGGCCGTCTGGCAGAGCCAGACCTTCCACAACCTCACGGGCCTCGCGCCGGACGAGCACGCCACCCTCGCGGAGAGCTTCGCCCGGTCCTGCAACACGGCGTTCGTGAAGTTCGCCGACTCGGTGAAGGTGGACTCGCTCACCCAGGAGGCCGAGCAGTGCTTCGGGCTCGGCGGCGACTGGAAGGTGGGCGTGCCGTCCTTCGACGGCCGGGTCCCCGCCTCCGGCGGCCCGGACACGGCGGCCGGCCTGATCGGTCAGGGCCAGGTCCAGATGAACCCCCTGAACATGGCCTCCGTGACGGCCACCGCGGCGACCGGAACGTTCCGCCAGCCGGTCGTCGTGCCACTCTCCCTGGACGGCCGTGAACCGGCACGCGCGCGTGGGCTGTCGCCGAGTACGGTCCAGCAGCTGCGCGCCATGATGAGCCGCACCGCGCACAGCGGCACGGCGGCCGGCGTCATGGCCGGGCTCGGCGGTGACATCGGCGCCAAGACCGGCTCGGCGGAGGTCGACGGACAGGCGAAGTCCAACAGCTGGTTCACCGGTTACCGGGGCGACGTCGCCGCCGCCGCGATGACCCAGGACGGCGGGCACGGCATTGACGCGGCCGGCCCGATTGTCGCAACCGTGCTACGAAATGCCGACTGACGTCACCCTCAAAGGTGGGGACTTTAAGGTGATTGCCGTCGTTGGGGAGAGTGAAGGGGTGGCGGGGACCCTGGGGAACGCACGGAGGAACTGAGGCTGTGGGCAACAGAAGGCGCGTCGCCGAGCGACGGAGGACGACGAGGCCGGCGGTGCTCGGCGGGGTGATCGCCGTGGTCGCCGCCGGCGCCGGATTCGCCGTCTACGCGGTGGCGGACGGCGGCGCGGCGGCCGACGAGCGCACGTCCGCCTCGGCCGACCACAAGGCCGTCAAGACCGGTCCGCTCAGCGCCGCCGAGGTCCACGCGGCCGCCACCCGCTTCCTGTCGGCCTGGCAGCAGGGCAAGGTCGCCGACGCGGCCGGCGCCACGAACGACGCCTCGGCCGCCACCGCGCTGCTCACCGGCGTCGCCAAGGACGCCCACCTGACGGGCGTCACCCTCACCCCGGGCACGGCCACGGGCGCGAAGGTGCCCTTCTCCGTCAAGGCGACGGTGACGTACGACAAGCTCAGCAAGCCGCTGACGTACGGCAGTTCGCTCACCGTGGTGCGCCGGGCGAGCGACGGCACGCCGCTGGTCGACTGGCACTCCTCCGTCGTCCAGCCGGACCTGGAGGACGGCGACACCCTCGTCACCGGCGCGTCGGGCACCCCGCCCGTCAAGGCGCTGGACCGCGACGGCGGCGAGCTGACGGCCGCCAAGTACCCCTCCTTGGGCCCGGTGCTGGACGGGCTGCGCGCGAAGTACGGCAAGACCGCGGGCGGCAAGGCGGGCATCGAGCTGCGCGTGGTGCGCGGCAAGGCGTCGCAGAAGGCCGAGCTGTCCGACAAGACGCTCGTCGCGCTGAGCCAGGGCACACCGGGCACGGTGCAGACGACGCTGAACCCCACGCTCCAGGCGGCCGCCGAGCAGCAGGTGGGCAAGCAGAAGCAGGCCTCGGTGGTGCTCGTGCGGCCGTCCACGGGCGAGATCCTCGCGGTCGCCAACAGCGGACACGGCTTCAACGTCGGCTTCCAGGGCTCTCTCGCGCCCGGCTCCACGATGAAGATCGTGACGTCGACGATGCTGTTCGAGAAGAACCTCATCACCCCGGACGCCTCCCACCCCTGCCCCAAGACGTACAAGGTCGCCGGCTGGACGTTCCACAACGACGACAACTCCGAGATCAAGAAGGGCACGTTCAGGCAGAGCTTCGGGGCCTCCTGCAACAACGCCTTCATCGACTTCGCGCCGAAGCTGTCGAACGACGACCTGACGAAGGAGGCCCAGCAGGTCTACGGCCTCGGCATGGACAACTGGGCCATCGGTGTCCCGTCGTTCGACGGCTCCGTGCCGGTGCAGAGCGGCGCGCAGATGGGCGCCTCGCTGATCGGCCAGGGCGCGGTGCGGATGAACCCGCTGAACATGGCGTCGGTGGCGGCGACGGTCGAGTCGGGCTCCTTCCACCAGCCGTACCTGGTCGCGCCCTCGGTGGACCACCGCACGCTGGCGAAGGCCGCGCGCACGATGTCGGCGAAGACCCAGTCCCAGCTGAAGGACGTCATGAAGTTCACGGCGGACTACGGCACGGCCGCCAAGGCGATGGCGGGCATGAGCGGGGACTACGGCGCCAAGACGGGCTCCGCCGAGGTCGACGGCCAGAAGAAGCCGAACGGCTGGTTCACGGCCTACAAGGGCGACCTCGCGGCGGCGGGGGTGGTCCAGGCGGGCGGCCACGGCGGCGACACGGCCGGGCCGATCGTGGCGACGCTGCTGAAGACGGGCGGCTGATCAGGTCCCTACGGGTTCCGCGGTGTAGGTGCGCCGCAGGAACCTGAGCAGCGCCTTCGACTCGAACTGGACGACCTCGACACCGTTGTCGGAATGGAACTCCACGACGGCCTGCACGCGGCCGCACGGCCACACGCGTACGTCGCCGCTCCCGGCCGGCGTCCGCAGTCCCTGCTCCAGCAGGGAGCGCGAGAAGGTCCACTCGTGGGTACCGGGCAGGTCGATCCGCACCGAGCGTGGATCACTGTCGGGGTCGTACCGCAGCAGCACCGGTACGGCCTCCGGATCCTCCTCGTCCTCTTCCGTGACGATGTGGACGCGCGCGTACTGTTCGACCACAGACATCGGACTGCCCTTTCACACTGAGTCACCTTCACGGAAGTCCCGCATCCGCTTTGTCTCCAATGTGCCATATTTTCCGATTTATGCCCCCGGAGGCGACCGGTTGTTCACGCCGACCGGCGACACACGTCCGCGAGAATGGGGCGCGTGACGCCTCAAGACGACCGAGACGACAAAGAGGCCGCCGGGTCGCTGCTGCTGGACGACCAGCTCTGCTTCGCGCTGTACGCCGCACAGCGCGCCGTGACCGCCGCATACCGTCCACTTCTGGACGACCTCGGGCTCACCTACCCCCAGTACCTGGTGCTGCTGGTGCTCTGGGAGCACGGCGAGACCAGCGTGAAGGAACTGGCGCGCGCCCTGCGCCTGGACTACGGGACCGTCTCGCCGTTGCTGAAGCGGCTGGAGGCGGCGGGTCTGGTGCGCAGGGAGCGCGCGGCGGACGACGAGCGCTCGGTGCTCGTCGCGTGCACCGGGCGCGCGGAGGAACTCAGGGAGCGCGCGGCGCGGGTCCCCGGCGCGCTCCTCACCACGACGGGGCTCGGCGCCGAGGACGTGGCGCGGTTGCGCGCGGAGTTGCGGGACCTCGCCGAGCGCGCCGCCACGGCGGCCGACCGGCACCGAGCGCGCTGATCCCGCCTTACCCGCGGTCGCCCACCCTGACGGCACACACCGACCTACCGGCCAGTACCTTGTGCACGATGTATCTGTGCACCACTCATTCCGGGGAAGGCCGGCCATGACCGAGGACTCCGCCGTCGACACCCGTCCGACGAAGATCATTTACGTCGCCGAAGCCACCGCCCACGGCGGCCGGGACGGCCATGTCACCAGCCAGGACGGCCGGCTCGCGCTGAAGGTCGCGATGCCCCCGCAGCTGGGCGGCGACGGCGACGGCACCAACCCGGAGCAGCTGTTCGCGGCCGGTTACAGCTCCTGCTTCCACAACGCGCTGATCCTGGTCGGCAACCGCGCGGGCTACGACCTGACCGGCTCCACGGTGGCCGCGAAGGTCGGCATCGGCCCGAACAAGCAGCGCGGCTACGGCCTCGCCGTGGCCCTCAGCGTCTCCCTTCCGGTCCTGGACGCCGACCTGGCGGCCCAGCTGGTGGACGCGGCGCACGAGGTCTGCCCGTACTCCAACGCGACGCGCGGCAACATCGACGTAACGATTCTTCTGGGCTGATCCCGCCGAGGAATCGCAGGCCCACGGGCGGCGTTGCACGCACTGTCGCAGGCGACGGGACAGTGCGGGAAGGGACGACGGACGTGGGCGTGGACGTGCACGGCACAGTGGCCGAGGGCTTCGAGCCGGTCAAGCAGGCGTTCGCCGCGAACTTCGCGCTGCTCGGGGAGCGCGGCGCGGCGGTGGCCGTGTACCGCGACGGGCACAAGGTCGTCGATCTGTGGGCGGGCGCGAAGGACGTCGACGGCAGGGCCGACGGGGCTCCCTGGGAGCGCGGCACGGCGCAGATCGTCCGCTCGGCGACCAAGGGCGTCGCCGCCGCCGCGCTGCTGCTCCTGCACCAGCGCGGCGAACTGGACCTGGACGCCCCGGTCGGCACGTACTGGCCCGAGTACAAGGCCGCCGGCAAGGAGCACACCCTCGTCCGGCATCTGCTGGCCCACCGCGCGGGCATACCCGTGCTGGACCGCCCGCTGACCCCCGCCGAGGCCGCCGACCCCGACCTGGGCGCCGCCGCGGTCGCCGCGCAGGCGCCGGTGTGGGAGCCGGGCACGGACCACGGCTATCACGCCCAGACCTACAGCTGGCTCACCGGCGAGCTGGTCCGGCGGGTCACCGGGCGCCCGGTCGGCGACTGGATCGCGGACGAGATCACCGGACCCGTCGGCGCGGATCTCTGGCTCGGGCTGCCGGAATCGGAGCACGCGCGCGTGGGCCGCGTCGGACCGGTCCAGGCGCCGGAGACCGCGGGCACGCTGAAGACGCGCCCCAAGCGCGCGGTGGCCGAGGCCTACGCCGATCCCGACTCGCTGACCCGGCGGGCGTTCGCCGCCATCACCCCGCTCCCCGACGAGAACGACCCCGCCTACCGCGCGGCCGCCCTGCCCGCCTCCAACGGCATCGCCACCGCCGACGGGCTGGCCCGCGTCTACGCGTCCCTCATCGGCGACGTGGACGGCGGCACGCGCCTGTTCACCCCGCAGACGACGGAACTGGCGCGCACCGAGCGGTCGGCCGGACCGGACCGGGTCCTGGTGGTGGGCACCCGGTTCGGCCTCGGCCACATGCTGCACGGCAGCGCGTCCCCGCTCCTCACCCCCGGTTCCTTCGGCCACCCGGGCCGCGGCGGCGCCCTCGCGTTCGCCGACCCGGAGACCGCAGTCTCCTTCGGCTACGTCACCAACGGCTTCCACAAAAGCGTGACGGCGGACCCGCGGGCGCAGGCGCTGGTACGGGCGCTGCGCACGGCGCTCGCGTAACGCGCGCCGCCGGGCCCGCCCGGTGTCACACGTTGATCGGGTGCGAGGTCCGTCCGGACGCCGCGTCGATCTCCTCGTGGGCCTTGGTGAGCAGTTGCATGGCCAGTTCGTTGAGGGCGCGCGCACCCGCGATCTCCTCGCCGACCCTGGGCTGGTTGGCGTCGACGGTGTGCCTGCTGGCCCGGCCGTGCGCGCGCATCTCCGAGCCGTCGGGCAAGCGCACCATGGCCACCGCGCGCGTGTGCAGATCGTCCTCCACGAACTCCATCTCGACATGCCATCCGACAGCGGTTTGCAACATGACGACCACCTCCGAAGACCGCTGCTTCCAGGGTGCGCCCTGGCACCCCCGGCCGTCATGTCGGCGCCTGCGCGCCCTTCTCGGCTACGCGCCCTTCTCGTCGAAGCTGGCGAAGTACGCGGCGGCCATGTCCTCGTCGGCGTGGCCCTGGGCGGCGGCGCGGGCGAACCGCTCGGCGGTCGCGGCGGCGACGTCGAGGCGTACGCCGCCGCGCTCACCGGCCTGCACGATCAGCCGGGCGTCCTTCTCGGCGGTGGCCACGGCGAACGACGCCGGTGACAGCCTGCCGTCGAGCACCAGCGCGGCCTTGGCGCGCAGATAGCCCATGTCGAGCGGGCCGCCCTCGATGAGGTCGAAGAAGCCCTGCGGATCCACGCCGAGGGCCCGGGCGAGGGCGAGCACCTCACCGGTCGCGGCCGTGGCGGCGAGGACCCAGCTGTTGGCCACCAGCTTCAGCCGGCTGGCGCTGCCCGAGGCGCCGTCGTCCCCGGTCCACACGGTCTTCGCGCCGACCGCGTCGAAGACCGGCGTGACCGTGGCCCGCCCCTCCTGGGGCCCGGCGGCCAGCACGGTCAGCTGACCGGCCTCGGCGGGCTGGCGGGTGCCGAGGACGGGAGCGTCGTAGAAGACCAGCCCGTGCTCGCGGGCGAAGCCCGCCAGGTCGGTGACCAGGTCGACCCCGGCGGTGGTGCACTGCGCCCACACCGTGCCGGGGCGCAGCGCCGGGGCGGCCGCGCGCAGGGTGTCCAGGACCGTCCGGCCGTCGTAGAGCATCGTCAGGACGACGTCGGCGCCCGCCACGGCCTCGGCGGGCGTGGCGGCGACGCGGGCGCCGTCGGCGGCGAGCGGTTCGGCTTTCTCGCGCGTCCGGTTCCAGACCCGCACGTCCAGCCCCGCCCGGCACAGATTGCGGGCCATGGCGGCCCCCATGATGCCGGTGCCCAGCACGCTCACGGTCGGCTTGTCGGTCATTGACGGCTCCCTGTCGTCGTCCGGCTGCTGTCGCATGGTCCCCGGCCACGTGGTCCCCGGCCATCTTCGCGGCGCGGACGGACACACGCACGCACGCGTACGGCGGTTCACGCCTGCTGCTCCGGAAGCAGCACGGGTCGGCACGCAGCTGCGAGAGTCCGGGCGCGACCTGGTCGGACAGTCCGTAGGGACCCTGCGAACTCCCGTGACGCATACCGTAACTTGACTCCATTCGGGGCCGGTCGGCCCCCTCGGAAAGCCGACGACTTCATGGGCTCGTCCTCGTCACACAGACCCCGCCCCGGGCGCACCACCACGACGACGGCAGCGCGGACTGGAACAACTGGACGGTCGCCACCGGGTGGAACACCGGAGCCGCACTGGACCTGCAGGCCGCCGACGCCAACGGTGACGGCACACCCGACCTGTGGACCGTCTCCGCGGGCGGGACGGTCACGGCGAACCTGTTCACCAACCTGTCCGGCACCGCCCCGGCCACGCTGACGCGCGTCACCGGGACTCTCACCGCCACCTGATGTCCGCTGTCACGTGATCTGCTCGCGCACGTCCACCACGGCCGCACCGGCGTGCGCCACCAGCGCCTGCGGCTCGACCGGGAAGACGGCGTACGGCGTGCCCGCCGCCGCCCACACCTCGTCGTGCGCGAGCAGCAAGCGGTCGGCGAGGACACGCGTGCGCGTGCGGTGTCCGAAGGGCGGGACGCCGCCGATGGCGTACCCGGTGGTCTCGCGCACGACACCGGCGTCGGCCCGGGTGACCTCGCCCGCCCCCAGTTCCTCGCGCACGCGCTCCAGGTCCACGCGCGAGGCGCCGTCCATCAGGACGAGCACCGGGACGCCGTCGGCGGCGAAGACCAGCGACTTGCAGATCCGGTTCAGCCCGCACCCGATCGCGGCGGCGGCCTCGGCGGCGGTCCGGGTGGCCTCCGGGAAGCGCCGGGTCCGCGCGAGGACGTCCTCCAGCCCGCGCGCACGCATCGCTTCGGCGAACCGGGGGTGGGCACCGGACTCGCCGGTGCCGGTGGCGGTCGTCGTCATGCGGGGCACGCTACGGCATCGTTCCGGCCGTGCTCACGGCGTTTTCAGCTGCCGCCGGAACAAAAGCAGCCGGTGAGGGTGCAGCCCCGTCCCCACGGGCACCCTCACCGGCTGGTCCTCGTAGTCCCTGCGGACTACGAGCGGTACGTCACGCGCGTACCAGCTCCCGCTCCCCGTCCGGGTCGGTGTCCTTGCCGTCCGTGGAGGACTGTGTGCGCAGGCCCTCGCCCTCGACGTCGACGTTCGGCAGGGCGCGGTCGAGCCACTTGGGCAGCCACCAGGCCCGCTTGCCGAGCAGGGCGAGCACCGCCGGGACGATCGCCATGCGGACGATGAACGCGTCGAAGAAGACGGCGATCGCGAGGCCGAAGCCGATCATCTTGATCATCGACTCGCTGGAGCCGATGAAGCCGGAGAAGACGGCCATCATGATGACCGCGGCGGCGGTCACGACCCGCGCCCCGTGCCGGAAGCCGGTGACCACGGCCTGGGTCGGCTTCTCGCCGTGGACGTACGCCTCGCGCATCCGGGTCACGAGGAAGACCTCGTAGTCCATGGCGAGACCGAAGACGACGCCCACCATGAAGATCGGCATCATCGACATGACCGGGCCGGTCTCGGAGACGTTGAACAGGCCGGACAGCCAGCCCCACTGGAAGACCGCGACCACGGCGCCGAGCGCCGCCGTCACGCTGAGCAGGAAGCCGAGGGCCGCCTTCAGCGGGACGAGGACGGAGCGGAAGACCACGATCAGCAGGAGGAAGGCCAGCCCGACGACCAGCGCCAGGTACGGCAGCAGCGCGTCGTTCAGCTTCTGCGAGACGTCGATGTTCATCGCCGTCGAGCCGGTGACCAGGATCTTGGAGTCGGTCTGCCGCGCGACCTCCGCGCCCTTGTCGCGGATGGTGTGCACCAGGTCCTCGGTCGTCTTCGAGGACGGCTTGGATCCGGGGACGACGGTGATGGTCGCGGTGTCACCGGCCTTGTTGGGCACGGCCGGGGTGACCGTGACGACGTCCTTCAGGCCCTTGATCTCGTCGCCGACCTTGGTGAAGGCGGCCTTCGCGTCCTGGCTGCCCTTGGCGTCGACGACGACCATCAGCGGGCCGTTGAAGCCCGGCCCGAAGCCCTCGGAGAGCAGGTCGTAGGCGCGGCGCTGGGTGGTGGAGGTCGGCTGGGAGCCGTCGTCCGGGAGGCCGAGTTGGAGGGAGGCGGCCGGGACCGCGGCCGCGCCGAGGCCGATCACACCGAGGAGGAGGACGGCGACCGGGCGGCGTACGACGAAGCTCGCCCAGCGGGTGCCCATGTTGGGCCGGCCCGGGTTCTTGGGCTTACGGCCGCCGCCGAGCAGCTTGCTCTTCTCGCCGGCGGGCTTGACCCTGCGGCCGGCGTAGCCGAGCAGCGCCGGGATCATCGTCAGCGCGATGAGGACGGCGATGGCGACGGTGCCGGCGGCCGCGATGCCCATCTTGGTGAGCATCGGGATGTTGACGACCGACAGGCCGACCAGGGCGATGACGACGGTCAGGCCCGCGAAGACCACCGCCGAGCCCGCCGTGCCGACGGCGCGGCCGGCCGCTTCCTCGCGCTCGCGGCCCTCGGCCAGTTCGGCGCGGTAGCGGGAGACGATGAACAGGGCGTAGTCGATGCCGACGGCCAGGCCGATCATCGACGCCAGGGTGGAGGTCGTGGAGCCCAGGTCCAGGGCGCTGGCGAGCGCGGTGATCGTGGAGACGCCGATGCCGACGCCGATGAGCGCGGTCAGCAGCGGGAATCCGGCCGCGAGCAGCGAGCCGAAGGTGATGACGAGGACGACGGCGGCGATCGCGATGCCGATGACCTCGCTGGAGCCGGTCTCCGGGGTCGCGGTGAGCGCGTCACCGCCGACCTCGACGGTCAGCCCGGCGTCGCGTGCGTGCTGCGCGGCTTCCTTCAGGGCGTTCTTGGAGGAGTCCTTGAGCTCCATCCCGGAGACCTTGTACTTCACCGAGGCGTAGGCGATCGAGCCGTTCCGGCTGACGGCGTGCCCGGCGTACGGGTCGGCGACGGAGACGACCTCGGAACCGCTGCCCAGCTCCTTGACGGTCTTCTCGACGGCCGTCTTGTTGAGCTTGTCGGTCATCTTCTCGCCGGCCGGCGCCTTGAAGACGACACGTGCGGTGGCGCCGTCGGCGCTCATCCCGGGGAAGCGCTGTTCGAGCAGGTCGAAAGCCTTCTGCGCCTCGGTGCCGGGGATGGAGAAGGACGTGCTGCCGGCAGGCGGCGCGGAGGCGGCGCCGACCCCGGCGAGGGTCAGCAGCGCCACCCATATGAGGGCGACGAAGTGCCGTCGCCGGAAGGCGAGACGGCCCAGTTTGTACAGGAATGTGGCCACGGAGGCGTACTCCCGGTCAGGTCGTGGGGTTGATCAGGGCAGGGGTGGTCAGCCCGACGACGTGAGCGGAGACGTCAGAAGGTGGGCTTGCTGGGGAGAGAGATCAGTCGGTGGGAACGCCGAGGGCGGGGAGGACCACGGCGTCGATGTACGACATCAGGAAGGCCTGCGTCGGCGGCAGCTCGTCGATCATGGTGCGGGCGGCGAACCCTCCGAGCATCATGTGCATCATGAACTCGACCGCCGGGTTGTCCGCTCGGACCTCGCCCCGGTCGACGGCCCGCTGCACCACGCGGCGGAACGACGCCATCTCGGGCTCGATCAGATGATCCCGGAACGCCCGCAGGAGATCCGGATTGCTGTGCACCGCCATGGCCAGGCCCCGCATCAGCGCGGAGTTCTGCTCCATCTCGCAGTCGTCCGAGCGCAGGGTGAGAGCGTGCAGGTCGCCCTTGAGCGATCCCGTGTCGATCTCGTCGAGGCCCATGCCGCCCGGCTTGGTGTGCCGCACCGCCTTCGCCACCAGCTCGGCCTTGCCGCCCCACTGGCGGTAGAGCGTCGCCTTGCTGGACTTGGTACGGGCGGCGACGGCGTCCATGGTGAGGGCGTCGTAGCCGACTTCGCGGAGCAGGTCGAGCACGGCCTCGTACAACTCGGCCTCCCGCTCGGGCGTGATCCGACTGCGGCGCCCTGTTGCGACGACCTCGGTCATGCCACTCACCCTTCCGCTCCGGAGCCTCCTGTTTCGTACTCCATGAACATACCCTGAGAGCGAGCGAAACGAAACCGTTTCGTACGTGGGTTGGGTCACGCTTGTTGGCTTTCCATAAACCGGCGCCGGTCTCCCGCGTACGAGTTGCCCGTGCCGTTTGCCCGGAAAAGCATAGGGAGGTGAGCTATCTGCGCCTTCCCCACCTCAGCGGCGACCTGCTGTGCTTCGTGGCCGAGGACGACCTCTGGCTGGCCCCCCTCGACGCGCCGGGCCGCGCCTGGCGCCTCACGGCCGACCGTACCAAGACCGGCCACCCGCGTTTCTCGCCCGACGGCCGCCACATCGCCTACACGACCTGGCGCAGCCTCGACCCCGAGATCCATCTCGTCGGCGTCGACGGCGGTCCCGCGCGGCAGCTGACGTACTGGGGCAGCTCCGACACCCGGGTCTGCGGCTGGACGCCCCCCGAGAACGGGGAGAGCGACATCCTCGCGGTCGCCTCGCACGACCAGCCCTTCTCCTACTTCACCTGGGCCTACAAGGTCCCCACCGACGGCGACCCCGGCGCGCGGCTGCCCTGGGGGCCGGTCACCGACATCCAGGTCGCCGACGTCGACGGCGAACACCGGACCCTGCTGCTCACCGGCACCCCGCCGCACGAACCGGCCTCCTGGAAGCGCTACCGCGGCGGCGCCATGGGCCGCCTGTGGCTGCACGGCGAGCAGCTCGTGCCCGACATCGGCGGCCATCTGGCCTGCCCCATGTTCGTCGCCGGCCGCGTCGCCTTCCTCTCCGACCACGAGGGCGTCGGCAACCTCTACTCCTGCGCGTACGACGGCACCGACCTGCGCCGCCACACCGACCACGACGCCTACTACGCCCGGCACGCCGCGGGCGACGGCACCCGGGTGGTCTACCAGTGCGCGGGCGACCTGTGGCTCGTGGACGACTTCTCCCCGAACGCCGTGCCGCACAAGCTGGACGTCCGCCTCGCCGGGCCCGCCACCGGCCGCCGCCGCTATCAGGTGCCCGCCGCGCAGAACGTCGACGGCATCTCCGTGGACGAGACCGGCCGGGCCGGCGCCGTCGTCGTCCGCGGCAGCCTGTACTGGCTCACCCACCGCGACGGCCCGGCCCGCACCATCGCCGACACGCCCGGCGTCCGGGTACGGCTGCCGGAGATGCTGGGCACGACCGGCAAGGTCGCGTACGTCACCGACGCCGACGGCGAGGACGCCGTCGAGATCGCCCAGCTGCCCCGCGCGTCCGGCGACCGCGCCCCGCACCGGCTGGCCTCCGGCGCGCTCGGCCGGGTCCTGGAGATGGTCTGCGACCCGCTCGGCGAACGGCTCGCCATCGCCTCGCACGACGGGCGGCTGCTGCTGCTCGACACGGGGGAGGGGGAGGGCGGCGAGGCCGCGGAGACCCCGGCCGCGCGGGCCGCCGCCGAGGGCTCCGCGCAAGCAGAGGGGCCCGAGGAGGGCGAGGAGGCCGGGGAGAGCGCGCGGGCCGAGGTGCCGGGGGGCACGGCCGGCCAGGTGACCGAGCTGATCCGCTCCGTCAACGGCCCCGTCCGCGACCTCGCCTTCTCCCCCGACGGCGCCTGGCTCGCCTGGTCCCACCCGGGCATCGGCCGCTCCCTGCGCGAGATCAAGCTGGCCCGGATCAAGGACCGGCACATCGTGGACGTCACCAACGGCCGCTTTGAGGACGAGAACCCCGTCTTCACCCGCGACGGCCGCTACCTCGCCTTCCTCTCCTGGCGCGGCTTCGACCCGGTGTACGACGTCCACACCGGCGACCTCTCCTTCCCGCTCGGCTGCCGGCCGTACCTCGTCCCGCTGAGCTCGGCGACCCCCTCCCCCTTCGCGCTGAACCCCGAGGGCCGCCCGGCCGCGGGCGGGCTCGACCCGGTCGAGGACGAGGAGACGGGCGAGGCCGGCACGGTGACGGTGGAGGTGGAGGGCCTGGAGAACAGGGTCACGCCGTTCCCGGTCATCGCCTCCAAGTACTCCGCGCTGCACCCGGTCGCGGGCGGCGGCCTGGTCTGGCTGCGCTGGCCGATCTCCGGCGCGCTCGGCGAGACCTTCGCCAACCCGGCCGACACCAGCGGCCGTCCGACGCTGGAGTACTTCAACATCACCAAGGCCAAGAAGTCCGAACTGGTCGACCATCTGGACTGGTTCGCGGTGAGCGGCGACGCCACCCGCCTGGTCGTCGTGGACGAGGGCGAGCTGCGCGCGGTCCCGTCCACGGAACCGGGCGACGGCGACACGACCGTGTGGATCGACCTGCGCCGCATCCTGCACGAGGTCGACCCGCCCGCCGAGTGGCGCCAGGCCTACGAGGAGGCGGGGCGCATCATCCGCGGCTACTTCTGGGACCCGGGCATGTGCGGCATCGACTGGGACGCGGTGCTCGACCAGTACCGCCCGCTGGTCGAACGCGTCGCCTCCCCCGACGAGTTCGCGGACCTCCTGCGCGAGGTCCTCGGCGAACTGGGCACCTCGCACGCGTACGTCACCGCCGCCCGCCGCAACGAGGGCCCGCCGCACTACCAGCGCCGGCAGGGCCTGCTCGGCGCCAACTTCGTCCGCCGGGAAGCCGGCTGGGCCCTCAGGCGGATCCTGCCCGGCGACTCCTCCGACTCCCGGGCCCGCTCGCCGCTGGCCGGCACGGGCATCCGCGAGGGCGCCGTGCTCACCCATGTCGACGGCCGCCCGGTCGACCCGGTGACCGGGCCGTATCCGCTCCTCGCCGGCGCCGGCGGAACAACCGTGGAGCTGACGTTCGTGCCCGCGGAAGGGGGCGCGGACCGGGCCCGGCGGGTCGCGGTCGTCCCGCTCGTCGACGACCGCCCCCTGCGCTACCAGGACTGGGTCGCCAAACGCCGCGGCGTCGTACGGGAGTTGAGCGGCGGCAAGTGCGGCTATCTGCACATCCCCGACATGGGCGGCTCCGGCTGGGCCCAGTTCAACCGCGACCTGCGCATGGAGGTGTCCCGGCCCGCGCTGATCGTGGACGTGCGGGGCAACGCGGGCGGGCACATCAGCGAACTCGTCATCGAGAAGCTGACCCGGACGATCCTGGGCTGGGACCTGACCCGGGACGCCCAGCCGGTGTCGTACACCTCGAACGCGCCACGGGGTCCGGTGGTGGCCCTCGCCGACGAGGCGACCTCCTCGGACGGCGACATGATCACGGCCGCCTTCAAGCTGCTCAGGCTCGGCCCGGTGGTCGGCCAGCGCACCTGGGGCGGCGTGGTCGGCATGACCGGCCGCCACCGGCTGGGCGACGGCACGGTCATCACGGTCCCGATGAACGCGGCCTGGTTCGACGCCTACGGCTGGTCCGTGGAGAACCACGGCGTCGCCCCCGACCTGGAGATCATGCGCACCCCCCTGGACTGGGCCGAGGGCCGCCACGCCCAGATGGACGACGCGATCCAACTCGCCCTGGACCTCCTGACCACCACCCCCGCGGCCATCCCCCCGGACTACAGCGACGTCCCGAACCGCTCCCGCCCGAAACTGCCGCCGAGGAACAGTCGGCAAGGGGGCCGTCAATAAGGAGCGCGGGGCACCCTCCAGAAGGAGGGTGCCCCGCGCCGAACAGCCGGCCGAAGCCGAGCGCAGCGGCTACGCGTCGTAGTCCCGGTCGAACCGGTCCTTCATCTCCTGGTCCGAGTCCTCGATGTCACGCATGTTCTCGTGCTTGAGTCCCCGCTCGGGCGGCGCCTGCTGCTTACCGCGCTGCCCGGCCTGCTGACGGGCCTGGTCGCCCTTGCCCTTCGCCCGCTGCTTCGGTTCGCCGGCCTTGTTCCGGGACTGGTCCTTCATACCCATGAGGGTTCACTCCTGTGGTGAGTGAGAGGGAAATCGGGGGAACGGCCCCGCTGGGGCCTCGACCAGACTCACACGGCGGACCGGGCAACGCATGTGGATCAGTTACGGTGCGTAGCCCGCGCCGCGTCGTCGGCCGCGCCGCCCGCGCCCACGAGCCCCGAGCTCATCCCCTGCAACCGGGGCGCGAACCGCTTCATCTCGCGCTGCCCCACGGTCCCGATGAGCGCCGGCAGATATCCGCGCACCCCCTGCATGCCGCGCAGCCACCACTGTCCGTACACGTGCGCCGAGCGCCGCTCGATGCCCTCCACGATCCGGTCCACGGCGGGGCCCAGCGGGTACGTCTTGTTCGACGGCCACGGCAGCCGCTGGCGCAACTCCCGCATCACGTCGTCCTGGTCGGCACCGCGCACCATGTCGGTGTCCGTCCACGACAGGTAGCCGACGCCGACGCGCACGCCCTGGTAGCCGACCTCGGCGCGCAGACTGTGCGCGTACGCCTCCACGCCCGACTTGGAGGCGCAGTACGCCGTCATCATCGGCGCGGGCGTGATCGCGGCGAGCGAGGCGATCTGGAGCAGATAGCCCCTGCTCTCGACCAGCACCGGCAGGAACGCGCGCGCGGTCACCGCCGAACCGATCAGGTTGACCTCGATCACCCGCCGCCAGGCCTGCGGATCGGAGTCGATGAACGGACCGCCCGTCGCCACACCGGCGTTGGCGACCACGATGTCCACCTTCCCGAACCGCTCCTTCACCTCCCGTGCGACCCGGCCCATCGCCTCGTGGTCGGTGACGTCGGCGTACCAGTACGCGCTGTCGCTGTGCAGCCGCCCGGAGACCTCCTTGAGCGCCTCCTCCTCCAGCCCGACCAGCGCGACCTTCGCGCCGCGTGCCGAGAGCTTGCGCGCCAGCAGCTCACCGACGCCGCGCGCCGCCCCCGTGACGACCGCGACCTGCCCTTCGAGGCTGACCCTGCTCATGCGCCCTCCTTGATCTGCGCCGTGACATACGTGGTGACGAGCTCCCGGATCCTGCCGATCACCAGGTCGGGGGCCTCGATCGGGGTCATGTGCCCGACGCCGGTCAGCTCGGTGAGACCGACGCATTCCGGCAGCGCGGCGGCCAGCGCGCGGGCGTGCACCGCAGGCGTGAGCCGGTCGGACGCG
Organism: Streptomyces sp. NPDC055966; assembly: GCF_042269865.1. NCBI lineage: Bacteria > Bacillati > Actinomycetota > Actinomycetes > Kitasatosporales > Streptomycetaceae > Streptomyces > Streptomyces sp. NPDC055966. The sequence goes on from NZ_JBHJYK010000003.1 coordinate 200,070, forward strand.
CCGTGCACGATCGCGGTGGGCGTGTGCAACTCCCGTACGCCGTGGTCGAGATCGAGCGCCGCCAGCACCCCGGCCCACGCATGGCGTACGGCGCGCGGGCAGGCGTGCACGATCCGGGCGCACGCCTCCACCATGTGCGGGGCGGAACCGGCGCCCATGGTGGCGTACTTGAGGACGCTCTTCGCAACCGGCGTGACCGGCCCGAGGGGAGCGCGCGAGCCCAGGATGTGCCCGGTGATCCAGGTGCGCACGCCCCCGGCGCGCATAGGCACCACGCGCGACTCCGCGACCAGCCGCGAACTGCCCGTGCTGCACAGCAGGACGGCGGCGGCGTGCTCCTGGAAGCGGGGGCGCGTGGCCGCGGCCATGACCGTCATGCCGCCCATGGAGTGGCCGACGATCAGGGCCTTCTCCCCGCGTGCGAGCGTCCGCGCGAGCACGGCTTCGAGATCGTCCGCCAGCGCCCGGGTGGTGCACGCGGGGCTCGCGGGGCTGCGCCCGTGCCCCCTCTGGTCGTACGCGATCACCCGGTGGTCCCTCGCCAGGTCCCGTATCTGCGCCGCCCAGAAGGCGGTCGAGCAGGTCCAGCCGTGAGAGAGGACGATCGGGGGCGCGTTCTCGGGGCCGTGCACCTCGACGTGCAGGGGCGCGCCGTCGGCGGAGACGACGGTGAGTTCGTGGGCGGGGGCGGGCGGGGCGTAGCGGCCGCCGGTGACAGGGGCGGGCGCGGGGGCGGTCCGGCTCATGCGGCGCCCTCGCTCTCCACGACGGCGGCCGGCGTCCGCCGCACGGCCGTACCGGCCGGCTTGCCGTCGGCGTTCCGGACGACCTCGTACTCCGCCAGGTCCACGCGCCGGGTCGCGCTGCGGAACTCGGACGTCGTGCCGGGCCAGATCGTGGTGTTGCGGCCGCTCGCGTCCAGGTACCAGCTGGTGCAGCCGCCGGTGTTCCACACCGTCCGCTTCATGCGCTCCTGGACCCGGTGGTTCCAGGACTCGACGGCGGCGGGCCGGGCGTCCAGGGCGGTGCGGCCGCCGAGGACGTCGAGCTGGCGCAGATAGTCGGCCATGTAGTTCAGCTGGGACTCGATCATGAGGATCATGGAGGAGTTCCCGAGGCCGGTGTTGGGCCCGATGATCGTCATGAAGTTCGGGAACCCGGCGGCGGTGGCACCGCGCAGCGCCCGCATGCCGTTCTTCCAGGAGTCCGCGAGCGTGTCGCCCGCCGCGCCGACCACCCGCTCGGCGATCGGCATGTCCGTGACGTGGAAGCCCGTCCCGAAGACGATCGCGTCGGCCTCGGCCTCGGCCTCGGTGCCGTCGGCCGCCACGAGCGTCGATCCGCGGATCTCGCCGAGCCCGCTGGCGACGACGTCCACGTTCGGCCTGGCCAGCGCCGGGTAGTACGCGCTGGACAGCAGGATCCGCTTGCAGCCGATGCGGTAGTCGGGCGTGAGCTTGGCGCGCAGGGCCGGGTCCTTGATCGCGCGGGCCATGTTGCGCTTGGCGAGCTGTTCGACCAGGCCGAGTTCGTCGGGGTGCTTGGTGAACGCCTGGACCTGAAGCTCCCGGATGCCCCACAGCAGTCCGCGCCGCACCTGGGTCGTGAACGGGAGCAGCCGGTGCAGTCCGCGCTCGACGCCGCTGATGGCGCGGTCCACTCGGGGCATCACCCACGGCGGCGTGCGCTGGAAGAGGGTCAGCCGGCCGACCTGCGGCTGGATCGTGGGCACGATCTGGATCGCGGAGGCCCCGGTGCCGACCACCGCGACGCGCTTGCCGCGCAGGTCGTAGTCGTGGTCCCAGCGGGCGGAGTGGAACACCTTGCCGGGGAAGGACTCCAGGCCCGGGATCCCGGGGATCTTCGGGTCGGACAGCGGTCCGGTGGCGGAGACGACGACGTCGGCGGTCAGCGAGCCGCGCGTGGTCTCGATGGTCCACCGCAGGTTCTCGGTGTCCCAGGTCATCAGCTTGACCTCGGAGTCGAGGCGAAGGTGCGGGCGCAGTCCGAAAAGGTCGGTGACGTGCTCCAGGTAGGCACGGATGTGCTGCTGCCCCGAGAAGGTACGCGGCCAGTCCGGGTTGGGCGCGAAGGAGAAGGAGTAGAGGTGGGAGGGTACGTCACAGGCGCACCCGGGGTAACTGTTGTCCCGCCAGGTGCCGCCGACGCTGTCGGCCCGCTCCAGGACGACGAAGTCGGTGATCCCCTCGCGGCGCAGCCGCACGGCGGCCCCCAGCCCGCCGAACCCGGACCCGATCACCGCCACCCGTACATGCTCGTGCTCGGCCATCCCGAAGCCTCCACGCATCGCCTTCGACCCTGCCAGTGAACACTGGCGCAATGGGACTGTAGAGCAGCTCCGTACCGAGCGGTAGGGGGCGGGGGCACGAAAGTTACCGGCGGTACAACATAGGCTGCGGACGTGGCAGAGGACGCAGAACACTCGGGGACAAGGCCGCGGGAACGGCGCGAGTACCGCATGGAGGAGCTGGCCCGGCTCGCCGGGATCACCGTGCGCACCCTGCGCTTCTACCGGGAGCGCAAGCTGATCCCGCCGCCCCGGCGCGAGGGCCGTATCGCCTGGTACGACGACCACCACCTCGCGCGCCTGCGCACGATCGCCGCCATGCTGGAGCGCGGCCACACGCTGAACGGCATCGCGGAACTCGCGGAGGCCCTCGACCAGGGCCGCGACGTCGCCGACCTGCTCGGCGTCGGCACCCCCACCGAGGAGGAGCCGGTCCGGCTCACGCCCGAGGAACTCGCCGCCCGCTTCGAGGGCGAGGTCACCCCCGAGAACCTCGCCGCGGCCATGGCACTGGGCTACCTCGGCACCGACGGCGACGAGATCGTCCACATCAGCCGCCGCCTGCTGGACGTCTCCTCCGCCCTGGTCCGCGAGGGCATCCCGCTCGGCGAGGTCCTCACGGCCGCCACCCGAGTCCGCGAACACGCCGACGCCCTGGCTGAACTCTTCTCCGACCTGATCCTGCGCCACGCCCCCGAGGAGGACCTCCACCGCCTGCGCCCCCTGGCCCGCAGCGTGGTCGAGGCGGAACTCTCCCTGGCCCTCGACCGCCGCCTGACCAAGAAATCCGGCGAACGCGCCATCTGAGCCCGCCTGCCGCCGACGGACCAGCGGGCGGGGCCGCGCCTACAGGTCGTAGACGACGGTCACCGGCGCGTGGTCCGACCACCGCTCGGCATGCGTGGCCGCGCGCTCCACGACCCCCTTGACGGCCTTGCCGGCGAGCCCGGGCGTGGCGACGTGGTAGTCGATGCGCCACCCCGAGTCGTTGTCGAAGGCCCGCCCGCGGTACGACCACCAGGTGTACGGCCCCTCGACATCGGGGTGCAGGGCGCGCACGACGTCGACGTAACCGCCCTCCTCGGCGGCGAGCACCCGGCCGAGCCACTCCCGCTCCTCGGGCAGGAAGCCGGAGTTCTTGGTGTTGCCGCGCCAGTTCTTGAGGTCGGAATGCTGATGGGCGATGTTCCAGTCGCCACAGACGACGACCTCGCGCCCGTCGGCGGCGGCCCGCGCGCGCAGCTCCTTGAGGTGGACGAGGAACTCGTCCATGAAGCGCACCTTCTCGTCCTGCCGCTCGGTGCCGACCTCGCCGGAGGGCAGATACAGGGAGACGACCGTCACACCGGGCAGGTCGGCCTCGACGTAGCGGCCGCTGCCGTCGAACTCGTCCGAACCGAAGCCGACCCGGACGCGGTCCGGCTCCCGCCGCGTGTAGAGGGAGACGCCCGCACGCCCCTTGGCGGCGGCCGGGGCGTGCACGACGTGCCAGCCGTCGGGCTCCCGGACCTCCTCGGGCAGCTGGTGCGGCTCGGCACGCACCTCCTGGAGACAGACGACGTCCGCCTCCGTCCGGGCGAGCCACTCCACGAAGCCCTTCTTGGCGGCGGCCCGCAGCCCGTTCACGTTCACCGAGGTCACAGTCAGCACCAGGGCACGATACCGGCACACTGGTCGGAGCCCGTCCACACCGTCCGACGAACACCGTCCTGCATAGAAGTACGATGCCCAGCATGAATATACGCCGCGTCCGTTTCGATCACCCCGACGCCGTCACGCTCAACGACGAGGTACAGGCCGAGTACCAGCTGCGCTACGGCGGCGACGGCGACGCCACGGCTCTGGACACCACGGACTTCGACCCGCCGCGCGGCGCCTACCTGATCGCGTACGACGAGCTCGACCGCCCCGTCGCGACCGGCGGCTGGCGCAGCCAGGACCTCAACGACGAGGGCAACGAGAACGGCGACGCCGAACTCAAGCGCATGTACGTGGTCGCGCACATGCGCGGCCGGGGCCTCGCGCGCCGCATGCTCGCGGCCCTGGAGGAGGACGCCCGAACCGCCGGCCGGATCCGCATGGTGCTGGAGACGGGCAGCAAGCAGCCGGAGGCCGTCACCCTGTACACGTCGAGCGGCTACGAGCCGTGCGCCAAGTTCGGCTACTACCGCTTCCACGAGGAGAGCCTCTGCTTCGCGAAGAAGCTCTGAGCGGCCCTGAGCCGGTAACTCGGATCACACCAGGCCCGCTTGAGCCCCGGCAGGCCTGAACGCGGTCCGACACCGCGCCCGGACATACGATGAAGCCCCTGTCGACTACTGCCGACAGGGGCTTCATGCTGCGTGGACCTGAGGGGATTTGAACCCCTGGCCCCCTCGATGCGAACGAGGTGCGCTACCGGACTGCGCCACAGGCCCTTGCAACGAGTGAAACTCTAGCATCCCCGTCGGGGTGCTTGGAAATCCGTTCCGTGACTGGTCACGGCGGGGGTCTCCGGAGGGGGCGCGCGACGGGGAGCGCGCCGGAGGGGCGTGCGGGAGTTACTCGTTCGCCGCGCGCGGGCGGTCGCCGTCCTCGTACTGATCGAACAGGGGCGTGCGTCCGCGCTCACGGGCCCGGCGCGCGGACGCGGCGCGGCGCGCGTCGCTGCGGCCGCCCGCCGGCTTGTCCTCGGCCACAGGCGCCTGCTCGTCGGCGCCGGCCTCCGGCGCGTGGACGGCCTCCTGCTCCGGCGCGACCGAGCTGGAACGCGCCGAGCTCCAGGTGTCCGGCGCCCCCAGGTCCACGTCGGACGTGGCACGCGGCGCCACCGGCGCGGTCACATACGTCGGCAGGGGCACCGGCACGGGCTCCCAGCTGTCCCCGCCGGGCCGCCGCTGCCGCTCACGCTGCTGGTCGACCCACTCGGCGTGGTCGGTCTGCTCGACCAGGGCACGCCGGTCCGCGGCGAGCGCGGAGAGACCGGGATCCGTCTCGGCCTCCTGAACCTCCTCCGCTTCGTCCGCGCCGGCGCTCGTCGTATCGGGCGACACGCGCCGACGCGGCTGACGCTCGCGCTCCCGCAGCCGCTGCGCGGCGACCTCGGCCTGCCGGCGGTCCATCTGGTAGGCGAAGCGACGGCGCTCCTGGGAGCGCAGGTACGCGATGTACCCGCTGAGCATCACGGCCGGTACGGCGGGCGCCCACAGGAAGGCGAGCCCGCCGACCGCGGCGACGATCGCACCGAGCGTGAAGCCGAGGAAGAGCATCACGGTGGTGCGCCGGCGGCGCGCCAGGACCTTCAGGCGCCGGTCGCGCGCTGCGGCCGCCTGTGCCGAGGCCGTGCGCCGCGCGGCCGGCACCGGCCGCTGCGGGGGCGCGGGCGCCGGTTTGGGCGCCCGTGCGGGCTCCTGTCCGCGTGCCGCTTCCGCTCTTCCGGGTGACTCTCCCCCGGCTTCCGCGTGCACCTGACGACGGGCCGGAGGCATGGCGAAGGCCCGGACGTCCACCGAGTCGGTGGCGGCGTCCGGGTCACCGGCGTCCGGCTCCCCCTCCTGGGCGGAGCGCGCCCGCAGGTCCCTGGCGTATCGACGCTCCATGCCCGCCCGTCCGGACAGCAGCCGGATGGCGGTGCTGAAGCGTTCCGTCGGACGGGCCTCGTTCAGCTCGTCCTGCCTACGGAGCCACATCGGCACCAAGTAGGCGGCCCAGGCCCCGACAATGACTGCGTAGATGAGGCCGCTGCTGCTCACGCCTCACACCGTAGAGGGGTTTGCCTGAGGCCATCCGCCAATTGGGCCGGTGTGTCGCACGATCTGGCTGATATTTCCAGCTTTTTTTGCGATCCATGCGATCAGAGGACCGCCTCAGTCGCGAATTCAATGCCCTGAGACGGTCAGCATCCGATCAATTTCGAACACATATTCAATTTCGGCGGGCCTAGGCGGGATTCCCCGGCGTGTTCTGCGGATTCCGCGACGGATCCGCGTCGTCCGCCGGGCGCTCGATGTGCCGCTCCCTTTGGGAGCGTGCCCGCTGCCAGCGCGCGAGCAACCCGTCGGGCACCTCTTCCGCGGTGAGCGCGAAGACCAGGTGGTCGCGCCAGGCCCCGTCGATGTGCAGATAGCGCGGCCGGAGCCCCTCCTCGCGGAATCCGAGTTTCTCCACGACCCGGCGGCTGGGCCGGTTCTCGGGCCGAATGCAGACCTCGATGCGGTGCAGCCCGACGGCACGGAAACAGTGATCCACCACGAGCGCGACCGCCGTCGGCATCACGCCGCGGCCGGCCACCGACTCGTCCACCCAGTACCCGACGTGCCCCGAGCACATCGACCCCCAGGTGATCCCGGCGACCGTCAACTGCCCGACGAGCCGCCCCTGGTACTCGATGACGAACGGCAGCATCCGGCCCGCGTTGGCCTCCGACCGCAGGTGCCGGACCATCTGGCGGTACGTCGGCCGGTGGGTGATCGGCCCGCTCGGCGTGGGCGGCGGAATGGTCGCCTCCCAGGGGCGCAGCCAGTCCCGGTTGCGCCGGTTCACCTCGCGCCAGGCTCGCTGGTCGCGCAGCCTTATCGGCCGGAGGACGACATCGCCGTCCGCCAGCACGACGGGCCAGTAGGGGCTGTTCAGCTCGCACCCCCGCTCGTGGGTCTGGGGTGGTCGCCGCCGCGGATCTGGTCGACGGCGTGGACCAGCAGCGGCTCCAGCACGGCGAGGCCGTCGCGCACCCCGCCCGTGGAGCCCGGCAGATTGACGATCAGGGTCCGTCCCGCCACCCCGGCCAGGCCCCGGGACAGCACGGCGGTCGGCACCTTCTGACTGCCGAACGCCCGGATGGCCTCCGCGATGCCCGGCACCTCGTAGTCGATCACCGCGCGGGTCGCCTCGGGAGTGCGGTCGGTCGGCGAGACGCCGGTGCCGCCGGTGGTGACGATCGCGTCGTACCCGGCGGCCACGCCCGCCAGCAGGGCCTCCCGCACGGGATCCCCGTCGGGCACGATCCGGGGGCCGTCCACGGCGAACCCGAAGCCCGTCAGGCCGTCGACGATCAACGGGCCGCCCTTGTCCTCGTAGACACCCGCCGCGGCCCGGTTGGAGGCGGTGACCACCAGAGCCCGGTAGCTCATGCCCGGCTCCAGTCGCCCGACGTGCCGCCCGTCTTCTCCTCCACCCGTACGTCCGTGATGACCGCTCCCTTGTCGACCGCCTTGACCATGTCGATCACGGTCAGCGCGGCGACCGTGACGGCGGTGAGGGCCTCCATCTCGACGCCCGTACGGTCCGTCGTCCTCACGGTGGCCTGGATCTCCACGGCGTCGTCCGCGACCGACAGATCCAGTTTCACACCGGACACCGACAACGGGTGGCACAGCGGGATCAGGTCCGGGGTGCGCTTGGCGCCCATGATGCCCGCGATCCGCGCGGTGGCGAGGGCGTCCCCCTTGGGTACCCCCTCGCCGCGCAGCAGCTCGACCACGCGGGGCGAGACGAGCACGCGGCCGCTGGCACGGGCGGTGCGCGCGGTCACGTCCTTCCCGGATACGTCGACCATACGGGCGGCGCCCGCCTCGTCGATGTGCGTCAGTCCGTCCTGCGTACTCATGCTCTGTGCCGCTCCCGGTCCGGGCCCGTCACAGTGCGGTTGCGCGGGCCTGCTGTGCGCGCCACGGTACCGCCAAGTCGGCGCACGCACCGGGCCAGGACCCCCGTGGGGCCCCGTCGCTCGCTCACGCGCGCGTGCGTCAGCCGAGCAGGACGACCTCCACCTCGTCGCCGGGCTCGGCGGACTCGGTGTCCTCGGGGACGACGATCAGCGCGTCGGCTTGCGCCAGCGCCGCGATCAGGTGCGAACCGGCCCCGCCCACCGGGGCCACCTCGCCGTCGGCGTAGGCGCCCCGCAGGAACTGCCGGCGCCCCTTGGGCGAGCGCAGCGCCTCGTCCGCCTTCAGCGTCGCGCGCGTACGGGGCCGGTGCAGGTCCGGCAGGCCCATCAGGGCGCGGATGGCGGGGCGGACGAACAGCTCGAAGGAGACGTACGACGACACCGGGTTGCCGGGCAGGGCCAGCAGCGGCGTGTGGTCGGGGCCGATCGAGCCGAAGCCCTGGGGCTTGCCGGGCTGCATGGCGAGCTTGCGGAACTCCACGCCGCCGCCCGCCTCGTCCTCGTCACCGGCGTACGACAGCGCCTCCTTGACCACGTCGTACGCCCCGACGCTCACCCCGCCCGTGGTCACCAGCAGGTCGGCGCGGACGAGCTGGTCCTCGATGGTCGAGCGCAGGGTGTCGGCGTCGTCGGCGACCGCGCCCACCCGGTAGGCGATGGCGCCGGCGTCCCGCGCGGCGGCGGTGAGGGCGAAGCTGTTGGAGTCGTAGATCTGGCCGTCGGCCAGGTCCTCGCCGGGCTGGACGAGTTCGCTGCCGGTGGACATGACGACCACGCGCGGGCGCGGGCGCACGCGTACCGTGCCGCGGCCGATCGCGGCGAGGAGCGCGATCTGCGGCGGGCCGAGGATCGTGCCGGCCTCCAGGGCGCGTTCGCCGGCCTTCACGTCGCTGCCCTTGGCGCGCACGTGCGCGCGTGCCCGGGCGGGACGGTGCACGCGCACCTGCCCCTCGGCGCCCTCGGGGGCCAGGCTGCGTGCCCGCATGCCGCTCACCGGTCCCTCGCCGAGCCCGCCGTCGGTCCACTCGACGGGGACGACGGCCTCGGCGCCCGGCGGCAGCGGGGCGCCGGTCATGATGCGGGCGGCCTGCCCGGGGCCGACCCGGACCGGGTCGGCCGCGCCGGCCGCGACGTCCCCGACGACGTCCAGGACGGCCGGGAACTCCTCACTGGCACCCCCGACGTCCGCGACCCGCACCGCGTACCCGTCCATGGAGCTGTTGTCGAACGGCGGCAGGGACACCGGCACCGTGACGTCGTCGACCAGGACGCAGCCCTGGGCGTCGAGCAGTTGCAGCTCGATGGGCTCCAGGGGGCGGACGGCGGAGAGGATGTCCTCCAGGTGCTCGTCCACCGACCACAGATGGTCCGGGCCGGCGGGGCGGGTCGCGGCGCTGCTCAAGATTGCTGCATCTCCTCGGCTACGTAACTGCGAAGCCAGGCCCGGAAGTCCGGGCCCAGGTCTTCACGTTCGCACGCGAGTCTGACAATGGCACGCAGATAGTCGCCGCGGTCGCCGGTGTCGTAGCGGCGGCCCTGGAAGACGACGCCGTGCACCGGACCGCCGACCTTCTCGTCCTGGGCGAGTTGCTGGAGGGCGTCGGTGAGCTGGATCTCGCCGCCGCGGCCCGGCTCGGTCCGGCGGAGTATGTCGAAGATGTGCGGGTCGAGGACGTAGCGGCCGATGACCGCGTAGTGCGACGGGGCGTCCGCCGGGTCCGGCTTCTCGACCAGTCCGGTCACCTTCACGACGTCGGTGTCGGCGGTGGCCTCCACGGCCGCGCAGCCGTAGAGGTGGATCTGCTCGGGAGCGACCTCCATGAGGGCGATCACGCTGCCGCCGTGCTGTTCCTGGATCTCGATCATGCGCTGGAGCAGCGGGTCGCGAGGGTCGATCAGGTCGTCGCCGAGGAGGACGGCGAAGGGCTCGTGGCCCACGTGCGGGGCGGCGCACAGGACGGCGTGGCCCAGGCCCTTGGGGTCGCCCTGGCGGACGTAGTGCATGGTCGCCAGGTCGCTGGACTCCTGGACCTTGGCGAGCCGGCCGGCGTCGCCCTTCTTCTGAAGGGCCGATTCCAGCTCGTAGTTGCGGTCGAAGTGGTCCTCCAGGGGACGCTTGTTGCGTCCGGTGACCATGAGCACGTCGTCGAGACCCGCCGCCACGGCCTCCTCGACCACGTACTGGATCGCCGGCTTGTCGACGACCGGCAGCATCTCCTTGGGAGTGGCCTTGGTGGCCGGCAGGAACCGCGTACCGAGGCCTGCCGCAGGGATGACAGCCTTGCTGATCCTGGGGTGCGACTGAGTCATGCCCGCCACCTTAACCGGCTCTTTGTACGGAATCCGTAGTGCCGGTTGGTTGACCCTTTATGACCGCATTGAACAATCAAGAAGGACGCAGACGACCCGTGGAACACGAGGGACGCATGAGCGAGCCTGACAAGCGAACGTTGCGGCGGGAGCTCCTCACGGTGAGGAACAGGTTGACACCGGATGACGCCGACGCGACAGGGCGCGCGCTGGCGGAGCGCGCGCTGGAGCTGCCCGAACTGGCGCGTGCGCGCACGGTGGCGGCGTACGTCTCCGTAGGGAGCGAACCCGGCACGCGGGCGCTGTTGGACGCGCTGCGCGCGCGGGGCGTGCGGGTCCTGCTCCCCGCACTGCTGCCGGACAACGATCTGGACTGGGGCGAGTACACCGGCCCGGACTCCCTCGCGCGGATCCGACACGGCGGAAAGATGGCGCTCTTCGAGCCCGCGGGCGCGCGCCTCGGCCCGGACGCGGTGACGGGCGCCGACGTGGTCCTGCTGCCCGGGCTGGCGGTGGACGCGCGCGGGATGCGCCTGGGGCGGGGCGGAGGGTCGTACGACCGCGTGCTGGCCCGCCTGGAGCGCGCGGGCGTACGACCCCGCCTCGTGGTCCTGCTCCACGACACGGAGGTCGTCGCCCACGTCCCGGCGGAGGCGCACGACAAGCCGGTGCACGCGGTGGTGACGCCCTCCGGCGTGCACCGTTTCCGAGGCGCCTGAGCGGGCGCCGCCCTCACGGAAAACGGCCCTCCACGCGTGCGTGGAGGGCCGTTTCGGATCGCGTGCCGTCAGGTGCTCACGGCTTCAGGGTGAGCGTGTCGCTCGTGCTCTTGTCGACCGTCGTGGCCGAGAACGACCAGGGCAGCAGCTCGCCCTTGGCCCACAGGCTCGTCTGGTCCGTGTAGTGCGCGCTGAAGGCGTGCCCGGAGGCGCCGGTCAGGTTGATCCACTTGGACTTGTCGAAGTCGGCGAGGTTCACGACCATCCGCATCGACGGCACCCAGACGACGCCGTAGCCGCCCGCGGCGTTCCAGCCGGTCGCGTTGACCGTGGCCTCGCCGCCGCTGAGCTTCCAGGGGCCCCGGTTGAGGATGTACTGCAGGACCTGGGGGCCGTCGGTGCCGAGCGTCTGGTTCTTCAGGAACAGGCGGTGCAGCCGGCCCCAGCTCCAGGTGTCGATGTCCTTGCCGAGCTTGGCGGTCAGCTCCCAGCGGGCGTCGATCATGGCGCGGGCGAAGAGCTGGTCCATGTTGTTCGCGGCGGGGCGGGTGCCCGACTTGGGCGTCTTCCACCAGTCGCTGTCCGGCTTGTCCATCAGGTCGCGCACGACCTCGAACCAGCGGTCGCCGCCGTCCGGCTGCGCCTGGTCGGCGTCGCGCTCACCGCACTCGCGCACCTTGGTGTTGTCGTCGACCGGACCGGTGCTGTCGATCTTGTCGACCCATAGGCACTGGCCCTTGACACGCAGCTCCTTGGGCATCTTGTTGCCGAAGGCGAGCTTGAGGATGTTGCGCCAGACCGAGTTGAAGTACGCGGCCGCCGCGGAGTCGGATTCCTGGGTGTAGTCCCAGCCCTCCAGCAGCTTCTGCGCCTGGCGCACGTTCTTGTCGTCCAGGTTGATCTTCAGCAGCTTCGGCACCAGGAGCTTGGCGATCTCGCTGCTGTTGTCCAGCTGCATCTGCCGCATGTCGTCGGTCGAGATCTTGCCGCCGTCCTTGATCTTGGACTCGATCAGGTCGGTGATGCGCTGGCTGCGCGTGCCGTAGCCCCAGTCGGTGGTCAGCGTGTACGGGTACTTGCCCTTGTCGACCACGGCCTGGTTGGCGGTGACGATGTAGCCGCGCTTGGGGTTGTACTCGTAGGGGAGCTCGCCCTGCTTGACGAAGCCGGTCCAGCGGTACTTCGACTCCCATCCCGGCGCCGGCACGGAGCCGTCGTCCACCGAGGAGCGCGTGGGGATCTTTCCCGGCAGCGTGTAGCCGATGTTGTTGTTGGTGTCGGCGTAGACCAGGTTCTGGGACGGCACGTCGAACAGGGCGGCGGCCTGGCGGAACTCGCTCCAGCCGGAGGCCTTGTCGAGGGCGAAGACGGCGTCCATGGAGGTGCTCGGGTCGAGCGCGGTCCACCGCAGGGCGACGCCGTAGCCGTCACCGCGGTCGGGCGCGGCGGTGTTGACCGTGGCCTTCCTGCCGACCTGGACGAGTTCGTCGTCCCGGTCGGACAGCAGCGGCATCCCGTCCTGGGTCTGGCGGACGACGATCGTCTTGGACGAGCCGCCGGCGACCTTGATGGTCTCCTCGCGGGTCTGGAAGGGCCGGACCTTGCCGTCGTACAGGTAGCCGTTCGCGGTGACCTTCTCCAGGTAGAGGTCGGTCACGTCGACCCCGGAGTTGGTCATGCCCCAGGCGATGTCGGCGTTGTGACCGATTATCACGCCCGGCATGCCGGCGAAGGTGTAACCGCTGACGTCGTACTGGCACTGGGCGGAGACGGTCCGGCAGTGCAGGCCCATCTGGTACCAGACGGACGGCAGGGACGCCGACAGGTGCGGGTCGTTGGCGAGCAGCGGCTTGCCGGTGATGGTGTACTTCCCGGAGACGACCCAGGAGTTGGAGCCGATGCCCTGGCCGTTCACGCCGACGGCGGTCGGGACGTTGTCCAGGACGTTGTAGAGGCCCCCCAGCTGGCTCGTGAGCGACGATCCCGTCGCGCCCGAGGTGGCGGAGCCGGTCGTACCCGTCGCGCCCGCAGAGGCGCCCGTGGAGCCCGTGCTGCCGCCGGTCGCACCCGTCACGCCTGTGCCCTGGGAGCCGCCCGTCGCGCCGCTCTGCTGGAAGGTCCTGGTCAGCTCGTTGTACTGACCCTCCTGCACGATCGGCTTGTTACGGCTGTAGGGGTACTCGGGGTACAGGTCCTTGATCTGCTGCGGGCCGAACCGGCTCGTCATCAGCGCGCGGTCGATCTCGTCCTGCATGTTGCCGCGCAGGTCCCAGGCCATCGCCTTGAGCCAGGAGACGGAGTCGACCGGGGTCCACGGCTGCGGCGTGTAGTCGTTGGTGAGGCCCAGCGCCGCGTACTCCAGGGAGATGTCCTTGCCGTCCTTGCCCTGGAGGTAGGCGTTGACACCCTTGGCATACGCGTCGAGGTACTTCTTCGTGGAGGCCGACAGCTTGGTGTCGTACTCCTGCTTGGCGATCCGGTCCCAGCCGAGGGTGCGCAGGAACTCGTCGTTCTTGACCTGGCTCTTGCCGAACATCTCCGACAGGCGCCCGGAGGTCATGTGCCGGCGCACGTCCATCTCGTAGAACCGGTCCTGCGCCTGCACGTAGCCCTGCGCCATGAACAGGTCCGTGTCGGAGGACGCGTAGATCTGCGGGATGCCGTTGCCGTCCCGCTTCACGTCCACCGGCCCGGACAGGCCCTGGAGCGTGAGCGAACCCGTGGTCTGCGGGAAGGAGGCGCGCACGGTGCTGATCGACCAGTACGCCCCGTAGGCGATGCCGCCGATGACGGCCAGGACCAGCACCAGCACGATCAGTCGGGCTCTGCGCCCCTTCTTCCTGCCGGACTTGGCGGGCTTGTCACCCGTTGTGGCGGTGGTATTCGGGGGCATCGCTGTCCTTGCTGTCCTAACGCGAGCGGCAGGTCGGGCTGTGACTTTGAATGAGCGCTGGAGCAACCATAGGCGCAGGGCCCTGTCCCGCTTGACGCGGAGTGGGGAACCAGCGTGTACGAACGTTCGATCTTGCCTCGGCGAGCGTCAAGAAAGCGTCAAGAGTTAGGTAAGGTAACGAAGTACTTGGGTGCGGCGTGCCGCAGCCTCGGATCTTGTGTACGTGTGCCCGCGCGCCCCGCGCGCGGGCCAAGGAAGGGAACCGCCGCTGACTGTCCACCACCTCGACCAGCTCCTGCTCGTCTGCTCCCTGGTCCTGCTCGTCGCCGTCGCGGCCGTCCGGATCTCCTCGCGCAGCGGGCTCCCCAGCCTGCTCGTGTACCTGGGGATCGGCATCCTCATGGGCCAGGACGGCATCGGGCACATCCACTTCAACAGCGCCGCGACGACCCAGGTCATCGGGTACGCGGCCCTGGTCGTGATCCTCGCCGAGGGCGGCCTCGGCACGAAGTGGAAAGAGGTCCGCCCGGTCCTGGCCTCCGCCTCCGTCCTGGCGACCGTCGGCGTCGCCGTCAGCGTGGGCGTCACGGCGGCGGGCGCGCACTATCTGGTCGGGCTGGAGTGGCGCCAGGCGCTCATCATCGGCGCGGTGGTGTCGTCGACGGACGCGGCGGCGGTCTTCTCCGTGCTGCGCAGGATTCCACTCCCCGCGCGCGTGACGGGCACGCTGGAGGCGGAGTCCGGCTTCAACGACGCCCCGGTGGTCATCCTGGTCGTCGCCTTCTCCACGGCGGGGCCCGTCGAGCACTGGTACGTCCTGCTGGGCCGGATACTTCTGGAGCTGGCGGTCGGCGCCGCCATAGGGCTCGCGGTGGGCTGGATCGGCTCCTGGGGGCTCAAGCGCGTGGCCCTGCCCGCCTCGGGCCTCTACCCCATCGCCGTGCTGGCCATCGCCGTCACCGCGTACGCCGCCGGCGCCCTGGGGCACGGCAGCGGCTTCCTGGCCGTCTACCTGGCCTCGATGGTGCTCGGCAACGCCAAGCTCCCGCACTGGCCCGCCACGCGCGGCTTCGCCGAGGGGCTCGGCTGGATCGCCCAGATCGGCATGTTCGTCCTGCTCGGCCTGCTGGTCACCCCGCACGAGCTGGGTGAGGACGTCTGGCCCGCCCTGGTCATAGGCCTGGCCCTGACCATGGTGGCCCGCCCGCTGAGCGTGATCCTCAGCCTCGCGCCGTTCCGCGTGGCATGGCAGGAGCAGACGCTCATGTCGTGGGCGGGACTGCGCGGCGCCGTACCCATCATCCTGGCGACCATCCCGATGGTGAACGGCGTCGCCGGCAGCCGCCGCATCTTCAACATCGTCTTCGTCCTGGTCGTGGTCTACACCCTGGTCCAGGGGCCGACCCTGCCCTGGCTGGCGCGCACGCTGCGGCTGGGCGAGAAGGGCGAGGCCGCGGACCTCGGCATCGAGTCCGCACCCCTGGAGCGGCTGCGCGGGCACCTGCTCTCCGTCTCGATCCCCGAGGGCTCCCGGATGCACGGCGTCGAGGTCAACGAACTGCGGCTGCCGACCGGGGCCGCCGTCACGCTCGTCGTCCGCGATGCAAAATCGTTCGTTCCGCTGCCGACGACCGTGCTGCGCCAGGGCGACGAACTGCTGGTCGTCGCCACCGACCCGGTGCGCGACGCGACGGAACGGCGGCTGCGCGCGGTCGCCCACGGCGGCAAGCTGGCGGGGTGGCTGGGCGTGAGCGGGGCGACCGCCTGGCGGTGAGCGCGGGGCGCACGGGAGCGGGGAGGGCGTGCGTTACGGGTGCGTTTCGTGCGATTCACACGCGCGCCAATCACAGGTGAACCGGCCCGACCGTGCTCGTTTTCACAGGTGCACAAGCCCTTGCTCCCTGTAGTATCAAGGCACCCAGATCGAACCAACTCTGTCTGATGCAGAGCTGGCGCGACCGTATGGCGGCCGGAACGCCCTCCGCAGTGGCACCGGTATCTACCGCAGTTCCGCGCAAGAGGACAGCTCTCGGCGCCCCCGCACGGGCGCGCTACCAGGCGGAAGAAAGGCACGGGCCGTGGAATCCACGGTCACCACCGAGCCGGCGGAGAACCCGTCGGCGTCGTCCCGCCCGGGCTACGGACAGCTGCTGCGCACCCGCGGCGCCTGGACGTTCCTGCTCCCCGGTTTCGCCGCGCGCCAGCCGTTCGCGATGCTCACCCTCTCGATCGTGCTGCTCGTGCAGCACACCACCGGCTCGTACGGCGCGGCGGGCGCCGCAGCGGCCGCGACCGGTGTGTCCATGGCGCTGTTCGCGCCGTACAGCGGCCGTCTCGCCGACCGCTACGGCCAGCGCGCCGTGCTGGTCCCCGGCGTTCTGGTGCACACGCTGTCGGGCCTGACCCTGACGGCGCTCGCGCTGGCGCACGCGCCGCTGTGGGCGCTCTTCCTGGCGGCCGTCCCGACCGGCGCCTCGGTGCCGCAGGTCGGCCCGATGGTGCGGGCGCGCTGGGGCGTGAAGCTCCAGGGTTCGCCCCTGATGACCACCGCGGCGGCGTTCGAGTCGGTCACGGACGAGCTGACCTTCGTCTTCGGTCCGCTGCTGGCGACCGCGCTGTGCACCACCGTGACGCCCGCGGCGGGCCTGGTCACCGAGGGCGCGCTGACGCTCGTCGGCGGTCTGCTGTTCGCCGCGCAGAAGAGCACGCAGCCGCCGGTCACCGTGGAGACCGGGCACGCGCGCGTGCAGCACGCCTCCGCGCTGCGCGTGCCCGGCGTGCGCGTACTGGTCGTGACGTTCCTCGGGATCGGGTCCGTCTTCGGCGGCATGCAGGTGTCGCTGGCGGCGTTCACCGAGTCGATCGGCGAGCCCGGCCTGAACGGCGTCCTGTACGGCGTCTTCGCCGCCGGAAACATGCTGTCCGGCATCGTCTGCGGCGCGATCGCGTGGAAGGTCGCGCCCCAGCACCGCCTGGTCGCCGGCTACACGGCGCTCGCGATCACCGCGTCCGCCCTGTGGACGGCACACTCGGTCCTGCTGCTCGCCGGGCTCGGCCTGCTCGTCGGCATGTCCATCGCACCGGCGCTGATCACCGGTTACACGCTGGTCGAGGGCCTGGTGCCGGCCGCCGCCCGCACCGAGGCCTTCACCTGGCTGACCGGCGCGGTCGCGCTCGGGCAGGCGGCCGCCGTCACCGTCGCCGGCCAGCTTGAGGACCGGCTGTGGAACGGTGCCGGATTCCTGGTGCCGGCGGCGGGCACCGTGCTCGCGCTGTCGACCCTGGTGACGCTGCGATCGCGGCTGGTCGCACCCCGGCGGAACGTCACCGTCGCACGTGGCGTCGGTCACCGCGTGCCGGTGACGGTGGACTGATCCCCGGGAATACGTCACTATGGACCGTCGTTAGCACTCATCGAGTGAGAGTGCCAGGAGGAAGACAGTGCCGACCTACCAGTACCAGTGCACCGAGTGCGGCGAGGGCCTCGAGGCGGTGCAGAAGTTCACCGACGACGCCCTGACCGAGTGCCCCAACTGCGGTGGCCGCCTGAAGAAGGTGTTCTCCGCGGTCGGCATCGTCTTCAAGGGCTCCGGCTTCTACCGCAACGACTCCCGCGGCTCCACGTCGAGCAGCAGCCCGGCGTCCAAGCCGTCCGGCTCGTCGTCGAGCACCACGTCGTCGGGCACCACGTCCTCGTCGTCCGACGCGAAGCCGTCCTCCTCCTCGTCGAGCTCCGCCAAGAGCTCCGCCGCCTGACCCGCTCACACCGCACCCTGCCGTCGCGCGACGGCAGGGTTTCCGGCGTTTCCGGGCACCGCCTCCCCCGCTCTTTCGCCGACAGCTAGTGTGCTGACCATGGCGAACGCAGAGATCGGTGTAATCGGCGGCTCAGGCTTCTACTCGTTCCTCAAGGACGTGACCGAGGTCCAGGTGGACACCCCCTACGGGCCGCCCAGCGACTCCCTCTTCCTCGGCGAGATCGCCGGCCGGCGGGTCGCCTTCCTGCCCCGGCACGGCCGCGGCCACCACCTTCCGCCGCACCGCATCAACTACCGCGCCAACCTGTGGGCGCTGCGCTCCGTCGGCGTCCGTCAGGTGCTCGGCCCGTGCGCGGTGGGCGGGCTGCGCCCCGAGTACGGCCCCGGCACCCTGCTCGTGCCGGACCAGATGGTGGACCGTACGAAGTCCAGGGCGCAGACGTACTTCGACGGGCTGCCGCTGCCCGACGGCACGGTGCCGAACGTCGTGCACGTCTCCATGGCCGACCCCTACTGCCCCGCCGGACGCGCCGCCGCGCTGAAGGCGGCCCGCGGCCGGAACTGGGAACCGGTGGACGGCGGCACGCTGGTCGTGGTCGAGGGGCCGCGCTTCTCGACGCGTGCCGAATCGTTGTGGCACCAGGCGCAGGGCTGGTCGGTCGTGGGCATGACGGGCCACCCGGAAGCGGCGCTCGCCCGGGAACTGGAGCTGTGCTACACGTCGCTGACCTTGGTCACCGACCTCGACGCGGGCGCCGAGACCGGCGAAGGCGTCTCGCACGAGGAGGTGCTGGAGGTGTTCGCCGCCAACGTGGACCGGTTGCGCGGTGTGCTGTTCGACGCGGTGGCGGCGCTGCCCGGGACCGGGGAGCGGGACTGCCCGTGCGGGAACGCGCTCGGCGGGATGGACCCGGGCTTCGAACTGCCGTAAGACACTGGCCGGTTAGGGGCCGGTTCACGGCCGGGCCTGTGGACAAGGGGGCGGAATTCCCCGTTCGGGTGGCCGAGTTGTCCACAACCCGTCCGTCTTCCACCGGCTCCGACGG
This sequence comes from Streptomyces sp. NPDC055966, assembly GCF_042269865.1. Classification (NCBI taxonomy): domain Bacteria; kingdom Bacillati; phylum Actinomycetota; class Actinomycetes; order Kitasatosporales; family Streptomycetaceae; genus Streptomyces; species Streptomyces sp. NPDC055966. Next base: position 218,748 of record NZ_JBHJYK010000003.1, read on the forward strand.
GATTCGGCGCGATGTCCCATCGTGGCATCGCAAGCCGAATTCCTCGTCGCAGGCGGTGGTCTCCCATGCCTTGGTCCTCGTCGTCCCCCTCGTCGCCCCCCGCTCCGCCCTCGCCTCCTCCCGCTCCTCTCCCCTGTCCGCCTCCCATCCGGCTCCCGCGTCCGCTGGGCACGGACGCCCCCGCGACGTGTGAGGTCCCGCAGTTCCCTCCGGTGTGGGTGCGCGGCGGGCGGTATCAGCTGCAACGGCTCGTACGACACCGCCGGCGGGCCATCGCGGCCGGCCTCGCGGTGACCGCGGCCGCGCTCGTCGCGGCCGGGCCGCGCACGGCGACCGCACCGCACGGCGCGGAACAGCCCCGCGGTCATCCGGTCACCGCCCCTGTACGGCGCCATGCGCCGGTGGAGGTGGTGACGGCACCCGTGCGGATCGCCGACGCCGCCACGGTCCGGCTGCTACGGCCCGGCGACCGCGTCGACGTGATCGCCGCGGAGGACCCGTCGGCCGGGGGCGTCGCCCGAGTGCTCGCGCGCGGTGTGCGCGTGACCAGGGTTCCGGAGCCTTTGGACGGCGGGGCCGAGAGCGGGGCGCTCGTGGTGCTGTCGGTACCGCGCGCCACGGCGGCCCGGCTCGTCGGCGCGAGCGCCACGGCCCGCCTGGCGGTGACGCTGTGCTGAACCGACGGGGACGATTCTTCGGCGGCTTGCTGTCAAGTCGCTCGATCGAGCGACGGGACTGGACACAATGGCCGCACCGTGCCGTAGGTTGCGGAGCGTTTCGTTCCACAACCTGTGCACGCGAGGAGTGTCCCCGAGGTGAGCGCGAAGAAGGAACCGAGCGTCTGGCAGGGCTTCAAGGCCTTCCTGATGCGCGGCAACGTCGTCGATCTGGCAGTCGCGGTGGTTATCGGCGCGGCCTTCACGAACATCGTGAACTCGGTCGTGAAGGGGGTCATCAACCCGCTGGTCGGCGCCTTCGGCACCAAGAGCCTGGACAACTACAGCTCCTGCCTGAGCTCCACGTGCGGTGCCAACCAGGGCATCCACATCATGTGGGGTTCCGTCCTCGGTGCCACGCTCAACTTCCTGATCACCGCGGCAGTCGTGTACTTCCTGATGGTCCTGCCGATGTCGAAGTACCTGGCCCGGCAGGCGGCGCAGAAGGCCGCGCGGGAGGGCACGAAGGAGGTCATCGAGGTGACCGAGCTGGAGGTGCTCAAGGAGATCCGCGACGCGCTGGTCGCCCAGCGCGGGTCGGGGCACGACGAACGCTAGCGGCGCCGCCGCGCGAGGCTCGGAGGCGGCGGCGGGCTCAGAGGTGGTGGGGCGGCTTCTCGTCGAGGAAGCGCAACAGGTCGGCGGCGCTGTCACCGTCCGTGCGCTCGCCCCATCCGCGGTCGGTGTCGTCCGAGGACTGCTGGTCCAGCGGGTCGTCGAAGACCAGCGCGGGCTTCGGGTCGCGGGGCTCGGATTCGGGGGCGGTGCTCATGCCCCAAGGGTACGGCCCCGCCTCCGGCGGCCAGGGCATTTGTGAATCCGTTCACAAGATTTCGGGGCGGATTTCTGCTGTCCTGGGAGGCATGACGTCGAGTTCCGCTCCGCCGCCCGCCTCCTCGGGCGCACCCCGGCTCCCCGGGCCTCTGCGACGGCTCACCTCGCGCGGGCGCGACGAAGCGCACCGGGTCTCCTCCCCGCTAGAGCTGTTCTTCGACCTGTGCTTCGTCGTGGCGATCGCGCAGGCGGGCGTGCAACTGGTCCACGCCGTCGCCGAAGGGCACGCCGGCGGCGGAATCCTCAACTACGCCATGCAGTTCTTCGCCATCTGGTGGGCCTGGATGAACTTCACCTGGTTCGCCTCGGCGTACGACAACGACGACGCCCTCTACCGGGTCGTCACCCTGGTGCAGATCGCCGGTGTCCTGGTGCTGGCCGCCGGTGTGTCCCAGGCCTTCCAGAGTCACGACTACCTGATGGTCTGGCTCGGCTACCTGATCATGCGGCTGGCGATGGCCGCACAGTGGCTGAGAGCCGCGAGAGCGGCCACCGGCGCGGAGAGAACGATGGCGCTCCGTTACGCGTGCGGTGTGCTGCTGTGCCAGGTCGGCTGGACCGGGCTGGTGGTCCTGCCCGGGCCCGCCCGGCCCTGGGTGTTCCTCGTGATGGCGATCGCGGAGATGTGCGTGCCGCTGTACGCCGAGAAGAGCAGCACGACCTCCTGGCATCCGCATCACATCGCCGAGCGGTACGGCCTGTTCACCATCATCGTGCTCGGCGAGACGATCTCCGCGGCGACGATCGCCGTGAAGTCGGCGGTGAACGAGCACAGCGCGCTGGGCGAGCTGCTGCCGATCGCGGCGGGCGGCCTGCTGATCGTCTTCTCCGCGTGGTGGATCTACTTCGTGGTGCCCATCCACGGTCACCTGCGCTCCAACGGGCAGGCGTTCCTCTGGGGTTACGGCCACTACCTGATCTTCGCGTCGGCCGCGGCGATCGGCGCCGGCCTGGAGGTCGCGGTGGAGCAGACGGTCGGCAAGACCCACATCTCCACGCTGTCCGCCTCGGCTGCGGTGACCCTGCCCACGGCGCTGTATCTGCTGACCGTCTGGGCGCTGCATTCGCGGCACTTCAAGGTCGGTATCGCCCAGCAGCTGGTGCTGCCGGGCACGGCGCTGCTGGTGATCTGCTGCACCTTCCTGGGCCACTGGGCGGTGCTCGCGGCCGGGCTCGTCTGCGCCGGCGCGGTGGCGACCGGAGTGACGCTGACGGCGCGCATGGCCGGCCGGGAGCGTGCGGCGAGCGGCGGCGCATCGGCCCACTGAGCCATCGCCGGTGCCCGGGCGGCCACACTTGCCCCCATGACAGTTGACGCATTGACGGACGTCGCCGGGGTGCGGGTGGGGCACGCCACCCGCACCGGGGACGGCTGGCTCACCGGCACCACCGTCGTCCTCGCTCCCGAGGGCGGCGCCGTCGCCGCCGTGGACGTGCGCGGCGGCGGCCCGGGCACGAAGGAGACCGACGCGCTCGACCCGCGCAACGTGGTGCAGCGGATCGACGCGATCGTGCTGACCGGGGGCAGCGCCTACGGGCTCGACGCGGCGTCCGGGGTGATGGCCTGGCTGGAGGAGCGCTCGCGCGGAGTGCGGGTGGGGCCGGACCCGGCGCACGTCGTGCCGGTCGTGCCCGCCGCGTGCCTCTTCGACCTGGGGCGCGGGGGAGACTTCCGCGCGCGGCCCGACGCGGCGACGGGCCGCGCGGCGGTGGAGGCCGCGGCGGCGACCGCCCCGGGCGCCCATGTGCCCGAGGGGTGTGTCGGGGCCGGTGCGGGCGCCGTGGCGGGGCGGCTGAAGGGCGGGGTGGGAACCGCGAGCACGGTGCTCGACTCGGGCGTCACCGTGGCCGCGCTGGCGGTCGTGAACGCCGCGGGTGCCGTGGTGGACACCGGTACGGGGGCGCTGTACGGAGAGTTGTTGCTGCGGGGGCGGGTGGAGTATCCGCAGGAACGCGTGGTGGCGGCCGCGCGCCGACGGCTCGACGAAGCCGCCGCCAGGAACGCGCCGCCCCCGCTCAACACGACGCTGGCGGTGGTCGCGACCGACGCGGACCTCTCCAAGGCGCAGGCGCAGAAGCTGGCGGGGACGGCGCACGACGGCATCGCGCGCGCCGTGCGTCCGGTGCACCTCCTGCACGACGGGGACACGGTGTTCGCGCTGGCGACCGGCGCGCGCCCGCTCGACGGGCATCCCCTGGCGCTCAACGACATCCTGGCCGCCGGCGCGGATCTCGTGACGCGCGCGATCGTCCGGGGCGTGCGGGCCGCCGAGTCGGTCGACGGGCCGGGCGGAGTGTGGCCGTCGTACGGGGAGTTGTACGAGGAGCGGTAGGGGTGGTGCGGGGGTCCGGCGGGGCCGGATTGTCGCGGTTCTGTCACGTGATGGCGTTCAGGGGAGCCGGCGGGAACCTACCCGGGTGCCGGAGCACTCTTTCTCCACGCACTGGAACGGATCACGCACATCACATGAACCTGGAGCAGCCCGTGACAACGCCGGACATTGCAGCGCGGCGCGTACTGGGGGCCTGTGCCGCCCTGATGGTCGGCACCCTCACCCTGACCGCCTGTGGTGGCAGCGCCAACGCCACCGACGACAAGGGCGGCAAGGACTCCCCCAAGACGTCGACCGCGAAGATCATGATCTCGGCGAAGGACGGTTCGACCAGCGCGTCCATCAACGCGACCGGCGTGAAGGTCAGCGACGGCAAGCTGACGGACGTGAAGATGACCGTGTCGGGGACCGGGCAGACCGTGGCCGGGGCGATATCGGCGGACGGCAGCACCTGGAAGCCGAAGGAGCAGCTGGACCGCGGGACGAAGTACCAGATCGCCGCGACCGCGAAGGACGCGAACGGGCGTACCGCGGCGGCCAATTCCATCTTCACCACCGTCACCTCGGCGAACAGCTTCATCGGCACCTACACGCCGGACGACGGCAGCACGGTCGGGGTGGGCATGCCGGTGTCGTTCACCTTCGACAAGGCGATCACCGACAAGAAGGCCGTGCAGTCGCACATCACGGTCAACTCCAGCAGTGGCCAGCAGGTGGTCGGGCACTGGTTCGGGAACCAGCGCCTGGACTTCCGGCCGCAGGAGTACTGGAAGGCCGGTTCCAAGGTCACGATGAAGATCGACCTGGACGGGGTCCAGGGCGCGAACGGTGTCTACGGGGTGCAGAAGAAGACCGTCACCTTCACCGTCGGGCGCGCGCAGGTGTCCACGGTCGACGCCAACACGCAGACGATGACGGTCGTGCGGGACGGCCAGACGATCAAGTCGGTGCCGATCTCCGCGGGCAGCGCGGAGCACACGACGTACAACGGGCAGATGGTGATCGCCGAGAAGTTCGTGCAGACCCGCATGAACGGCTCGACGGTCGGCTTCGGCGGGGAGTACGACATCCCGGACGTGCCGCACGCGATGCGGCTGACCTCGTCGGGGACGTTCATCCACGGCAACTACTGGTACAACAAGGGCAACCCGCCCTTCGGGCGCTCGGGCACCAGCCACGGCTGTGTCGGGCTCGCGGACGTGCAGGGGGCGCAGGGTGACACCCAGGCCAAGTGGTTCTTCGACAACTCGCTCGTCGGGGACGTCGTGATCGTGAAGAACTCCCCGGACACGACGGTCGCCCCGGACAACGGGCTGAACGGCTGGAACATGTCGTGGAGCGCCTGGACCGCCGGAAGTGCCGTCTGAGCGGCGACTTTTGACGTGATGTGGGGCCGCGCGGGAACTTCTCGCGCGGCCCGCGCGTTTTCCCGGCGTACGTTTTCTCGGTTCCCGGACATGATGTCCGACCGAGGGGCTACGGTATGCACCCACAAGGTGACATGCAGCAACGCCGGGAGATGTCTTGAGCGTTCCGTACGAGACGGCAGCGTACGAACCAGCCGAGTCGCCCGAGTCTCCGGAGGAGCATCTCGCGCGACTCCTCGGCCGTGCCCTGAACTCCTTCGAGCTGCCCGACGACGTGATACGGCAGCTCGACTGCGCACTGGCGCACGACAGTTCGCTGCACTCCGCGTACCACAGCGCGGGGCTGCACCGGGAGACGTACCGGCACACCTGGCTGCTCGCCGACGGCTCGGCGGTCACGCTGTGGGAACTCGTCCACAACCCCACGCCGGGCAGCGCACCGGAACACGAGGTGTACGTCGACGACGAGGAGCTGCAGACGGCCACGGCCCGGCTCGGGCTGCCGCCGGACGCGCCGGAGTTCGAGCTGCCCGCGCCGATGCGGCTGTGGGCGATTCCCGAGCCCCGGCATGTGTTCGCCTCCGACGACTCGGCGGACCACGCGCGCCGGCTGCTGCGCCGCGCGGAGAATCCGGACCGGCCCGGCGCGCAGACCGCGGCGCTGCTGGCGACGGCGACGGCGCACGAGATCACGCAGGCGTTCGGGCGCCCGGGGCGGGCCGGACGCGTGGGGTTGAGCTACGCGCTGTACGAGCACGCGTTCCTGCTGCCGGACGAGAGCGAGATCTCCCTGTGGGAGGTCGAGCACACGGCGACGCCCGACGGACGGCACATGTGCGAGGTCTACATGTCGGAGGACGAGGCGCGGGACGCCATGGAGCGGCGGGCGGCGCGGCACGGGTAGCGCACCAGGGGTCGTACGCCGGGGGTAGTGCACCCGGTGCGCGTGCGGCCGGCGTGGGCGCCTTGTGCCGTCAGCCGTCGGCGAGTTGCCGTGCCAGGCCCGCGAACGCGTCCTGTTCGGCGGGGGTCAGCTCGACGGACTCCAGCTCGGGGCCGACCCGGGTCTGGCGCGGCAGGGCCGGCAGCAGGCTCGTGGTGTGCCGGACGGGGGACCGCAGACCGGCGCGATCCAGCAGGCGCAGCAGGGTGACGGCCCAGACGACGGCCGCCACGGCGAGGACGGCCACGCCGATCAGCTGGAGAGTCGGGACGTGCTCAGGCATGCGCCCAGTACACACCACGGTCCGGGACTTTGATCCCGGACCGTGACGTATCTCGCAGGTGCCGTGAACAACTCACAGCGAACTAAAGGGACCTAAAGGGACAAGGTGTGGGGCGGGGTGGCGCGGCCGGCGGTCAGGCCGCCACCGGCTGCTTGGTGCCCTTCGCGGTCGTGGTGTTCGCGGCGGGGCCGCCGGGCGTGGACTCGGGGGTCTGCTTGCGCATGCCCTTGAGGAGGACGACCAGGGCCGTGGTGGCGCAGACGCCGGCCGCGATGGCGACCAGGTACAGGAACGGGTTGCCGATCAGCGGGACCACGAAGATGCCGCCGTGGGGAGCGCGCAGGGTGGCGCCGAAGGCCATCGACAGGGCGCCGGTGAGCGCGCCGCCCACCATGGCGGACGGGATGACCCGCAGCGGGTCGGCCGCGGCGAACGGGATCGCGCCCTCGGAGATGAAGGAGGCGCCCAGGACCCAGGCGGCCTTGCCGTTCTCGCGCTCGGTCTGGGTGAAGAGCCTGCCGCGCACGGTGGTGGCCAGGGCCATCGCCAGCGGCGGGACCATGCCGGCCGCCATCACCGCTGCCATGATCTTCATCGCGGAGTCGCTGGGGTTGGCGACCGCGATGCCGGCGGTGGCGAAGGTGTAGGCGACCTTGTTGACCGGGCCGCCCAGGTCGAAGCACATCATCAGGCCGAGCAGGGCGCCGAGCAGGACGGCGTTGGTGCCGGTGAGGCCGTTCAGCCAGTCGGTGAGGCCCTTCTGGGCGGATGCGATGGGCTTGCCGATCACGACGAACATCAGGAATCCGACGAGCGCCGAGGAGATCAGCGGGATCACCACCACCGGCATGACGCCGCGCAACGCCGCCGGGATCCGCACCTTCTGGATCGCCAGCACCACGCCACCGGCGATCAGACCGGCGGCCAGGCCGCCGAGGAAGCCCGCGTTGATGGTCAGTGAGATCGCGCCGCCGACGAAGCCGGGCACCAGGCCGGGCCGGTCGGCCATGCCGTAGGCGATGTAGCCGGCCAGGACCGGGACCAGGAAGCCGAAGGCCACGGCGCCGATCTGGAAGAGCAGGGCGCCCCAGCTGTCGGCCTGGGTCCACACGAAGTGGTCCATCACCGACGGCGCCTTGTTGATCTTGTAGCCGCCGATCGCGAAGCCCAGGGCGATGAGGAGGCCGCCCGCGGCGACGAACGGGACCATGTAGCTGACGCCGGACATCAGCCACTTGCGGAGCTTGGTGCCGTAGCCCTCGGTGGAGTCGCCCGCGCGCTCGACCGGTGTGCCGCCGGACGCGGACGCCGGGGCGCTCGTCTCGCCGCGCGCCGCCTTCTCGCGCACCTCGCCGATGAGTTCGGCGGGACGGTTGATGCCGGCCTTCACACCGACGTCGACGGTCGGCTTGCCGGCGAAGCGGTCCTTGTCGCGTACCGGGACGTCGTGCGCGAAGATCACGCCGTCCGCCGCCGCGATCGCCTCCGGGTCGAGCCGGGTGAAGCCGGCCGAGCCCTGCGTCTCGACGACCAGCTCGACGCCCACCTCGCGACCGGCGTTCTCCAGGGACTCGGCCGCCATGTAGGTGTGGGCGATACCGGTCGGGCAGGAGGTGACGGCGACGATACGGAAGGGCCGCTCGCCCGAGTCCGGGGCGGACGCGCTCCGCGCCCGCGCCGTCGTGGTGACCGCTGCGGCGCCGGCGGAGGCCGCCACCGGCGTCGCAGCGGTGTCCTTGGGGGCGCTCACGGCGCCCTCGCCGGCCTCCGCGCCCTCGGCTGCGCCCGCGCTCCCGGCGCTCGCCGCGCGCTCCGCGCCGGCCGCGCCCGCCGTACCGTCCGCGCCGTGTCCCGAAGTCTCCGCCGTCTGCGCAGCCGACGGCTTCTCGTCCCCGCGGATCAGTGCCGCCGTCGTCTCCGCGTCCGACGCCGCCCGCAGCGCCGAGGTGAACTCGGTGTTCATCAGCTGGCGGGCCAGGGAGGAGAGGATCGTGAGGTGGGCGTCGTCCGCGCCGGCAGGGGCCGCGATCAGGAAGATCAGGTCGGCCGGGCCGTCCGGGGCGCCGAAGTCGATACCGGCGGCGCTGCGGCCGAAGGCGAGGGTCGGCTCGGTGACATGCGCGCTGCGACAGTGCGGGATGCCGATGCCGCCGTCGAGGCCGGTCGGCATCTGGGCCTCGCGGGCGGCCACGTCGGCGAGGAAGCCCTCCAGGTCGGTCACCCGGCCCTGGGCCACCATGCGCTCGGCGAGGGCACGGGCCGCCGCTTCCTTGGTGTCGGCGGACAGGTCGAGGTCGACCAGGTCCGCGGTGATCATGTCGCTCATCGCGGGCTCCTATGCACGCGTATCGCCCGGGGGGAGGAGTGGGCGGAAAGGGGGACGGGGGTGCGGTGGGGGCATGGGATCGGGCAGGAGGCGGGGCCGGGGAAACCCCGCCTCCCGGGGGCGGCACCGTGGCTCGGCCGGTGGTGCCGCCCGGTGGCCGCGGCGAGTAACGGGGAGTCCCGCCGCTTCGGGGCCGGTGGGGTGCGTGCGCCTGGGGGTGCCGGTCGGGGGCGCGCGCCAAGGTGCCGAGTGCCGGGGCGTCCGCCACGGAGCGCGAGCCGGGTCATGACACCGGCTCCGTCAGTTCGCGGTCGAGCGGGATCTCGGCCGTGACGGTCACCGCCGCCGGGTCCAGGCCGGCCGGCGTCGGCATCACGCTGCCGGGGAGCTGGACGGCGGCGGCGCCGTGGGCGACGGCGGAGGCGAGGGCCCCGGGGCCGCTGCCGCCTGCGATCAGGAAGCCGGCGAGGGAGGAGTCGCCGGCACCGACGTTGCTGCGGACGGCGTCCACGCGCGCGTGGGCGAACCAGGCGCCCGTGTCCTCCACGAGGAGCTGCCCGTCGGCGCCCAGGCTCGCGAGCACGGCGCGCGCGCCCATGCCGCGCAGCTCCTCGGCCGCCTTCAGCGCGTCGCCCACGGTGGCCAGGGGGCGGCCGACGGCTTGCGCGAGCTCCTCGGCGTTCGGCTTCACCACGTCGGGCCGCGCGCGCAGCGCCTCCAGCAGCGCACGCCCCGAGGTGTCCAGGGCGATGCGCGCGCCCCCGGCGTGAGCCCGCGTGACGACATCGGCGTACCACGAGGGCGCGAGCCCCCGGGGCAGGCTGCCGCAGCACGCGATCCAGTCGGCGTCGCGCGACTGCTCCCGCACGGTGTCCAGAAGCAGTTCCTGCTCCGAGGGCGACAGCTCGGGCCCCGGCGCGTTGATCTTGGTGAGCACCCCGTCGGACTCCGCGAGCGCGATGTTGGAGCGGGTGGCTCCGGCGACCGGGACCGGCGCGACCTCGATGCCCTGCGCGTCGAGCAGATCGGCGACGAGCGCCCCCGGCGCACCACCCAGGGGCAGGACGGCGACCGTGCGCTGTCCGGCGGCCGCCACGGCGCGCGAGACGTTCACGCCCTTGCCGCCCGGGTCCATGCGCTCGCCGGTGGCGCGGATGACCTCGCCGCGCTCCAGGGTGGGGACCTCGTAGGTGCGGTCGAGGGAGGGGTTGGGGGTGACGGTGAGGATCATGCGCGCACTACTTCCGTGCCGCCGCGCTCGATGGCGGCGGTGTCTTCGGGGCTCAGCCCGCTGTCGGTGATCAGCAGGTCCACGTCGCTCAGGTCGGCGAAGCGCGCGAAGTGCTCCTGGCCGTGCTTGGCGGAGTCGGCCAGGAGCACCACGCGGCGGGCGGCGGCGACCGCGGCCCGCTTCACCGCGGCCTCCGCGAGGTCGGGGGTGGTCAGGCCGTGCTCGGCGGAGAAGCCGTTGGCCGCCACGAAGAGCACGTCCGCCCGGATCTCGCCGTACGCGCGCAGCGCCCAGGCGTCCACGGCGGCGCGCGTACGGTGCCGTACGCGCCCCCCGACGAGGTGGAGCTGGATGCCGGGGTGGTCCGCGAGGCGGGCCGCGATCGGCAGGCTGTGCGTGACGACGGTGAGCGAGGACTCCAGCGGGATGGCGGCAGCCAGCCGCGCCACCGTCGTACCGGCGTCGAGGATCATCGTGCCCTCGGTCGGCAGTTCCGTGAGGGCCGCCTTGGCGATGCGGTCCTTCTCGTCGGCGGAGGTGCCCTCGCGTTCGGCGAGGTCCGGTTCGAAGTCGAGGCGGCCGGCGGGGATGGCGCCGCCGTGGACGCGGCGGACCAGTCCGGCGCGGTCGAGGGCCTTCAGATCGCGGCGGATCGTCTCCGCCGTGACCTGGAACTCCTCGGCGAGCGACAGCACGTCCACCCGGCCGCCGTCACGGGCGAGCCGGAGGATCTCCTGCTGCCGTTCCGGTGCGTACATCCCGCTCGCCTCCGCCTCGATGTCCGTTCACTTCCGAGTAATGCCCGAACGTGTGGTTTCACTGCGAGGCTACGCGCGGCTTTCCGGAATGTAAACAGGTTCGGACTTTGCTCGGGCATGAACGGACTTCCGGCCCACACCGTGGGCTCACGCAGGGGCCCGCGCAAGTGGGGTCGGCGGACAGCACGAGGGCCCGGCACCTGATCGGTGCCGGGCCCTTCGACGTGCGGGTCAGGACATCTCCCGCCCGGTCACGGCACCAGCTCGGGTTCCTTCTCCGGCGCGGACAGTTCGTCGCCCTCCGCGTCCTCCGCGCCTTCCACGTGCTGCGCCGGCCGCTTCGGCAGGGCGGACATCAGCAGGAAGATCGCGCCCATGATCCCGGCGACCCACCACAGCGCGTACTGGAAAGCGTGCACGAAGGCCGGGCCGACCTGGACGGGGGCCAGCCGGTCGCCGATCCGTCCGAAGAAGACGACCGACACGAGCCCCAGCCCGAGCGCGTTGCCCATCTGCTGCACGGTGTTGATCAGCCCCGACGCGGAACCGGCGTGCTCACGCGGCACCTCCGAGAGCACCGCGTCCGTCAGCGGCGCGACGATCAGCCCCATGCCGGCGCCCATCACGACCAGCGGCAGGGCCATCTGCCAGGAGGCGATGGCGAGGCCGTACCGGTGGGCCTCCCACAGGTAGAGCAGCACGCCCGCGCCCATCACGAGCGCGCCCGCCTGGAGCACCTTGCGGCCGAAGCGCGGGACCAGCTTCTGCACCGACATCCCGGCGGCCACGGACACCGCGATCGAGAAGGGCACCCCCGTCAGCCCGGCCCGCAGCGGGCTCCAGCCCAGGCCGATCTGCATGTACAGCGTCCAGACCAGGAAGAAGATGCCGAGCGCGACGCCGAAGACGGTCTGTACGGCGATGCCCGCGGCGAAGCTCTTCACCCGAAAGAGGGACAGTTCGATGAGCGGGGAACCGTCCCGAACGGCCTTCCGTTTTTCGTACGACAGCAGGGCGGCGAAGACGACGAGGGCGCCGGCCATGCAGAGGTACCCCCACAGCGGCCAGCCCAGCTCCCGGCCGCGGGTGAGCGGGTAGAGCAGCATCAGCAGGCCCAGCGAGACCAGGGTGACACCGACGAGGTCCAGCTTCAGCGCCTTCGGCGCCCTGGACTCGGTGATGAAGCGGCGGCCGAGGAGGAAGGCCGCGATACCGACGGGGAGGTTGATGAGGAAGATGGGCCGCCATTCGAGGCCGAACAGGTTCCATTCCGTCAGCAGCGCGCCGAGCAGCGGTCCGGAGACCGCGCCCAGGCCGACGACGGCGCCGAACAGACCGAAGACCTTGCCGCGTTCATGGGCCGGGAAGGTGGCGTGCACGATCGACAGCACCTGAGGCACCATCATCGCCGCCATGCTGCCCTGAAGGATGCGGGAGGCGACCAGCATCTCGGGGTTCACGGCGAAACCGCACAGCGCGGAGGCGAGCGTGAAGCCTCCGATGCCGATGAGGAACAGCCGCCTGCGGCCGTGGATGTCGCCGAGCCGGCCGCCGGTGATCAGGGCCGCGGCGAAGGCGAGGGCGTAGCCCGCGGTTATCCACTGGATCTGGCTGACGGACGCGTCGGCGTCCCGCTGGATGGACGGGATGGCGATGTTGACGATCGTCACGTCCACCAGGTCCATGAAGGCCGCCGTCATGACGATGGCCAGGGCGAACCAGCGGCGCCGGTCGCCCCGGGCCGGCGCGTCGTCCGGGGACGGCCGAGGGGTGAGGGTCTGTTCCGAGGAGGTCATGTCCGCAAAGTTAGGAGTCTATTAGGTCAGATCGTGTCCTAGTCGTACGGCATTCTCGTCCGTATGACTACCGACACACCGGCTCGGCTGCTGCAGTTGCTCTCACTCCTCCAGACCCCGCGCGAGTGGCCCGGCGGGGAGCTGGCCGATCGGCTCCGGGTGTCGCGCCGTACCGTGCGGCGGGACATCGACCGGCTGCGGGAGCTGGGCTATCCGGTGCAGGCGACGAAGGGCGCGGACGGCGGGTACCGGCTGGTCGCGGGCAAGGCGATGCCGCCGCTGGTGCTGGACGACGAGGAGGCGGTGGCGATCGCGGTGGGGCTGCGGGCCGGCGCCGGGCACGCGGTGGCGGGCGTGGACGAGGCGTCGGTGCGGGCCCTGGCCAAGCTGGAGCAGGTGCTGCCCTCCCGGCTGCGTCACCGGGTGTCCACCTTGCAGGCCGCGACCACACCGCTGACCAGCGGGGACGGCGCGCGCATCGCGCCGGAGACGCTGACCGTGATGGCATCGACGGTCGCGGGACACGAGCGACTGCGGTTCGCCTACCGCGACAAGGAGGGCGGCGAGACACGGCGGCTGACCGAGCCGCACCGACTGGTGTCGACCGGAAGGAGGTGGTACCTGGTCGCCTATGACCTCGACCGGGCGGACTGGCGCACGTTCCGGGTGGACCGGGTGAGCGAGCCGTTCGCGACCGGAGTGCGGTTCGCACCACGGGAGTTGCCGGCGGGGGACGCCGCCGAGTATCTGCGGCAGTCCATCAACCGGCGGCAGGAGACGTACGAGTTCGCGGTGCGCTTCGCCGCGCCCGCCGGGCAGGTCGCCGCGCGGGTGCCGGCCTGGCTCGGGGAGCCGGAGGACGACGGGAACGGCGGCTGTCTCCTGCGGGGCACCTCCGGTGATCCCGTGGAGTGGCTGGCGGTACGGCTCGCGATGGCCGGATTCGAGTTCACCGTACGGGGTCCTGGCGAACTGGCCGAGTGCGTACGGGAGTTGGGCGGGCGACTGAGCCGGGCGGGACGGGGAGAGGGCGGGCGGGGGGAGGGGGAGGGCGGGGCCCGAGGAACCTGACCCCGGGTCCCCGCAGTCCTGACCCCCTCCTGCGCTGACACCCGGGCGCGTCCGGCATCGGTTCACGGCACCGGCGCCCGCTCCCCCTCCCCCGGTTCCTCCCGGTGCCGGTCTCCAGCCCGTTCGCCGCCGGGCGGCCGGCGGCCTAGGGGGTGTCGTTCGGCTCATCCCGGGGGCGCGGGCCCTGGTCCTGCCCGCCCCAGTCGAATCCCCTCAGCGCTCGGAGGTTGTGCAGTGCCAGGGCCGCCGGGCCCTCGGGGCCGGTCGCCGGGGCGGAGGTGGCGGCCCAGGACTCCACAGCCACGCGGACGGCCGCGCCGGCGACGGCGGCGGTGAAACGGAGGGCAGGGGTGACGGTGGCGGGTCCGCCGGGCGCCGGGCGCGTCGCGAGGATCTCACCCAGGGTCGTCTCCGAGGCCTGGCACACCTCGGCCCAGACCTTGCGCAGGGCGGGGCTGCTGTCGGCCAGCCGGATCAGGGTGCGGACCCACTCCCAGGAGGCCGCCGAGACCCCGGCACCGGGGGTGAGGGTGTGGCGGACGGCGTGTTCCAGCGCCTGCGGGACGCCGAGGTGGGCCGGAGCCGCGCGGACCGCTTCCGCCCAGCGCTGGGCGCCGGCGGCGTAGAGCGGGGCGACCGCTTCCTCCTTGGTGGCGAAGTAGCGGTAGAAGGTGCGGGGTGCGATGCCCGCGGCCTGCGCGATGTCCTCGGCGCGGGTCGCCCGCAGGCCCTGCCGGACGAACAGCGCGCCCGCCGCCCGGGCGATCTCCATCCGGGTCTCGGCCTTCCGGCGCTCGGTCAACGAGACCGGTGCGGAGGCGGAAAACTGCTGGTGGGAGGGGCTGGGGGTGGTGCTCATTCCGGCAGGCTATGCCCATGTGGCAGAATCTGCCATCCGCGCGGTCCACCCCGGGGTTCAGGTACGGGGTGGGCCGCCGTTCCAACGTGTCGCACCGTTGTCGAGCCCGACTGCGCTTCAGCCACTACACCTCAGCCACCGGCCGTTCCACGACCCCGAGTTGCCCGCCGGACCGACGGAGGAACAGCTCGCGGACTGGCTGGAGTTGGCCGAGTCGGCGCTCTCCTCGCCCGGTGCGCGCCAGCCGCCCGGTGCGAGCCGACCGCCCGGTGCGCACCGACCGTCGTGAGCCGACCGCGCAGACCAGGACAGGAATGGCCACGGGGACAGCCGTCGCGCACACGAGAGAGCCGGGCTCCGGCACCCAGGGGGGATGGGTGCCGGAGCCCGGCTTCGGAAGGTCCCGGCGCCGGGGGGGATGGTGCGTCGGGACGTGGTTCGCGTGGGGACGGCCGGCGGCGCTGGATCGGCTGCCGTGCGGTGCGGATGTCGGGTGTGTCGGGCGGGCGGTGTGTCAGACGCTCTGGGGAGTGCGGTCCGGGTTCCCGGGGGGCTTGCGCTGGGCCCGCTTGGGTTGTTCCCGCGGGCCCGGGCGTTGAAGCGACAGGACCACGCCATGTTTGCGCCGTCTTTCGCCACCGGCGTGCGCGGTCCCGGGCAGCGCACGCCCACAACCACCCACACCCTCCGCAGCGCGCACACCTCGCACTCCGCGCGCAGCGCGCACACGACTCCGCAGCCGCCCCCTCCTGTCCTGTGAACGCCCCCTCTTGTATGCCGCCCCCAGTCCCGTACGCCGCTCCTCACGGGAGCGGCGTACGGCCGTTACGCGGCCGCGTCGAATCCGGTGTCCCGCGCGAGCTTCTTCAGTTCGAGCAGCGCGTGCTTCTCGATCTGGCGGATGCGCTCGCGGGTCAGGCCGTGCTCCTTGCCGACCTCGGTCAGGGTGCGCTCGCGGCCGTCCTCGATGCCGTAGCGCATCTTGATGATGGAGGCCGTGCGCTGGTCCAGGCGACCGATCAGGTCGTCCAGTTCCTCGCTGCGCAGCAGGGTCAGGACGGACTGCTCGGGGGAGACCGCGGAGGTGTCCTCCAGCAGGTCGCCGAACTGGGTCTCGCCCTGGTCGTCCACCGCCATGTTCAGCGACACGGGGTCGCGGGCCCAGTCGAGGACGTCCGTGACGCGCTCCGGGGTGGAGCCCAGCTCGGCCGCGATCTCCGCGGGCTCCGGCTCGCGGCCGTGCTCGCGGTTGAACTCGCGCTGGATGCGGCGGATGCGGCCCAGTTCCTCCACCAGGTGGACGGGGAGCCGGATCGTGCGGGACTGGTCGGCGATGGAGCGGGTGATGGCCTGACGGATCCACCAGGTGGCGTACGTCGAGAACTTGAAGCCCTTGCGGTAGTCGAACTTCTCGACCGCGCGCACCAGGCCGGCGTTGCCCTCCTGGATCAGGTCCAGCAGGGGCAGGCCGCTGCGCGGATAGCGCCGGGCCACGGCGACGACCAGGCGGAGGTTGGAGCGGATGAAGACGTCCTTGGCCCGCTCGCCGGCGGCGACCAGCGCCTCCAGTTCCTCACGGGTGGCGTCCGACGCGGACTCCTCCTCGCCGTCGAGGACCTGCCGCGCGAACACACCCGCCTCTATGGTCTGGGACAGCTCGACCTCCTTGGCGGCGTCGAGCAGCGGCGTACGCGCGATCTCGTCGAGGTACATGCCGACCAGGTCACGGTCGGCGATCTCACCGCCGTGTGCGCGAAGCCTGCTTGCCGAGTCGGCCGTCTCGCCGGAGGCGGACTGACGACGGGCGACGGCACGGGTTACCATGCGTGCTCCCTTGCGATGGTGGGCTGGCAGGTGGTCCTGTGGGCGCTCAGCACTCGGGGGACTGTGAAGGGACTCTCCTCGGCTGCCCTGCGTCCGATGGAAACAACGACTGGAATCCGGACAGAATTCCCAACCTGCCCTCCGATTTTTCTGATCATGCAGTACCCTGTCTCGCCGCATGGGGCGAGAGGGGCCGCCGAACCTGCAGAGACGCAGGTCAGGACGGGAGTCGAGGAGGATCTCCGTCGTCCTCGACCGCCCTCCCGACCCGGAAGACGGGTCGCGCCGCCCGATGGTTGCCACGCGAGCGGAATCACAGCAAATACTGAGCTAGGCCATATCCGGCCCTTACCGGGCGGAGACCGCGCAGGCCACCCACCGCCCCGCGGCAGCCGACACGCGGCACCCGCCATCGCAGGCCCTCGACCCGGGCTCCGCCCCTGACCTGGCCCCAGACTCGGACTCCGCCCCCGACCCGGACTCCGCCCCGCCCCCGGCTCGGACTCCGCCCCCGACTCCGCCGTCGGCGTCCACCCCGGGCGCAGCCTCAGCCGAACTGCACCGACCGCTTCGCCATGCCCATCCAGAACCCGTCGATCACGGAGGTCACGGACTTCTGCGCGGCCGGCTCGCCGCCCGCCTCGGCGGCGCCCATCGTGACGAAGAGCGGGGCGAAGTGCTCGGTGCGCGGGTGGGCGTAGCGGCCGGCCGGGGCCTTGTCGAGGAAGTCGAGCAGGGCGTCCCAGTCGCGGGCCTCCAGGGCGCGCCGGCCCCAGTCGTCGAACTCGGAGGACCAGCTCGGCACGCCGCCGCCGGTGTACCGCAGGGCGGCGAGGTTGTGGGTGAAGAAGCCGGAGCCGACGATCAGCACGCCCTCGTCGCGCAGGGGGGCGAGCTTGCGGCCGATGTCCATCAGGCGGACCGGGTCGAGGGTCGGCAGGGAGACCTGGAGGACGGGGATGTCGGCGTCCGGGTACATCTCGACGAGCGGGACGTAGGCGCCGTGGTCGAGGCCGCGGTCGGGCATGTCCTGGACCGGGACGCCGGGGGCGCGCAGCAGCTTGCGGACGGACGCGGCCAGTTCGGGTGCGCCGGGGGCGGCGTACCGGACGCGGTAGTAGTGCTCGGGGAAGCCCCAGAAGTCGTAGACGAGCGGGACGGTCTGCACCGCGCCGAGCGCGAGCGGGGCCTCCTCCCAGTGGGCGGAGACCATGAGGATCGCCTTCGGACGGGGCAGGCCGGCGGACCAGGCGGCGAGCTGGCCGGGCCAGACGGGGTCGTCGGCGAGGGGCGGCGCGCCGTGGCTGAGGTAGAGGGCGGGCATGCGCTCCTGCGATGCGGCGGACGTCTGCGACGGCGACGGCGCCGTGGACGTCTCCGGCGACGCCGCAGCGGGCGTCTCCTGCGGCACGGCGGGCATGGCGGACATGGCGGCGGCTCCCAACGGCAGGTCCAACGACAGGTCTCCGCGAGGTCCCTGACAGGCCCCCGCCAGGCTCCCGACAGAATTGCGGGAGCACCGCGCAAAGGCTCTGGAAGGACTCCGGGAGGACTCCGGACGAAGACTCCAGAGTTGCTTTAACTCTCAAGTTCTATCGGAAGCATACGGCCGATTTGTTCAAGTTTCAAGGAGATGCCTCGTACAGTGGGACACATGAACACGGCACCCGACCCCGACGCCGCGCGGCACCGCTGGCTCACCGACGAGGAACAGCGCGTCTGGCGTGCGTACATGCACGCCACCACCCTGCTGGAGGACCACCTCGACCGGCAGCTCCAGCGCGACGCCGGGATGCCGCACATCTACTACGGCCTGCTCGTCGGCCTCGCCGAGGCGCCCCGCCGGCGGCTGCGGATGACCGAGCTGGCGATGAGGTCGAAGATCACCCGCTCCCGCCTCTCGCACGCCATCGCGCGGCTGGAGAAGAACGGCTGGGTGCGCCGCGAGGACTGCCCCTCCGACAAGCGCGGCCAGCTCGCGGTGCTCACCGACGAGGGCGCCGAGGTGCTCGCACGGACCGCGCCCGGCCATGTGGCCACCGTGCGGCAGGCGATGTTCGACCGGCTCAGCCCGGAACAGCAGAAGGCCCTCGGCGAGATCATGGGGATCATCGCCGAGGGCCTCCAGCCCGACGAAGCGGGTGCGGATCTGCCCTGGCTCCGCTAGGGGGCGCGCCGTCCCGTGGACGGGGTCAGTGGGCCACCACCGGCACCGGCAGCTCGTCCTCGACGCCCTCGCCCGAGCCGGAGGTCACCGGGGTGGAGCCCGGGCGGCCGGCGTTGACGAAGGTGAAGGCGATCAGGGAGGCCACGGCCAGGATGCCGACGGCGAACCAGATCGCGCTGCTGTAGCCGTGCACCATGCCCTGGAGCTTGACCAGCTCCTGCTGCGGCTTGGCGGCGGCACCGGCGATGTGGTCCTTGATGTAGGACGTGGTCGCCGAGGCGGCGATGGTGTTCAGCAGGGCGGTGCCGATCGCGCCGCCCACCTGCTGCGAGGTGTTGACCATCGCGGAGGCGACACCGGCGTCCCGGGGCTGCACGCCCTGGGTGGCCAGGGACATCGCCGGCATGAACGCCGTACCCATGCCGAGGCCGAGCAGCAGCATCGCGGGCAGCAGCTGGGTGCCGTACGAGGAGTCGACCTTCAGCTGGGTCAGGATCAGCATGCCGAGCGCGGCGACCAGGAAGCCGGGCCCCATCAGGAAGCGGGCCGGGATCCGGGTCATCAGGCGGGCGCCGATCTGGGTGGAGCCGGTGATCATGCCGGCCACCATCGGCAGGAACGCGAAGCCGGTCTTGACCGGCGTGTAGCCCTTCACGACCTGGAGGTAGTAGGTCAGGAAGAGGAACAGGCCGAACATGCCGATGATCGCGAGGCCGAGGGAGAGGTAGATGCCGCCGCGGTTGCGGTCGGTCACCACGCGCAGCGGCAGCAGCGGGGCCTTGACCCGCGACTCGACGACCGCGAAGGCGAGCAGCAGCACCGCGGACGCGACGAACATCGAGACGGTCACGGTGTCGCCCCAGCCGTCGGACTCGGCGCGGGTGAAGCCGTAGACGAGCGCGATCAGACCGAGCGAGGACAGGACCACGCCGGGGATGTCGAGCGGGGAGCGGTTGCGGCCGCCCTCGGGCTCACGGATGACGAAGACGGCGCCGAGGGCCGCGACGACGGCGAACGGGATGTTCACGAAGAACGTCCAGCGCCAGTTCAGGTACTCGGTGAGGAAACCGCCGACGATCAGGCCGACGGCGCCGCCGCCGCCCGCGATGGCGCCGTAGATGCCGAACGCCTTGGCGCGCTCCTTGGCGTCGGTGAACATCACCGCGAGCAGGGAGAGCGCGGCCGGGGCGAGCAGCGCGCCGAAGACACCCTGGAGGGCGCGGGCGCCGAACATCATCGGGCCGGTGGTGGCGGCGCCGCCGAGCGCGGAGGCGAGGGCGAAGCCGGCCAGGCCGGTGACGAAGGCGCGCTTGCGGCCCCACTTGTCGGCGATACGGCCGCCGAAGAGGAGCAGGCCGCCGAAGGCGAGGGCGTAGGCCGTGACGACCCACTGCCGGTTGCCGTCGGATATGCCGAGGTCCGTCTGGGCGGAGGGGAGCGCGATGTTCACGATGGTGGCGTCGAGGACGACCATCAGCTGGGCGAGCGCGATGAAGACGAGCGCCTTCCAGCGGTTGGGGTCGACGCCGGCGGTGACGCCGAAGGCGCCCTTGCGGTCTGTTTCGGACATGGGGTTACCCACTTCGGGACTTTCGTGACGGAAAAAGCTGAAGTAAAGCGAAAAAATGGAAAGACGGAGGCGTGGCTCGTCGGCGGCGGTGGCGACGGACGGGTCGGACGGCCGCGGCGGACGGCCGGGATGTGAGGGTGGACTGCGGTGCGGGACCGAACTCATCGGTCAGGACTGGTCGGTCAGGGCTTGCGCAGCTCCCGGAGGGTCACGGCCTCGCCCGGCAGGGCGGAGCGGACGGGGGCCCGCAGGCCGTCGAGGAGGAGTTGCAGGTGGCGGTGGACGAACCGGTCGCTGCGCAGACAGTCCGTGCCGGCCGGGGGCCGGCTCAGTTGCGCCACGGCGATCATCACATCGCCGACACCGACGTCCGGCCGGAGCTGCCCGGCCGCCCTGGCCCGGTCCATGACCTCCTCGATGAGCTGCTCCAGTCGCTCGCGGGAGGCTTCGAGGTCGGGGTGGTGCTGGTCGAAGGTGCTGGAGATCATCGGGCACAGCGCGCTGATCCGCTCGTCGGCGGAGGCGTGCACGAAGCGCTCCAGCGCGGCGAAGGCGTCGCCGGTCTCGGCGAGGGCCTGCTCGGCCGCCTCGGCCGTACGGTCCACGACGGAGCAGACGACCTCGCGGACGAGGGCCTCGCGGTCGGGGAAGTTGCGGTACAGCGTGGCGTTGCCGACGCCCGCCCGGCGGGCGATCTCGTCCAACGGCACGTGCGGGCCGTCCTCGACGAACATCTCCCGGGCGGCGGTGACGATCCGCTCCCGGTTGCGCACGGCGTCGGCCCGGGGCCGGGGCACCTTGCGCACGGCCGGGGTGGTCGCGGTCGACACGGCGTACTCCTCGTGGTCGAAGTGACGGGGCCCGGCGGAGGCTTCGGGAGCTTCGGCGGGCGATGATCACGATCCGGGGAAGCAGTCCCCGTTTCGCTCGGACGCAGGGTTAAACGGGGAACGGGTCCCCGGATATTTCCCGCCCGCGCCACGAATCCCTGTGACCTGAGCCACACTCATCTCGGGCCGGGATTCACCCTGTTGCGGCCCCGTTTTCCCACGTTCGGTCTCCTCCAACGCGCGCCCCGCACCCCCTCGACACAGGGTGAGCGCAAGGGTGCAGCCGGCTACCGGCCGCTGCCGTGGAGCGAGAGGCCCGTGCATGCAGCCGCAGCCGCCCCGCCGCATACGTCTCCCCCACGGACACGTCCCCCACGACCACCCGACCACGGGCCGCATCCCGCACGAGAGCCGGTACGAGCGCCGGTACGGGAGCCGGCACGAGAGCCGGCACGAGTGTCCGCCCGACGGCCTGTACGACGAGGGCGAGGACGACGGCCGCGCCCCCTCCCTGCCCCCTTGCCGCAGGAGATCCCGGGCCGCCGGGGCGCGCAGCCGGCGCCGGATACGCACGCGCCGCGTGGCCGCCCTCGCCGCGGTGACCGCACTGACCCTCGCGGTCAGCACCTCGGCCGGGACCGGACATCTGACGGCGCCCACCACCGCCGGGCCCATCGCCCTGGCCCGCTCCTCCGCCTTCGGGCCCTGCCTGATCCACGGCAGCCCCGACATCCAGATGACCGAGGGCGTCCCCACCCCGCACGGCTACTCCCGCTCCACGGGCACGGTCCACGCCCTGACCCTGATGATCGACTTCTCCGACGCGCCCGGCCAGGGCAGCGCCATGGACCGCTTCCACGAGTTCTTCCCGCAGACCCAGGAGTGGTTCCGCACCGCGTCCTACGGCCGGCTCGACTACGAGCCCGAGACCCCGGTCACCGGCTGGCTGCGGATGCCCAAGCCCTTCAAGGCGTACGGCATAGACCGCGGCGCGCCCTTCGATCCCGGCTACCGCCAGCTGGTGCAGGACATGGTGGCCGCGGCCGACCCCGCGGTGGACTTCCGCTCGTACGACCTCCTGAACGTCCTGGTCACCCCGAACGCCGGCCCGTCCGCCCTCGACACCGTGCTGTCCGTGACCTTCGCCGGGAACGGGGACGCCCCGGTCGCCGACGGCGTGCCCGTCGCCAACGCGTCCTTCATCTACTCCCGCCAGGACGACGGCTCCGGCTCCTACGCCCACACCGGCTTCCGCGTCCTGCCCCACGAGAACGGCCACACCTTCGGCCTGCCCGACCTGTACACGCAGGAGGGCGGGGGCGCGGTCGGGCACTGGGACATCATGAGCGAGGACTGGGGGGCCGACAACGATCTGCTCGGCTGGCACAAGTGGAAGCTGGGCTGGCTGGACGCCTCGCAGGTCCGCTGCGCGGTACGGCCGGGCAGCACCGAGTACACGCTGACGCCGCTGGCGCAGGCGGGCGGCGAGAAGCTGGTGTTCGTACCGACGGACTCGCACGGCGGATACGCGCTGGAGCTGCGCACCCAGAGCGGCAACGACGAGGCGGTGTGCCACCCGGGCATCCTGATCTACCGGGTCGACGCGACGGTCGACACCGGCCGCGGCCCGATCACGGTCCGCGACAGCCACCCGAAGAGCGGCGGCTGCACCCGCACCCCCAACGTCCAGGCAGAACTCTCCGACGCCCCCTACTCCCCCGGCGAGACCTTCAAG
The DNA here is from genome assembly GCF_042269865.1 of Streptomyces sp. NPDC055966. NCBI lineage: Bacteria > Bacillati > Actinomycetota > Actinomycetes > Kitasatosporales > Streptomycetaceae > Streptomyces > Streptomyces sp. NPDC055966. The sequence goes on from NZ_JBHJYK010000003.1 coordinate 241,391, forward strand.
GACCCGGGCCACGGCATCACGGTCCAGGTACGGGAGAAGGACGAGGACGGGGACTATCGGGTACGGGTGACACGGAGCTGAGGGAACGGCCCGGACGGACGGGGCCGGGCGGGGTTTACCGTAGGCGTGCCCGAACGCCGTACCGGAGAGCCGATGCCCGCTGCTGACCCCGTCCTGGACACCGACGTGCCCGCCGCCGCGGCCGGGCCGCCGGCCGAGGCGGTCGGGCCGCTGGTCCGCGGGGTCGGTGTGCTGCGGCGGCTGACCGAGGCCGGCGGCACGCTCAGCCCGAGCGCGCTGGAGCGGGCCACCGGGCTCGCGCGCTCCACGGTCGACCGGATCACCGCGACCCTGGCCCGCATGGACCACGTCCGCCTCGACGGCCGGGACGTCGTCCTCGCCCCGCGCGTGATGGAGCTGGGCAACTCCTATCTGGCCGCCCTGCGCCTGCCCGCACTGCTCGGCGCCCGCGCCGACGCCCTCGCCGACGAGCTGGACGAGTCGGTGTCCCTCGCGGTCGCCGACCTCGACGGCATCCGCTTCATCCACCAGGCCACCCGGCGCCGCGCGCTGTCGGTGAGCTTCCGCATCGGCGACCTGCTCCCGGCCGAACGCACCGGCCCCGGCCCGCTGTTCGCGACCGAGTGGACCGAGCCGGACTGGGCGCGCTGGCGGGACCGGCGCTCCGCCGACCCCCACGACACGGCCTTCCCCGCCCTCCCGCCCCGGCAGACGCCCGCCGCCGACGACACCCCTCTCCCCTCCTTCCCGGCACGGGTGGAGCGGGCGCGCGAGGACGGCTGGGCCCTGGACGACCAGCTGATCGAACCGGGCCTGGTCGCGGTCTCCGTACCGGTGCGGGACCCGTACACCGGCCGCCCGGTGTGCGTGGCGAGCGTGGTCAGCCACACCAGCCGGCACTCGGCGGCCGGCCTGCGCACCAGCCTCCTGCCCCGGCTGCGTACGGCGGTGGCGGCGATGGAGTGCGACCTGCGCACGGCACCCGTGCCCGAGCCCGGCCCGCCGCCCTCGGGCCTGGCGGCCTGGACGACGGCGTCGAAGCACGAACTGGGCCGGGATTTCGTGGAGTCGCTGGCCCGGGGCCTCACCGTCCTGACCGCGTTCGGCGCGGGCCGCTCGGCGCTGCCGCTGACCGAGGTCGCCCGGGCGACGGGCCTGTCGCGGGCCACGGCCCGGCGCGCGCTGCTCACGCACGAACACCTGGGCCTGGTGGCCGCGGGTCCCGACCGCTCCTTCGCCCTCACCCCGCGCGTCCTGGACCTCGGCTTCCCCTCGTTCTCCCGCACGACGCTGCCCCGGCTGGCCGAGCCCCGTCTGCGGGCCCTGGCCGACGCCCTGCACGAGCCGACGGCGCTCGCGGTCCTCACCCCCGACGGCAGGGAGATCCAGTACACGGCCGGGGCGGGCACGAGCCGTGTCCTCACGGTCCACATCACGGTCGGCGCCCGCCTCCCCGCCGCCGCGACCTCACTCGGCCGCGTCCTGCTGGCGGACGCCTCCCCCGCCTTCCCGGAGGTCCGCGCGCAGGGCTACGCCCTCGCCGACGAGGAACTGGAGTCGGGCCTGCGCTCGGTCGCCGTACCGGTACGGGACCGCACCGGCCGGGCGGTCGCCGCCGTGTGCGTGGCCACGCACACGGCTCGCCGCACCCTGGAGTCCTGCGTCCACGACGTCCTGCCCGCCCTGCGCACCACCGCCGACCGCCTCCAGGCCGACCTGCACACCGCCTCCCGCTTCACGCCCGTCCCCCCGGCGTGACCACGCGCGGGGCGTCGAGGTCTCAGACGGTGACCTGGGGCTGTGCCGGGCCGAGGTGGTGCACGGCGGTCTGCCCGGCGTGGGGGGCGAGGAGGCCCTGGAGTTCGTCGGCCGCGACCTTGAGGAGGCCGCCGTCCCGGGCGGCGTGGACGGTTTCGAGGATGAAGGCGACGTGGGTGGAGTCCTCGGTGACGCGGGTGCGGTGGGCGTCGCGGTGGTTCCAGTGGCGCGTCAGGACGCCGGCGGTGTCGGCGTAGACGATCTCGCCCGGCTTCGGGGTCTCGACGGTGTCGGGTTCGCCGAGCGGGGTGAAGGACTCGGTGCCGTCCGCGTGGCGGATGTCGATGTCGCCTTCGACCCGGTCGAGGTCGAAGGCGCCGGCGGGCAGGCCGTGCCGTACGGAGACGGCGTTGTAGGAATCGACGGCCGGGTTGATGCGCGGCAGGGTGCCCCGCTTGGCGAGGCGGCGGCCGAGCGCGTCGACGCTGGGGCGGATGCGGCGCGGGTTGGTGCCGAAGGCGCGGTAGGCGGTGTGCCAGGCCTCGATGCGGGGGTCGGTCTCGTCGGCGGGGGCCCAACTGCCGTCCGCGAGCTGCCGCTCCAGTTCCTCCAGGGCGGTGACGGCGTGCGGCCAGGGCTCACGGCCACGCAGGCCGGTGGCGGTGACCACGGCCATGAGGGCGTCGGGGAAGGCGTCGGCGACGGCGGGGGCGAGACGGAAGACGGTCATGGGCGGTGGTTTCCGATTCCTGGGAGTGTGCGGGGCCGTGGCCGGCCGGGGCGGCCGTTTCGATCACTGCGGCAGGACGCCGAAGTGGCGGCGGGCCGTCGTCACGGCGAGGTCCTGCACAGCGTAGGCGGTCAGGTAGTAGGCCTGGGGGGTGGTGCCGGGCGCCGGGGTCAGGGTGAACTCGGCCTCGCGGTCCTCGTCGGGCGTGGCCCGGATCTTGCGCAGGGCCGGTGCCACCGTGCAGTCCGCGCGCAGGTACCGGGGGACGTACAGACCGAGCCGCACCGGGCCCGGGCGGGCGCCGCGCACGGCGACCCGCACCTGAAGGGTGCCGCCCCGGGTGACCTGGTCGTCGGCGTGGATCAGCAGCTCCGGGGAGCCGGGCAGACGGAAGGAGACGTCGCCGCAGCGCGGGCAGATGACGCACTCGGTGTCGAGCGCGGTGGGGACCAGGGCGCGCCGGACGTAGCGCTCGGCGGGGCGGCCGCACGAGCAGCGCACCGAGGTCGCGGAGGCCGGGTCGAGGCGGCTGCGGTCGCCGAAGTGGGCGGGATGGTCGCTGAGTTCGTTCTCCGGGTCCTCGGCGAGCTGGGCCGCGACGGTCTGGTCCAGGGACTGCAGGTCGTCGAGGAGGCTGCGCAGGGTGTCGGCCCGGTCGCGGGACGCCGACGAGCGCCTGGTGACCAGGTTCTCGACCTTGGCGGCGGGCTTGCCGAGCCGGGGACGCAGCGCGTTGCTGGGGGGGGCAGCAGCCCGCCGGCGAGACAGGCGGCGAGGCGTGCGGCGGCGGTGAGGAGCAGCGGCTCGGGGTCCAGGGACGGGAGCGGCGGTGCGGCGCCCTCGTCGGCGGCCATGCCGAAGTGGAGGTAGGCGGGGAAGGGCTGAGCGGTGCGGATGCTCGCGTTGAGGACCGTGACCGAGGGGGCGTCCGCCAGGGCGGCGTCCATCCAGGCACGGTTCTCCGCGCGGTCGGAGTCGTGGACGGTGATCGCGGCGACGACGTCCTTGGCGGTGCCGTCGATCGCGTTGAGCATCAGCTGGTACTTGGGGTCGTAGAGGGCCGCGTCGGCGAAGGGGGCGTTGTTGCACGAGCTCATGACGATCTCGGCGGCGCGCACCTCGCGCGACTGGATCAGCTTGTCCATGGGCTTGTAGCAGGTGGGGCCGTAGGCGCAGGCGGGGCCGAGGGCGCCGGGGCGCCGGAGGGCGAGCTCGCTCAGGCCGCACACGGTGAAGTCGGCGAGGTTGATCGAGTCGTGATTGCCGTGGCCCTGGAAGAGGATCCTGCGCCAGCGGGTGCCGAGTATCTCGGACTTGACGTCGGTGCTCTCCACGCCGCGCTCGTCGCGCAGGTGGATGCCGGCCGGGGCGAGGGGGCGGTCCGTGGAGGTGCACAGGCGGGGAGGGTGTCGGGCCGCAGCAGGATGCCGCGCGCGTGCGGGACGGGCCGGTCCACCCCCGCGTACAGCGTGGCCGCGCGCCGGACGGAGGCGGCGAGGTCGGCGCGTCCGCCGGTCCACACCGGGACGGTCGGGTGCGAGGGCGCGGCGAGGAACTCCGCGACGGCCGCCGCGTACGAGGCCGCGTCGTCGGCCAGGGAGAACGGCGAGGCGGCCGGGGTCGCCGTCCCGTCGGCGGGGGCGTGCGGCGCGTACTGCATGAGCGGGTGACTCCTTCGCGGAAAAACGGCAGCACCGGCACGCCGGAGGCTGCCAGGGTGGCGTACGCGTCGTACCGGGCCATTTCCCCAGGCGCACGCCCACCCCGAGCTGCTCGGGCGGACCCTGGCGGACATCCTGTGGACCGAACACGCCCGGAGCCGCGGTGAGGCCATGTCGGCCCTGCGGCGCTACGGACTCGACCGGCAGGCGGACCAGGCCTTCGACCGTTTGTCGGGCGGCCGGCAGGCCCGCTTCCAGATCCTGCTGCTGGAGCTGCGGGGCACCACGGCACTGCTGCTCGACGAGCCGACCGACAACCTCGTCCTGGAGTCGGCGGAGGCTCTGCAGGAGGGGCTGGAGTCGTACGAGGGGACGGTTCTCGCGGTCGCCCACGACCGCTGGTCCGCCCGCTCCTTCGACCGCGGCAGCGACGACCGGGTACGCGAGACATCGGAACCGGTGTGGCACGAACACCAGGTCGAGCGCGCCCGCTGACCCACCCCGAGGCCCTACAGCCTCCCGAACACGATGCTCACCCCACCAACCCCACCCCGATCCGCTACCCTGTCAGGGACCGCCACCCAGGTGACGGTCCCACCCTTGCCACAACCGAGCCGGGTAGTCACTCAGAGTATTCAGCCACGTTCCACGCAAGGCCCCGCCTTCGTGGGCCTTGAGCAAAATTGCTAAGCCGCAGGTCAGCGGCTTACCCCAAACGGTCCTGGGAACGTGCCTCGCTGTTTTTGGGAACGTACGTAACGTCTTTGCAGGTCAGCCTGGCTGCTCGGGTGACTGTGTTGTCATGACTCAGCCCGGGGCTGGCCCCAGTCGATGACGTGGATGCCGGCGCGTTTGAGTAGCGGTTCGGAGATGCCCAGTCTCTGTACGGGTGAGCATCCGTGGCGTATCAGCCAGCGCTTCCTGCGGGCTCGTTCAGCGTCGGTGAGTTCGCTCCACTCATCGTTGTAGAGGCCTGGCTCACCGAAGTCACCGGATTCCCTTGCCCATTGCTGCACGAGGGTGAATTCGTTCGGGCTTGTGCGCAGGGCGATGAGCGCCCAGGCGGTCGTGTACGTGAGGGACGGTCCGTGCTGCGCCATGAGGCGGCGTGTCTGCCATTGGCGGATGGGGGCGAAGAGCCAGCGCCTGCGCTGCAGGTTCATGTGGGTGTGCTCCCGGTGTGCGGTGCCAGGGCGTTGAGCCACTGAGCGGATGCGGTCTGAAGTTCGGTGCTGCCGAGGACCTGAAGCGTCTGGGTCAGGGCGCGGAGGAAGATCTCCCGTTGGTGCGGCGTGCGGATGTCGCCGAGGAGTTGATCGACGAAGCGGGCCACTTCCTCGCGCAGCGCGTCGTGCGAGGGGTCGTGGGGAGCCTTGAGGTCCTTTACCGCTGTCGTGAGTAGTGGGAGGTCTGCGAGGCGCTTGGGGTACTGGTCGATCCACCAGACTCTGTGCAGGTCTGGGTCGGCCAGGATCCTCTGCAGGTGACTGATGCGGCGTCGACTCTCCTGTCGGTCGATGTCGCCGCGTTGTTCGGTGTCCAAGTGTTCTTCGGCCAGCTTCTGGTCGCGGCTTGTCACGGACAGGTGTGCTGTGCCGTGCACCGTGAGACCTTCCGGCAGGTCGTGTGGCTGGGTGAGGGCCACGTTGAGGGCATCTTCGGCCGCTGGGGCATCGAGCACGTCGTAGTGCGAGAGGGTTTGTCGAGCTTGTTCGCGCAGATGGTGGCGGGTGAGGGCGGCTGGGCTCCGGTGTCTTGGGGCAGAGTCGTCCAGCGCGCTCCACGTGCCGTCCATGCATACGGCGAAGAAGACGCTGGGCACGCGGCTGGGGAGCCGTTCGTCGGTGATCGAGACGGTGCATTGTCGGGGAGTGGCGCCCGGGCCCGTCTCTGCGGCGTGTGCGGTCGAAGGCGGTCCCGGGCGTCTGCGGCGTCGGCCGAACATGGTCATGCGGTCGCGGCGTCCGGCTCCTTGTCGTCTGTGGCCGTTTCGTCTACCGGTTCGTCCGCTGCCTCGGTTTCTGTTCGTCGAGCGGTGGCTGTTGCCGCTCTGGTCAGGAGCCGGGCGCAAAGTTGCTTACGACGCTGCAGTCCGATTCTGGTTCCGGCTGGTCCGACGAGGAGTTCGGCGACGCCGGCGTCTGCCAGATGCCCTGCGAGGACCGCCTCGGCAATGACGATGACGTGGTCGTCGGGCACGTCCGGCGAGTCCAGCCATGCCGCCAGCGACTTCTGGGACGCGGCTGAAGTCGGGCTGTGGAACCAAGCGGCTCGCCAGCCCTCGACGAAGAGTTGGTCCTCCAACTCAGCATCGGGGTTGTCCACCAGTTCCGCGGCCATGGAGAGGCCGATGGAGTCGTCGCCGGACAGGTCGGTCAGAGCGAGGAAGGCCGTGGCCCCGGCCTGCTGTGCGGCAGTGTCCGCGCTCTTGGCCCATCCGACGATTTCCTCCAGGACCAGCCCGCGCAGGTCAGGGCTGGCTGCCAAGGAGCGGATGGCTCCGGCCACTGCTTTGGCGCTCCGTTGGTCCTGTCGGGCTGCGAGGAGTCTGAGCCGTGTAAGGGCCACACGTGGGTAGGTGCGGCCGAGGGCACCACCGCAGACATCGGCGATAGTCTCCGCGAGCGCTTCGGTGGTGTTCTTCTGCCTGGCCCAGTCGTAGAGGTGCTTTCGGACGGTGATGCCGATGCGCGGGTGCAGCGTCATGCTCTCCAGCACGCCCACGGCGAGGTGCCGGTGATGGGCACTGTCCAGGGCAGTCCACTGGGTGACGATGTTCAGGACGGTCTGTCCTCCGGGGCCTGCTGCCAGCCGCGTCACGCTTTCGGCGATGCGTCCGGTGTACCTGACGGCGATGCTCTTGGGAGCGCTGATGTCGACAGCCCAGTCCAGCAGGGTGTCCCGTAGGTCTGGGCGCTGCTTCCAGACGTGCGCGAGCACTGCCTTGTCGAGGCCGTGGCGCGCGTGTGCGAGCGAGAGTGCGTCGTCTCCGATTCGTTCCGTGTGGATGCGTTCCAGGCGTGTGTCCAAGTCTGGTCCGGCCAGCGCGCCGCCGGGTGGGAGCTCGCCCCTGACCCGGCTGAAGAGTCGGTCGGCTGCCTTCATCAGGATGTCGGCGGGCCCGCCGTCGAGGAGCGCGACCGCGATCATCAGGGCACGCTCCCGCAGATCCTCGCTCGTGTCGTGCTCCTTGAACCACTTGTTTAGCGAGTCGGTCCAGTTCTCGAACTCTTCCTTGGCCCGGTCCTTTTCGGCTTTGGGGTTCGCGACAATGCGTGCGAGCCGGACTGCGGCGTCGGGCGAGGTCGTGGAACCGAGCAGCTTGGAGAGGTCGGTGTCGTCGTCGAGCCAGTCCAGGCGTTCCTGATTGCGCACCCTGACGTGTGCACGGGCGATCTCAAGGGCTGGGGGATGGACATGGTCCAGGCGCGCGACGGCAGCGGCCGTGCCGGCGTCCCAGGTCTCGGGTGTGGCCAGGATGATCAGGTAGGTGTTCGCGGATGCGGCGTCCTGCTGGTAGGTGGCCAGCCCCTGGTAGAAGTCCTTGGGCAGTGTGCGGTAGTTGGACAGGTCGAGGATGAAGCCGTGCTCGGGGGTGCATGGGATCTGCTCGGTGTCCGGTCGGTCCCAGTCGAGCACGAGGCTTTGGATGTTCTTGTCCTGTATGCCTACGTCGAGGAGCACTCGGAGTGCCGTGGTACGCCGCCCAGTGCCCTCTGTCCCGGTCAGTACCAGGACGTTGTGCTGGCCCAGGGGCCGTTTGAGTGCTCTGCGGGCACGATCGATCTGGCGTACCTGGCCGTCTTCCGGCTGCTCGTGGACGTAGGCCTGTTCCACGAGCTCGATCTCGTTCTTGTCGATGCCGAGGGTGCGCAGGTACTGCCAGGTTCGCTGATAGGTGTGGTGGTGCTCTTCGTAGTTCCCCGCTACCTGGGTGAGGATGGCGTGGTCGGTTGCCTCCGCTTCCATCCTGACCTGCTCCGGTGCGCTTGCGGTCTGTGTGGTCATGACCGCTCCGGTCGGATGAGGGTCTGGTTGCCGCCGACCTGGGTGATGCGTGAGCGTCCGCTCGCCTTGGCGTTCTGCCAGACGACGGCTGCCCGCTGCACGGCTTCCGGGTTCTCCGTCCGCCACTGGTTGACCCATTCCAGCAGTTCCCGACCCGCGTCCTCGTCCATGTCGGCGATGTCCTGCAGCCGTACGGCCCAGGCTGCAGCCAGGTCACGCGCAAGCTCGTCCACCTGCTCAGGACCTGTTGCCAACAGCGCAGTCCGATCTCGGTCGAGGCGGCTGAGCTGGTGAGTCTCGGCCGCGGTGCCTCCCCTCCCCAGCCATCTGCCGATCCGCGCCCTGACGCCCTGCCATCCGTCTGTCGTCATGGCTGTGACCAGAGCCGATGCACTGATGGTCCCTACTGTCGCAAGTTCCGCGGGCATACCCAACGCCTGCTCCCCCCTACGCTCCGGCAGTGACGAGTGCGATCCATTCCCCTCCGAACACCCCATCCTTGATCACTAAGGGCATCTCGGCGCATTCATGGCGTTACATGACTGAAAACGGCATGCTCATGCCTGCTCCCCCCTGGCGTCGCTGCGGTACCTCGACTCGGCATGGTGCGCCGCAGTCACGCAAAACTCAGTGCCCGTTGTCAGCGCCAAGCGGGACCATGTCCATGCCCCCGTATCCGCGACCGGCACTCGCCTCGTTCAGCAACGACAGGGATGACCTGGCCCATGACCCCGCACAAATTCACGCTGGCCTTTTCCCAGATCATCTGCTCGGGCTGCGGTATCAACCGCATTCGGGGCATCGAGTGCGCCGACTGCGGCCGCCGGCCAGAACCGTGGGAGGTGAACACAGCCACCCTCGCGCGTCGGCAGGCCGCCGCTCGGGCGCAGGCAGCGCTGTCGCGGCCCGTCGCACTGCCGGCAGCGGGGGGCTTGGACGCCCTCGAGTTCCTGCATGCCGAAGTCGACGTGCGCCTCAGAACTTGGATGGACGGCTTCTTCCGGGCGACGGCAGCGGCGGCTGACGGGGGCACGCAAGGCGCGCAGGACCTTGAGAAAAGAGTGTCGGAGTTCGTCGAGCTGCGGGCCATAGTGCTCGGCGCGGACGACAGGCGCCCGTTGCGCACCCTAGTCAGGAACCTACGGTTGCTGGTGTCCGAGTTGGCGCTCATGGTCGATGCCTACCTTGCAGCACTCCTCGCGGCCTCCCCCTTGGAAGCACAGGACCTGGCTCGCGCCGCACAACGCCACTTGGACCGCATCGCAGCGCTGGCTGATCAAGCCAATGCCATCGCGGACACGGTGCAGACGATGACCAAACAGCGCGATATCGCACAGATCCAAGCCGACCTGGTCGTCCGGGCGCTGCGGGCGTACCAAGTCCCGGACATATTGGCCTTGGACACTGCCGGCCGAGACGCACTGCAGCAACTGATGTCTTCGCGCGGAGTCCCCGGATCGGGGGCTCTGTTCGCCATGCATGAGGCGCAGGCTCGCAGCCTTTTCGACCCCGACCAGTTCCATGATGTCGTGCGTCGCGCCTACTTGGTGTTCCGCGAGAATCCCGCGGTCCTGCGGGCACTTGCAACGACACCTTCGTTCGAGCAGGACTTCAAACGGGCGGTCTGTGAACTGTTCGACGGCTCGATGGAAGCTGCCCACGCCATGGACAACGCAGTACACTCCCGGCAGGCTGGCCGGGCACTACTCGGTATCGCGGCCGCACTGGTGGAGGGCCCAGGCCAGGTCATAGCCACCGTTCTGCTGCTGGCCTGCGGCCGCAAGTCGGCGGCATACGCGAACCTGCGGCACGCGAACGCGACCGACCTCGTGAGGAAAGCCCAACAGGAACCAGCCCTGCACGGGCTCCTCGACGGCCTGGACAGCGACCTTCGCACTGGTCGCGCCCACGCCCTGGTCGCTTACGAACAGGACTTCGCTGTCATCGAGCGCAAGTCCGAGACCCGTCGGGTGGCCTGGGCCGACGTCCTCGACGGGGTCTTCCAAGGGCATGAGAGTGTCGTGGCCTGCCAGATCGCCCTGCTCCAGGCACTGGGTGAGCTGGGATACACCAGCTTTGCACTCGACGGCCTATGGAGGAGCCTGGGCCTGACTGCCGAGCAGATGACGACCACCGTCCTGGAGACGATGAACTGCCGGGACGTCGCCATTACTGCCCGGGACACGCAGTGGCGCATCGAAGCGCACGCCAGTTCAGGCACACCCTTGCCGATGCTGGTCGCCATGGTCCAACCAGCCCTGCCACGAAATTTGGAAAAGCTGGTCCTCACCGCGCATCAGGACGACGGCGTCCATGTCCTCTCCGGGCCCGTCGCCCCCTGGCGTGAACTGTCCGACACACCCGAGGGCAGTGACGCCCACCATGTGGCCTTCCTTCGCGCCCAGCTCAGCTGGACGTACGACGGTGAACCTTGGCTGCCCACCAGCTTCGTGCGCGTCTGGATGGCCGGGCAGGCCGCCAACGCCTTGGCGGCAACGCCGGCAATAGCCATCCCGCAGTTGCGCCGACTGCGCGAACTGGCCGTGCTTGCCGAAGACGACCTGCTGAGTTGGACACTGTCCGGCGCGATACGGCACGTCCGTCTGGGACCCAACAGCGACGCGGCAGCAGAGCTGACCCAACTGGTGACTTGGGGCAGCGCGCCTGTTGCGGGCCCCGAATGGTGGCAGAACTACAACAGCGCCGTCAGCTAGCGAGTAGGTCCGCAGTGATGACAGGCGGTGCTGCTTCTGGGGGAGGCTCTTGACGATGCGCAGCAACTAGGTGTGCTGTTCGGACAGGTTGGTGATGCGGCTGGCTGGTGCTTCGGCGTGTCCGGCACGCACGGCCGTTGTCCCTGACGCTGGTTCGTCTTGCGGGTCATTCGGTCGCCGGACGCCGGGACAGGCGTACTTCTTCGATGTCCAGTTGTCGCTGTACCTGGCGCAGCACGGTGTCGTCGATCTCGTGGCCGTCGCGAAGGCGTAGCACGGTGGCGCGTTTACGGTCGAGCATGGCCAGGCGCAGGGCGGTGTACTGCCGGTCATGGCGCAGCGCGTCCTCGCCGTCGGTCTCGCCGCCGCCCTCGCGCAGGAGTTGGAGGTGGGTCTCGTGTTCCTGCCGCATGCGTTCGACGACGTCGGGGTCGGTGCCCAGGGCGGCGGCCACGTCGTCGAGTACTTTGATCGCTTCCTCGGTGGCGGTGGTCTCGGCGAGGAATCGCTCGTCCTGAACTGAGGTGTCGTGGGGCAGGCGAGCCCAGCGGATCACGCCCGGAAGCAGCAGGCCCTGCACGACCAGTGTGGTGACGATGACTCCGGAGGTGACGAAGACGATGGCGTTGCGGCCGGGGAAGGGCGCACCCGAGTCCACGGTGGTCGGCACGGACAGGGCCACCGCCAGCGACACCGCGCCCCGGAAACCCGACATGGCGCTGACGACCCGGTGGTGGTAGGTCATGCGGCGCAGCCGTTGCTGCGGGCGACGGTCGAGGAGCCGTATGAGGTAAGGGATGGTGAAGAGGAACGCGAAGCGGGTGGCGACCACGACCGCCGAGACCGCGCCGACTGCGACCAGAGCCTGGACCAGATCGTTACCGGCCAAGCCGCGCACGGCCGACTGCGCCTCCACACCGACGAGAACGAAGAGGGAGCCGTTGAGCAAGAAGGTGGCCAGCGACCAGACCTCCTCCGCCTGTCGGCGGGTGGCAGCCCGCACCATGCGCGGTCCGGCCTGGCTCATGATCAGTCCGGCGACGACTACAGCGAGGACACCCGAGGCGTGGACGAGTTCCGCGAGCAGGAAGGCGACGAACGGGGTCAGGATCGCGGCCACGTTGCCCAACAGCGGGTTGTCGAAGACACGACGCACACGCATGCCCAGCCACGCGGTCAGCACCCCGGCGGCGACCCCTCCCAGGTAGGACACCAGGAACAACCAGCCGACATGCACGACGGTGAGGTGTTCCTCGCCGACCGTGATGCCGACGGCGAGGGCATAGACGACGAGGGCGGTACCGTCGTTGATCAGGCTCTCGGCCCGCAGCAGGGTGATGTTGCGGCGGGGCAGCGCCCGCGCGAGCACGCCGACGGCTGTGGCGTCGGTGGGGGCGACAGCCGCGCCGAGTACCCAGGCTGGCCCCCAGGGCAGTGCCAGGGCGTGCGCCACGACGGCGACAGCGCCGGCGGTGCCGATGACCAGAAGGGTGCTGAGCAGCACGATGCCGCGCAGGTTCCGCCGGATCTCCCGCAGCGAGGTGGTCAGGCTCTCCCAGTACAGCAGGACGGGCAGGAAGAGCAGCAGCACCACATCGGGCGGCAGGTGTACCTGGCGCAGGGCGGGGACGAAGCCCACCAGGGCACCGATGATCAGCAGCAGGACCGGCGGGGCGATCTTCAGTCGCTTGCCGGTGATTTCGGCCAGCAGGACCGCCAGTCCGAGGACCACGACGAGTTCGAGACCGAGCACCGTGTGCCTCCGGGGTGAATCAGAAATCGATGGCGTCATCGGCGCCGGACAGCGGCCCGGCACCGATGACGGCGTGCGTGCTCATGACGTGGCGAGGGTTGAGATGTCGATGACGAAGCGGTATCGGACGTCGGAGGCGAGCACGCGGTCGTAGGCTTCGTTGATCTCGTCCGCAGGGATCACCTCGATCTCGGCCCCCACCCCGTGCTCGGCGCAGAAGTCGAGCATTTCCTGGGTGGTGCGGATGCCGCCGATGGCCGAGCCCGCGAAGGCGCGCTGGTTGCGCACCAGGCTGGAGCGGTTGAGGGAAAACTTCGGGGTGGCGCCGACGACGGCCAGGGTGCCGTTGACCGTGAGCAGAGAGAGGTAGGCGTCGGCGTCGAGTTCGGCGCTGACCGTGTTGACGATCAGGTCGAGGGTACCGGCCAGGTGCTCGAACGTCGCCGGGTCACTGGTGGCGTGGTAGTGGTCGGCGCCCAGGCGCAGGCCGTCGTCCTTCTTGGCGAGCGTGCGGGACAGGACGGTGACCTCGGCGCCCATCGCCTTGGCGAGCTTGACGGCCACGTGGCCAAGGCCGCCGAGCCCGATGACGCCGACCTTCTTGCCTGTCCCGGCGCCCCAGCGGGTGAGCGGCGAGTACGTCGTGACGCCCGCGCACAGCAGCGGGGCGGCCTCGTCGAGACCGATGCCCTCGGGGATCCGCAGGACGAAGTCCTGGTCGACGACCACGTGGGTGGAATAGCCGCCCTGAGTGAGCGTGCCGTCCCGGTCGATGGAACCGTACGTGAGCACGGTGCCCTGGGTGCAGTACTGCTCCTCACCGGCGCGGCAGGGACCGCACTGACGGCAGGAGTTGACCATGCAGCCGACGCCGACCCGGTCGCCAACGGCGTACTGAGTGACCTCCGGACCGACTTCGGCGACGACGCCTGCGATCTCGTGACCGGGGACGACCGGGTAGTCCTTCGCTCCCCAGTCGCCGCGCACCCAGTGGATGTCGGTGTGGCAGATGCCGCAGTACTTGATGTCGATCAGGACGTCACGGGGGCCGAGGTCACGGCGTTCGATGGTTGCGGGGGTGAGTGGCTCGGTGGGTGAGGTGGCCACATAGGCGGGGACGGTCATCATGGGCATGTCCATTCGTGTTCCGTTCATGACTGACAAGGTTTCAGAGCTGCTTCCGGGCAGCGGGTTTCAGCAGTACGGCGCCTGCCAGCGCGACCGCGAGCAGCAATGCCGTGGAGATCAGGAGGCTGACCCGCATGCCGTGCAGCACGCCGGTCCGAGCGATCAGTACGCCGTAGACGGCCACGGCCAGGGCGCCGCCCATCTGCCGGAACGTGTTCAGTACGCCGCTTGCCGTTCCGGCGCGTTCGGCCGGGACGCTGTCCAGCAGCACGGTGGTCAGCGAGGGCACGGCAAGGGCGCCGCCTGCGCCGACCGGGACCATGAGCAGGCTCATGAGCCAGGTCGCGGTCGATGCCGGTACGGCGCACAGCACGAGCAGGCCGACGGCCATGAGGAACAGGCCGCCCGCGAGCGGCACCCGGACCCCGAAGCGCTGCGCGGCGCGGGCGGCGACGAGGTTCATGAACGCGGTCACGATCGTCATCGGCAGGAAGGCGAGGCCCGTGCCGAGGGAGGTGAGGCCGCGCTCTTCCTGGAAGTAGAGGCTGAGCAGGAAGACCAGCCCGTAGAAGCCGACTGTGAAGGCGAAGCCACCGAGCAGTGGGATCACCACAGTGCGGGAGCGGAACAGGTCCAGCGGCACCATCGGGTGCCGGCCGTGCGCCTGTGCCATGAGGAACACCGCCAGGGCGACCGCTGCGAGCGCCAGAGCCACCAGCACGCGGGCAGCGGCGAAACCGTCGGCGCCGGCCTCGATCACGCCGTAGGTCAGTCCGCCCATGGCCACGACGGCGGTGATCTGTCCGGTCCAGTCGAGGGGAGCGTCCTGGCGCGGGGAGCGGGCGATCCGGGAGAACAAGAAGAGCGCCAGCACACCGACCGGCAGGTTGATGAAGAAGATCGCCCGCCAGCTCAGCTCGGTCAGGAAACCGCCCGCCACCGGCCCGGCCGCAGAGGCGACCGCGCCGCCCATCGCCCAGATCGAGATGGCCCGGGCCCGCTTCGCCTGGTCCGGATACGCCTCGCGGATCAGCGCCATGGACGCCGGAAGCATCAGCGCGGCTCCCAGCCCCTGCATCAGCCGTGCCACGACCAGCGCGGTCAGGGAGGGGGCGAGACCGCAGACCGCAGAGGCTGCGATGAACAATGCGAATCCGGCCGCGTACGCCTGGCGGGCACCGACGCGGTCGGACAGTGACCCGGAGGACAGCAACAGTGCGGCGAACATGAGGGTGTAGCCGTCCATCACCCACTGCAGCCCGGTCACCCCGCCGCCGAGGTCGTCGCGGATGGTGGGCAGCGCGACGTTGACGACCAGGGCGTCAAGGGTGATCACGAAGAACCCGACGACCGCGGCCGTCAGTGCAGCGGTGGGGGAACCGTTCCCCCACCGCGAGACTTCCTCGACGGGGTCTCGTCTGGCCGGGGTGGCAGGGAGGGACATGCGGGCACGCTCCTGCGGTCGCGGGGTGGCTGCGGGTGGGGTGGTGCGCCCCGTACGGGGAGGCTTGACGGGGGACTTGCTCCCCGTACGGGGCGGTCTGAGGGGGCCGGGCTGCCGGTCAGCCCAGCGTCGAGGTGTCGATCACGAAGCGGTAGCGCACGTCGGAGGCGAGAACACGCTCGTACGCCTCGTTGATCTTGTCTGCGGGGATGACCTCGACTTCTGCGCCGATGGCGTGCTCGGCGCAGAAGTCGAGCATCTCCTGCGTCTCGCGGATGCCGCCGATGAGCGAGCCGGCGAACGTGCGGCCCTGCATGATCAGCGAGAACACGCTCAGGGACAGCGGCTCGGCCGGAGCGCCGACGTTGACCATCGTGCCGCCGACAGCGAGCAGGCCGAGGTAGGCGTCCAGGTCGAGTTTGGCGCTGACCGTGTTGACGATCAGGTCGAAGGTGCCCGCCAGCTGCTCGAACGTCGCCGGATCGCCGGTGGCGTGGTAGTGGTCGGCGCCCAGGCGCAGGCCGTCGTCCATCTTCTTCAGCGACTGCGACAGGACGGTGACTTCGGCGCCCATGGCATGGGCGAGCTTGACGGCCATGTGGCCCAGTCCGCCCAGGCCGACGATCGCGACCTTCTTGCCGGGGCCGGCGCCGAAGCGGTGCAGCGGGGAGAAAGTGGTGATGCCCGCGCAGAGCAGCGGGGCCGCCTCGTCCAGGTCGATGCCCTCGGGGATGTGGACCACGAAGTCGTCGTTGACCACGACGTGGGTGGAGTAGCCGCCCTGGGTGAGGGTGCCGTCGGCATCGATGGAGCCGTAGGTGAGGGTGTTGCCGTTCTGGCAGTACTGCTCCTCGCCCCGCTTGCAGGGCTCGCACTGGCGGCAGGAGTTGACCATGCAGCCTACGCCGACGCGGTCGCCGACGGCGTGCTTGGTGACCTCGGAGCCGACCTCGGTGACGATGCCGGCGATCTCGTGGCCGGGGACGATCGGGTAGGTCGTCGGGCCCCATTCGCTGCGGGCGTGGTGGATGTCGGAGTGGCAGATGCCGGCGTACTTGATCTCGATCAGGACGTCGTGCGGGCCGACGTCACGGCGCTCGACGGTCGTGGGGGTGAGCGGTGCGGTTGCGGACGTCGCAGCGTAGGCGTTGACGGTGAACACGGTTTCTCCTGTGGGGGGTGATTCTCATGCACGAGGCACGAGCTGCATCGTGGTGGAGCTCGCCTCGGGGCTGGTGATGGCCTGGATGATGGAGGCGGCGTAGTGGCCGTACTTGGTGCGGTAGGCGGCGTCGACCGCCTCGTTGATCTCCTCGTCGGCATCGACGAAGGCGACGTCCCCGCTCACGCCTCCGGCCTGGATCCGGCCTTCCCGGCGTACGCGGGTGCTGCGGTACCAGTCGGAGCGGGGGCCGTTGACCGAGCGGACGTAGATGTCGTCGCCGAGGCGTACGACCCAGATGGTCCGTTGGCTGCTGAGGTTGCCGTCGCGCCGCAGTGAGGCGATCTCCAGTTCCTCGGCGTGGCCGATGGAGTCGAGTTCGTCATCTGTCCAGGTAGTCGTGGTGGTCATGCGGTCGCCTCCTTTTCGAGGGGCTTGGCGGGGGCGGGTGCGGCGGCGCCCGCTGGCCTGAGCAGCAGGCTCGCGGCCGTGGTGGCGAGGACCAGTACGGCAGCGGTCAGCAGGCTGATGCGCAGGCCGTGGAAGAAGCCGGCGTGCTGGGCGATCAGGGCGCCGAAGACGGCCACGGCCAGGGCGCCGCCGACCTGACGGGAGGCGTTGAGGACGCCGCTCGCGATGCCGGCGCGTTCGGCCGGGACACGGTCGAGCAGCAGGGCGGTCACGGCCGGGACGGCCAGGGAACCCCCTGCGCCGATTGGGATCATCAGCAGGACGACCAGCCAGGTCGGCGCCGAGGCCGGTACCAGGCTCAGGACCAGCAGGCCGGCGGCCATCGTGAGCTGCCCTGTGATGATGGGCATCCGTTGGCCGAACTTGGCGGCGAACCAGGCCGCGCTGGGGCTGATGAAGGCGGTCAGCAGGGTCATTGGCAGGAACGCCATGCCGGTGGCGAGCGGAGACAGGTCTCGGGTCTGCTGGAGGTAGAGGCTGAGCAGGAAGACCATGCCGTAGAAGCCGACGTTCAGGGCGAAGCCCACGCCTGCCGAGATGAGCATCGTTCGGGCCTTCAGCAGCGGCAGGGGCACCATCGGGTGCTTGCCGCGCGCCTGCGTGATCAGGAACAGGGCGCCGGCGATCACTGCGATACCGAAGGCGATCAGCACCCGGGGGGCGGTGAAGCCGTCAGCGCCGGCCTCGATGGCTCCGTATGTCAGGCCGCCCATCGCCGCCACCGCGCTGATCTGGCCCGCCCAGTCGAACCCGGTGTCGGCCCGCCGCGGCGACGGAGCGGTACGGGCGAGGAGGAAGAGCGCGAGCACACCGACGGGCAGGTTGACGAAGAAGATCATCCGCCAGCTGACCAGGCTCAGAACGCCACCGGCCACGGGACCGGCCGCCGCGCCCACCGAGCCGCCCATCGCCCAGATCGAGATCGCCCGGGCGCGCCGGGCCGGATCCGGGTACGCCTCGCGGAGCAGAGCCAGAGAGGCGGGCACGATCACCGCGGCGCCGGCACCCTGCACCAGCCGGGCGGCGATCAGCACACCGAGGCTCGGTGCGAAGCCGCAGGCGGCGGAGGCGGCGACGAACACGGCGAGCCCGACGCCGAACGCGCGGCGGGCCCCGACGCGGTCGGTGATCGATCCGGCGGAGAGCAGGAGCGCGGCGAACATCAGCGTGTAGCCGTCCACCACCCACTGCAACCCGGTGATGCCGCCCCCGAAGCCGCGGCCGATCTCCGGAAGGGCGACGTTGACGATCAGGGCGTCCAGCGTCATCACGAAGAAGCCCAGCAGCGCGGCCACCAGCGCCCATCCGGCCCCGTGGGGCCGGGCCGGGCTCCCGGAGTGCGGGGCCGAGGTGAGAGAAGAGGACACGTGGAGATCTCCTGATGGAACGGAACGGGGAGGTTTTGAGGGCGGCGAGGCGGCCTGTCGGCCCGGGCGGTTCGCGGCCCGTGATCCAGCCTGCGGGCCTTGCGCTCGTAGTGGCAGGCTGCGCTGTGCCGGGGAGCGCTGTTCGGGGGTGTGACAGGGCCCCTCACGCGGTCTTGTCGCAGATCACGGCCCCATGGCGCTTTGCCCCAGCTCATGGCCCCCTCGGGCCCGGCCTGTCACACTGGACGCATGGCACGTGAGCGGCAGGCCGGTAACGGCGGCTCGGAACTGGGCACCTTCCTGCGGGCCCAGCGCAACCAGGTGACCCCCGAGGAGGCCGGACTGCCCGCCGGTACCGGGCTGCGGCGCACTCCGGGGCTGCGCCGGGAGGAACTGGCCACGCTCGCCGGTGTCAGCGTCGACTACTACGTCCGCCTGGAGCGCGGTAAGGAGACCAACCCCAGCCCCTCCGTCGTCGACGCCCTCGCCCGCGCCCTGCAACTGCACCCGGCCGAGCACGAGCACCTGCGCGAGCTAGCCGCCCGGGCCGCGGGCAGCGCGCCGGTGGAGACCGACGCAGAGCCCGCCCGAACCGTACGGCCGGGAACCGAGCTGCTGCTGGAGAGCCTGCGGCCCTTCCCCGCGTACGTCATCAGCCGCACCATGGACATCCTCGCCTGCAACCCGAGCGGGCTTCGACTCTTCGCGGGGATGGCGGACTCGCCGGCTGAGAAGCGCAACGTGGTGCGTTACATCTTCCTACACCCCGCTGCCGTCAAGCTGTTCGATGACTGGGACGAGCAACTGCGCGCGGTGGTAGGGAGGTTGCGGGCACTGCACAGTCTGGAGCCGGACGCCCCCGACCTGGCCGATCTCGTTGCCGAACTCCTCGGCAAGAGCCCGGAGTTCAAAGATCTGTGGGAGCGCTACGAGGTGCGCTGGCACACTCACGGCAGCAAGACCTTCCACCACCCGGAGGTCGGCGACCTCACCCCCGGCTACCAGTCCATGCAGCTGGAAGGCACTCAGGGGCAGCGGTTCATCGCCTACTACGCCGAACCCGGCACTCCCGATCACGACAAGATGGTGCTGCTCGACATGTCGGAGGCGGCCGGGTGTCCGGCCACCTCACCTGCTACAGACGTTCGCTGACGGTCCTCACGGGCGCACGAGGACCTTGAGCGCGGTCCGGTCCGCCATCGCCCGGTACCCGTCCGGTACGTCGTCCAGCCCGATGGTGCGATCGAAGACGCGGCCCGGCTCGACCGTGCCGTCGAGGACGTCCGGCAGCAGCTCCTCGATGTAGGCGCGGGCGGGAGCGGCCCCGCCGGTGATGGTGATATTGCCCATGATCGTGGGGAAACCCAGCGGGACGTCGGTGTACTGCGGCACGCCGAGCCGGCTGATCGCGCCGCCGTCGCGGACGATGCCGAGGGCGGTGTGCATCGACTGCTCGGCGCCGACGGCCTCCACAACCGCGTGCGTACCGTCACCGCCGGTCAACTCCCGTACCCGCTCGATGCCTTCCTCACCACGCTCGGCGACGACGTCGGTGGCGCCGAAGTCCCGGCCGAGGTCGGTGCGGTCCTTGTGCCGGCCCATGAGGATGATCTGCTCGGCGCCGAGGCGCTTGGCCGCCAGGACGGCGCACAGGCCGACCGCGCCGTCCCCGATCACCGTCACCGACCTGCCCGGGCCGACCTTGGAGGTCACCACGCCGTGGTGGCCGGTGCAGAACACGTCGGACAGGGTGAGCAGGGACGGCAGCAGTGCGGAGTCCTCGGCCACCGGAAGCTTGACCAGCGTGCCCTGGGCCTGCGGCACGCGCACCGCCTCGCCCTGGCCGCCATCCACGCCGTTCGGGCCCCACTGGCCGCCGTCGCGGCACGACGTGTGCAGGCCCTCACGGCAGAAGTCGCAGGTGTTGTCGGCCCATACGAAGGGGGCGACGACCAGGTCCCCCCGCTTCAGCCCCGAGACGTCCGAACCCAGTTCCTCGACCACCCCGAGGAACTCGTGCCCCATGCGCCGCCCTTCCGGAGTGGCGGGCATCTGGGCGTAGGGCCACAGGTCGCTGCCACAGATGCAGGAGCGTACGACGCGGACGACGGCGTCGCTGGGGTGCTGGATCTTCGGGTCGGGGACGTTCTCGACGCGGACGTCTCCGGCGCCGTACATCACTGTTGCTCGCATAATGTGTTTCTCCGTAGTGGGGTCAGAGGTAGCGGCCGCCCTGCGGGACGGGCAGGGCGTCGAGTGCGGCCAGGTCGCCGGGGCTCAGCTCGATGTCGGCGGCACCGGCGTTGTCCAGCAGGTACGTGGGGGTCTTGGTGCCGGGGATGGGGATCACGTACTCGCCCTGGGCCAGCACCCAGGCCAGCGCCACCTGTGCCGGCGTCGCCCCGAGCCGTGTGGCGATCTGCTTCACCTGGTCGACGATGCCGAGGTTCTGCCGCAGCGCCTCCTGCTGGAAGCGGGCCAGGCCACGCCGGGAGTCGTCCTGCGGCAGATCGTTGTACGAGGTGAACCGGCCTGTCAGGAAGCCCCTGCCGAGGGGCGAGTACGGCACGAAGGCGATGCCTTCCTGCGCGCAGTAGGGCAGGACCTCGGTCATCCAGTCGCGGGTCCACAGTGACAGTTCCGACTGCACGGCCGTGACGGGGTGGACGGACTGGGCGCGCTTGATCTGGTCGACGTTGACCTCGGACAGACCGATCGCGCGTGCCTTGCCTGCCTGCACGGTCTCGGCCAGGGCGCCGACGCTCTCCTCGATCGGTACGTCCGGGTCGACGCGGTGCAGGTAGTAGACGTCGACGTGGTCGGTGCCCAGGCGCTTCAGGCTTTCGTCGATCGAGCGCTGGATGTGCTCGGGACGGCCGTTGTTGCCGCGCACCGGGTTGCCGTCAGCGTCCCGGTCCAGCGCGCCGACCTTGGTGGCCAACACCGCCCGCTCCCGGCAGGTCTTCAGGGCCTTGCCGAGCAGTTCCTCGTTGGTGAAGGGCCCGTACACGTCGGCGGTGTCCAGCAGGGTCATGCCCTGGTCGAGGGCCTGGTGGATCACCGCGATCAGGGTGTCCTCGTCGCGCGGCGTGGCCACGTCGTAGCTGAAGCTCATGCCCATGCAGCCCAGGCCGATCACGCCGACCTCGGGACCGTCCGATCCGAGGGTGGTGGTCCGCATGCAGTCGTTCCCTTCCTGCGGGGCGTTCAGTGAGCGGGGGTGCGCGGCGCGCGGTACTGCTCGTCGGTGACCTTCTCCAGCCAGGTGGTCTCCGGGCCGCCGTCCGGGCCGCTGCCCTCCCACAGGGCGAGGTGCTCCATGAAGGCGTCGGGGGCCGAGCCGTGCCAGTGCTCCTCGCCCGGCGGGGTGTGGACGGTGTCGCCGGGGCGGGCCTCGATGACCGTGCCGTCGCGGCCGCCGATCAGGGCGATGCCGGAGACGATGTGCAGGGTCTGGCCCAGGGCGTGGGAGTGCCAGTCGGTCCGCGCGCAGGGCGCGAACCGGACCAGGTTCAGCCGGGCCCTAGATGGCTCCTGACCGGCGTAGATCACGTCCCACCACACGTCACCGGTGAACCAGTCGGCCGGTGCCTTGCTGGTGGGCTGCCTCTTGAGGATCTCCACGAAGTGCTCCTGGCGGGGTGTGCTCTGTAACGCGATGCAGGTGGGGGTCAGCGGTTGGACAGCTGCATGGACTGCTCGTCCAGGCGTTCCCCCGTTGCCGGGGTGAGGCTGCCCAGCTTGGCGATCTGCTCGGCGGTCAGTTCCACGGCATCGGCGGCGGCGTTGTCCTCCAGGTGGACGACCCGCTTGGTGCCCGGGATTGGGGCGATGTCGTCGCCCTGGGCGAGCAGCCAGGCGAGCGCGACCTGGGCGGGGCTGGCGCCCACCTCGTCGGCGACAGCCTTGACCTCGTCCGCGATGCTCAGGTTCTTCTCGAAGTTGCCGGGCAGGAACCGGGGATTGTTCTTGCGGAAGTCGTCGTCGTCGAACCAGTCGGTCGAGCGGATCGCACCGGTCAGGAAGCCGTGCCCGAGCGGGGACCACGGCACGAAGCCGATGCCCAGCTCGCGGGTCGTCGGCAGGATCTCCGCCTCGGGCTCACGCGACCACAGCGAGTACTCCGTCTGAAGGGCGGTGACGGCATGGACGGCGTGAGCGCGGCGGATCGTGGCGGGCGCGGCCTCGGACAGCCCGATGTACCGGATCTTGCCCTCGGCGACCAGCTCGGCCAGCGCTCCGACGGTCTCCTCGATCGGGGTGTCCGGGTCGACGCGGTGCTGGTAGTACAGGTCGATGTGGTCGGTGCCCAGCCGCTTCAGGGAGCCCTCGACAGCGATGCGGATGTTGGCGGGGCTGCTGTCGAGGCCCTCACGGCCCGTGTGGGACACGAAGCCGAACTTCGACGCCAGGACCACCTGGTCGCGGCGGCCCTTGAGGGCCTTGCCGACCAGTTCCTCGTTGGTGAAGGGCCCGTACACCTCGGCTGTGTCGATGTGCGTGATACCCAGGTCGATGGCCCGGTGGATGGTCCGGATGCCCTCGGCCTCGTCGGTGTCCTTGCCGGTGTAGAACGCGTTCATCGGCATCGCGCCCAGCCCGATGCGGGAGACGTCCAGCTCGCCGAGCTTGATGTGCTTCATGGGGGTGTGTGCTCCGTTCGGTGTGCGGGGTGCCCGGTTGCGGCACAGCTCCCGCGCTATCCACTCTCCGTGCCCGAGCCCTCCGGTGGCAGGCCGCGCTGTGCAGGGGAGCGCCGTTCGGGGGAGTGACAGGGCCCCCCACATGCCTCCCGTGCAGGTCACGGCATGTCCACACTGGAGGACATGACACGTGAGACCACCTCCAACGAGGGCACCGAGCTCGGGCGCTTCCTGCGCGCCCGCCGCGCCCGGCTGACCCCCGAAGAGGCCGGACTCGCGGCAGGCTCCGGGCTGCGGCGCACGCCCGGGCTGCGCCGCGAAGAACTGGCCACCCTCGCCGGAATCAGCGTGGACTACTACGTCCGCCTGGAGCGCGGCAAGGAAACCCGGCCCAGCCCCTCCGTCGTCGACGCCCTCGCCCGCGCCCTGCATCTGGAGGACGACGAACACGAGCACCTGCGCACCCTCGCCGCGCGCGCCGCCCGCAGCACCCCCGTGCAGCAGACCGCGCCCTCACGGACGGTTCGTCCGGGCGTGAAGCTGCTGCTGGAGAGCCTGCGCCCGTACCCCGCGCATGTGCTCAGCCGCACCACCGACATCCTCGCGCACAACCCCGGCGGACTGCGTCTGCTCGCCGGGATGGAGGACTGGCCGGCCAGGGACCGCAACATCGCCCGTTACGCCTTCCTCCACCCCACCGCCCGCGACCTGTTCGACGACTGGGGCAACCAGGTCCGTGGCTGCGTCGCCCGCCTCCGCACTCTCGCAGGAACTGACCCCGACGCCCTCGACCTCACCCAACTGGCTGGTGAACTCCTCCTCAAAAGCCGGGACTTCGCCCGCCTGTGGGAACGCTACGACGTCAAGGGGCGCTCCCACGGCCGCAAGACCTTCCACCACCCCGAGGTCGGCGACCTCACCCTCGGCTACCAGTCCATGGAGCTGGAGGGCACCCCCGGCCATCGCCTGGTCACCTACTACGCCGAACCGAACACGTCCGAGTACGACGCCCTCGTCCTGCTCGATCTCCTCGGCTCCCAGCCGACACCGACCGGCACGGCGAAGCCGGCTCATCCGTCGGCCACCGCACAGGACGGTGCTGCGTCCTCCTCCTGACATCTGTGTCTGATTCGTCCCCCACCGTCCCGGAGCCATCTGTGACCACTCCCCCCGTCTCCACCGATCATGACGAGGTCGTCACGGCCTACCGCGCGTACCTCCGAGCGATGACGGACGGCGACACCGATGCTCTCGACGATCTGCTCGACGGCGGCTTCACCCTGACCCACATCACCGGGTACGTACAGCCGAAGGCCGAGTGGCTCGCCCAGATGCGCGCCGGACGGTTCGTCTACCACGCGATCGACGAAAAGGACGTGACGGTCGAGACCGAAGGCGACGCAGCCCGGCTCGTCGGACGGATCGTCACCGACGCGACGGTGTACGGCGCGCATGCCGACTGGCGGCTGCGCCTGACCATGGATTACGCATGCGAGGGCGGTGCCTGGACCGCACTCCGGGCAGTCGCCACGACCTGGTGATCCCGCTCTGCATCACTCTGCCGACCGAGGCTCGTTGGCCGTAGCCATGCCGTGTGGTCAGCCTGATTCCATGACCCATGACACACCCGGAGGACAGTCGACGTGAGGGCGGCGCAGACCGACGAGGGCGGCGGCCCGTCGGGGAACGGACAGTTGACCGGTGGCGGTGCCGTGCTCGGCACCGGCCGCGTCACGACGTTCGAGCTGTTCTTCGACCTGGTCTACGTCTTCACGCTCACCCAGATCACCGCGTACATGGCGCACGCGCACAGCAGCGCCGGTGCGCTCCAGGGCATGCTGCTACTCGCGCTGGTGTGGTTCTCCTGGTCGGCCTATGCCTGGCTGGGCAACCAGGCTCGCGCCGACCTCGGCATCGTGCGTGCCGGCATGGCTCTCGCCATGGCCGGTGTCTTCGTCGTCGCCCTCACGATCCCCGAGGCATGGCATGACCTCCCCGGCGGGCTGCCCGGCCCACTGGTCCTGACCTGTGCCTACCTGTTCGTGCGCTGCGTGCACCTGGTCGTCTACGCCAGGCTCGCACGCGGCGACCGCGGGCTCGTGCGGCAGGTCGCGGTCTCCTGGCCACCGGTCCTGGGCGGAGCCGCACTGCTGATCGTGGGCGCGATCATGGGCGGTGACACGCAGACGGCCCTGTTCGCGGCGGCCATCGCGGTCGACTGGGGCGGTGTGTACGCGACGTCCCGGCGCGGCAGCTGGCGCATCCACAGCGCCGCGTACTTCGCCGAACGCCACCAGCTCTTCGTCATCATCGCGATCGGCGAGTCCCTGCTCGCCATGGGGGCGGGCGCCGCCGGTCACCCGATGAGCGCGCCCCTGCTGGCAGCGGCCGTTCTGGGCGTCGGCGCCGCGGCTGGGCTGTGGTGGCTGTACTTCGACCTTTCCACCCACATCGGCGAACACCAGCTCGAGCAGTCCCAGGGCCCGGCCCGCCTCACCCTGGCCGTAGGCGCCTACGGGTACGGTCACTTCCCCGTCGCCGCAGGCATCGTCGTCACGGCTCTCGGCATCGAGGCAGTCGTCGCCCACGCAGACGATGGCAAGGCACTCGGCGCGTTCTACGGCTGGGCGCTGTGCGGCGGGGCAGCTCTGTACGTCGGCGGGCTGCTGTTGTTCGGCCGGATCATGCTCAAGGCGTGGGGCGGCTTCCGACTGCTCGGACTGTGCCTGCTTCTCGCCTGGGCCCCGATGGCAGGGCTGCTCCCGCCGGTGGCTGCCCTGGCAGGTGTCGTGGTCATCCTCGCGGCGGTGGCCACAGCGGAGAGGTTGGGGTACGCGGAAATGCGTCGCCGCGTACTCCACAGCGCGCATCTCAATCGGTAGCGGTCGCCGCCTGTGTATCCGAGCAGGCGGGTGGGGTGCGAGCACCGCGCACCAGGATCAGTGTCGGGTGCCGGGCCGGAGGAGCAGGCCGGCCACCGTGGTCCCGGAATCAGCGGCGCCTCGGCGGTGAGCAGGCTCCCCCCCCCAAGGCCGTACAGCCAAGACGGCCACCAGAGCACCGAAGACGGCGACGGCCATGGCGTCGGCGCAGGGTCCGGGTGCGCCTGACGGACCAGGTCCGGCGTGGCCCAGTGCCATCACCGCGGCACCGGCACCTTGAAGCAGCTGTGCGGCCACCAGGACGCCCAGGTCAGGGGTGAGACCGTAGGTGACGGAGGCGGCGGCGAACATGAGCGTGCAGCCGTCCGCGACCGGGCTCCTGAGGTGGCAGACCTGCTGTGCAGGAGAGCAGTGTCAGGGGGTGTGACACGGCCCCCCACGCGGCTGCCACCCTGGTCACACGGCTGCCAGACTGGACCGCATGGCACCTGAGCAGCACAAAGGCAGGAACACCAGCAGTGAGCTGGGGAACTTCCTGCGGGCCCGCCGCGCCCGGGTCAGCCCAGCCGACGTGGGCCTCCCACAGGGCGCGGGACTGCGTCGGACGCCGGGTCTGCGGCGGGAGGAGCTGGCCACGCTGGCCGGAGTGAGCATCGACTACTACACGCGGCTGGAGCGCGGCCGGGAGACCAACCCCAGCCCGTCGGTCGTCGACGCGCTCGGCTCCGCGCTGCTGCTGGAGGAGGCCGAGGTTCGACACCTGCGCGAACTCGCTGCATGCGCCGCGCGTGGTGCATCGGCGGAACCGTCGGCCGCAGTGCTCGGCCGGGCCGTGGACCCCGGTCTTCAGCTGCTCCTGGACAGCATGCGTCCCTACCCCGCGCACATCGTCAGCCGCACCATGGACCTGCTCGCGACCAACCCCGGCGGGCTGCGGCTGATGGCCGGCCTGGAGGACTGGCCGGAGGGACAGCGCAACATCGTGCGCTATGTCTTCCTCCATCCGACGGCCCGCGTCCTCTTCGACGACTGGGAGAACCAGATTCGCGGCTGCGTCGCGCGCCTGCGCACTCTCGCCGGGGTCGAACCGGATGCCCCCGACCTCACCGGCCTCGTCGACGAACTCCTCGCGAAGAGCCCGGACTTCGCCCGCCTGTGGGAACGGTACGACGTCAAGGGCCACAGCCACGGCACCAAGACGTTCCACCATCCCGAGGCCGGGACCTTCACATTCGGCTACCACTCACTCCAGCCGGACGGTGGCACGGGCCAGCGCCTGGTTGCGTACCACGTGGCCCCTGGCACACCGGAGTACGACGTGATGGTGCGGCTCGACCGGGAGTCGGTCCTGGCCGGCTGAGGCCGCCGCGCGGGATCTCAATCGCGGTGGCTTCGCCCTCCGCCGTACACGTGTGCCCTGCGGAATGAGTATCCGCAGGGGCTGTTCGCACGGACCCGGTCAGCGGGGCGTGGCCGGGTTCTCGATGATGGCCTTCAGCTGGGTGATGGCGCTCATGGCACTGGGCCATCCGGCGTAGAACGCCAGATGGGTGATGGCCTCGGCCAGCTCGTCCTGGGTCAGGCCGTTGTCCAGCGCGCGGCGCAGATGTGAGCCGAGCTGCTCGGTGCGGTACAGGGCCACCAGCGCGCTCACGGTGATCAGGCTGCGGTCCCGCGGGGACAGTTCCTCGCGGGCCCACACGTCACCGAACAGCACCTCGTCGGTCAGCTCGACGAGCTTCGGAGCGGTGTCGCCGATCAGCTTCTGTGCGGGGGTCTGGTTCTCTGCCATGGGCAGGTGTGCTGCCTTTCGGGGATGGTGTTGATCTCGTCCAGCGAGTGCCGACGCCGAAGTGGCGGCGCCGATCGGGTCGGCCACCTGGTCAGGCGCCGGCGGGTGTCCTGACGGCGTCGAGGTCGTCGCGGACGCGTTGTGGCTCCTGCGTCAGCGGCATGTTGTCCTCGTCCCGGACCGCGTCCAGGGCGCCGGGTGCGTCCGGCTCCAGCGTGGCGAACAGCGGGCCCAGGTCGCTGGGGGCGGGGCCGTGTTCCGCGACGAGTTCGAAGGTGCGGCGTTCAGCCCCGGGAGCCGTGAGGGCCTGCACCAGAACCTGCGCGATCTGCTCGCGGGCGATGACGCCGTCGGAAGGGGTACCGGAGCGGCGGGTGTCTCCCTGAAGGAAGACAGGGCGGTGCTCGTCGGGTGCGTTCATGTCGAACCAGCCCGGCCGCACGATCGTGTACGGCAGGCCGCTGGCGCGCACGAGCCGCTCCGAGCGGCGCTTCCATTCGAGCAGGTGGTTGTACCCGCTGCCGCGCGCGGTGACGCCGATGGCGGTCATCAGCACGACGCGGGGCTTCTGCCCGGACAGGGCAGCGAGGACATTGCGGACTCCTGCGTAGTCGACGCTCTCCGGCGAGGAGTGCGCGCCGCCGTGCGATCCGAGGGTCAGGACGATGGCGTCGACGCCGGCCAGGGCTTCGGACAATGTGTCGGGCTGCGTGACGTCGCCTGCGACGAGCTGCGCCTCGGCGGGGAGCCGGTGCCGGGCCTTCGCGGCGTCGCGTACCAGGGCGCGGGTGGTGTGCCCGCGCGCGATCGACTCGGCCACGACGAGGCGGCCGATGCTGCCGGTCGCGCCGACGACCAGGACGGTCATGGGTGCCTTGGTCATGGGTTCTCTTTCTGCCTTCAGGGGGTGGTCAGTTCGCCGGTACGCAGGGCCGCGGTCACGCCGCCGTCCATGAGGAGGTCGGCGCCGGTGATGAACCCGGCCTGGCGGCCGAGGAGGAAGGCGGCCGCGTCGGCGACCTCGTCGGGGGTGCCGAAGCGTCCGGCCGCTGAGACCTTGCGCACCTGCTCGAACCACTCCTGGCGGGGCCCGGACAGCTCGTCCAGGGCCAGCGGCGTGATGATGACGCCGGGGCTGACGGCGTTGATCCGGGCGCCCCGCTTGCCCCAGGCGACCGCGGCGGTCTGCACCCGCAGCGCGTTGGCCCGCTTGGAGAGTGCGTAGGCGTGCACGGTGGTGCCGACCTGCTCGGCGTGGAGGAAGGGCAGTCCCAGCAGCTTCGAGGTTTCGGTGGTGGCGAGCGCGTGCTCGATCTCGGGCGCGTAGGGGCTCTCGCGGTGCCCGGCCATGCTGGCGACCACGATGCCAGCGCCGCCGGGGGCGACGACCCGGGCGAACGCGTCCAGGACCATCGCCGTACCGACGAGGTCGACATGCAGGATCCGCTCGATGCTCGCCTGGGTGGGCGAGACGCCGGCGGTGTGCACGACCTGGGTGACCGGACCCAGAGCGGCGGCCGCGTCGGCCAGTGCTTCGACCGCGGCGTGGTCGGAGACGTCGATGACCCGGGTTGTGACGTCGTACCCCTCGCCCCGCAACTGCTCGGCGGCGGCCTCGGCCGCCTTCACGCTGTAGTCGGCGAGCAGCACGGTGCGGCCGGCGCCGACGTGGCGAGCGATGGCACGTCCGATGCTGCCGGAGCCGATGACGACGACTACTTCCTTCGTGTCTTTGCTCATGTCCCCAACCTCTTGATTGCCTGCGCTCTCGCGCACCGCTGGACCACGTGCGTGGTGATGAAGACGATGAGCGCTCCTGGCCAGCCGTTTTCAGCACCGGAATCCAGCGTGCGGGAGTGACGCGCGGCGTGGCAGGCCGTGCCGTGCCGGGGAGTGCCGTTCGGGGGAGTGACAGGGCTCCCCACGCTCCTCCCGCATATGTGGTTGCCTGGGGACACTGAAAGGCATGACACGTGAGCACACCACCGACGGCGGCACCGAGCTGGGGCGCTTCCTGCGCGCCCGCCGTTCTCGGCTGACGCCTGCCGAGGCCGGGCTCGCGGCAGGATCCGGGCTGCGGCGCACACCCGGGCTGCGCCGCGAGGAGCTGGCCACCCTCGCCGGCATCAGCATCGACTACTACACGCGCCTCGAGCGCGGGAAGGAAACCCGGCCCAGCCCCTCCGTCGTCGACGCCCTCGCCCGCGCCCTGCGGCTGGAGGACGACGAGCACGAGCACCTGCGCACCCTCGCGATCATGGCTGCCCGCAGCGTCCCCGAGCCCCGGCCCGCCCCGTCACGGGCGGTACGGCCGGGCGTGAATCTGCTACTGGAAGCCCTGCGCCCGTACCCCGCATACGTGGCGGGCCGCACCACCGACATCCTCGCGCACAACCCGGGCGGGCTGCGCCTGCTCGCCGGGATGGAGGGCTGGCCGGCCAAGGAACGCAACATCGCCCGCTACGTCTTCCTCCATCCTGCCGCCCACGAGCTGTTCGACGACTGGAGCAATCAGGTCCGCAGCTGCGTCGCCCGCCTCCGCGGACTTGCGGGCACCGATCCCGACGCCCCCGATCTCGCCCGTCTGGCCGGTGAACTCCTCCTCAAGAGCCCGGACTTCGCCCGCCTGTGGGAACGCTACGACGTGAAGGGCCGCTCGCACGGCCGCAAGACCTTCCACCACCCTGAGGTCGGCGACCTCACCCTCGGCTACCAGTCCATGGAATTGGAGGACACACCCGGTCACCGCCTGGTCGCGTACTTCGCCGAGCCGGACACGCCCGAGTACGACGCCCTGGCCCTCCTCGACCT
This sequence comes from Streptomyces sp. NPDC055966, assembly GCF_042269865.1. NCBI lineage: Bacteria > Bacillati > Actinomycetota > Actinomycetes > Kitasatosporales > Streptomycetaceae > Streptomyces > Streptomyces sp. NPDC055966. The sequence goes on from NZ_JBHJYK010000003.1 coordinate 271,736, forward strand.
CCTCGGCTCTCAGCAGTCACCGACCGCCACGACGCACCCCGACCGTCCGTCGGCCACCGCGCAGGACGGTCCTGCGCCCTCCTGATTCCCGAGGTTGCCGAGATCGGCGACGGCGTGTCCTGGGCCGTACGCCGGCCCGTCCCCGCGGCCTGGCGGGTCCAGTCCTCCATTGCGAGGGGGCACACCTGGTCGGCGGTGCTGCAGCCTCGACACACAAGGCCACGAGTCGCTGTCACCGACCAAGCAGCACTCCGGAGAGTGCGACGTCGTCGCCTCCGCCTCCGCCTCGCTCGCGGTGAGAGGGGGCGCCCTGCCGGGGAGCGCTGTTCAGGGGTGTGACACGGCCCCCCTTCTGTGTGGCGCCTGTGCCCTCTCCGCTGCCAGACTCATTCAGGCGATCGGCCATCAGGGCAAACACCGGACAAGCCGGTTCTCCAGCCCTCTCGACCTGGCTCTCTGCGCTACCGCGATGAGCCCCTCGGAGCGGGCCGTCGCTCAGTCCCCGTTTGTGACCTTCCCACGCCTGCCCGGCATTCACGCCCGGCGAGCGGCTGCAACGCAAGGAAAGCTACATGTCCCACAGTTCGCTCTCTCTGAAGAAGAGGATCCGGCCGGCCGCGGTCGCCATCGCGGCCTCGGCGGTCCTGGTGGCCGCGCCCTCCGCCTTCGCCGCCACCCCGACGCACCACCAGCAGCGCGTCGTCAGCGATGTCCAGACGGTGGCCAAGTTCGACTACAACGCCGGCGAGATCCCGGAGAACATCACGTTCAACCCGGATCGCTCCGTGACCCTGTCGATGATCGGTGCCGCGGCCCACAAGGCGCCCCAGCTGATACGCATTTCGCCCTCCGGGCACCGGACGGTCCTCGCCACCTCGCCGCAGGGCGACGGCATAACCGGCAACACGCGCGGTAAGGACGGCACGGTCTACTACCTCGTGTGGTCCTCCGACGCCTCCCGCGCCGGCGTCTGGAAGATCGCGCCCGGCAAAAGCCCCCAGCGCCTCGCGGCGCTGCCCACCGACGGGCTTCCCAACGGTATGGCTCTCGACCCCAGCGGGCGCACCATCTACGTCGCCGACAGCCTCAAGAGCACCATCTGGGCCGTACCCGTCAAGGGTGGCAAGGCGAAGGCATGGCTGACCGACCCCGCCCTGGCCCCCGTCACGTCCGAGGCGGTGCCTTTCGGCGCGAACGGTCTGAAGTTCCACAAGGGTGCCGTCTGGGTCTCCAACCTCGCCAAGGACAGCCTGCTGCGCATCCCGGTCACGGCCGACGGCAAGGCCGGCCGGATCCACACCATCACCAGGAACATCAACGGCGTGGACGACTTCAGCTTTCTCAACGACCGCTCCGACGTGGTCTTCGCTGCCCAGAACGCCCCGGACAAGGTGTCGGTGATCTACCCGGACGGCAAGGTCCGCACAGTACTGACCCACGCGGACGGCCTGGCCTCCCCCAGCGCCACCGCTGTGCGTGACGGCCGGCTGTACGTCATCGACGGCGGTCTGAACGCACCGCACAACGCCCAGATGCAGAGCGGAAAGATCAACTTCACCACCCTGCACGGCTAATCCTGACCCCGGTGTGGCCGGAATCCTCAAACGCCGTCCTCGGCACGGGATTCCGGCCTCGCTGCATGCCACCGCGATCCCACGACAGGCACGAACCCTGCGGCAGCAACCCCACGAACCACCACGTATAGACGCCGTCGAGCACTGCAAGAGCAGCGACCGCAGGAGCCAACTGCCCCTCGTATCCACAACGAGCATCGCTCCGCCCGTCGCCGTCCAGCATCACGCATGGGTCCGCCTCACCCCTGCCCGACGCGCCCCGGTCATGCCGGTGGGCGTCGATCAGAGCCTGCTGATCCCCCGTGCCAGATGGCAGGCAGTGCTGTGCCGGGGAGCGCTGTTCAGGGGTGCAACACAGCCCCCCAACCCGCTGGCACGCAGGTCACAGGGCCCACAGACTGGAATGCATGACTGATCCGCAGCAGAACGGCACATTTACCCTGAACAACGGCGTCACGATTCCGGCGCTCGGCCTCGGCGTCTTCCAGAGCCCCGCAGAGGAAACCGCCGCGGCGGTGGAGACGGCCCTACGCACCGGCTACCGGCACATCGACACCGCGGCCGCCTATTTCAACGAGCGAGAGGTCGGCGAAGGACTGCGCCGCTCCGGCGTAGACCGCGCCGAAGTGTTCATCGAAACGAAGATCTGGGTCACGGACTACGGCTACGACGAGACGCTGCACGCGTTCGAGAAGAGCACCGGCAAGCTCGGCGTGGACCAGCTCGACCTCCTGCTCCTGCACCAGCCGGTGCCCGAGCGGTTCGACACGACCGTGGCCGCCTACCAGGCACTGGAGAAGCTGTACGAGGAGGGCAAGGTCCGTACGATCGGCGTCAGCAACTTCATGCCCCATCACCTGGCCGAACTGGTGGAGCGCACCAGCATCGTCCCGGCCGTGAACCAGGTCGAGTTGCACCCCTACTTCACCCAGCCCGACGTCCAGAAGGCCAACGCCGAACACGGCGTGCACACCCAGGCGTGGTCCCCGATCGGCGGCATCACCTTCTACTGGGACAAGAACGGCACCGGGCGCAGCACGCTCCAGGACCCAGCCGTCCAGGCCATCGCGCAGGCCCACGGGAAGACCCCGGCGCAGGTGCTGCTGCGCTGGCACCTCCAGCAAGGCCGTAACGCGATCCCCAAGTCGACCAACCCCTCCCGGATCGCCGAGAACTTCGACGTGTTCGACTTCGCGCTGAGCGTTGAGGAACTCACTGTGCTCGACGCGCTCGACGCCGGCGTCCGCGGCGGCCCCGACCCCAACGTCACGAGCCCCGAACGGTTCAAGGTCGTCATCCCCGAGGCCTGAGAACGAGAGGCGGTCGTGCTTGGTGTCCATATCCCATGCGCGCGAGCACCTGTGACGCCTTCTCCAACTGCGGTACCGCTGAGTGCCGTTCCTTGTCCGCGGCCCGCTTCGCCGTGCTGATCAGCCGTGACGCCATGGGCACCTGGAGCAGGCCCAAGGCCTCGTCGATCACCTTCGCCTCCAGGTACCACATCACCTTGACGCAGGGCGGGGCTCATTCCAGTGTGATCCAACCGTCGGGAATCCATCCCTCCACGTACCCCTCCAGGAAGGCGTCGAGGTCCCCGATCGCCAGGCCCGCGACCTGAGCGGCGACCTCACTGTACGGAAGCCACAGCAGTTGCCCTCGGTCCCAGGGGGGATGCAGGTCAACGGGAGCGGGGGCATGTGCGGTGAACAGACGGCGTTGCGCCCGCTGTTGCTCCGCGCTGCCGCCCCCGGCAGCCGAGATCCGGCCGGTGACCTTTCCGAAGCGGAGCACACCGGCAGGAGCCATCGCCCTGGCGAGGCGTAATGCGGCACGCCGGTACGGTTCCCCAGTTCGGCGCCGAATGGCGGGCAGTTCCGGCGGCCGCGCCTCGGCCGATGCCTCGGGGCGGATCAGCGCGATGCGGTGCGCAGGGTCGAAGCAGGCCAGCAGAACGTCACCGTCACAGAACCCGAGCGGTGCATACATACACATGCGGTGAGCGTAAGGGTGAACCGCAGCTCCGCGCGCGTCCACGCAGGCGAGCGGGGGGCCAGACCACCCTTATGGCGACACGGGGCCTTCGGCCGACGGGGCGGAACGAGGCAGTGCCGCAAGACCGGGCCAGATCTGGAAGCCGAAGGCGGACTCCAGGCGGGCGAGGGTGCCGAGGTCGGGCAGCACCCTGCCATTGACGACCCGACTGATGGTGGAGTGGGTGACCCCTGTGGCATCGGCCAGCGTTCGGAGGCTGTACCCCGTGGAGGCGAGGGCGCGTTCGATGTTGCAGGCGAGGGCTTGACCGTAGTGCGCGCTGACCGGAGCCTCGGGTTCGAGAGCCGCGTGCGGCCAGGTACCTGAGGCGACATAGTCGCGCGGCACCTTGTCGTTACTGCTCCGGGGCATGCCCGGATCATCCCACGCGCCTGGGTGCTGCCGGTCCTTGCCGCCGGACGCCGGGGCGCCCCCTCTACTCAGTCGGTGCATACATACACCACTTACACCATGCGAGGCGGGTTGGCACTCACCCTCACGGTCACATCACCTGCATGGCACCCCCGACACGGCCGTCGGCACTGCAGAGTTCCCGCGTGAGGCCAGTGCGCAAGAGGCCGGTCCCACTCCTCTCTCCACACGCCAGGGTCTTTCACTCCCGTGCGCCCCCTCCCGTTCTGCACACGGGGTGCTGACGCTGGGTAACTGAGGCCTCGGAAAGAAAGTGCAGGCCAAGGAGCGTGGGATGTTCGGGGGTATCACTGAATGCCAATGACTGAGACCCCCCTTTCGGATTCAGTTCGAATTCACCTCTCCCCTTCTCCTGTAGCGGCGCCGGGGGTATTTCAGGAGAAGCCCTACCGGGCTGAGGTGTCGCCGGATACTCTCATTCCGGATTCCGGATCCGGGAATTGAGGGGAGGTTCTTTCGTGAAGACGCATGGACCGCGGGCCGTCCTGGCCGCGCTGAGGTCACTGGCGGCCGAGGACAAGGAGCGCCTCACGACGGCAAAGGACCGCCTCGCTCGGGCCCAGGAGGAGCTGACAGCGGCCCAGAACATGTTCGACTCGGCGAGCACAAGGGCAGAGGTCTCCCAACGGGTAGCCGACGGCGCCGAGGAACTGCTGCCCGATGACGCACGGCCGCCCGATGACGTGCCGGAACCTCCTTTCGCCCCACAGGCTGGGCCGCGTACGGCCCCGGGCCGAACGGGGCGGACACTCGCCCAGGAGATCATTGCCTTCCTGCGGGATCAGGAACGAGGCATGTACAGGCGGGAGATCTCGGCGCATCTGGCGGCCGTGCGCCCGGACATCAGGCTCAGTGGCCTGGGTCCGGAACTCACCGAACTGGTCCGGGCCGGGGCGCTGACCAGGGTCGAACGCGGCGTGTACGGAGTGCCGCGAAGCGCCGGGGACGGTGATAGCTAGCGGACGCGATATCCAACGCAGCATGTGAAAGGTACACACGCGCAAGTGCCGCCGAACTAGGCCTCGGCGGCACTGGGACGCGCTGTCTTTCTGGGCTCACGCATCGCCTTCATCTTATGCGCCTTTCGGCGCGCGCGCGAGAGCCTGGAGGAAATTCGGCCCGCACCGGGTCGGGAAATGGGCTCACCGTGTCTTTCGTTTCTCATCAGAATTCCAGTGCCTCCTGGCACGCGGGCAGAGGGGCGCCCGGCGAGCAGGCCGGGCAGCCGGACTCGGGCGCCACGTCACCGCCGCGCCGTACGTTGCCCAGTAACCGCTCCAGCCCTGCCCAGCAGATCAAAATCGTTCTCGGGCTCGCCTCCCTGACCCAGGGCCTCGCCGACGCGGTGAAGCGCAGCCGGCTGGCGCAGCAAGTCAGCCTCAGCCCGGCCACCGTCGGGGACTGCATGGCCTTCCTGTCGGACGTCGGGCTGGCTCGGGCCGAGCGGGGCTGGTACTCGCTCACCGACCAGGGGAGGACCTTCGCGCACCTGTGGACCAGGGACTCCGCCCGGGCACGGCTGCTGCTACGCCCGCTGCTCCAGGAGCACTGGTCATTCGAGGCGGCTACCCGGCATCTGGCGAACGGGCCTCTGCCGCAGGAGAAACTGGCGGAGCGGCTGCGTGCAGGCCTGCCAGGAGTGCCTGTGCGCGGCATGTACCTGGTGGAGTGGCTCGTGATCGGCCTGGTCCTGATCCGCGACGAGCAGCTACGTATGCACCTTGCACCCGCCGACGCTGTACCGCCCACTGCCGGACCAGGCGCCTGGCCAGGCGCGGACGCGGGGGCGGAGCCGAAGGCTGAGCAACCAGGGGGTCCGAAGCCGGACGAACTTGGCGAACGGGACCAGGAACGGGAGCCGGGTCCGGATCTGGCCGAAGGCGCCGCGGGCACCACCCTGCTCGGGCTGACCCGCCAGGAAATCCAGGCGCTGCCCGATGTCCGGTACGCCGCCTTCCTCGAAGGAGTTCTGCTCAGCCTGCGCGGCGCCCTCGCACCTCCCGCCTGACGCCCGGCACTCGGCACAAGTGGTGCGCCGCCCCGGCATCAGCAAGGACGACGCACCCAGGGGTGGCGGCTTGGTGTCCGCGTATGGCTTCTGGACCCGCACGCGGAGGGTTCGATCCCCTCGCCATCCACCCCTCGCCAGCCAGCATGGCATCCAGCACCCGAAGGGGACCAGCACCCATGCTCAACACCGTTCCACAACCAGCGCACTGAGCGAACGTCAGGGCGCCCACCGAACGGGCGAGCCTTTCACCACCTGGGCGCCCTCACGTTGCGGGCACACGCAAACCTCCACACCGTGGTGCATGTTCGCACCGCTTGTGTGGAGGTGGAAGCATGCCCGGCACTCCGAACCCGCCTGCCGTCCTATCGCGATCTGGGCCCCGCCCGCTGGCAACGGCGACGACGGGCACCGAGCATGGCCGGTGAGATCACCCTCACGGCCACCGTCAGCCAGATCCTGACGGCCTGGCAGGCTCTGGTCGATCACGGTGAGATGTCCGAGCAGACCCTGAGCCGGTTCAGCCAACTCCTACGCCGTTTCGAAGCGTTCGCCGCCGTGCGTGGCGCCTCGGCGCTCGCCGACCTGGATGAACCGCTGGCCGCGCAGTTCGTGGACGCGCACGGCCGCACCCGTCACGGACACATCGCGCCAGCCTCTCTGTCCACGAGGCACCTGCGGCGCAGCGTGCTGCGGATGTGCTTCACCACCGCCCGCCGGCTCGGCCTGAGCGACACCGACCCCACGCGGGACATCGACCTGCCGGCCCGCACCGCCGGGGAGACCCGGCCGCTGGACGAGGCGGAGACGGTGGAACTGCGCATGGCGGCGGAGTTCACCGATCGCCCCACCCGCCATGCCGCCGCGGCTGCCCTCGCGCTGGCGGGTGGATTCAGCGGCGAGATCGGCCACATCGCACCTGCCGACCTCGACCTTGCGGCGGCACGGGTGTGGATGCACGGCTCGGCCAAGACCCGGCCCCGCTGGTGCCCGCTGGACGCCTGGGGCATCCAGGTCCTCGCCGCCCGCTCCCACCACGTCCAGAACACAGCACCGCCCAACCAGGACGTCCACCGTCAGCGGCTGGTCGTGTCGTCCCGCAACGGCACAGACGAGCAGATCCAGGCCCGGGTCTGCGTCGCCCTGCGCGACCTGATCAAGCGCATCGGGCTGGGCACCGACCCGGCCGTCCGACCCGCCTCCATCACGGCGTACGCGGGCTGGGAGACCTTCACCCGCACCCGCCGCATCGAAGCCGCGGCCCGCCACCTCGGCATGGCCTCACTCGACAGCACCGCAGCCCTCATCGGCCACGACTGGCAGCACACCACCGAACCGGACACTGCACCGAACGGAGACAGCCCCCATGCCTGACGACCTCTTCGGCGACCGCGTACCGCGCACACAGCGCAAGAAGACCGCCCGCCGAGCCTGCGAGTCCGACCTTCGCACCGCCTCCCGCCGCGTCAAGGACGTAGCCCGCTTCGAGGACCTCTACCGCCTCGCCGCCGTTCTCGAACAGGCCCCCGGACCGCGCCGGGGCCGACCGCCCGAGTACCCGCCCTACATCTACGTCCTCTTCCTCGCACTGCGCGGCATCCACGGATCCGCCCGCTACTGCGCCGGCGATCTGCAGGACGCCACGGCGTGGAAGAAGATCCGCAAGGGTGTCGCCCATCACCTGGGCAAGGACGAAGCCCGGCGCCTACCGAGGACCGGACCCTCTCGCCACCAGTGGCAGCACGCCCAGCGCAAGCTGCTCGTCCCCCGCCTGGAAGAACTCAACGCCTCCTTCACCGATCTCGCCCTGACCCAGGCCCTGCGACAGGGCCTGCTGCCCGGCGACGCACGCCGATGCTGGAGCAGTCCTCAGCGCCACCAGCTCATCGCCGGCGACGGCACCGTGGCCAAATCCCCCACCCTCTCCACTCAGCCCTACAGCGTTGACACCACCACTGGAGAGATCCGCCGCCACCGCGTCGATCCCGCCTCCTCCTGGCAGAAGGAAGGCGGCGCCGACCGCACCGACGACACGGTCGGCCAGACACAGGCGCAGGATGGCTCCGACCAAAAGATGGACGGGAGCAAGAGTGACGAAGCGATGGTCCTGGGCACCAAGTTCGTCGTCTTCTCTACCCGCCACCGCGGCTACTTCCGCCGCGTCTTCCTCAACTACGCCCACGTCCCCCACAACCAGGAAGGCGGCGAGGCCGCCGTCGCCCTCGAACTGGCCTGCGGCATCCTGGACTCCGTCGACGGCTGCATGGGCGTCCTCTACGACGGCGCCTTCCGCGGCATGCACCGCGACGTCATCGCCCGCCGGGGCCGCCTTCTGATCAACAAGCAGCACAAAGGCACCAAACCGCGCTACATCCGCACCCTCAGCTACGGCCGCTGCCGCCACGAACTGTGGTCCCAAGGCGGCCGCGTCCACGAACGCGCCTACCTCGACAACGGCACCAGCACCCTCGTCCCCCTGCCCGTCCGCAAACTAGAACGCCGCGCCAGCTCCCACAGCCACCGCTGGTACCACCTGCTCACCATCCCCTGCCCCCGCGGCCCCCACGAACACCGCGAACCCGTCGGTGTCACCACCGCCCCCGGAGAACGCGACGAGGGCCAGAGCGACACCGAGACCGGATTCCACCGCGCCGAGCACCTCCTGCAGATCCCCGACAACACCGCCGTCCACCAACAGCTCTACGGCGGCCGCGAAGACACCGAAGCCGGCTTCTCCCAGTTCGATCGCTCCCTGTGGAACCGCCGCATGATCGCCTTCGGCGCCGAAGCCCAGAGCCTCGTCGTCCTCGGCTTCCTCCTCGCCCAGAACGCCACCAGCGCCGCCCGCTACCAAGAGGACCCCACCTACGCCGACGCCGGCACAGAGACCATCGACCGCAGCGACGGCGGCACACTCCGCAGATCATGAACCGGGCTGAGGCATCAGCCTCAGCCCACCAACCCCACCCCGATCCTTGAGCCACGCGGCTCACCTCCATGGAGATGAGCCCAACCGCAGTGCCCAGAGGCGCATCGACCCCTGCGGCGTATTCCGGGGCTCTCACATGTCACCCTCGGACAATTCACGCCACAGTTTAAGTCAGTCGCTTGACTTAACTAATCGTCGCGGGGTTGGCTGAGCGGCAACAGCCCGAAACGGACCCGAGGAGTGCTCATGGCTGAGCTCCAGCCCGATGACGCGCTGAACTACCCGCTGCCGACCGCCGGCCCGCTGGTGCCTCCTGCCGAGTGGCCGGAGCTGCGGCAGAAGTGCCCTGTCGCGCGCATTGTGCTGCCCAGTGGCGACCGGGCGAGGCTGCTCACCCGCTACGAGGACGTCAAGGTCGCGCTCTCCGACCCGCGCCTGAGCCGGGAGGGCCTGACCCGGCCCGACGCGGCCCGGATCAGCGCCAGCGAGGCGGGCGACATCTTCGACAGCCCGATGGCGCGGGCGCTCAACGATTTCGGCCAGGAGCGCTGGCGCCGGATGGTCGGCAAGTGGTTCACCGCCAAGCGCATGCAGGCGCTGGTGCCGAAGATCGAGGCGATGGCTGACCGGCTCATCGACGGGATGCCGGAGCAGGGGCAGCCCGCGGACTTCGTGCAGGCGCTGGCGTTCCCGCTGCCGGTGTACGTCATCTGCGACATGCTCGGCGTCGCGGAGAGCGACCGGGACGACTTCAAGCGCTGGTCGGACACCTTCCTCAGCCTCTCCAAGTACACCGCCGAGGAGATGCAGGCGGCGCACCGAGACTTCGGCGAGTACATGGCCGCCCTGATCGAGGAGAAGCGGCGCGACCCCCAGGACGACCTGATCAGCCAGCTGATCGTCGCCACCGACGCCGAGGGCCGGCCGATGACCGACCTCGCCCTGGCCGCGACCGGCCAGGGGCTGCTGCTGGCCGGACACGAGACCACCGCCGGCTTCATCACCACCATGGCGGCCGTGCTGCTCGCCGACCGCAGTCGCTGGGAGCGGCTGCTGCTGGACCGCTCGCTGATCCGCTCCGCGGTGGAGGAGGTGCTCCGTTTCGAGCCCTACACCGGCTTCGGCATGCTCCGCTACGTCCACGAGGACACCGAGGTGCCCAGCGGCGCCGTGCTGGCCGGCGGCACCACCGTGGTGTGCAGCATGGCCGCAGCCAACCGCGACGCCGACGCCTTCGCGAACGGCGAGGACATGGAGCTGGGCCGCACCCCCAACGCCCACCTCGCCTTCGGCGCCGGGCCGCACTCCTGCCTCGGCCAGCCGCTGGCCCGCACCGAGATGCAGACCGTGCTCGGCGTGCTGCTGCGCCGCCTGCCCACCCTCGACCTCGCCGTCGACCCGGCGGATCTGAACCGCGTCGAGGGCCTCATCACCACACCGCTACGCGAGCTCCCGGTCAGGTGGTGAACATGGTCGGCGCAAGCGTGCGGACCGAGCGGGCCGTGGAGACCCGTGAGGCGATCATGTCAGCCGCGGAGCGGCTCTTCGCCGAGCACGGGCTGGCCGCGGTGTCGAGCCGTCAGATCAGCGAGGCGGCCGGGCAGGGCAACAACGCCGCGGTGGGCTACCACTTCGGCAGCAAGGCCGGCCTGATCGAGGCGATGACCAGCAGGGGCGCCGGGCCCGTCGAGCAGATCCGGGAGCGGCTGCTCGCCGAGATCGACGGCAGTGACGACATCCGGGACTGGGTCGGCTGCCTGGTGCGCCCGGTCACCGAGTACCTCGACTCGCTCGGCACGCCCTCGTGGCACGCACGCTTCGCCGCCCAGGTGATGACAGACCCCGTGCTGCGGGCGGCGGTCAGTGAGGCGGCCATCGACCGCCCGCCGCTGCGCAGGACGCTGCACGAACTCGGCCGCCGTCTGCCGGGGCTGCCGAGGCTCGTGCGCCACGAACGCGGCGAGATGGCACGGCTGCTGATCGTGCACACCTGCGCCGAACGGGAGCGTGCCCTCGCCGAGGGCACGGGCGCGCTCCAGCCCTCGTGGCGGCATACCGCGATGTCGCTGACCGATGCGATCACCGGCCTGCTGCTCGCCCCCGTCACGCCCCGACCCCACACCCCCACCAAGGAGAACCCGTCATGAAGGTCACCATCGACGAAGTGAAGTGCTGCGGCGCCGGTCAGTGCGTGCTGATCGCGCCGGAGGTGTTCGACCAGCGCGACGAGGACGGCATCGTCATCCTGCTGGACGCCGAGCCGGCCGCCGAGCAGCACGGCGCCGTGCGCGAGGCCGCGAGCGTCTGCCCGGCCGCCGCGATCTACCTCAGCGAGGAGTCGTGAGCATCCCCGAGAGCGTGCTGGTCGTCGGCGCGTCCGCGGCCGGGCTGGCCACCGCGGAGTCCCTGCGGCGCAAGGGCTACCGGGGCGCGCTGACCCTCCTGGGCGCCGAGCGGCACTTGCCCTACGACCGGCCGCCGCTGTCCAAGCAGGTGCTCTCCGGGGCCTGGGACCCCGAGCAGACGCAGTTGCGGGGGCGGGAGGTGCTGGACGCGCTGGACGCCGAGTTCGTGCTCGGCGATCCCGCGGTGGCGCTGGATGCCGCGGCCCGCACCGTCAGCACCGCCTCCGGGTGGACGCGGCGCGCCGACGCGGTCGTACTGGCCACCGGCATCCGCCCGCGCCCCTTCCCGGGCAGCGAGGGCCTGCGGGGCGTCCATCTGCTGCGCACCCTGGAGGATGCGGCGGCGCTGCGCGGTGAGCTGCTGGCCGCGGCGAGTGCGGTGGTGGTCGGCGACGGCGTGCTCGGCGCCGAGATCGCAGCCACCGCGCGCGGCCTGGGCGCGACGGTCACCCTGGTCGGCCCCCAGGCGGCCCCGATGGCAGGTCAGTTGGGCCCGCGGGTGGGTGAGCTGCTCGGCCGGGTGCACGTCGAGCACGGCGTCCGGCTGCTGCTCGGCACGGCCGTCGACGGGCTGGCGGAGGATCGGGGCCGGGTCAGCGGGGTTCGGTTGGCGAGCGGCGAAGTGCTGCCCGCGGACGTGGTCGTGGTCGCGATCGGGTCCGTCCCGGTGACCGACTGGCTGGAGGGCAGCGGCCTGTTGCTGGACAACGGCGTGGTCTGCGACTCCCGCTGTCGGGCCTCCGCGGAGGGGGTCTACGCGGTGGGCGACGTAGCCCGCTGGCACCACGAGGGCCACGGCGACATGCTGCGGCTGGAGAACCGGACCAACGCCACCGAGCAGGCCGGCGTCGTCGCCGGCAACATCCTCGGCGAGGACCGCGCCTACACCCCCATCCCGTACTTCTGGACCGACCAGTTCAACGTCAAGATCCAGGTCTACGGGATGCTCTGCGCCGATGCCGACGTGGAGATCGTCGAAGGCAGCGAGGACGACCGCCGCTTCGTTGCCCTCTACCGCAAAAACGGCCTTCCGACCGGCGTCCTCGGCTGGAACATGCCCAAGCAGACCCGCCTGCACCGGCAGGCCCTCGTCGATGCTGCCGGCCCCTCCCTCGCGCTGCAGCGCTGAGCATCCGTCACAAGGATCGAATCATGACTACGTCACACGAGACCTGCCCGGTCTCAGCCGGCATCCCCGACTTCCCCGAGCCGCGCGTCGCCGGCTGCCCGTTCGACCCGTCCCCGGCAACGCTGGCGCTGGCCGCCTTCGGCCCGGTGTTCCAGGTCCGGAACTGGGACGGCAAGACCCCGTGGGTGGTGACCAGCCACGCCGAGCAGAAGGCGCTGCTCGCCGACAACCGGCTGAGCGTGGACTTCGCCGCGCCCAACTTCCCCAGCCCGATCGCCCACCACGGCGGCGAGGGCGAGGGCGGGGCCTACGCCGAGGGCGGCGGGGACAGCCACGGCGCCACCGACATGAGCTTCGTCGGGATGGACGACCCGGAGCACGCCCGGCTGCGCCGGATGGTCAGCGGCACGTTCACCATCAAGCGGGTCGAGGCCATGCGCCCGGCCGTGCAGCAGATGGTGGACGGCTTCATCGACCGCCTGCTGGAGGGGCCCAGGCCCGTCGACCTGGTCCAGGCGTTCTCTCTGCCGATCCCGTCGCTGGTGATCTCCGAGATGCTCGGGGTGCCCTACGAGGACCACGAGTTCTTCCAGACCAACAGCAAGACCATCGTCTCCACCACTGCGACCCAGGCCGAACGGCACACCGCGCACACCAACCTGGCCCAGTACCTGGACAAGCTGGTCGGCGAGAAACTCGCCAACCCCGGCGACGACCTGCTCTCCCGGCTCGCCGAGCAGGTCAGGGCCGGTGAGCTGACCCGCCGTGAGGTCGCCACCATGGGCGTCCTGCTGCTGCTCGGCGGGCACGAGACCACCGCCAACATGATCACCCTCGGCACCCTGCTGCTGCTCCAGCACCCGGAACAGGCCGCCGCCATCCGCGAGACCGAGGACCCCCAGGTCGTCGTCCGGGCGGTCGAGGAACTGCTGCGCTTCCTCACCATCGCCCACCTCGGGCGCCGCCGCACGGCGCTGGAGGACATCGAGATCGCCGGGCAGACCATCCGCAAGGGCGACGGCGTGATCATGCTGGGCGAGCTCGCCAACCGCGACCCGTCCGTCTTCCCCGACCCGGGCCGGCTGGACATCACCCGCGACGCCCGCCAGCACCAGGCGTTCGGCGGGGGCACCCACCACTGCATCGGGCAGCCGCTGGCCCGGATGGAGCTGCAGGTGATCTACCCGGCGCTGCTGCGCCGCATCCCCACCCTGCGGCTGGCGACCGGGCTGGACGAGGTCCCCTTCAAGTACGACGCCGTGATCTACGGCGCCCACCAGCTCCACGTCACCTGGTGACCGGGGCGTTCCGAAAGTTCTGAGGGTTCCGAGAGCTGCTGGGCGGTCAGGACGGGGGCCCTGACCGCCCGCCCACGCCCGGCCGCCCTGCCTTCACAGGAGTTTTGCATGTCTTCTTCACGCTCCGGCCCGGCGGTCCGCCCGGCCGCGATCATCGCAGTACTGGCCACCGCCGGCATCGTCGCCTCGCTGATGCAGACCCTCGTGGTCCCCCTCATCGGCGAACTGCCCACGCTGCTCCACACCACGGCCTCCAACGCCTCCTGGGCGGTGACCGCGACCCTCCTCGCAGGCGCCGTGACCACCCCGGCCACCGGCCGGCTCGGCGACCTCTACGGCAAGCGCCGCATGCTGCTCGCCTGCATCGTGCCGCTCACCCTCGGCTCCGTGCTGTGCGCGCTCGCCACCTCGGTCGGCATGATGATCGTCGGCCGCGGTCTGCAGGGCATGGGCATGGGCGTGATCGCCCTGGGCATCAGCGCACTGCGCGACGTGATGCCGCCCGAGAAGCTGGGCTCCTCCGTCGCACTGATCAGCTCCTCACTCGGCATCGGCGGCGCCCTCGGCCTGCCGATCGCCGCCGCCATCGCCGAACACGCCAGCTGGCGCGTGCTCTTCTGGATCTCCGCCGCGCTCAGCGCCCTGGTAGGCGTGCTGATCTGGCTCTTCATCCCCGCCGTCCCCACCCGCGCGCAGGGCCGCTTCGACTACGTGGGCGCACTCGGCCTGGGCACCGGCCTGATCTGCCTGCTGGTCGGCGTCTCCAAGGGCGCCGACTGGGGCTGGGCGAGCGGCACCACGCTCGGCCTCATGATCGCCGCGCCCGTCGTCTTCCTCGCCTGGGGCTGGTGGGAACTGCGCAACCCCGCCCCGCTGGTCGACCTGCGCGTCACCGCCCGCCCGCAGGTCCTGATGACCAACGCGGCGTCCGTCGTCGTCGGACTGGCGATGTACTCCTCGTCGCTGATCATCCCTCAGCTGCTGCAGCTGCCCAAGGCCACCGGCTACGGCCTCGGCCAGTCGATGCAGGCCACCGGCCTGTGGATGGCCCCGGCCGGCCTGATGATGATGCTGGTCTCCCCGCTGGGCGCCAAGCTGTCGGCCGCCACCAGCCCGAAGATCACACTCTCGCTGGGCGGCGCGGTCATCGCGACCGGCTACGCCTCGTTCCTCGCCCTCTCCGGCTCGACCGGCGGCCTGCTGGTCGTCACCGTCATCATCAACAGCGGTGTCGCGCTGGCCTACGGCGCCATGCCCGCCCTCATCATGAGCGGTGTCCCGCAGTCCGAGACCGCGTCGGCCAACAGCTTCAACACCCTGATGCGCTCGGTGGGCACCTCCGTCTCCGCCGCCGTTGTCGGCGTCGTCCTCGCCCACATGACCGTCAACCTGGGCGGCCACGCCATCGCCTCCAAGGACGGCTTCCGCACCGGCATGCTCATCGGCTGCGGCGCCGCCCTCGCCGCGGCCGCCGTCGCGCTGACCATCCCGCTGCGCAACGCCGCTCCCGCGCGGCAGGACGAGGACACACAGGCCGCGCTCGTGAAGAACGCATAACGGTGCGGCGATGACAGCGGGCCGTCGCCATACTCCAGGAGCCGTGATCCGTACGGGGTGCACGACCGGCCCAGCCACTCGTCCGGACAGCTGCAAAGAGCCATACCGGCCCTGGAGGCCACGAGCCTGAACCAGGCTCTACGAGGAAGATCACGGCCAACTGCCGGGGTGCGGTACAAGCTGGCCGGTGTGCGCTGGGTCGCACTGCCGGATAACGCGGGTCCCGCAGCCACGGGTGTGGCGCCCGGGGCCCGCCCACGGACGGAGCCGAAACGGACGGTCAGGCGCGCATGTTGGCGCCGCCGTCGATCGCCCAGACCTGGCCGTTGATCCGCTCGGCGTCATCGGACAGCAGGAAGGGCACGACCGAAGCCAGGTCGGCCGGGCGGCCCAGCCGCGTGGTCGGCACCTGGGACAGGGACATCTTCTGCAGTTCGACGTCGTTCTGCTTCTCCTGGGTCTCGCCCGTGACCAGGCCCGGCATCACCCCGTTGCAGCGCACGCCGGCGTTGCCCCAGTTGCCGGCGATGTTGCAGGTCAGCGCGTTGATGTCCGACTTGGAGGCGGAACAGGCGGGACGCTTGCGGTCACCGCCGCTGATCGCCGTGCCGAAAGAGCAGTTCACGATGCTGCCCCGGCGTTCTCCAGCAGATGAGGCAGGACGGCGCGGGCGGTGCGTACATGGCCGATCACGTTGACGTCGAAGGTCCTGGTCCTCGTCCACACGTCGAGGTCCGTCTCCAGCAGGTTCGTCGCGGCCGAGGTTGTTCGGCGAGAGGTCCGCGCCGATGTGAGCGGCGGACCGACGTCGTTCAGGTCTTCCCCAACCCCGCGCCCCTGAGCTGGCTCGCCGCGGCTGTACTGGCCGAACTTCTCGATATCAATGTGCCACCGCACAGTCGTCATTCGCCCCTGTCCGGCCGCAGTCGTGAGACACCAGGCAACCGCGTCGTGCGATGGTGTAGCTGGCTACACCTCGTGTTCGGGAGTGCGGTCCCTCGTGACGACGAGCCGATGACGGGATTCTTGATGACCAGCGAAGGGGGTTCCCTTCCTCGCCACTCATCCTCGTCCGAAGGAAACTCGCGTGAACTCGGTCCTCGCCAAGATGAAGTCGTTCTTCGTCAACCTCTTCCTCTGGACATTCTTCGCGGCGGGTCTCGCGTTGAGCGGCGCCGCCAAGCAGATTTTCGACGAGAGTACCCAGCAGAACCTTGCCACCTATGGCGGTGGAGTCGTCGCTCTCATCGCTGGCTCGCAGATCGCGAGGAAGCCGAAAATCAAGGCATTCCTGGGGCGCCCGGACACACTCTGGTTCCTGTTTCTCTTCAACGGCGCCGCGGCCGCCGGCATGTACTTCGTCATGAGCGGCGTGGACCGCTACGTCGGCTCCGGCATGATGAGCCTCGTTTCCCTGGGCGCCCTCGGCGGCCTCATCGCCGCCAAGAAGAACAAGCGCATGGCACCGAGTGCTGCCACCCACCAGGCGGGCCCCGACAGCCCGTGGGCCTGACAAGCCTGACCGACACGGCCGCGAGTCGTGAGCGCCCTCCACCTCCGAAGGCGCAAGCCCCTGGCGGAAATCCCTTCGCGGAACGCCGGGGACTTGCGTCTTTCTCATGGCCGACGGTCTCACCAGGGTGCACGAGATCAACTCGGACGCACATGACTTCCCGCCCGAGCCAATGAGTCCCTCAAGGCAATCAAAAAGGAGTCGAAGACGAGCGCGGACTCCATGACAGCGCTCTCGACGCGGGTCGTCGGTATATCCCGGTTCAGGAACTCGGCTTCGCCGGACCGCATGGAAACGAAATAGCAAGGAATTCCTGCCGATCTGGTCTGGTACCTGGTTCTTGCCCTCGTTCAACGGCACCGCATCCGCGTACCGCGGCTTCGCCCTGAACAGAGCGTCGAACACCTCCGTTCAACAGGACCGGCGCTCTGTGCCTCCAGGACTTCAACGGCTCCCGGAGCACGGGAGGGCGACCGACGACCACGGACGGAGCGATCAAGCCGTCAAAGACACGTGCCGCATGGTGATGTCGGGGAAGAGCTTGGGGATGCCGATACCGAAGAGACCGGTGGCGGACAGGCTCTGGTACGAGCCCGTCGGCGTAAGGATCGGCTTGCATCACTTCGTCTCGGGGTGCCTTCTCCAGGTGGCGACATCGGTTCGCCGATGTCCTCGGTCCCGGCCCGAGCTCGCCGTCTCCCAGGTGTGCCGTCCCCGGGGGATGGTGTAGCCGGCTACACCACGATGGTGTGGTCTGCTCTCCCGGTTGTCGGTGTCCGGTCGCCTAGCGTGGCCGTATGGGTAAATCGTTGCGGCGGGCAGGGCGTGCCACCGTCCATCTGTTCCTGGCCGCTGTCATGGCCTTCGGCCTGTACATCTTCATCACCGTTCTGATCATCACGGCCGTGGGAACGGTCGCGGTGGCCGGCGCTTGGATGCTGCCCGAGACCGTGCTGGTGATCCGCCGTATCGCGGGAGCGAAGCGGCGCATGACGACCGCGTGGACGGGACGGGAGATTCCCGAGGCGTATCAGGCTCTCGACGGGCCGTTGCGCGTGCGTCTGCGGGCCGTGGTTCGTGACCCTGGCACCCTCCTCGACCTGCGCTGGATGATTGCCTCGTATCTGTACGGCGCTCTCCTTGCCCTGGCGCTGCCCTTGTGGCCCCTGGCTCTGGTCGTGGACGGCGTGTGGAGCGGTCTGCTGCGCCGCGCGCCGGTCGTGCTGCCGTTGATCACGAAGATCGCCGATCTGGAAGCCCGTTGGTCGACCGCTCTGCTCAGGCCGTCACCCAAGGCGCTGCTGGCCGCCCGGGTCGAGGCGCTGGCAGCCACCCGTGCCGACGCCATCGCCGCGCACGAGGCCGAGCTTCGCCGCATCGAGCGCGATCTCCACGACGGCGCCCAGGCCCGCCTTGTGGCGCTGTCCATGAGGATCGGGCTGGCGCAGCGTGCCTACGACCGGGATCCGGAGGGGGCGCGCAAGCTGCTCGCCGAGGCCCATGCTCAGGCGCAGGAGGCCCTCACGGAACTGCGGCAGGTGGTGCGGGGCATTCACCCGCCGATCCTCACCGACCGGGGCCTCGTGGGCGCCGTCAGGGCGCTGGCCGCGAGCAGCGGCTTGGAGGTGATCGTGGAGGTGAAGGGGGGTCTGGAGGAGGGGCCGCGGCCGCCGGCCGCCGTCGAGGCCGCGGCGTACTTCGCGGTCGCGGAGGCACTCACCAACGCCGCCAAGTACAGCGGCGGCCGACGGGCCGACGTCCGGTTGGAACGCCTCCGCGCCGGTCTGCGTACCGTCGTCCGGGACGACGGCCACGGCGGCGCGGACGAGAACGAGGGCACGGGCTTGCTGGGCATCCGCCGCAGGGTCGCCGCGCTGGACGGTAGCGTGCAGGTGTCCAGCCCCGCCGGGGGCCCGACCGTGATCGAGGTGCAACTGCCGTGCGTGTGGTGATCGCCGAGGACAACGCCCTGCTCAGAGAAGGGATGGTCCTGCTGCTGAGGTCGGCCGGTCATGAGGTGGTGGCCGTGGTCGGGAGCGGGCCGGAGATCCTGCCTGCGCTGCTGGAGCATCGCCCTGACGTGGCCGTGCTGGACGTACGCATGCCCCCCAGCTTCCGCGATGAGGGACTGCGCGCGGCTCTGGAGGCCCGGAGGAACATCCCCGGTCTGCCGATGCTCGTGCTCTCGCAGTATGTCGAGGAGTCGTACGCGGCCGATCTCCTGGTGGGCGGTGCGAGCGGTGTCGGGTACCTGCTCAAGGATCGTGTGGGCCGTGTCGACGAGTTCCTCGATGCGCTGGAACGAGTGGCCGGCGGCGGCACCGCCCTCGACCCGGAGGTGGTCTCCGAGCTCCTCACTCGCCGTCGTGACACGCCGATCGACTCTCTGACGGCACGCGAGCGCGAAGTGCTGCAACTCATGGCCGAGGGCCACGACAACGCCACCATCGCCAAGACCCTGGTCATCACGGAACGCTCGGTCAGCAAGCACATCGGCAACGTCTTTCTGAAGCTGCACCTGCCGCCCAGCGACAGCGGCCACCGCAGGGTGCTCGCTGTGTTGGCCTATCTCAACAGCCCCTATCGGGCGTCTTCCTGACGACTCATCGTATGGTTCGCAGAACGGCGTCGGCCATGCCCTGCTCACCACGCGCATTGGGGTGGACGGCCACCGCCAGGCTGCTGGGCAGGAGCGGTTCGATCCAGCGGGTGTCCTCTGCCGAGCAGGCATTGTGGTCCTCGGAGGGCCCGTAGGTGTCGACGTACACCGCTCCCGCGGCTTCGGCTCGCTCGCGCAGTTCGGTGTTGAGCCGCTGTTCCTTCTCTCGCAGATAGGCCATGTCGCCCGGGGCGAGGGACATGACTCGTTCGCAGGCGGAGCTGTCGGTGGACAGAATGTCCGGATAGCCGACCACGTACACGTGGGCCTCGGGAGCACGACGCTTGATCTCCCGCAGCGCGTCGGCCAGCCGGGCGCCCGCGGTGCCGGTCTTCCGTTCGACCTGGTCGTTGCTGCCGTCTTCGGTGGAGAGCCGCTTGCAGGGCGAGTCGTCGGAGATGTACGTGCCACTGCCCAGGGCGTGGTAGACCGCCCCCATGGTGACGCAGCGTTTGATCATCGGGCCGAACCCTGTGTCGTTGCCGCCGATGCCGATGCTGACGAGGCGGGTCTTCGCCGACAGGGCTGTGAGCTGGGCAGGGTTGGTGCCGTCGTCGGTGTGCTGAGGCGCGGTGAGGTCGGCGACGGTTGCGCCGGTGCAGCTCATGTCGCGGAAGTCCGTGGCCGTGATGCCGAGTCGGGCGGCGACCAGGGAGGGGTAGTTGTGGTCGGAGCGGGCGCACCCGGCCGGAGTTCCGTGCTGGCCGGGAATCATCGGGCCTGCGGTGTACGAGTCGCCGAGAGCCACGTAGGGGCCCTTCGCCCAGGCCACAGACACGGCGGGCTTGTCTTCGTGTCCGCCGTCGTGCGCGGCGGCGACGGCGGCGGTCAGGGCGCCGGCGGCGACGAGGCCTCCAGCGAAGGTGATGCGCAAGTCACGGAGTGTCACAGTGTTCTGCCTTCCGGTTCGGGCATGACCGCGAGGTGCGGGTGCGGGCGGCGGCCGACCGCCGGGGACCACGGGGGCGGAGCGGTGTGGCTCTGGTGCTGGGCCGCCGGACGGAGGTCGGCGCTGTCCGATACGGGGGAAGTCGTGGAACGGGGGTCCGCCGAGGAGGGCTTCGAAAGGGCGGACTCAGCGGGGGTGGACTCCGCGGGGTCGGCGAGGACGAGGACGCCCCGGACCGCGAGGGCTGCGCCGGCGACGGCGAGGAGAACACCTGCGGGCCCGCCGTGGATCCGGTCGCCGAGGAGGCTCACGCCGATGACGGCCGCGGTGACCGGGTTCGCCAGGGTGAGGGTCGCCAGGGGTGCGCCGAGGCCGCCGGCGTAGGCGGATTGCGACAGGAGCAGACCGGCGAGGGCCAGTACGACGGCGGCGACGGCTGTCAGGGCGGTGTGCCAGGAAAGGAGGTGGTCCGTGTGCAGGACGGTCTGGGTGAGCGCGGACCCGGTGCCCGAGGCGATGCCCGAGGCGGCCGCCCGGGCCAGTGAACGCCGTGCACCGCCGCGCACGGACAGGGCGACGGAGATGGTGAGGCAGGTGACGGCCGTCACCACGACGGCGGCCGGGGCGGACAGGACGGTGGTAGACCCCGTGCCGGTGACGGTGAGCGGGAGCAGGGCGGTGAAGCCCGCGAGGGTGAGCGCCACACCTCGCCATTCGGCACGGGTGACACGTCGTTGGCCGGCGCGGGCGCCGAGGGGTACCGCGGCGACGACGGTGAGTGCGCCGAGGCACTGCGCGAGGGTGAGCGTGCCGTACTTCAGGGCGGCCACGTGCAGGGCCGCACCCGTGGCGTTGGCGGCGTTCGACACCCACCAGGCAGCGTTGGCCAGCAGGGCGCGCAGGCCCGTGCGGCCCGAAGCGGTGGAGGCCACACGGTGCTGCATCGCGGCCGCGGCGGCGTAGGCGGCGACGGAGGCGAGCGCCAGGAGCGCGGCGACCGTGATGTTCATCGCGGACTCTCCCATCGGGGATCGGTCGGAGGTCGGGGGACGCCTCGCCCGATGCGTTTCCGTCCTGGTCAGCGAGGTGGAGAGGCGGCTTCTCGTGGTCTCCACGATTCCGTCCGAGAGGCGCCGCAAGGAGGGGGCACCCTCCCGAAGCAGGGGTGTAGCGGGCTACACCCCGCAGGCGCTCATGGGCAGCCACACACGAGGGGCCGATCCTGGGAGGCGGCCGCACGAAGAGAAATCCGCGGGCCCGGCGGCGAGCCAGGGGAAGGCTCGACCCACCGGGCCCGGGTTCGCGCCGGACCTCCGTCCCCACGGGTTCGGCGCGGCGGGGCCGCCACCGCTCAGAGCGGCCCCGGTCAGCGGGCGGACGGATCAGGAGATGCGTCCGCCGCAGTTGGTCGGCCGATGCTCAGCCGAAGGGAACCGGCTCTGTGACGGGGGGTTCCTCCCGCACCGCCCGCTCGGGGGCAGGCACCTTGGCGTTGAGCTTCTCGCCCTCGACATCGATGTTCGGCAGCAGTCGGTTCATCCAGCGCGGCAGGTACCACGCTTTGTCGCCCAGCAGGGACAGCACGGCCGGCACGATCATCATCCGCACGATGAAGGCATCGAAGAGGACCGCGATCGCCAGCCCGAAGCCGATCATCTTGATCATCGACTCGTCGGCGCCGATGAACCCGGAGAACACCGCGATCATGATCAGCGCTGCGGCCACGACCACCCGCGCGCTGTAGCGGAACCCGGAGACCACCGCCGACTTGGCCGTGTCGCCATGAACGTAGGACTCACGCACCCGCGAGACGAGGAACACCTCGTAGTCCATGGCCAGTCCGAAGACTATGCCCACCAGGAAGATCGGCATCATGCTCATGATGGGCCCGGTGGACTCCACACCCAGCAGGTCGGCGCCGTGCCCCTCCTGGAAGACCAGGACGACCGCACCCAGGGCCGCCAGCACCGAGAGCAGGAAGCCGACGGCGGCCTTGACCGGCACGAGCAGGGAGCGGAAGACCAGCAGCAGAAGGACAATCGCCAGGCCGACCACCACCGCGAGATAGGGGACCAGGGAAGCCTGCACCTTCTCGGCGACGTCGATGTTCAGCGCGGTCTTTCCGGTGACCTCGAAGGTCGCGCCCGCGGTCTTGGCCTCGATGCCGGGGCGTTCGTCGCGGATGGTGGTGACGAGGTCCTGGGTCTTCTTGTCGGTGGGGCTGGTGGCGGGAGTGGCGGCGAAGACCGCCGTGTCACCGGCCTGGTTGAACCGGGCGGGCGAGACGGAGACGATGCCGTCGGTGGCCGCGATGTCCCTCTCGATCGTCCGTACGGCGGCCTTCGCCTCTTCGGCGCCCCCCGTGGCCTTGGCGTCCACGACGATGGTCAGCGGGCCGTTGAAGCCGGGGCCGAAGCCCTTGGCCAGGTCGTCGTAGGCTCGCCGCTCGGTGCTGGAGGTCGGCTTCGCCTCATCGCCCGGCATGCCCAGTTGGAGGTTCATGGCCGGGACGGCGACCGCGCCGAGGCCCACAACGCCCAGCAGGAGCACGGGGAGCGGACGCCGTACGACGATCCGTGCCCAGCGCGAGCCGCCGTTGTCCCGCCTGCGCTGCTTCCTCTGGTAACGCTTGGAGTTCTTGCGCGCCCCGCGCTCCAGCACGGCGTTGGGCCAGAATCCGAGCAGCGCCGGAACGAGTGTGAGGCAGACGAGGACGGCCAGAAGCACCGCGCCGGCGGCGGCCAGACCCATCTTCGTGAGCATCGGGATGCCGACCACGAAGAGCCCGGCGAGGGCGACGACGACGGTGAGGCCGGCGAAGACGACCGCCGAGCCGGCCGTACCGACGGCGAGCCCGGCCGCGGTCCTCGGGTCATGTCCCTTGGCCCGCTCCTCGCGGTAGCGGGAGACGACGAACAGCGCGTAGTCGATACCGCACGCCAGGCCCAGCATCGTCGCCAGTGTGCCCGTACTTTCCGACAGGCCGAAGGTGCCGCTCAACGCGGTGATCGCGGTCATGCTGACCCCGACGCCGAGGATCGCGGTCAGCAACGGAAGCCCGGCCGCCGCCAGCGATCCGAAAGTGATCAGCAGGACGACCGCGGCGACGGCAATACCGACGACCTCGGTGGCACCACCGGCCGCGGGCTGGGCCGCGAGCGCGTCCCCGCCGACCTCCACGGTCAGACCCGCGTGCCGCGCCTGGTCGATGGCCTTCCGCAGGTGCGCCTTGCTCGCGTCGGTGAGGTCACTGGCCTTGGCCTTGAAGGAGACGGTGGCGTACGCGGTGGTCGCGTCCTTGCTGACGGCCTTGGCCTGGAAGGGATCGACGGCGGAGACGACCTGTGACCCGTTGGCGGCCTCGTCGACCAGTCTCTCCACAGCCTGCCTGTTCTCGGCCGCGGTGATCTTCTCACCACTGGGTGCCACGAACACGATCCGCGCGTTCGCCCCGTCCGCCGCCGTACCCGGGTAACGGTGCTCCAGCAGGTCGAACGCCTTCTGCGACTCGATGCCGGGCATCGTGAAGCCCTCGTCGGCAGCCGCGGGGGCCTTGGCCGCGGCGACGCCGAGGGCGCCCAGAGCCACTACCCAGAACACGGAAACGAACCAGCGCCATCGGAAGGCCACACGGCCCAGGTGATACAGGACAGTTGCCATGGCGGGGAGAGCCTCCACATCAGCGGTCGAAAAAACGTCGAAAGAGGGATGAGCCGCCCCTGCCGCGTGTTGTCAGCCCCGGTCAGGGACTGTGGGAGGTGCGTTTTCCTGATCTCCAGAATTCCGCCCGCGAGCGTGGTGGCGCGACGGGCCGCACTCCCCAATCGGTGGTGGAGCGGGCTACACCACCGATTCGGGAGCGGAGTCCCTCCCGGGCCGACCGCCGACACCGTCCGGGGCGTACCCGTTCCCGAGCTGGGCCTCGTCGGCCGTACCGTCACGCGCCGCTCAGATCGACGGGTTCGGGGAGTCTGCCGGGTGCGAACAAGGCGAGCCGGTCCGCGGAAGCGTCACCGGCCGCGTCTGGCGCGACGCCAACGGCCGGGGTCCCGAACAATGCCGGCTGGTCCATGACGACCAGCACGGTCCATGCTCGGTCTGCAGTTTCTCGAACAGCTCACACTGCGGCGATTCGCTGTCGGACAGCGACTTACCGAACGCCTTTTCGCCTGCTAGCCGCTGCCGTGCCGTGATGCCCACACCTGTCGGCGCACAGACCATGGCACCCGCCTCTCGGCCGCGACGCAGGCCGCGAGGACTGTGCCCCTACGCCGAGCAGCGCATTTTTGCAATTCTTTAATTTTCGCGCCAGGACCCAGGGGGGGCCTGGCGCGCCCCTAAACCTCCCTCCCCGGTACAGCGCGGTCCGTCACACCATGAGCGGGGCCAGCAGGCTGGACAGTGGCTAAAGATCCCGCCGCTTCCGACGAGGCGATCGCCGGCGCCGAAGGCGGCGCCGCCAGGGATCAACTCACTGGCTCAGGCCAGAGATGGACGCGGGGGCGCTGTGTATTTTCCGCATCCACCCGACCGTGAGTCCCCTCAGCGGGCTTCGCGGCACCCCATACCCTCGTCACGCACCTCTGCCGCCATGCCGCCCAGCACGCGCCGTCGTCTGGGGTTCGTTGGTTGTCTGGTCCACCGGACTGCGGCCCGGTGGACCACTGGGCCGTGTCGGCCCCATCAATGGTTTCCGTCAGCGCGGTGGCGGCCGCGGTGAGGTCCGTGGGAATCGTCCGCTCGTGGGGCAGCAGATCCTGCTGCCCCACGACGGGGAACCGCGTCCGCTGTGGCCGGCGTGGACCTCACGGCATACCGGATCTCGCAGGAAGCCGTAACCAACCGAGACCAAACGAAGAACGTCACTACACGGACCGCATTGCCGGCACCCGCGTCTAGCCGACAAGCGGAGCAGCAGGTGTCTCATGGGCGGTTGGGCACGCCCGACAGTTGGCGGGCGACGGCCGCCGGCGGCACTGCCACGGACCGCGCACGCGTGCGACCGCAAGCAGCGAAGAGAGGACCACAAGGAGCACGCCATGCCCCACGCCATCGATCCGGAACTCGCCCCCTGGGTCGCCATGCTCCCTGAGCTGCCGTACGACGACATCCCGGCGGCCCGCGCGCAGGAGGCGGACCTGCTCACGGTGTTGAGCCGGCGCGGGAACCCGTTCCCGGCCGACGTGCGGGAGGAGAACGTCCCGGGCCCCGCGGGGGCGCCCGAGGTGCCGGTGCGGATTTACACGCCGAAGGGTGACGAGGAGGTCCGGTCTGCGCTGGTCTCCTTCCATGGCGGCGGGTTCGTCCTCGGCAGCATCGAAATGTCGAACGGCGGCAGTTCCATGTTCGCAGCGGAGACCGGCGCGGTGGTGGTCTCCGTGGGGTACCGGCTGGCCCCGGAGAACCCCTTCCCCGCCGGGCTGGAGGACTGCTACGCCGCGCTGGCGTGGACGTTCGCACACGCGGCCGAGGTGGGCGTAGACCCCGGGCGGATCGGCGTGGGCGGCGACAGCGCCGGCACCGGACTTGCGGCCGCCGTAGCGCTGCTGGCCCGAGACCGCGGTGGTCCGGTGCCGTACTTCCAGTACCTGGGCATCCCCGCGTTGGACGACCGGATCCGGACGCCGTCGGTGCGCGCATTCACCGACACCCCGGGGCTACGGCGGGAGCACGTCGAGCTGATCTGGGACCACTATCTCGGCGGCCCCGCCATCCGTGGCGGCGCGAATGTGTCCCCGTACGCAGCGCCCGCCCGAGCCGAGGACCTCGCTGGGTGCCGCCCGCGTACGTCGCCGTCGCCGAGTTCGATCCACTGCGCGACGAAGGCATGGACTACGCCCAGCGCCTGGTCCAGGCCGGCGTTCCGACCGAACTGCACCTGTTCCCGGGCACCTTCCACGCGTCGGGCGCGATCGTGGACTCCGAGATCAGCAAGCGGATGGTGAGCGAGGCGGTCGGCGCCATGCGGCGCGGACTGCGGACGAGGCGGCCGACCGGCTGACCGCACCGGCTCGGAGGGGACCAGGTGAGGGCTCGTCCACGCCGCCGACCGCGGTCCCGCACTGTACCCGTCGGCGTCGCCACCATCCCCGGAGAACGCGACGAAGGACAAAGCGACACCGAGACAACACCGCCGTCCGCCAACACCTCTACGGCGGCCGCGAAGACTCCGAAGCCGGCCCCCTGTTCGCCCCGCTCCCCTTGGAGCGCCGAGTGATCGTCTTCGGCGCCGAAGCCCAGAGCTTCGTCGTCCTCGCCCGCCCAGAACGCCACCAGCGCCGCCCGCCACAAAGAGGACCCCACCTACACAGACGCCGACACAGAGACCACCGACCTCAGCATCGGCGACGGCAAACCCCGCCGATCACTAACCGGGCTGAGGCATCAGCCCCAGCCCACCACCCCACTCCGATCCGCTACCCTGTCAGGAACCGCCACCTCGGTGACGGTCCCTACCCTTGCCGCAACCGGGGCGAATAGTCACTCAGAGTATTCAGCCACGTTTTACGCAAGGCCCCGCCTTCGTAGCTCAGGGGATAGAGCACCGCTCTCCTAAAGCGGGTGTCGCAGGTTCGAATCCTGCCGGGGGCACAGAGAGAAGGGCCAGCTCAGGAGGGAATTCCTCCCAGGCTGGCCCTTCGGCGTTTCAGGGGTCGTGCCACAGGCGTGCCACTACGGGCCCGCAGGGTCCTTCTCGGAGGGCTGCTCGGACGCCGCTCCCCCACCGCCCCGGATCATTGCTCCGAGCCGGTCAGCGATG
Source organism: Streptomyces sp. NPDC055966 (assembly GCF_042269865.1). Taxonomy (NCBI): domain Bacteria; kingdom Bacillati; phylum Actinomycetota; class Actinomycetes; order Kitasatosporales; family Streptomycetaceae; genus Streptomyces; species Streptomyces sp. NPDC055966. The sequence goes on from NZ_JBHJYK010000003.1 coordinate 298,920, forward strand.
GCCCGGTCGCGGTCGCTGGTCATGTGCTGATAGATCAGCGCGGCCCGTGAGCTGCTGTGGCCCATCCGGGTCATCAGCTCGCGCGTGCTGGCGCCAGCCGTGGAGGCAAGCGTATTGCCGGTGTGCCGAAGGTCGTGGAAGTGCAGCTCAGCCGTGACGCCAGCCGCCTTCCGGGCTTGCACCCAGTCGTCGCGGAAGTTGCTACGCCGCAGTTGTCCGCCCTGCGGCCCGACGAAGATGTGCCCCTCGCTGCCAGGCGCGGCAAAGTGCTCCAGGTGGCGGGTGATCTCATCGAGCAGTTCAGCCGGGAAGGAGACGGAGCGGACGCCGGCTGCGGACTTCGGCGCCTTGTCAAAGAGCCGCCCGTTCTGCAGTTCGGCCTGAGCGCGGCGCACTGTGACGGTCAGTGCCCCCAGGTTGATGTCCCGGCGCCTCAGGGCCGCCAGCTCTCCGAACCGGAGAGTGGTGAAGGCCGCCAGGAGCACGAGCAGCCGATAGCGCGGAGCGATGGAGTCGGCAACGGCGAAGACTTCCGCGACCGTGAGGACCGGCCGCTCTGGCACGTCGTAGTGGTCCGCTCCCTTGATACGGCATGGGTTGCGCCGGATCAGCTCATCGTCCACCGCCGTGTTCATCAAGGCCCGGAGCAGCTGATACGCCTTGACCACCGTCGGCTCCCCGACGCCGGCGGCGAGGAGCTTGCCGCGCCAGCTGCGCACCCGAGCCGTCGACACGTCCGCCACGTTCCCGGCCCCGAACGTGGGCAGGATGTGCAGCCGAATCACCGACTCGTTGCGCTCGCGCGTGCGATCGGCCAGCTTCCGGTCTCGCAGCCAAGCAACGGCGTACTCCTCGAAGTTCACTGCCCCGGCGTCCGGGTCCGACCAGTGCCCACGCGCGATGTCGGACTCGATGTGTGTGAGCGCCGCTTGCGCGTCGGTCTTGGTCGGGTACGTCTTCTCGGCCGGGCGCAGTTGGCCCGTCTCGGGATCGCGGTACCGAACCTGCCAGCGGCCAGATGGGAGCTGCCGGACCGACCCGAAGCTTCTACGCCTCCCCTGCTTGTTGGCCATCAGGCAACCCTCCGCAGCGAGCCGCGCCGGTGACCGATCGGCTGAACCGTGTGGGCGTCGATGAACGCGCTCAGCGAGCTTTCCGGGATGCGAACGTGCCGACCGACCTTGACGAACGTGATGCGTCGCTCGGCGATCAGGCGGCGCGGGAAGCGTTCCGTGGTCCCGAGGAGTTCGGCCACCTGAGCCACGGTGAGGTAGCGGTCAGCCATGGGTGGGTTCTCCTTCCGTTCCGGGGGCGGGTTCGAGGGATGCGGCGAGCCAGGCTTCGGTGTCGGACAGGCCGGTGCCGGCGAAGACCCAGTGGGCGAGGACGTACGTCGTGTCGGTCGGGCGTTCTTCGGTTGCTGCCTGGGCGCGGCGCCATTCGGCGCGGGCGTCGCGGAGGGCGCCGAGGGTGGTGGAGTAGCGGCGGGACTTGGTGGAGAAGTGGCCGCGGAATCCGAGCATGTGGGCCCAGGCGCGCAGGCGGAGGTGTTCGAGGTCCTTGCGGGCGCCGAGGGTCCAGGCGGTTCGGATGAGGCGGCGGGCGTGGTCGCTGATGTCGAACTGGGCGAGTTCGGCGGCGAACTTGAGCGGGCGGTCGAGGGCGCCCGTCGCGGTCTCGGCGCCCTTGGTGGCGTACTTGGCGATGTACGCCGCTACGGCCCGCTCGGTCAGCTCCTGGCCGTCGTTGAAGTCGGCGGAGCGGATGGTGCGGATGTCGAGTTGGCGGCCGAAGGCGAAGGTATGAGTGCGGCCCTCGATCACCGGACCGTCGACACGGACATTGGCGGCTGCTTCCTTGATGGCGTCCGTGAGCAAGTCAGCGGTGGCCCAGGCCGGGGGCGGGGTCTCTCCGCCATCGGGGCCGTCGATGCGGATCACGGCATGGAAGTGGACTGCACCGCGCTTCTGGTACTCGGCGACCTTGGCGAAGGAGACGCGGGCGTGTTCGCGGAACCGGCGCTGTGACAGGCCCGCGCGCTTGGCGACCTCACGGCGCAGGTAGATGGAGAAGCGGCGCCAGAGCTGCCCGGCGTGCGCGTTCCATAGGACGGCGGCTTCGTAGTCGTACGTGTCCGGGTCGAGCGGGGTGCCAAGGGTGTCGTCGTTCTGGTCGTGGTGGGTGCCGCAGCGGCACCGGCGGCCATCGGTACGGCGGTTGTGGACCGGGCCGAAGCCGGGGGCGGTGAAGGTGGCGAAGACCCGGGGATGGGCGGCGACGCGTTCCGGGGTGCCCTTGCCGCCGCGCAGTCCGGCGGTGATCAGGTGGAAGGTGTCACGCCGGTAGACCTCGGCGCAGGCAGGGCAGCGGGTGGTACGGCGGTTGTTGCAGCGGACGAGGAGTTGGCCGGCCGGGAGGGCGGTCGAGTCGAGATGCTGGAGGACACGGCCGATCTCACCGGTGGTGGTGTCGACGTCGTACTCGGTGCGGTGGCCGTCCAGCCGGATGGGGTGGGTGCAGCCGCCGAGCCCGGAGAGCTGCCGGAGGATACCCGGCAGGGTCCCGTCGGCGGCGAGGTTGCTGAGTTCCGGGAGCGGGGGCGGGGTGGTGCGGGCGAAGATGGCGGTCTCCTTCTGACTGGCGTTGTCGGGAGGAATGGGCCGCCGGGGCGGCGGATGCTTGGCCGTGTCGCGCCGCCCCGGAGGTCAAGGCGCGTCAGCGCCGGTTGTGCTCGCGGAGGAGCGAGCGCAGGACCACGGCGGCGATGGCCACCGAGATGGCCGTGACAGCGACGGCGGCCAGTAGCGCGGTGAGGACTACGCCACCGACGATCAGGGCCGCGACCGTCTTCTGATCGATGGAGAGGGACGGGCGGTAGCGCTGGAGCGGCGCCGGGTCCGTCGGGGTGTGGGTGTGGGCGGGCGGAGGGGTGGGGTTGTCCGGGTACTTGGGCAGGAACACAGCCGGGCTCTCCATATCTACTCGTCTAGTCATGTGTGCCGTTTATGACGCCCACGCCGGAGCGCGTGCCGGACTCGATGCCGGGGGCGAGGAAGGTGTGCGAGAGCCAGAAGCCGAAGAGGGCGATCAGGACGACGATCCAGGGCCGGATGCCGAGGAACTTGATCGCTCCCCAGACGAAGAAACCGAGGACGAGCACGAGCGGCAGACTGACGGTCACGGTTGGTCTTGGCCCTTTCAGCGGACGGGGCAGCGGTGGGTACGGGCGGCCAGTTCGGCGGCGGCGCGGCTGTCGTAGTCGGCGGAGAAGCCGCAGCGCGGGGCCGTGCAAGCGGCAGTGTGCTTCTCGCGGCCACGCTGGTCGTAGGAGGTGCCGACCTGGACGGGGCCGATGCGGGTGACGTCACGGAAGTTGCGGTTGGCGGCCATGGGTGTCCTTTCAGAGGTGGGCGGCGATGGCTTCGGCCATGGGAGCCGGGACGCCGAGGCGGGCGCGGAGGGTCGGTGTGTCGATCGCGGCGCCGGTACGGGCGTGGTGCTCGGCGGCGACCTTTCGGGCGTGGTCGACCAGGGCGGACGGGACCGGCACGGGCGGAGGCTCTGGCAATGCTTCGATGGCGGGTGGGTCGGAGGGTTCGGGTGCCGTCTCGGGGTCGTCCTCCTGGTCCTCGGTGCTGGCGTCCTTCTGCGGTACCGAGTGAGCGAGGAGGGTCCCGCCGAGGAAGGCGATGGCGGGCCAGCCGGCGACGAGGATGCGCAGCCAGGCGGGGACGTTGCCGAGGTCGAGGAGGCCGGCGGTGGCGACATTGGCGCCGAGGGACGCCGTGAGCGCGATGACGAACCAGCACCAGGCCGCCGCTTTGGTCGTGCCCGAGCGCAGCTGGCGCCAGGCGGCGACAAGCAACAGGTCGACGGAGATGGGATAGGCCCACGCCTTCCACCCGTCCTGTCCGGCCGCCACGGCGACGTCGTGAAGGTGGGCGAAAGACAGTGCGGCAGCGATGAGTGCTTGGACGAGTACCGCGTCGACGCGGACCAGGCGGGCGCGCATGATGCGGCTCCTTCTGGAGTCGGGCGGGGAGCGGGGAAGGTCAGTCGGCTGCCGGGTGGGGCAGAACGGCCGGGGTCGCGGTCTCGACCGGGCGCACGGGTGTGTCGGGCCGGAAGCGCTTGAGGGCGGGCAGGTCGGGCACGAGGTCCACCGACTCGCGGCAGGTCTCGGCGGCGGCGCCGAGGGAGAGGTACGGCGTGCGGATGCGGGACCAGCCGCCGGAGGTGTCACCAGCTACGGCGAGGCCGGGCCGTTCGGGGGCGATGGCACAGGCGGCATAGACAGCTTCAGGGGCAATGTCGCCGAGCGCCATCTTGGCGGAGGCTTCGTCGTTGACGCGATGGCATACGCGGCCGGTGAGCTGGGCCCGCAGCATGGTGGCGCCCTTGCCGAGTTCGGCGCCGAAGCGTTGCCCGCACACCTCCAGGTAGATGCCGGCGGCGCGGCCGAGTTGGGCGAGGCGGATGAGCTGGGTGACCATCTCGTCCCGTCGTTCCTCGTCCTTGCGTGTGGCGACGAGGAACAGTTCCGCCACTTCGTCCACGAACAGCACGATGGGCACCGGGCGTTGCTTCTCGGGCAGGCCCCAGATGTCGGAGGTGATCTCCTCGTCCGGGGTGTCCGGGGCGATCCCCTGTCGTGTCTTGATCAGGTCGTATCGGTCCTCCATTTCCTTGACCAGTACGGGCAGCAGTTCGGCCGCCTGTTCCGGGTCGGTGGCCAGCGCCGAGAGCCGAGCGGCGAAGGGCGCCAGCTCCACTCCCCGCTTGCAGTCGATGCCGACCAGGGCGACGGGCTGTCGGGCGAGCCCGGCGATCAGGTGGCGCAGGTACATGGACTTGCCGGACAGGGTGGCGCCGAGGGTGAGTTGGTGCGGGATGGTGCGGTAGTCCCGTACGAACGGAGTGGCATCTTCCCGAAGCGCGACCGGAACCTTGAGGAAGCCGTTCGCGACCTTGCGGGGCATCCGCACCCGCCGTAGTACGTCGTAGCCGACCAGCCGCAGTTCGACCACGCCCGGTTTGACGGTCGTGACGTATACGGCGTGCACGCCCCAGGCATGCCGCAGTCGTTCCGCCGAGGCGGCGACGTCGGCGGGTTCCTGCCCCGGTGCGAGCCGGAGCCGGATCCGGAGGCCGGTCGAGGTGGGCCGGATGAGGCCCCGCCGGGGTGGTACGGGCCGGACCTCACGGTTGGTCGTGGCCTTGACGGCGAGGACTCGGAGCCGGGAGGGCGCCACGGTCAGGCCGCAGGCTTCCATGACCGAGCTGTACGAGCCGAGCAGCCGGGCCGTGGATATCGGCAGGCCGACCGTGGACCAGTACACCGCCGGGTGCTTGGCCCGGGTGTAGGCGGCCCCACCGCCGAGCGCGGCGAGGGGACCACCCACCTCCAGGAGCGTCGTCAGGTCGGTCATCAGGCAGCGGCCCCGGTGACGGCCGGGAAGGCGGCCGGAGTGACGGCGGCGGCCCGGTAGGCGATGCCGTGTCGCTGCTGGCCATTGAACACGGACTCCCACGGCCGGGCGACCAGCCCCGGAAGCGAGACCGGCGCCCCAAGAGCCAGCCCCTCGGAGATGCCACCCTCCGGCACGGTGACCTTGATCAGCGACGACTCGCCGCCCTCGATGTAGACGACGCCGATCGTCATCAAGGCCTCACCGCTGTTCGCGTCCTTGGCGATCTCGCCCGTCTGCCGGTCGCGGACCTTCGGCTCAGGGGCCTCGGTGAGGAGGATCGTCGCAGCGGAGGTCTCAACACGGATGGTGCGCAAGGGAATTCCCCTATCTACTCGTCTATACATGTGCCGTTCTGCGAACCCGATCTCCCTGGTTCGTGCGGACCACTGTGCCACACAACTTGCCCACTCGTCTATACGAGTAAGCGTGTTGGGGTGTACGAGTTCGGAGAAGCGACCTGCGCCCGTGTCAGACCCACCCGCCACAATCCACCCATGCTGATAGCGACCAACGGCCGTGGCTACGAGCTGAAACGCCCCACGAAGCCGGCAGTAGGGGCCATGCTCGCCAACCTGCGACGCGGCAACGAGTACTTGATCCTTGACCGGCGGGACGAGGAACGAGAGGGCGACTGGTACATCCAGGCCTGGTTCTGCGACAACAACACCTACCAGCTGGAATACCGCGATGGCGTCCCCTCGGAGCACTACCAGACCCGGACGGTGTCGCAGGAGAAGGTCCTCCAAGCACTCCTCGGCTGGATGGCCGACAAGCCCGACTGGCGGGAGGGTTTCATGTGGAACAACATCGGCCACATGTTCCCGCCCGTCCTCGATGGCGAGGACGAATCGACTGTCTAGAGCTGTGCCGCCGCCCATCTGATCACGTCGCCGGAAGCTGGTACGACAGGACGTACGCGTCCGCCGCCATCACCGTGTCGCAGACCTCGACGGCCCGTCCCTCGGTGTCGAAGGCGGTCCGGATCAGATGGATGACCGGCACGCCGGCCGCCAGGTGCAGCGTCTTGACCTCGGCGGGCGAGGGCATCCGGGCCCGGATCTCTTCCTCGAAGTGGTCGAGACGATGGCCCAGCTCTTCCAGGCGGGCATAGATACCGCCGGGACCGGGGTTGGGTTCGGCGATCGGGGTGCCGCGCGCGATGTCGAGGGGGAGGTAGGAGGTCGCAAACTCGACCGGTCGTCCGTCGAGGAGGTACCGGCGCCGCCGGGCGAGCACGCGCCGGACGGAGCCGAGTCGGGTGGAGATGTCCTGGCTGGCCTTCTCTTCCTTGACCTCAAGGCTGTCGACCTGGGGGTGACTGCCGGCCGCGTTGGCCTCCACGATGAACGCGGACTTTCCCTGCTCCCTGTGTCGCCGGGCGAAGCGGTCGGAGGCGAGTCGCCGCACGGGCGGCCGGGGCCGCACGAAGACGCCCTTGCCGTGCTCGGCGTGCACCAGGCCCTCACCCTGGAGGATGGAGAAGGAGTTCCGGACGGTCATCCGGGACACTCCGTAGTGCTCGACAAGCTCAGCTTCCGAGGGCAGCTTTTCGCCCTCGCGGAATCGCCCACGGTCAATGGCCTCGCGCAGTTGATCAGCGATCTGCCGGAAGACCGCACGATCGCTCGTGGGGTCGAGATCGCCGAGGAGGCCGGAAGGGAGAGGGCTCACGTTGAGTACTCCTTTAGGTATCTAGACGAGTGGGCGAGTGTTGTTGCTACGGTGGAGAGCCTAGCCAGCCGAGAGGGCCGAGGAACGTGAGCACAGAACGCCCGCACTCCGTGAGCGTCGCCGGGGTCGTCGTCGACGACCACGGCCGGGCCCTCCTGATCCAGCGCCGTGACAACGGCAAGTGGGAGCCGCCGGGCGGTGTCCTCGAACGCGAGGAGACCATCCCGGAAGCCCTCCAGCGCGAAGTCCTCGAAGAGACCGGCATCAAGATCGCGCTTCCGGCGGCCCTGACCGGCGTCTACAAGAACATGAAGGGCTTGATCGTCTCCCTGGTCTTCCGTTGCGAGGCCGCCGACGGCACGCCCACCACCGGTGACGAGACCCGTGCGCTGCGCTGGGCCACCCGTGAAGAGGTCACCGAGCTTGCCGACGAGGCGTACGCGATCCGCGTCCTTGACGCACTCGACGCGGCGTCCCCGCCGGCCATCCGCGCCCACGATGGCGTGAAACTCGTCTAGCCCGAACCCGCTGCACATGGCGGCCTACCAGCACGAAGGAACTTGTATGCACGAGTATACGAGTACAGCCCGGGTCTGGGGGCTGAGTTGCCCAGGATTCCCAGAAGAAGTGAGCCGGGCCCGCCGCTGGACCCGGGACATCCTGCGCGGATCGCCCTTAGCGGCGGATGCCGAACTGATCGTGAGCGAGCTGAGCGCGAACGCGATCCTCCACACGGTCAGCGGCCTGGAGTCCGGCAGGTTCCACCTGGCCCTTGCGGTCTCCCCGCAGGTGATCGCGCTGTCCGTCACGGACGACGGAGGCGCGGCTACGGCCCCGAAGGTCGAGGACCAGGCCGAGGACGCCGAGCACGGCCGGGGCCTGGGCATGGTCAGCGCCATCGCTCACAGGGTCGTGGTCCACGACAGCGACGGCGGCCACACGGTCACCGCGGAACTCTTCGCACAGCCGGGCTCAGAGGGTCAGTCATGCTGACGTCAGCCCTTGCTGAGGACCTGCATGCGGGCGGGCGGTACGGCTCTTATCAGTGCTGGGCCGCCGCCTACCCCTTGCACGAAGTCCGTTCCATCACGCTGGGATCGCACACCGCCACAAGCCCCCGTCTGGCGTTGCGTTGGCTTCAGGAGCGTACGAGTCACATCACGGACCAGCTCGACGCCGCATACGCACAGCCGGGCCGCCACTGGCTCACCGACGAGCCGGAGCATGAGCGAGCCCTCGCCTATCTGGCCACAGGCACGGCCTACCAACTCGCCCTGTACGACGAGAACACGCGCTACGTGCTCGTCGCCTACCCCAGAGGAGCGGCATCGTGACGGGACTCGCGCGCGGCTACTGGTGCGAGTGCTGGACTGAGGACCTCAGCGGCGACCAGCCGCCGGCACTCCGGGCATCCTTCGACGCCTACACGGCACCCCAGGCAGACAGATGGGTCGCGGTCACACTCCGCACGATCTCACCGGCGCTGGACACTGACGCCTCCGACCAGGCATGGGCTTGGCTGTACGAGGGCCGCATAGAGACCCGACGTGCCCTCCTGCGCTCCGAGCCCTGCACGGTCACGGTCACTCAGGCCAGCACTCGCATCACGTGGACGATCCGGCCGGTTCTCTTCCTGCCACTCGCCCACCGCCAAAGGGCCGAACTGCCAGCCTGCGCATACGACTTCAAACCCCACGCGGCCGACTGAGTTACAACTTTCTCTACTGGTTCAAGGCGGCTCGCCCTGCTCGCCGCGCGCGGCCCGGCCCCCGGCCGGGCCTGCGCTCCTGTCTCCGCCCCGCTCCAGCCCGGCCGGCGCCCGTGCCGCGCGCACAGCAATCAGCCGCTTGCCGTCAGAGAAGGGGTACGTCGTGGCTGGGGCGGTCGGCTCCGCGATTTTAGGCAGCCACTTTGGCGCGAGCCTCGCAGATCATGGCCCCAACGTCGTGCTTTACCGGGCAGGTCCACAGACTGCCCGACGCGCCGGAAGCTTACGGGGCCATGATCACTCGCGCCAAAGCAGCTCCAGCCCAAAATCGCTCCGCCGACCTCGGGTGGCCTCAGACAGCGACCAAGTTTTGAAAAATGTGGTTATTCTCCGGGCGACAAGTGTGCCAGAACATCCCGCATGAACCGTGACACACCCAAGGTGTTTCTCGTCCCCCAGTCGGTCTCCCAAAAATCTCCGTAGACGAGAATAGCGGCCGCTTTAGAGCGAGTTAGACCCACATAGAAGGCAAGACGGTCTTGAGCCAACCTGTCAGGTGGGGGTTCAGGGAACGTTCTGCGCTTCCTATCCCAGAAGCGACCGGGCATGATTCCATCCACCAGACCTGGGAGTATGACTACCTGCCATTCTCGGCCCTTCGCCGCATGGTAAGTGGTCAGCGTGAATCTGCCGGTACGTAGGGCGCCCACCACGATATCGGCTAGCTCAAGATCATGATTGACACAGCATTCTCTAAAATCGGCAACCGATTCGGCATTCAGCCGCCGAGGATTTCTTTGGGCAACCAAATCGAGTTCAAGCTCGCTTACCAATTCATCGAACCATGTCAGCAACTCTGGCTGGCTTCCGTCAGTGTCAGGATGCAAGAGTCTAGCCAGGATGGCATCGACCTCTCTTCGCGGAAAGTCACTTAGTCCCCCCTCTCGCCGCATATTGAAATATTGACGAGACAGATCGCCGAGTGTCCGGACTTCGTCCGCGCTCATATCAGTTTCGGGGGGCTGGTAACCCGAAACAGTGCGAGCAGCACAAGCGCGGATAAAGTCAGCCATTTCCCCTTCTGGAAGCTTCTCATCCTTCTCGTGTACGAAATCGAGACCGTATTCAGTAAAAGCGGACAATAGAGACGTGAGCAGGGGACCCTTTCTTGGATACAACACAGCGATGTCGTGAGCAGGGATTCCAGTAACTACCAGCTGAAGGATCTTCCGTGACACAATTTCGGCGTGATCCCACAGCCCACCGTCAGCATAGATGGGCTCAATAATGCCCGCGTCTTCGCGTCCCGGACGCGCTTCATGGTCACGCGTCTCTCTCAGCACAGCGTGGCTGGCTGCAATGATGGCCTGGCCGCTTCGGTAGTTTACTTTGAGAGGGACGCTATGAAATGCCTTAGACAACTCCTCCAAATACTTGGGGTCCGCTCCAGTAAATCCCATTACCGTTTGATCAGGATCACCAAAGGCGGAGATAGTAACGGGGGTACCACCAGCAAGTGTTGTAACCAGAGAATGGAGCACCGGACCTAGATCTTGATACTCGTCCACCACAATATGCGGAAATTTTGATGCAACAAGATTCGCGATGTCAGGAAATTCTTGAAGGAGTGAGAGTGCACGAGAAATCATCATGTCAAAGTCGATCCACCCCCTCTCCTCCATCAATTGATCGAATGCGATCGCAGCGTCGATCATCGGGTCGCGAAACTCATCAACATCGCCTACAGCGTGCCGCCGCCTCGCTCTTGTGAACGCTGGCTTCTCGTACCTGGGAATGCCCATGACCCCAGCGTGTGCGAAACTCTCCTCCAGAACCCTCATCCAATCCTTAGCCTTGTCGTCGACAATGACCAAATCATCGGGAGAGGTTCTGCCCACGAGTTCGGAGTAAGGGCGAAGTACATGCGTGAGACACCAGGAGTGCAGTGTGCTTGACGCCAATCGATTTCCCGGCCTCATTCCCAAGCGGCCGAGGCGATCGACAATTTCACGCGCAGCATGATTGGTGTAGGTGATTGCCGCGACCCCTCTATGCGCTGGAACCTGTGTTTCTAGGAGATACCCAACGCGGGCGACAAGGGTACGCGTCTTCCCGGAACCTGGGCCAGCGAGAACCACGAGGTTTCCTTTATGGATCACCGCCTCCTTTTGTCCGTCATTTAGTTCCTCGATTTCCTTAGCTAGAACGCGGCGCAGCAGCGGATGCTCAGTCACTACGCCTCACCCTTAGCAGGCTTGGCATCGAAAAGGCCAGTCTTCCGTACAGCTCTCGAAATCTGATCCAGTGCACTAACGAGATGGCCAAAGGTGGAATGGGAGTACAGGCCCATTACCACCCGCCTCTCCTTTTCCTCCTCCGTGGCGGAAGAAGTGACCGAGGCGATGACTCCTTCCATCCGAGAGGAAAAGGTTGAGAAGTCAGCGTTCTCTACATAGGACGCCAAACGCTGAGCAAACCTTCCCTTACTAACCGCGTCGATACGTCTTAGAAATTCCTCAATGTGAGCTTGATCGCCCCCAGCGAGGCCACGTGCAGCTTGCTCAAACTTGGCCTTGAGGGGTTCTGACACGTCGAAGTCTGCGTACGCGGAGACCATGGGCTCCACAAGCAACGGAGCCACATCCACTTCCAGGGTCTTCGGGCCGATGAATACGCCTACGTCGACCGCTTCGGCTCGGAGACTAAAGGTGTCTGCCTGATCTCCCATTGCGAGCGCCTCTTCCACTCGGCGCAAAAAGTCAGACTGCTTTACCGGCTCCATCAATTTTGCGGCACGGCGCAATCCGAGATGAATGTATTCTCCTTCCTTATTGGTTGGGTCTCCATCGGTAATGATCACGTGAGGAACTTGAAGAGCACCTGAACCAAGAAGGTTCCTGAAAGGCTGAAAGTCTGTGCCCGTGATGTTGGCTACGACGACGCCATGCTCATCCAAGTCAAAGCCTAGAGCCTTGGCTAGAGCAGGAACGACGTAGACCTCGGCGATTCCCTCTACCAAAATTGCACCGGAGCAGAAGAGAATCTCGGCGCGACTTACATCAAGGTATCGCTCAAGATCAGCCTTTTGCATTGCTGTGAAATTACAGCGGGCCGTGAAGGCGGCCTCCGTAGCCCCGTCCCTGCCAGGCCTCAGCAATACCAGTGAATCCAAACGCGAGACGGCAGCAATATGAGGGCTGTGGGTGGTTACCATCAACGAGGACTCGTTGCGCAAGAGGTAACTAAATACCTGCCGCTGAAGCACAGGATGAAGATGCGCTTCAGGCTCCTCTACTCCGAGAATGGTGTCCAACACGGCGTCCGACTCTCTCCTCGATGCTGCTCTTTCGAGAAGTAGGGCCAAGTAGAGAATATTGGCGTTGCCTGTCGAAGCATCCGCCACACTGCGAGTCCGTTCCTGGTCAACGAACAGTCGAATGGATCGCAAGAGGCGGTCAGGGTCGCTAGAGGCGAACCCGAGCTTCGGGCTAATGTCGACCCGAGAGCCGGCCATAGCAATCAGCCGCTTTGACACGTCATTGGCCAGTTGCGCGATATCCGGCTCCTGGGCCAGGAGATCCATCGCAGCCGACACTTTTTTAGCAGTATCGGCAAGAGCCGACTTATTCGGCTTTCGTGTGTCCAGTAGCTCCTGCAGAGGGGAGTCTCGCCATCGTGAAAGATCCCCGACTGCGTCACGCATAGCAGGAAGTACTGTGAAGTTGACGTCTCGCCTGATGCGTCTGCCATCCCGGTCGGCCTTGATGCCAGCCCAAATGTCCCACGTATAGTCATCTCGGGTAAGGTTCGTCGGGCTCTGCCCGTCTACCTTGACCAACGGCTCGAATAGATACGTCAGCCGCGCCGTCAAAGGGTTCAGCTCGGAAAAGCAGCCATCAAGTGCAGCTTCAGCTTTTAGATTTCCAGCAAAGCCCGTAATGTCGATTTCGACCCTTACTTTTACTCCCTTTTCATAGGTTGTGTCGGAAAACTCGCAGATGTCTTCGGGTCGCAAAAATCGTGCAGAGTCGGGTAGGTCAGGATCGAGCACGAGCCGCAGAGCTCGCAGGAAGTTGGATTTGCCTACGCCGTTCTCTCCCACGATTACCGCTGACGGAGGAAAAGGGTCAATCTCCAGGCGTCGAAAATTACGGTAGTTCTCGATGAGAACACGGCTGATTCGCATATTTATCCCGCCCCTGCCTAGGACTTCCGCACCGCATCTTAAGGCTGCAAGGCTGGCGTATGGGGGCGATTGGTGAACTCTGGGCGCCCACGTCCCAGCACCAGCACCAGCACCAGCACCAGCACCAGCACCGGTGTCTCACACGCACGCGGGGCGGCACCGGGTGAGTGTCCAACTGCGTGACAACGGCGACGCACAGCGGCGGAGGAGCGCGGACGTCTGCGGACCGTCAGCGCAGGTGACCGGCACAGCAGCCCCAGGCCCAGCCCCCGCCCAAGTTGCTTCGGGACGAAGCGGTCGCTCCGTTAGGGTGCGCTGCATGACCGACGCCCCGGTGTGTCCGGAGTGCAGTCAGTCCATGCAGTTCGGCGGCTTCGTCCTCGTCAAGCGGGAGGACGATGGCCGGCGGACCTGCCGGGCGCTGTGGAGGTGTACCGGTCGGCATGTCCGGTGGCGCTGGGCCGACCGGCCGGAGGAGCCGTTGGAGGCCTGCCCGATGCCCGAGCTGTTCCGCTGACATCCAACGCCGGCGCCGCCATCGCCGTACCCTCCGCCTCGGCCGCCGCGGCCGTCACTGGTCAGCGAAGTCACGATCGGAGAGTCTGGGGGCATGCTGCTGCCGCTGACCCATGGGAAGACCGAGCTCATCGAGGTCGTCCGCATCACCGACCCCGTCAGGCACCTCAGTTCGGAGAACCTAGCCGGTGACACTGCCGCGATCTGGGAGGGAGACCAAGCCCAGCAGGCCCTGTCCCTGATCGCCGACCTGCCAGGAAGTGAGCTGTACCGCTGCTTCCTCCCAGGGTGGGGAATCCGGGCGCACAGCTCCACCGATCAGCTCTTCGAGATCGCCTTCTGCTTCCGCTGTCACGGGGCCCGTATCTGGGGGCCGGGTCTTCCTGTCGAACAACGAGGCCAGACCTTCGACGCAGAGAGCCCTGCCGCCCTTGAACTGCTCCACCGATTCCGCTCCTGCCTGCCGGACTGATGATCAGGTCTCAGCAGCTTCGGGACGAAGAGGTCGCCGTGCCATAGCCGTGCCAGATGCCGGGGTCAGCAGCGGTCAACAAGGGTGGCTGGCGGGCGCATCTGTGCCCACCATCTCGCCCGCCGAAGCAGCAGGTCACCGGCCCGACGCCCCACCCTCTCTCCTAAAGCGGGTGTCGCAGGTTCGAATCCTGCCGGGGGCACAGAGGAACACCAGGTCAGAGCCTGGTTTAGTGCAGTGAAGGCCCTCCGTGAAGATCACGGAGGGCCTTCTTGCTCCGGATGGGAACGCGCCGTCGCCATGAATCTGGGGAACCAGACCCTATCCGGAGCAATGTGAAAATGTGACACATTCCCTCACATGGTCCAATCTGGGGCATTTCTACTGACTGCTCATTGCGTGCATGACATCGTTGCCAGGCAAGCAACTCCGCGCTGTTTGGCGGCAGTTGCCGAGATTGCCGTAGGTAATCGAGAACCCGGAGGGATGCAACATGACCTCGCTCCTGACGCGTTTCAAACGCGCCGCCGTCTGCGCGGCCACCGTCACGGTGGCGCTGGGGATGGCGATGGCACCCGCTGTCAGCGCCGCACCCGCCCATGCGCCGCACGCTGCGACGAAGGCCGATCCGGTGACGGTGTGCGGCAGCAAGTTCCCGCAGTACTCGGACGGCCGCTGGACCTACACCGAAGCCCGGTTCTGCCTGGGGACCGACGGCAGCCAGGTCTGGCCCATCCTCGACTTCTCCGAGTGCCAGTACTACTGGGGAGCGGCCTGGTACTACGCCAACGCCAAGTACCCGTGCGGGTTCGACTTCCAATACACCGTGACCCGTGAAGGCCAGAACGTGCTGGACGGCAGCAGTTCCGGCAGCGGCGGTCCGGGCGGAGTGGTCGAAGGCAACTCCACCGGCTGCGCGGGCCCCGGCACCTACACGCTCAGGGCCCGGTACGTCCTGTCCGGCCCGTACTGGACCGACACCCAGATCAACTCCGGCTACCGCACCTACAACCTCGACCTGCCCTGCGGCTGACAGGGGGCACTACCCGGCAGGGAGTCCTCCCGGCGCCTCGGTGCCGGGAGGACTCCCTGTTGCCGCGGCCATAGGTTCTCTGAGCTGGGCGGCTGCATGCCCGGGCTCGTCATTGGGGCCCTCAGGCTCTTCGGGGACCTGGGCATACGAGTAGGCCCCTGAGAGGCTTTCTGCTTTAAGGAAGAGGCAGTTCAAGCACACTCTCCTGACCAACAAGTTCTACTGCACTCGCGACCGCGCCCTGCTGACCGACGTCCGCAACGCTTCCCGTGGACTCGCCTTCGGCCGAGAGCCCCTCGCGCTGCACCATCTCGGTCGAGTGCCCGGTCAGGGGACCGCGGGAACGTGCCCTCCAGGGTCGGACGCGCAGTGTCGCAGCAGCGCGGAAACCGGTCCGTCGACGAGTCGGTAGCGCACGACCCGGCCGTCCTTCTCGCCCTCGACGATGCCTGCGGTGCGCAGGAGGCGCAGGGCCTGGGAGACGGCGGTGTCCCGCATCCCGGTGGCAACGGCGAGGTCGGACACGGCGATGGGGCCGGCCTCGTGAAGGGCGAGCAGCAGGGACAGGCGTCGGGGATCGGAGAGCAGGGAGAAGCGGTCGGCCCAGGCGCGTACGTGCTCGGGCTCGCCGACGGCGGCGATGGCGTCGCAGACTCGATGGCCGTCGATGGTGCGCTGCCCGGCACGTTCCGCGGGGACGAGATGCATGGAGGCATCATCGCAGCCAACGTTTCACCCTCCATACCCCTCTATATCTGCTCTATATCTGCTCAGATATGCAGCCTTGCAGCTGACACGGGCCGCCTTCTAGGCTGAGCAGGCCGTGGTGTTCGGGAAGACCGGTGACAGCCCCCAGGGGCTCAGCCCGGAGCGGCCCTCGCCACTGTGATCGGGGAGTTCCCGCCCCATGCATTGCCACTGGTCTCGCGGCCGGGAAGGCAGGGGCGGGCGCGGTGACCCGTCAGCCAGGAGACCGGCCACGGCAGCACGAAGCAGATCCACGAGGTGCTGGAGCGTGACCGTATGACCCTGTCCGAAGGCGTGCCCGAAACCGACGCCGCCCCTTCCTTCCGATGGCGCCGCGAGGACACCGTCCGAACCGTCGGCCTCATGACCGTGATCGTCGCTCTGCACGTGGTCGCCTTCGGAATCCTCTTCCTGCTCGTGGTCCCGCACCACTACGAGGTCGGCACCAAGGCGTTCGGTGTCGGGCTGGGCATCACCGCTTACACCCTCGGCATGCGGCACGCCTTCGACGCCGACCACATCGCCGCCATCGACAACACCACCCGCAAGCTGATGGCCGACGGCAAACGTCCGGTGTCGGTGGGCTTCTGGTTCGCGCTCGGCCACTCCAGCGTGGTGGTCGTCATGGCCGCGCTGGTCGCCGGGGGCGCCAAGCTCGCCGGCACCCTGATGAACGACGGCTCCCGAACCCACCAGGTCCTCGGCACCGTCGGCACCACGGTCTCCGGCAGCTTCCTGTACCTCATCGCCGCCCTCAACCTCGTCGCGCTGTTCGGCATCATGCGCGTCTTCAAGGCCATGCGCGCCGGACGCTACGACGAGGCGGAGCTGGAGGCCCACTTGGACTCGCGCGGCTTCATGAACCGCCTCCTGGGCCGGTTCACCAAGTCGATCCGCCGACCGGGTCAGATGTTCCCTCTCGGCTTCCTCTTCGGCATCGGCTTCGACACCTCGACCGAGGTTCTGCTCCTCGCCCTGGCCGGCAACGGCGCCGCCGCCGGCCTGCCCTGGTACGCGGTTCTGTGCCTGCCCCTCCTCTTCGCGGCGGGTATGAGCCTGTTCGACACACTCGACGGCACCTTCATGAACTTCGCCTACCAATGGGCGTTCTCCAACCCGGTGCGCAAGGTGTTCTACAACCTCACCATCACCGGCCTGTCCATCGCGGTGGCCTTCTTCGTCGGCACGATCGAGCTGGTCGGCGTGCTGCACGACAAGCTGGGCCTGAGCGATGACGTGTCCGGCTGGATCGCGGGCCTGGACCTGGACAACGTCGGCTACGTGATCGCCGGCCTGTTCGTGGTCGTCTGGGCCGTGGCCGTCGCCTACTGGCGTCTGGCCAAGGTCGAGGAGCGCTGGAACACCCGCGCCGCGGACACCGGCTGACGGCACGGTGGCCGTCGCCGCGACCCCGGCCTGATCAATCGTGCTCGAAGTGGCTGGGCCTGCCGTCGCGTCGGACAAGCCGGCCCAGCCGAGCCGCCGTCGCCCGGGGCACGAGCGTCCAGGTGCCGTCGGCTCGGTGGAGTGCGGCGGAGTGCCAGGGGGTGGTCCAGGCGTCGGGGGCGTCAAGGAGGCGGATGCCGAATTTCGGCGCGCCGACGGGTTGCGGGTGGATCGAGAGGCGCACGGCGTGGGGGTGGTGCTCGGCGATCAGGTCGCCCCAGGCGCGGCTGCGCTGGATGACGCCGTAGGCGCGCTGCCGGCAGGCGCGCTGCAGGGCGGAGCGGGTGCCGGTCCAGTCGGCGGTGTCCTCGACGAGGAAGCGCGTGATGCCCCGGTAGAGGGCGAGGGTCTGGTCGTCGGTACGGGCCTCGGCGCGCAGAGCGTCCAGCGCGGGGGCGTGGCGGTCGTGGACGTGGGCGCGTTTCGTGTCGTGCGGGAGGTCGCCGAGGATGTCGCGCAGGTCGAAGACGGACAGTCTGTCCAGGCCCAGTCGGGCTATCTGTATGCGCAGGTCGTCGGCGTACGCGTCGATGTGGTGGTCGGGGACGTGAACGAGGTCGCCGAAGACGTGGCCGTCGGAGCAGATGATCACGCGCGCGCCGGGCGGGTAGATCCTCTCGATCTCGGTGCACAGGACGTTCAGGAACGTCAGGGAGAGGCGTTCACCCTGGTCGGGGAGGTGACCGAGGACCTTGGCGGGGTTGGGGGACTTACAGGGGAAGGCGGGCAGGGTGAAGACGATGGGCGCGCCCTCACGTACGAACTCGGCGATGCGGCGCAGCTGATGGGGGAACGCTTCCGCAGGGGCGGGAACGGGGGCCGGATCGGTCGTGCGGTGATGCGGCAGGAGCAGGTTGAGGATCTCGGTGCCGATGCGGGTGGGGAGGGCGTCTGACGCGGTCGTCAGGGGCATGTCGTTCCTCCTGGAGTACGAGGGCATGTCGACATGGCGCCGTGGCGGGAATGCGTCCCACGGCGCCAGTGGTCAGCGGGTGTGAGTCAGCCGAGGCCGGTGTGGCCGGACCCGGTCAGCGATACGTCGATGTCAGAAGCGTCGGACGTAGCGCACGGGCAGGCTGTTCGTGCCGCGGCCGAGGACGGCGGGGATCCACTCGATGTCCTCGGCCTTGATGGCGAGATGCAGGCCGGGCAGCCGCGTGAGCAGGGTGCCCAGGGCGGTCCGGAGTTCGGCGCGGGCGAGGGCCGCGCCGGGGCAGAAGTGGATGCCGTGGCCGAAGGCGAGGTGGGGGTTCGGGGTCCGGTCGAGGTCGAGGGTGTCGGGGCCGGGGAAGCGGCGCGGGTCGCGGTTGGCGGCGCACAGGGACACGATCACGGAGTCGCCGGCCGGGACCTCGGTGCCGTGCAGGTCGCTGTCCTTGTCGAAGAAGCGCCAGGTGGTCAGTTCGAAGGCACTGTCGTAACGGAGGAGTTCCTCGACCGCGCGCGGCAGCAGGTCCGGTTCGTCGCGGAGCCGGGCCAGCTGGTCCGGGTTGCGGAAGAGGGCGATCAGGGACGTGGTGATCTGGTTGGTGACCGGTTCCTGGCCGGCGACAAGGAGCTGGAAGATCATCGAGTCCAGCTCTTCCTGGGACAGTTCACGGCGGTCTCGGGCCACGACGAGACGGCTGAGGAGGTCGTCGTCCCGGTGTTCGCGCTTGTGGGCGACGACGTCGGCGATGTAGCTCTGCAGGCCGTGCAGCCGCGCCTCGTACAGCGGGCGTCCGGGGTCGGTGGGGCCGACCGGCTGGACGACCTTGCCCCAGTCGCGGTCGAAGCGAGCCGCCAGATCCTGTGGAAGCCCGATGACCTCGGCGAGGACCTGGAAGGGGAAGTGGGCGGCGAAGTCGGTGACGAGGTCGGCCGGGCCGGTTTCGGGCAGGGCGTCGACCAGCGCATCCGCCAGTTCCTGGAACCGGGGGCGCAGGCTCTCGACACGACGTGGAGTGAAGGCGTCGGTGACGAAGCGCCGCATACGCGTGTGCTTGGGCGGGTCCTGGTGGAGGAGGTGGACCTGGAGCTGGGAGTGCTGGGGCTCGGGCATGATCGAGGCGCGGGCGCGCCAGCGGTCGTTGCCGCGGTCGTGGTTCTTGCCCAGGCGCTCGTCGTTCAGCGCGGCGTGGGCGGCGTCGTAGCCGGTGACGAGCCAGGCCTGCACCCCGCTGGGGAAGAGCACGCGGTGGACCGGGCCGGTCTCACGCATCTGCTCGTACAGGGGGTAGGGGTCGGCCTTGTACGGGCAGCCCATCAGCGGGACCGGATCGGGCAGGACGTCCGGATCGGTGCCGGGTATCGGTTCCTGGATGGTCATGCGGAGGCTCCTCAGAGGGCGAGTTCGGGCCGGTGGTGGTCCAGCCACAGGGCAAGGTCGACGACACGTTCGAGGCGCAGGCGGTGGCCCCACTCCAGCCGGTCGGGCGGGGTGTCCAGACAGGGCTTGATCCGGGTCTCGTCGGCCAGCGCCCGGACCTGTTCGGTGGCGAGCGCGTCGCGGGCCATGTCCTGCAAGCCGCGGTTGTAGTCGGGGTGGTGGGTGGCCGGGTAGTGGTTCTTGGGCCGGTACAGCACCGAGTCCGGGGCGAGGCCCGTGCCGACGGCGCGCAACAGGCTCTTCTCACGGCCGTCGAAGCTCTTCAGTGCCCAGGGCGTGGAGAAGGCGTACTCGACGAGCCGGTGGTCGCAGTACGGGACACGCACCTCCAGGCCCTGGGCCATGCTCAGCCGGTCCTTGCGGTGCAGGAGCTGGCGCAGCCAGCGGGTCAGGGACAGGTGCTGCATCTCGCGCTGCCGACGCTCGACGGGACTCTCGCCGTCGAGGTGCGGTACGGCGGCCAGGGCGCTGCGGTACGTGTCGTCGCGGAACTCTCCGATGTGCAGGTCCAGTTCGGGATTGAGCGGCATCGCGGCCTCGTCGCCGGTGACCAGCAGCCACGGGAAGGTCTGCGCGGCGAGCGCCTTGGGGTTGTGGAACCAGGGATAGCCGCCGAACACCTCGTCGGCCGCCTCGCCGGACAGGGCGACAGTGGAGTGCTGCCGTATCTCGCCGAAGAGCAGGTACAGCGAGGTGTCCATGTCGCCCACCCCGATCGGCGAGTCACGGGCCACGACGACCGCCTTGCGGTGCTCGGGGTCGAGCAGAGCACGCGGGTCGAGGACGACGGTGCTGTGGTCGGTGCCGATGAAGGCGCCGGCCTCGGTGGCGTACGGGGTGTCGTGACCGGTGCGCAGGACGTCGCCCGTGAACTGTTCGGCCTGGTCGCTGTAGTCGACGGCGTACGAGCGGATCCTCGCCTCCGTCCCCTCTCGCAGCCGTAGTTCGTCGGCGAGCAGCGCGGTCAGGACGGTGGAGTCGATGCCGCCGGAGAGCAGACTGCACAGCGGGACGTCGGCCTCCAGCTGGCTGCGGGCCGCCGCGCCGACCAGCGCACGGATCCGCTCCACGGTCGTTTCCTGATCGTCGCCGTGGTCCCTGGCCTCAAGCTGCCAGTAGCGGCGTTCGCGGACGCCGTGCCGGTCCAGGACGAGCTGCCCGCCCGGCTCCACCTCGCGCACTCCGGACCACACGGTCGGCCCGGTGTTGAACAGCAGGCTGTACGCCTCCCGCAGCCCGTCGGCATCCACCCTGGGCCGGATCTCGGGGTGGGCGAACAGGGCCTTGGGTTCGGAGGCGAAGGCCACACCGCCGTCGACGGCCGCCCAGAACAACGGCTTCACGCCGAGCCGGTCACGTACCAGCAGCAGCCGCTGCGCCCGCTCGTCCCAGACGGCGAAGGCGAACATGCCCTCCAGGTGGTCGGCAACGTCCTCGCCCCACTCCGCGTATGCCCGCAGCACCACCTCGGTGTCGCTGCGCGTGCGGAACAGATGGCCCCGGCCGCGCAGCTCGGCACGGAGTTCGTGGTGGTTGTAGACCTCGCCGCTGTAGGTGAGCACGATGTCCGGCTGCCCGGGACGATCCGGCATCGGCTGCACACCGCCTTCGAGGTCGATGACGGCCAGGCGACGATGGCCGATCGCGGCGCGTTCGCCGAGCCAGACACCTCGGGCGTCGGGGCCGCGGGGCGTGAGGGTGGCGGTCATGGCCTCGATGACCGGAGCCTGGGTGCGGGCGTCGTGGTGGAAGCTCGCCCAGCCGGTGATTCCGCACATACGGGTGACTCCTTGCTCAACGATGGGCGGCGGACGCCGCGTCGGTGGTCTTCTCCGGCACGGCGGCTGGGCGTCGGGCGGGCAGTGCCAGCAGAGGTACAGCGAGGCAAGCGGCGGTGGCGGCCACGGCGAGCCCGGCGTGCACGCCGTCGGCAGGTCCGGCAAGACCCCAGGCGGCGGTGGCCAGGGCCGGGCCCAGGGTGAAACCGAGGCTGCGGGCGAACTGGACGGTCGAGCCGACGGTCGCGGTCCACTCCGGCGGGGCGGCGCCCATGACCAGGGCCTGGGTCGGGCCGCCGTTCAGGCCCATGCCGAGGCCGGCCAGCCCCAGCCGCCAGGCGACGTCCAGCGGTGACCAGTCGCCGCCCAGCGGAACGAGGAGAACCAGCCCGGCGGCGATGAGAGCGGCACCGGTGACCGCTGTCGGACGGGCGCCGATGGGGGTACCCCCGCTTGAGCGGAGCCGAGAGTGGGGGAGGTCGGCGAGGCGTCCGCCGAGCGGTCCGGCCAGGCCCATACCGAGCGGGAAGGCGAGCACGGTGAGCCCGGTGGTGGTGGCGCTGACGCCGTCGTCACGCTGGAGGTGCAGGGCGACGACGTAGTGCATGGCGGCGAAGCCGGCCGCAAGGGCCAGTACCGCCCCGTGTGCCCGGAACAGCCCCGAGACACCCAGCACGCCGGTCACCGGACGCCCGCCCGGACCGCGCAGCCACCACCACAGCGGCGGGACTGCTGCGAGCGCGAGTACCAGCCACGCCGGCCGGTCCGAGGCCAGGGTCAGCGCCAGCAGCAGGGCCGCCACACCGGTGGCCACCAGGAGGGCGTCCCCTGCCGAGCGCCGATCGGGCCGGCGCAGCCCGCCGTCCCGCGGCATCGCACGCCAGGCCAGCACCAGGGCGAGCGCACAGAAGGGGATCTTGACGAGGAAGACGGCGTGCCAGCCCAGATGGTCCAGGAGCAGCCCGCCCACGGCCGGCCCGGTCACCGCCCCCAGCGGGCCCAGGGTCGCGGGCACGCTCATCGCCCGCCCTCGCTTCTCGGGCCGTACGGAGCGGATCGCGAGGACCGGCATCAGCACGAACAGCACCGCCCCGAAGGCGCCCTGCGCAATGCGCGCGGCGATCAGCCAGGCAGCCCAGGGAGCGGCGGCCGCCAGCGCGCTGCACAGTGCGAAGCCGGCGGTCGCGGCGAGTACGGCGGAGCGCATCCCCACGCCGTCCAGCCAGCGCCCGACCGGCAACAGCAGTGCGACGACGGGAAGCTGGTATCCGAGCACGGCCCACTGGGCGGTCGCTGCTGAGACGTGCAGGCCATCGGCGATGTCCGCGAGAGCCACGTTGACGATGTTCATGTCGAGCATCGCCACGAACGAGAGCATGCCCGCCACGGCCACCAGCAGCCAGCGGTCCTCACCGGCAGAGCCGTCGGGTATGCGCCCGGGCTGTTCCGAACCGTGTCTGTGGTCTGTCACCTTTCCGCCCTTCACCTTCGTGGGCGGGCTGCCGGAAGGCAGCCTCGTCCCACAAGTCGGGAGGGATCGCACGTGAGTTCCCGGACCTGTCCCAAAAACATGGCGGACAGGCTGGATTTGACCCCATCGATCAGTCGGGCCCCATCGCGTTCACGCGCCGGTGTGCGTCTCCACTGCCACAGCCGGCTCCGCGCCGGCGGGTGCCCGGTGGTCGAAGGCGATCAGGGGATCCCCGGTGAGGGGGTGGTCGACCACGGCCGCCCGCACCCCGAACACCTCCGCCATCAAGGAGGGCGTGAGAACCTCGCGCGGCGGGCCGGAGGCGACGACCGATCCGGTGTGCAGGACGTGGAGGCGGTCGCAGACGGAGGCGGCGGCGTTGAGGTCGTGCAGCGACACCAGGGTCGTACGGCGCTGCGCACGCAGCAGGGCGAGCAGTTCGACCTGGTGGCGGATGTCGAGGTGGTTGGTCGGCTCGTCGAGGACCAGGATGTCGGGGTTCTGGGCGAAGGCCCTTGCGAGCAGGACGCGTTGGCGTTCCCCTCCGGACAGGGCCGTGAACCGGCGCCCCGCCTGTTCGTCCATGCCGACGTCGGCCAAGGCGCGGGCGACGATGTCCCGGTCGGCGGCGTCCTCACCGGCGAAGGCTCGCTTGTAGGGGGTGCGGCCCATGGCGACGACCTCGCGCACACTCAGCTCGAAGTCGCTCCCCCGCTCCTGCGGGAGAGCGGCCACGTGCCGCGCCGACTCGACCGGGCTCAGCTCGCGCAGATCGGTGCCGGCCAGAAGTACTCGCCCGGCGGTGGGCTTCAGGTGCCGGTAGACGGTGCGCAGGAGGGTGGACTTGCCGCTGCCGTTCGGCCCGACGAGGCCGGTGATCTCGCCCTCGGCGGCGATCAAGCGGGCGCCCGCGACGACCGTACGGCCGGCGTAGGCGACGTGCAGGTCCTCGATGTCGAGCCTCAACTACCGCTCCCCAGGCGCCGGTCCAGCAGATACAGCAGGGCCGGAGCCCCGAGCAGCGAAGTGACCACGCCCACGGGCAGCTCCTGTGTGTCCATGGCCGTACGGCAGACGATGTCGACCACGACCAGGAGCACCGCCCCGAAGAGGGCCGAGACCGGCAGCAGGCGGCGGTGGTCACCGCCGACGACCAGGCGGCAGACGTGCGGCACCATCAGGGCGACGAAGGAGATCGCGCCGGAGACGGCGACCAGGACGCCGGTCAGCACGCTGGTGACGGTGAACAGTTCGCGGCGCAGCCGGGTGACGTCGATGCCGAGGCCGGCGGCCGTCTCGTCGCCCATCAGCAGGGCGTTCAGTCCGCGGGCGCGCGCCTGCAGCCAGAGCAGAGCGATGGGCACGGCGACGGCGGGGACCGCGAGCATCTGCCAGTTCGCACCGCTGAGGCTGCCCATGAGCCAGAACAGCACGCCGTGCGTCTGCTGCTCGTCCCCGGCCTGCAGCACCAGGTAGCTGGTGAAGCCGGACAGGAACTGGCCGATCGCCACCCCGGCCAGCACCAGCCGCAGCGGTGCGAAGCCCCCGCCGCGCCGGGCCACCGCCCACACCAGCACGAAAGTGGCCAGCGCCCCGGCGAAGGCCGCGCCGGACAGGCCCAGCCCCAGCGTCCCGCCCGCCCCGACACCGAGCACGATCGCGGCGACCGCACCGAGGGAGGCCCCGTTGGAGATCCCCAGCAGATACGGGTCCGCCAGCGGGTTGCGCACCAGCGCCTGTACGGCCGTACCGACGACACCGAGCCCGGCGCCGACGAGAGCGGCGAGCAGAGCGCGCGGAACGCGAAGTTGCCAGACGATCAAGTCGTTCGTGCCGGGCCGCGGCGCCTCACCGGACAGTCTGCGCCACACCACGCCCCACACCTCGCCGGGCGGAATGGACGTCGAGCCCCAGGCCACCGCGGCCGTCAGCGCGGCCAGCAGCACCACTGCGAGGACCGCCGCCAGCGGCGTCGCGGGCAGACTGCGCTCTTGTGAAGCTGAGGCTTTCCGGCGCACCAGCGTGGAGGGCATGGTCAGCCGACCTTGCCCGGATAGAGGGCCTTGGCGATCTCCTCGACCGTGTCGGCGTTCTCGACTCCCGCGATGGTCGTCTGTTCGGAGCCGACGCGCAGGAGGTGGCCTTCCTTCACCGCCTTGAGCCCCTTGGTCGCCGCGTCGGACTTCAGCCACTGTTCGGCCTCGTCGAACGCCTTCTTGTTCGCCGCCTCGCTGCCCCGGTCGCGGACCCCGAGCTGGATCCAGTCCGGGTTCTTGGCGATCACGTCCTCCCAGCCGACCTGCTTGTAGTCGCCGTCGCAGTCGGCGAAGACGTTGCGGGCCCCGGCCAGGGTGATCACCGCGTTGGCGACCTGGCGGTTGCAGGTGACGGAGGGCTGCTTGGTGCCGGCGTCGTAGTCGAAGAAGAAGTACGTCGGCCGCTTGTCCTCCGCCGTGCCGCCGACCGCCTTCTGGACGGCGTCCACCTTCTCCTTCATCCCGGCGACGAGTTCCTTCGCCCGCGCGCTCGTGCCGGTGACCGCGCCGAGGGAGGTGATGTCGGCCTCCACCGCGGACAGGTCGGTCACCGGGCTCTTGCTCTGTGCCGCGCAGGCGGTGGACTTCAGGTAGATGTGCTTGATTCCGGCGGCATGGAACTCCTCCGCCGTCGGCGCGTCCCCCATCCCACCACCGCCCATGCTGCCCATGGAGGCGAAGGTGTCGATGTACAGGTCGGCGCCGGAGCCGAGCAACTTCTCCTTCGGGATCACGGTCTGGCTCAGCACCTTCACCTTCTGCGCCTGCGTGCCGAGGGCGCCGGGCAAGGTGCCCTTGCCGGGCGGGAAGCCGGTGCCGATCACCTTGTCACCGGCACCGAGGCGCAGCAGCAGCTCCAGGCTGGAGGCGTTGCTGGTGACGATCTTCCTCGGAGCGGCGGAGAAGGTGGCCTTGGCACCCATGCAGTCGGTGACGGACACCGGGTAGGCGCCCGAGACGGAGTCCTTGGCCTTCCCCGCGCCCTCGCTTCCGGTGTCCGTGTTTCCGCGGTCCCCGCCGCCACAGCCCGCCGCCAGCAGGCCACCGAGCGCGACGGCCGCCGCAGAGCCCCACACACGAGAACGCATCGAACAACTCCCGGATCCACTCGGTACGCGGGCGAACCTCCGTCACCCGCTCCAGAAGTCGGGGCGAACGTCACGCGAGTTCCCGTGAGTTCCCGAAAAGCTGGCGGCACGGCTCAGGAGAACCGTTCCCAGGTGCGGACGAGGGTGTCGGTGCCGGGGTTTTCCCGGCCGGCGCCGACACCCTCCCGGAGCGTCAGGCCGCCAGCGCGGCGGGCCTCTCCGCCTCGTCGAGCAGGTCCATCAGGGCCGCCCGGGCGCGGGCCACGCGGGAGCGGACCGTGCCGACCGGGCAGTCGCTGATCTCGGCGGCCTCCGCGTAGGGCAGGCCGAGCAGCTGCGTGAGGATGAACGCCTCCCGCCGGTCATCGGGCAGCGAAGCCAGCAGATCGAGCAGTGCGATGCCGTCGTCGAAACCCGGCAGGTCGCACGGCTGAGCCAGCTCGATGGCCGTACACCAGTCCGGTACGTCCGACTGACGCGGCCGGGCTGCGGCGTAGCGGTAGCTGTCGATCACCGCGCGGCGGGCGATGGACAGCAGCCAGGCCCGGGCCGAGGAACGCCCCTCGAACCGGTGCAGGCTGCCGAGCGCCCGCAGGAAGGTGTCCTGGGCCAGATCGTCCGCAGCCTGGGGATCGCCGCAAAGGTGCGTGACGTAGCGCTGGACGTCGCGGTGCAGGGCGCCCACGAACTGCTCGACCGCGTCCGCGTCACCGCCGCGGGCGGCCAGCGCCCAGGCGGTGATCGATTCGTCGAGTGCTGCCGCTTTGTCGCTTTTGACGCGCGACGCGGGCAGGGCAGAGGTAATCACCTGGTGTCCTTCTAGGGTCAACCGTGATCCGGACCAACGGCCGGCAAAAGCGCGAGGTCCGGTGAAAGAGGGGAGACGGCCCTACGACGCGGTGGCGCTACAACGCCTGCGCGGTCGTACGGCCGTGGCCCGAGGCGCAGACGGGCAGCCTCGGGAAACCAGCTGTCCTCAGACGACAGCCGTCCCCACCGGCGGACCCCGAGAAGTGATCGCGTGGCCGAGAAGGAGCAGACGCGGCGCCCGGTCCGAGCGACGGCGCCGCAGGCGGACGCGCGGGCGGTGCGGGGTGACGGGTGAAGCGAACAGGAGTCGCAGCGGCGCCGCCAGCCATCCGGCCACCGCCCGCAGGATCCGGAAGGCAGCCCTCTCGCCGTACGCCAGCCACAACCCGCACAGCAGCGCGGCGAGCAGGTGAGCGGCGAGCATGCCGAACGACGACGAGCCGCCGTCCATGGAGTGCCCCATGTGTCCCGCGTGGCCCATCCGACCCGCGTGGTCCATGTGGCTCATGCCCGTGTGCCCCATGCCCATGGAGCCCATGCCGCTCATGTCCGCGGAGGCCGAACCGCCGGATGCCGACTGCGCGTAGGAGAACGCCTCGTGCAGCCCGGCCTGGGCGGCGACCACGGCCGTCACGATCAACGGCAGCCCGCGTTCACGCCCCGCCAGACACCAGCCGACGGCACCGGTGACGGCCACGCCTGCGGCCAGCGCCCACGCGGGCACGTCGCTCCCGGACATCAGGACGTGGCCCAGGGCGGCGAGCAGCACACAGACGGCCGCGAACACCGCGGCCCGAATCGTGCGAGCACACCACCCTGCTGTCATGGCGCCTCATCCTCGCATCCGGGCTTCGGCCGTCATGCGTGGGTACGGAAATCCACCGGGCACCGCACTCAGTACCCGGCCTGTGATCCAGACCACGACGCCGCGCCGGAACTGACGAGGGTTCCTACCCGACATCTCTCCGGGAAGCACTTTCCGGCCGCGGTTTTCCGGCAGCAGCGAACCCGGCAAGGCCGAACTGCCCTCGTGGGGCGGCTGATCAGGAGACTCCGTCGCCGGAGCGGATCACCACCGCGATCGTCCTGACCGGCGCGCTGCGCTCGAAGTGCAGCGTGAACGACACCAGGTCACCTGCCTGCCACCCAGCGCGCGCCCGCAGGGTCAGGTCCACGCCGTGCGGGGACATGGACAGCTCGCCACCGGCGGGGAGCGTCACCGAGTTCACGTCGGCCTTGTACGCGGCCCCGCTGTCGGTGGCGCGGTGACGGCTCAGGGTGATCTCTCCGCGCGTGTCGGTGGACGTCACCTTCACCAGTCGGTCGTCCGCGCCGCCGAGGTTGGAGACGTCGAAGAACGCCGCGGTCTCCGTGCTGCCGCCGTAGGGCAGGAACACCCGCCCGGACGTGACGGCGATCCGTGCCGGGCTGCCCGCCTTCCCGGCCCCGACCCAGGTGGTCAGGCCGCCCAGGGCGAGACTGCACGCGGCCACGGGCACGGCCGCGGCGAGCAGAGTGTCGGTCAGCCGGCGGCGCGACGGCCGCCAGGGGTTCTGCTCGGTCATCGGGTCTGCCTCCGGGCGGGCGAGGGCTGCCAGGCGCGCAGTCGCAGGCTGTTGCCGACCACCAGCAGCGAGCTGGCCGACATCGCGGCCGCGGCGAACATCGGGTCGAGCAGGCCGACCATGGCGAGCGGCACGGTGACGACGTTGTAGCCGAACGCCCACACGAGGTTAGCGCGGATGGTGCCCAGGGTGCGCCTGGCCAGCCGAACCGCGTCCGTGAGGGCCTCGATGTCGCCGCGCACCAGCGTCACGTCGGCCGCTCCGATGGCCACGTCGGTGCCGCTGCCCATGGCGATGCCGAGGTCGGCACCGGCGAGGGCGGCGGCGTCGTTGACCCCGTCGCCGATCACCGCGACCCGGTAGCCCTGCTCCTGCAGATCCCGTACGAGGTCGGCC
This sequence comes from Streptomyces sp. NPDC055966, assembly GCF_042269865.1. NCBI lineage: Bacteria > Bacillati > Actinomycetota > Actinomycetes > Kitasatosporales > Streptomycetaceae > Streptomyces > Streptomyces sp. NPDC055966. Next base: position 327,682 of record NZ_JBHJYK010000003.1, read on the forward strand.
TTGCCCTCGGGGGTGCAGCGGGCATGCACCTCGTCGATGCCCAGAGCCGACGCGACGGCCTGCGCGGGCGCCTCCCGGTCGCCCGTGGCGAGCACCGGTCGGACGCCGAGCCGCCGCAGGCGCTCCATGGCACGGTAGCTTCCGGGGCGTACGACGTCCCCGACCTCGATCAGGGCCTCGGCCACGCCGTCGACGCGGACCAGGACGGGTGTGTGGGCGGCGGCCTCGGCCCCGGACACGGCGTCCGCGAGGACCGTGGGCAAGTCATCGTCCGGCACGAGGACTTCGACCAGGCGGCCTTCGACCCGGCCGCGCACCCCCTGCCCCGGTGTGGCGCCGAACTCGGTCACGTCCGGCGTCGGCTGTCCCTGCGCGGCCCGTCCGGCATACGCGGCGACGGCTCGGCCCAGCGGGTGCTCCGAGCCCTGCTCGACAGCTCCGGCCAGCCGCAACACCGCCTCCTTCCCGAGCCCGCCGGGCACAGCGGTCACCCGGGCGACACTCATGTGGCCGGAGGTGAGAGTGCCGGTCTTGTCCGATACGACCGCGTCGATGTGCCGCAGCCCCTCCAGAGCCTGCGGCCCACTGACGAGCACGCCCAGCTGAGCACCCCGACCGGTCGCGGCCATCAGCGCGGTCGGGGTCGCCAGGCCGAGTGCGCAGGGGCAGGCGACGACGAGCACCGCCACGCACGCGGTGACGGCCGCCTGAGGATCGGCTCCGGCACCGAGCCAGAAGCCGAGCGCCGTGACGGCCAGCGCCAGCACGACGGGCACGAAGACGCCGGCCACCGAGTCGGCCATCCGCTGCGCCCGCGCCTTGCCCGCCTGTGCCTCGGTGACCAGGCGGGTGATCCGGGCGAGCTGGGTGTCGGCGCCGACGGCGGTGGCCCGGACGAGCAACAGGCCGCCGGCGTTGACGGCCCCGCCGACCACGGCCGAACCCGTACCCACTTCAACCGGCTCGCTCTCGCCGGTGACCAGGGACAGGTCCACGGCTGAGGCGCCCTCCACGACCACGCCGTCGGTGGCGACCCTCTCTCCGGGCCGTACGACGAAGACCTGTCCGGCGCCCAACTGCTCGATGGGAACCAGCTGTTCGACGCCGTCCTCGCGCACGGAGACTTCCTTGGCCGCGAGCTGGGCGAGCGACCTCAGCGCCGCCCCCGTTCCGCGCCGGGCACGCGCTTCCAGGAACCGGCCGGCCAGGACGAACAGCGGTACGCCGACGGCCGCTTCGAGGTAGATGTGCGCGGCGCCCTCCGAGGCGGAGGGCACGAGGGTGAACGGCATCCGCATCCCGGGCTCACCGGCACCGCCGAGGAAGAGCGCGTACGCCGACCAGGAGAAAGAGGCCACCACGCCCAGCGACACCAGGGTGTCCATGGTCGCCGCCGAGTGCCGCAGCCCGCGTACCGCCCGTACATGGAAGGGAAGGGAACCCCACACCGCGACGGGTGCCGCGAGCATGAGGCACAGCCACTGCCAGTTCCGGAACTGGAGGCCGGGCACCATCGACAGCACCAGCACCGGCAGCGCGAGGAGCGCGGTGATCACCAGCCGGTCGCGCTCCTGCCGGGCGCCCTCGCCCTCGGCGTCGTCCTCGCGCTTCTGTTTCCTGGGCGGCTCGGGGAGGGCGGCCGTATAGCCCGCCTTCTCGACGGCCGCGACGAGCTCCGCCGCACTGATCTGCGCCGGATGGCTCACCCGGGCCCGCCCGGTGGCCAGATTGACGGTCGCCGTGACCCCTTCGAGCTTGCCGAGCTTCTTCTCGACCCGCCTCACACAGGCCGCGCAGGTCATGCCGCCGACGGTCAGGTCGGTCGTGACGAGGGTGCCCACGGGTTCCGCTCCCATCAGTGGCCTCCCCCGTGCATGTCACCCATGTCGTCGGCGCCTCCGCCTCCACTGCCGTCGCCGCCGGGCCGTACCCCTGTGCCGTGCATACCGGGGGCGACGGGTCCGGCGGCGGCACCGACGGCATACGACACCGCGAACATCAGTGCCAGCAGGAGAAGGAACCCGCACAGGGCGGGCGGTGGGACCAGCTTCCGCAGCACCGCACCCGCGTTGGAGGAGGATTGCCGGGATTCGTCCATCAACCGCGTCTCCAGATCACGTCGTACGGCGCCGGCCGGATCGAGCCGTACCGCTTCAGGAGTCGGGCCACCGGACGCCCGAGTTCCGGAGCACACCTATGGCGCACGTCACGTAACGAACAACCGTGCTCTGGCGTCGCGCGTCGAAGGACGGGAGCCCTGCCGACGGTTTCCGGGTTCCGGCTGTCGGCAGGGCACCTGCGCTATTCGGCCCGGGATCCCGTGGAGCGGCCGCGCAGGACGGCGAACACGGCCGCTGCCAGGCCCAGCACGCCCACGACCAGCCCGCCGACGCCGAGGCCCCGGGCGGTCGAGTCGCTGCTCGAAGCGGTCGCCTTGGCGCTCGCGGAGCTCTTCGAGTTCGCCGGCGAGCCGGTCGAGGTGCTGCCGCTCTCGTCCGCGCCCTTGGCGGTGAGCTTGAGGACGGGCGCCGGGTTCTCCGGCTCCTGGCCGCCGGAGGGCGTCTCGATCCAGCGGACGGTCTTGCCGTCGGAGTACGTCTGAAGGGCCTTGAAGGTCAGCTGGTCGGTGTCGTCGGGCAGCTGCCCGAAGGCCACGTTGAAGTCCTCGTACTGGCCCGGCCCGATCTTGCCGCCGGTGAAGGTGATCTCGGAGACGGCGTCGGTGATGGTGCCGTCGTCGGTCTTCACGGGCGTCTTGAGCTTGGTGTTGGTGACCTGAGCGGTCCAGCCGTCCTGCGGGTGGACCAGCACACCGAGAACAGGGTGGTCGGTGGGCAGGAAGATCTGGACCCTGTTCGTGCCGGCGTTGTCCTCCTCGTCGGGCACGCGGAAGGTCAGCACGCCGTCGGTGGCGCCCTTGGCATAGCTGTCGGGGTGGACGGTGACGTGGGCGGAGGCGACGCCGGCGGCGGCGAGGAGTCCGGCGGCGGTCAGCGCGGTGACGGTGCCGGCACGGCGCAGGGCGATGCGGTTCGGGGACATGAGGTGATGAATCTCCGTACTGAGAGCGGATGTCGGGTCAGATCGCGTACGACATCCCCGTCGGCGGCCCCCGCCGGTGAACCGCATGCCTCAGCCGTACCTGTCGCACCGACCACGGTTCACCACCGGCCCGCCCCACGAGCCCCGGCGCGTCCGGCACGCTCCGCACCCCACCGGTCACCTGCCACCAGGCGACAAGCCCCGGTACGAACGCGACCGCCCACCGCAGCAGCGACCACAACGCGGCCTCACCGCGCCGCAGCCACCAGGTCAGCAGCACGGCCGCCCCGACATGGGCGGCGGTGGCGTGCGGCGTCAGCGCATGGCCATGGGCCATCCGCATGCCGTGCACAGCCATCGCGACGTGCTGTGGCCGCGCGGCGTGGAAGCCAAGGTGCAGCCCACCCTGGGCGGCCAGCGTCCCGACGCCTATGCCGGCCAGCGACCGCTCCCGACCGCCCAGCAGAAAGCCGGCCGCGAAGACCGACGCGAACGCGGCGACCTGCACCCACACCGGCGGTGCGGCACCCGTGGCCAGGGCATGCCCCCCGACGGCGAGCAGCACGCACAGCACAGCGAACACCGCCGCGCGCACGCTTCGCACCGCCCAGGACACACTCACGGCACCCGATGCCGCCACGCGACCGAGGGGCCTCACCGCCCCCTGTCTACGCACATGCATCACCGCCCACGAACTACCTGGTCATCGCCCCCCTCCTTAGGAGTCGGACGCACGTGCGGTCCAGTTCCCGGCCACCCCGGCGATATCGAAGCATCGGAAGCGGCCGGAGGAGCGCGAGCGCACCCGCAGCCCTCCGCGCCTCCGCACACGACGGGGCGCGCGTCCGCCACGTCCGCTTCGGGTATCCCGAGGGCAGCCCCCTGCGGCCCCCCGGACCGGTCCGGGCACCGGACGCCGCGACCTCATGTCCACGGAGGCGGAACACCATGACCGACGACTTCGGCCGGCGCGTCCAGATGAGCGCCGACCAGTTCTCGTCCCTGGTGGACGACGCAAAGGATCGATGATCCAATGATCATGCTCCTGAAGCGGGTGTCGCAGGTTCGAATCCTGCCGGGGGCACAAGGGAAAAGGCCACCCACGGACCTCCGCAGATGGCCTTTGACATCCACTTCTGACATCAACGCGGGCGGTCGCCCACGATCGGGCCGCCGGATCCGTGCCGACGGCCACAGCGGACGGGACGGACGTGGGCGCATACTGAGTCATGGCAAAGCCTGCTGCGCCGAAGCGTCATCTGCCTGCCAGCCCCTACGGCCTCGGTCGAGTGACCGGCATCGAGGACGGGGGCGCGGCGCTCGTGGATTTCGGCTCGGCGCGAATGCGGATTCTGAGCCCGTACGCCAAGATGACCAAGCTGTAGGACCGCTGTGCCCGGTCACGGCACACCAGGACCCTTCAGGGGCCTGTGACGAAAGAGAGTCCTCTCATCGATCTGACATCGCTGTTCTCCGCCCTGGAAGGGCAACCCCGCTGCTCCACTGCAGCATCGCCGCCTCCGGCGACCAACCCCTTCCAGGCCCCCGATTTCGGGGAAGACGAAACCTTGCCCCTTGAGGACGCACAGGAGCCCGCCCCGGGCATGCGGGCAGCGCGGCCCGAGGCAGCCTAGCTCCGCCGACGATGGTGGCTCCGGCAACCGGCAGGGGCCATCTCGTGTGCCGCGGTGAGAAGTGCGGCCGTCACAGTTTCCGTCTTGTTCGGCACCATTCACCGCCGGACAGCGTAGGTCCTCCAGCCGCCCTTGTCCGGGCTCTTCTGCAGGGTCGCGGTGAACTGCTTGTCCATCACGGATACCGCCTGTTCAGGAGCTTTCGATGAGGATGAGGCTGTTGCCGTCCGGGTCACGCACAGCGAACATCGGCGGCACTGCGGGCCCCATCCGCAAGACCTGTGCATCCGCATCGACGCCGCGTGCGCGCAGGTCCGCGTGATCGGCGTCGGCATCCCGGGTCGTAAGACGGATGCCAGTCGGGACCCCTTCGGGAACGAGCGCGACAGTCGTCGTCGCACCAGGCGGCGCGACCTCGATCCAGCGCCCGTCACCGAAGGGCACGTCCCGGCGTACTTCGAAGCCGAGCTCACCGACGTAGAACTCGACCGCCTTGTGCTGATCGGTGACGCGGATCCCGATCGTGGCCACCTGTGTGATGTGAGTGGACCTGCTCATCCCATGCCTCCGCTTCCTTGGTCTTCACCAGGTAAGACGGAGGCAGGCGAAGTAACTCATCGCCGGTCATGAAGATCGACCGGACGGATCTCCTCACGTGCGGCCTGATCGCTGTTTGGCCAGCAGCTATGCGTCCCGCCTCGCGGAGGCGGTCAGGAACGGATGTACGACGGGTCCGCGCTGCGCGGGCCGCAGGCGCAGTGCTTCGACGCAGCGTATGACGACACTCGGAGATCTTTTGCGGGACAGCCGTGAGATCGCCCGGCTCGGCGGCCACGCCGGGTCAGGCGCAGATCCAGTGGAACGCGCAGGTGGTGGCCGGTTTGCGTCCGAGGCTCATTCGGCGGCGTCGCCGGGCTCGATTTCCCTGGGCTGCTCGCCGGGGAGCAGGCGGTTCACCATCGCCTGATTCGCCTGCATGTTCAGCGCCTTCATGGCGGCTGCCGCGTTGAGCCGGTCCTTGGCTTCCGGGTCGCTCACGCGGTCGATGAAGGTCGTCGCGGTTTCAAGCTGGTGGTCAGCGTCGATCTTGTCCTCGATGCGCTGGGCCTGCTCGGTCACGTGAGCCCTGGCACGCCGGGCGTGAACCGCGAGCGCACCGCCGCCGACCGTGATCAGCGCACCCGTCAGGCTCGTCACCAGGGGCACGTAGCCGTGGCTGGGGCTGCCCGCGTGCAGCAGCGCCAGGACGGCCCCGACGAGGATGACCGCCGCCCCGCCCGTCATGAACCACACGCTCAGGCGGAACGTCCACTCGGCCTGCTTCAGCGAGTGGTCCAGGAACTCGAAGTGGAACTTCTGCCGCTGCTCGGCCAGGCTCGGCTTGTCCGGAGCGGATTGGGGCGCCGGGGCAGCCGTGGGGTCGTAACCCCCGATGAAGACGTTGTGGACCTCGCCCGCGGACTGCACCACCTGCTGCCGGGCATCCTCGTATTGTCGTCCGACGTCTGCCGCCATGAGTGCTCGGATGATCGCCTGGACCTGGTCCGGGTGAGTCGAGAAGCTCCTCAGTAACATCGTGTCCTTTGCCGACGCCGAGGGCAGCACGCGTATGGCCCAAGCCCTTTCGTACGCGGTCATGCCTTCCAGCGCGGAAGACACACCGGGCACCGACAGGACGTCACCGTCTGCGTCATCCGTCATCCCGGCCTCCCCCGACGCCACCAACTGACACCACGCCAACTCCCTTCAGGGTAGCGCCGGTCGGTGACACCGGACCCGGTTCTCAGGGGCATCGCCCTGTCTGGCCGGCACCCCCGGAACGAGCGGGGAGCAGCGGGGAATCAGGCGATCGGGCGGCCTGTGCGTGCGGACGACGTACGAGTTCCTGGCCGACGGCAGGCCCGTGCAGCTGTCGGCGAGCCGGGAGCCGTACGACCTCACCGCCGGCACTCCCGTCGTTCTCCGCGAGGGCGGGCCGCACTCCGGGGCGGGTGTCGTGAACCGCATGGCCGCGTTCGGCGTCACCGTCAGCCACGCCGTGGAGCAGCCGGAGCCGCGGCAGACGACCGCCGGGGAGGCGTCACTCCTGGGCAGGCAGCACGTGTGTCGAGATCCCGAGCGATGCGCACCGCGCAGGGGCCGTTTCCCATGGAGACGACCTACACCTGGCAGCCGGTGGACGCTGCGCAACCGCGGCGAGCCATCCGGCCTTGCCAAAGTGAGCGCTCCGATGATGGCTGCAGCTGTGCGGCGGGCGAACGTCAAGGACGTGGCCGCGTTGAAAGAACTGCTGGAAGGCTCCGACGCCTGACGACTCCAGCCGACACCGTCTGCCGACTTCTGACGTCCACGGCTGACATCAACGAGCCCGGACGGCAGCACACAGCGGCACCCCTGGGCGACCGTCGAACCGGCCGGCCTGCTCCGCACCCGGCAGGCCGACGTGTGGGCCGAGCCGGCGGTGGCGCCGGCTCGGTGGTGCGGGGCCGGGAGGGCCGCGGCACAGTGGCTACGGCCCTCCGTGGTGGCTGCCCGTCCCCTGGGGATGTTCAGCCGGTGAAGGCAGCGGTGCCGTTCGGTGTGCCGAGTCCGGACGGGCCGTCGTAGCCGGTGGTGCCGGTGCAGAGGTAGGAGCCGCCGCAGCTGCCGTTGGAGCCGCTGGTGACGTCGTTCAGGGCCGAGGTGTGGGCGTAGGGGAAGGAGGAGGGGTAGGAGCCGGAGGACGGGGTGCCGGCCAGCGCGTAGACCGCGGCGATCAGCGGGGAGGCGGCGCTGGTGCCGCCGAAGACCATCCAGCCGCTGCCCTGGCCGTAGGTGTCGTACACCGCGACGCCGGTGTTGGGGTCGGCGACCGCCGAGACGTCCGCGACCGTGCGGTTCGCACAGCCGGAGTCCTTCTGCCAGCTGGGCTTGGCGTCGTAGGCGGAGCAGCCGGAGCCCGCCCCGCTCCACACCGAGTCGGTCCAGCCGCGGGTGTTGGAGGCCGTCTTCAGGGACGTACCGCCCACGGCCGTCACGTACGTGGAGGCCGCCGGGTACTCGACGCCGTAGCCGCCGTCTCCCGAGGAGACGGTGATGGCGACGCCCGGGTGGTTGAAGTAGGTGGAGTCGTACGACGCGTCGCTGGAGGACTCGGAGCCGCCGTAGCTGTTGGAGACGAACTTGGCGCCCAGCCTGACGGCGGTGTTCACGGCCGTGCCCAGGTTGGTCATGCTCGCCGAACCGGCCTCCACCAGGAGGATCTTGCAGTTGGGGCAGGCCGCGCTGACCATGTCGAGGTCGAGGGAGATCTCCTCGGCCCAGCCGGAGTTGCCGCGCGGGTACTTGGTGCCGCCGCTCTGGTCCACCTTCTTGAAGCAGCCGTTCGCCGTGGTGCAGGCGGACAGGCCGTACTGGGAGCGGTAGACGGCGAGGTCGGACTCGGCGCTGGGGTCGTCGTAGGCGTCGACGATCGCCACTGTCTGGCCCGAACCACCGGTCGCGGAGGGCAGGTTGTAGGCCGACTGGAGCGAGGCGGGGCCGTAGCCGGAGGGAGCGGCGGCGGCCGTCAGGGCGCTCTCGGCGTGCGCCGAGGCGGGGGTGCCCGCGGTGACCTGAAGGGCGTTGCAGGCCATCTGGTCCTTCTTCGTCGGAGTCGCACAGGCGCGGGCGACGGAGACGCCGTGGGACGGGGAGGCGGTGGCCTGGGCGGCCTGGCCGACGGGGGCGGCCAGGGCGAGGGCGGCCGTGGCGAGCGTGGCCACGGCGGTGAGGGAAACGGTTCTGCGCAACGTACGTCCTCCACATGGTGGGTGTACCGGGAAGGGCTGTGGGGGGTGCGCGGTGCCACCACGGCGCGGGGTGTCGCGTCGTGGTCGCGCAGAACGTACGGATGGCGGGGTCGCGTCAACAAGACGGATGTTGAATCTGGGACGTTCCTTTGCCTTTTCCGGGACGTGCATGTGTCGTTCATGAGCAAGTCATGGACTGGAGTCGACCTGCTCATGGCTCGGGGGCACGGGCTGCGGCTGCGCGGCGGGCGCGGTGCCGGTGTCCGGGAAGGGTTCCGCTCCCGCGGGAGCCCGGAGGCTGCCGTAGCGCTCCATGCGCTGCCAGCGCAGGCGCGAGCCGGACACGGCGGTGAAGACGGACTGGATCACCACCAGGTACATGAGCTGCCGGTAGACGAACTGCTGCAACGGCAGGCTCCACAGCGGGCCGGGGTGTTCTCCGTCGAGGCGGAACGCGTACAGGCCCATGCCGAGTTGCAGGAGGAGGAAGCCGAGCCACAGGGCGGTGATCCGGACCGGGTCCAGGAAGACCAGGCCGTACAGGGCGAAGAGGTCGACGGCCGGGGCGAGCAGGGGCAGCAGGACCTGGAAGAGGAGGAGGTAGCCCAGGCCGCGGCGGCCCAGTTTGCCGGCGGCGCCGCGCTGGAGCAGTGCGCCGCGGTGCTTCCACATCGCCTGGAGGGTGCCGTAGCACCAGCGGTACCGCTGCCGCCACAGGGCGCTGAGGGAAGCGGGTGCCTCGGTCCAGGCCACCGCGCCCTCCTCGTAGACCACGCGCCAGCCGGCCCGGCACAGCGCCATGGTGAGGTCGGTGTCCTCGGCGAGGGTGACGTCGCTGACGCCACCGAGATCCAGCAGCGCACCACGCCGGAACGCGCCCACCGCACCCGGGACGGTCGGCATGCACTCGGCGAGGTCGAACAGCCGGCGGTCGAGGTTGAAGCCGACCACGTACTCGATGTGCTGCCAACGACCCAGCAGGCCACCGCGGTTGACGACCTTGGCGTTGCCGGAGACGGCGCCCACGCGGGGGTCGGCGAAGGGCTGCACGAGGGTGCGGACGGTGTCCGGTTCGAAGACGGTGTCGCCGTCGACCATCACGACCAGGTCGCAGGAGGCCGCGGCGAGGCCGGTGTTGAGGGCGGCCGGTTTACCCGCGTTCTCCTGCCGGATCACCCGCACCCACGGCAGCCGGAGCGACTCCACCAGGTCGGCGGTGCCGTCGGTGGAACCGTCGTCCACCACGATGATCTCCGCCGGATGGTCCGAGGCGATCAGGGAGCGCACGGCCGCCTCGATCCCGGCGCTCTCGTTGTACGCGGGGACGATGACGCTGACGGGTTCGGTCACCGGCGGCCCCCAGGACCCGCCCCGGCGTCCTGCCCTGCGCAGCCGCCGGTGCCGGCGGGCCGTGAGCACCACGACCACCGCGCGCAGCACGCTGATCACTCCGGCCGCGTACATCAGCACGCCCAGCAGCCATACGATCCAGTCGCCGGCCTGCAACGCGTTCACCAGGGCCATGCCCTGGAGGTGTTCGCCGAGGCCGGCGGGCTGGACGGGCCCCGCCATGCCGACTGCGGCGCCGACCGTCGCGAACCGGAAGCCCTGTGCCTTGAGCCGCGGTATCAGGGTGTTCAGCGCGGTGACGGTCTGGGAGCGGTCACCGCCGGCGTCGTGCATCAGCAGGATCTGTCCGGCGTGCCCGTGCGGAGTCGCGTTGGCGAGGATGCGGTCCACGCCGGGACGCTGCCAGTCCTCGGCGTCCTGGGTGGAGAGCACCGTGACGTAGCCCGCCGTGTCGGCCTGCTTGAGGACGGACCAGTCGGCGTCGGTCAGCGCGTCGTTCTTCGAGGAGTAAGGCGGCCTCAGCAGCGCGCTGGTGACCCCGGCCGCGCCGGCCAGCGCCAGCTGGGTCTCGTGGAGTTCCAGGGAGCGCTGCCAGGGGGCGAGGCGGGAGAGGTCGGGGTGGGTGAAGGTGTGGATGCCGATCTGGTGGCCGTCGGCGACGATCCGGCGGACCAGCTCCGGGTGGGCCACCACCTGGGTTCCGACGACGAAGAAGGTCGCGCGCACATGGTTGCGGCGCAGCACGTCGAGGATGCGCGGGGTCCAGACGGGGTCGGGCCCGTCGTCGAAGGTGAGGGCGATGGTGCGGTCCCGGGGCCGGGCGGTGTGCACGGCGCCCGCGGCGTTCGCGATCACCGGACCGCCGTCGGCCACCTGGGCGGGCACCGCCTCGCTGCGGCCACGGGCACCGGTCACGTCGTCCGAGGTGATCCCGAACATGTGATGGGTGTACCCCTGGAGCAGGAGGGCCGTCGACAGGGTCACCGCGAGCACGCTCAGCAGCAGCCAGTGGGCGCGAGGGGTGATCTGGCGGGTGCGGCCGTGGCGGCGGGCAGGAGCGGTACGGCGGCGTCGATCGGTCACGTCAGGGCCTTGGGTCACTTCACGGGCTTGTGGGACGTCCCGCGGGCACGCCCCCGGGAGGAGATGGTCGGGGTCGCACTGGCGGTGGCCGTCGGGGAAGTGGCCCTGGTGGGTGCGGTGGTCGCGGGGGCGGTCGAGGCCGTCGGCCGGACGGGCGGGGCGGTCCGCCGCGCCGTGGGACGGGAGTCGGGGTGCCCTGCGGCCGAGCCCGCACGCCCGGCGGAGTGGCCGGGCCCGGACGGGGAGTCGGAGGCGGTCACGCGGGGCGTCGCCCGGTGCGCGGCGTCCGGCTGCGGGACGAAGGGGGCGCTGCCACCAGGGCCGCCCAGCACGGTGCTGATCAGCAGGGCGACATAGCCGCCGGCGGGGATCACCAGCAGCCGTGCGGCGCGCATCACGCGGCGCTGGCGTCGCCCCGAGGTGTCCACGAAGACCGGCCGCGCCGACTCGTGCTCCGGCGTGTCCGGGACCGGCTCAGACTCCGGTGCCGGCACCGGAACGAAGGGGATGGGCTGTGTGTCGCTCTCCGGGCCGGTCGCGGTGAGGACGTCGCCGCGGGCGGCCTGCCACGCCGGACCGCCTGCGCCGTCCCATGCCGTCGGGTGCGGTTGCGCCCACTGCGTCGACCGCGTCGGGTCCCAGGTCAGCGTGGCCGTGTCGCTGCCGTACGTCTCGTAGCCGTACGTCTCGTAGCCGTAGCCCTCGCCGCCGTACCCCTCGTGGCCGTAGGCATACGCGTACCCGGCGCCGGCGTACGGATCCTCGCCGTACGGTCCGCCGTTTCCGTTCGTCCACTGCACGAGTCGTGTCCCCTGTCCTGGACGACCGGGGCGGTCGTCCGCTTGGACAGAGCGCGGCGGGCCGAAACTGTTACACCTCACCCACAACTCACGCCTCGGACGTCCACTTCACCACCACACGCCCGCACCCGGCGGCGACGGTCAGAACGGCTTGGTCGGCAGGTACTTGCCGTCCAGGGTGATGACGGCGCGCTCGCCGCCCTCGGGGTCGGCGACCTTGCGCACGTCCAGCTTGAAGTTGATCGCGGAGATGATGCCGTCCCCGAACTCCTCGTGGACCAGGGCCTTGAGGGTGGTGCCGTAGACCTGGAGCATCTCGTAGAAGCGGTAGACGGTCGGGTCGGTGGGGATGCCGCCGGGGATCGAGCCGCGGGCCGGGATGGTCTGGAGCAGCATCGCCGCGTCCTCGTCCAGGCCGAGCAGTTCGGCGACGGCGCGGGCGGACTCCTCCGGCAGGGCGTGCTGGCCGAGGACCGCGGCGGTGGTGAAGGCGACGGAGAGGCCGGCCGCGTCGGCGATCCGCTGCCAGGAGAGGTTCTTGCGGGTCTTGGCGTCCACGGCCGCGTTGGCCAGGGCCTGACGGGCGGTGGGGTCGAACTGGGCGTGCATCATGATCGGTACTTCCTTCTCTTTCGATGGGGGTCGGTCAAAAGGGGTCAGGCAGCCGGGGCCGGGGCGGGGGCCTCGGTGGGCAGGTGTGTCACGCGGCCGGTGCCGATGTCGTACACCCAGCCGTGCAGGGTGGCCTTCCGCTCCGCCAGGGCGCGGGCGACCGACGGGTGGGTGGCCAGGTTCGCCAGCTGCGCGAGCACGTTCTGCCGTACCAGGGACGGCACGTCGCCGGGGGTGGCGGTGCGGGCCCGGGAGGCGTCGGCGTGCCGCAGCCAGGTGGCGACCGCCGGGGCGTCACTGAGGTCGTGCCCCTCGGCCAGGGCGGTCATCGCGCCGCACGCGGAGTGGCCGCAGACGACGATGTCGGTGACACCGAGTGCGCCGACGGCGTACTCGATACTCGCCGCCACTCCGTCGGCACCCGGGGTGTGCGGCGGGACCAGGTTGCCGGCGGTGCGGATGACGAACAGCTCACCGGGCTCGCACCCGGTGATCAGCTCGGGGACGACGCGGGCGTCGGAGCAGCCGATGAACAGCGTGTGGGGCGTGTGCCGCGTGGCCAGACGGGCGAAGAGCTCCGCCTTGGCCGGGAAGACGTCCCGCTGAAAACGGGCGACACCCTCGGCGAGGTCCTGCATGGGGCACTCCCTTCGGTGGTGACCGACCCCTGCGGGCCGGCGAAATCCACCATGCACGACCTGGACTTATAGAGTCCAAGAGCTGATAGCCATGAGAGTCAGTGGTCGTATCTATAGTTGCGGCTACAGTGGCGTTCATGGCCGTCCTGGAGCTGCGTCACCTGCGTTATCTGCTCGCCGTCGCCGAACACGGCAGCTTCACCCGTGCCGCGGAGGACCTGCACATCTCCCAGCCCACGCTCTCCCAGCAGGTCAGGCAGCTGGAGCGCACCCTGGGCGTGCAGCTGCTGGACCGCACCGGCCGTACGGTACGGCTCACCGACGCCGGCGCCGTCTACACCGAGCACGCCCGCCGCGCGCTGCGCGACCTGGCCGCCGCCGAACGAGCCGTCCACGACGTCCAGGACCTCACCCGCGGCCATCTGCGCCTGGGCGTCACCCCCACCTTCACCGCCTACCTCGTCGGCCCGCTCACCGCCGCGCTCCACGCCCGCCACCCCGGCGTCAGCCTGGCCCTGACCGAGACGACCCAGGACCGGATCGAGGCCGCCCTGCTCGCCGACGACCTCGACCTCGGCATCGCGTTCAGCGGCGCCCACCTGCCCGGCGTCGCCCCGACGCCGCTGTTCACCGAGACCCTCAGCCTCGTCACCGGCACCCACCACCCGCGGGCGCTGCCGGAGCCGCTGCCGGTGCGGGCCCTCAGGGACGTACAACTCGCGCTGCTCAGCGGCGACTTCGCCACCCGCGCCCACATCGACGCCTACTTCGCCAGGCAGCGGACCGCCCCGCGCATCGCGGTCGAGGCCAACTCCGTGCAGGCCCTCACCGAGATCGTGCGGCGCACCCCGGTGGCGACCGTGCTGCCCGACGCCGTCACCCACGACCACCCCCACCTCACGCCCGTCGCCCTCGACCCGCCGCTGCCCCCGCGCACCGTCACCCTCCTGCACCGCGAGGGCGCCTACCGCAGCGCCGCCGCCCGCGCCTTCGCCGGGCTCACCCACGGCCTCGTCCGCACCCGCGGCTACGCCCCGCCCCGGTGACGCGGTGCCACGGCCCGCGCCGGCGCCGCATTTTGACGGAGTCCTGACGCGGGGGTCGCATCCGGCCGGTCGCGGGTGGTGTCCTTGCCGGTGTCCGTACCGGCGTTCGTGCCGGTCGCGAGGAAGGGAGTGCCATGGAGGGCACCGTGGTGGCGGTCGTCGTGGTGGCATTGCTGCTGTTGCTCGTGCTGAAGAGCGGGATGCGGGTCGTCAACCAGGTGGAGCGCGGGGTGGTGTTCCGGTGGGGGAAGGCCCTGCCGAGCCACCGGCAGCCCGGCATCACCTTCCTGATCCCGTTCGCCGACCGGATGCGCAAGGTGAACGTGCAGATCGTGACCATGCCCGTGCCCACCCAGGAGGGCATCACCAAGGACAACGTGTCGGTGAAGGTCGACGCCGTCGTCTACTTCCGGGTGACCGACCCGGTGCGCGCGGCCATCGAGGTGCAGGACTACGTCTTCGCCGTCGGGCAGGTCGCCCAGTCCTCCCTGCGGTCCATCATCGGCAAGAGCGATCTGGACGACCTGCTCAGCGACCGGGAGCGGTTGCACGAGGGGCTGGCGCTGATGATCGACAGCCCGGCCGCGGGCTGGGGGATCCACATCGACCGCGTCGAGATCAAGGACGTCCAGCTGCCGGAGTCGCTGAAGCGGTCCATGTCGCGGCAGGCCGAGGCCGAGCGGGAGCGGCGGGCCCGGGTCATCACCGCCGACGGTGAGTTCCAGGCCGCGCAGCAGCTCGCCAACGCGTCCCGGATCATGTCGGACACTCCCGAGGCCATGCAGCTGCGTCTCCTCCAGACCGTCGTCGAGGTGGCCGCCGAGAAGAACTCCACCCTCGTCATGCCGTTCCCCGTCGAGCTGCTGCGCTACTTCGACCGGGCCGTGCGGAAGATCGACGCGGACCTCAACCCCGACGCGCCCCAGCCGCCCCAGCCGCCCCAGTCGCCGCAGCAGGCCCCGGCTCCTGCTTCAGACCCGGCTCAGGCTCAGGAGAGCGACGGCCGGCCGTAGCCAGCGCCAGTGTCACCAGGACCGAGCCCGCCGCCATCGTCGTCATCCCCGCGGCGGGCGAGGTGACCTGGGCCACCGTGCCGGCCAGCGCGGCGCTCACGCCCTGCATGGTCAGCATGCCCGCGGAGTGCAACCCCAGGGCCTGGCCGGCGAGTTCGTCCGGTGTCAGCTCCATCAGCCGCTCCTGCTGGACGAGGCTCGCGCCGAAGCCGGCCGACGCGAGCGTCACGCACACCATCGCCACCGGCAGCGGCGGGTGCGCGGCGAACAGCAGGTACGGCGTCGCCAGCAGGAGCAGCAGCGGGACGGCCAGGCGGCGGCGCACCGCAGGCGGCAGCAGGCGGCCCACCGTCACGTCCCCGGCGAACATGCCGAGCGCCCCGCAGGCGAACAGGGTGCCGGCCGCGTGCGGGGCGTACGACACGTAGAGCGACTCGCAGCCGACCACCAGGCCGTTGGGCAGCCACAGGCCCAGATAGGTCAGGCGGCGCGAACGGGACGACCACAGAGTGGAGTTGGCACGCCAGGTCGCCCGCGCGGAGGGACGGCCCGCGGTGCGGGGCGGGCGGGCGGTCAGGGCGAGGCGCAGCACCAGCGCGGCCGTCAGGTACAGGACGGCCGACAGCAGGAGACAGACCCTCGGGGAGAGCGCGGTCAGCAGCGCGCCGCCGGTGGCGAACCCGGCGATCTGCATGAGCCCGCTCATCATGTTGAACAGCGAACGCCCGGGCAGATAGCCCTCCTTGGCCAGGATCTCGTTCAGCAGGCCCCAGCGGACCCCGCCGCCGAGCGAGGCCACGAGGCCGAGGACGAGGACGACGGCGAGGACCACGCCGACCGGCAGGCCGGGCAGCGCCTGGAACGCCGTACCGGCCGCGAAGGTCAGTGCGATCGCCGACAGGGCCGTACGCGGGGGAAGGCGGTCGGCGCCGGACAGCAGGACCGTCGCGCCCAGCACCTGGGCGAGCGAGGGGCCGAACATGCTCACCGCGGACAGCAGCGGGGAGCCGGTCGCCCGGTACACGAGCGTGCCGAGGGCGAGCCCGCCGACGGTCTGCGCGGCGGTCTGCGCGGCCGTGCCGAGGAAGAGCGGGGTGAACTCCGGGGTGCGGAACAGGGAGCGGTAGGTGGGCATGCTCCGGAGTGTCGGGGGCACCGCGGGCGGGTCGTTATGGTTTCGCCACCATGCGAAAGGTCATTGGGGCTGTGAACGTGGTTCCAGGGGGTGGCTGGTGTGGGGTGGTGGCAGCTCAACGCGGACACGCTGGCCGGGAGCCGGTTCGTGATCTCACAGCTCGCCGAGACCTTCGCGTCGCTGCGGCTGCTGCACGTCGGTGACGTGGCGCATCCCGGCGAGCGGACGTGGCTGGGCCGTCATCTGCCGGGCTACCGGGCGCTGTTGGCGGCGGACCCGGTGGCGGAGCCGCTGGTGCGGGCCGGGCTCGGGAGGGAGTGGATCGCCGACTTCCTGACGCCGGCCCCGCGCGGCGGGGAGGCCTTCGCGGAGGAGGTCGCCCGGGTCCGCTCGACGCCGCCCGCCGTGGCCCGCGCGCATCTGCGCACCGCCCTCGCCGGTCCGCTCCCGGCCGGGCTGGAGCGGGACGATCTGCCCGAGCGGGCGGCGGCGCTGCTGGAGTGGGTGTGGGAGGAGACCGTACGGCCGTCCTGGGAGCGGCGCCGGCGGGTGCTGGAGGCGGATGTGGTCGCGCGGACGGCGCAGGTGAGCCGGGGCGGCTGGGTGAGCGTCCTGGACGCCCTGCGGCCCGGGCGGACGCGCTGGCTGGGTGAGAACCGGCTCCAGATCAATCTGCACGAGTACCCGCCACGCGAGATCTCCGGCGCCGAGCTGCTCTTCGTGCCGGTGACCGTGCAGCGGGCGGGGTGGGTGGCCTGGGACGACGGGGTGCGGTACGCGGCCGTCTACCCGTGCGCCGGTGTCCTCGCCGACACCGGCGCACGGACCGTCCCGGCGGGCCTCGGCGCGCTGCTCGGCCCGGCCCGGGCCGCCGTCCTGGTCCTCCTCGGCTCCCCCCTGACCACCACCCAGCTGACCGCGCTGACCGGCCAGGGCCTGGGCTCGGTGGGCCGCCATCTCAAGGTCCTCCGGGAGGCCGGCCTGGCGGAGCGGTGGCGGACGGGCCGGTCGGTCCTGTACGGGCGGACGCCGGCGGGCGACGTCCTGGTGGAGGCCGCGGGCACGGGCCCCGACGAAGACCTCCGGGGGGCAGGGCTAGCCTTCGGGCATGACGACTGCTGACCACAGCCCCCTGAATGTCGAGATCGGCGCGCTCGCCGGTGGCCCCGCCGGGCTGGACCGGTACGCCGGCCAGGCCGTGCTCATCGTGAACGTGGCCTCCAAGTGCGGCCTGACGCCTCAGTACACGGGCCTGGAGAAGCTCCAGGAGCGGTACGGCGCACAGGGCTTCACCGTCCTCGGTGTGCCCTGCAACCAGTTCCTCGGGCAGGAGCCCGGCAGCGCCGAGGAGATCGCGGAGTTCTGCTCGGCGACGTACGGCGTGACCTTCCCGCTCACCGAGAAGGTGGAGGTGAACGGCGAGGGCCGGCACCCGCTGTACGAGCGGCTGGTCGACTTCGCGGACGCCGAGGGGCACAGCGGGGACATCCGCTGGAACTTCGAGAAGTTCCTGATCGGCCGGGACGGGCAGGTCGCGGCGCGCTTCTCGCCGCAGACCGAGCCGGAGTCCGCCGAGGTCGTGACGGCCATCGAGGCCCAGCTGGGCTGACCGGTTGACCTTGCCCCTGGGGCAAGGCCGAGCGTCCCTGTCACCGGGCGGACCGCGCCCGGTGACGGAGGATGCTCTCGTGGACGACGAACTGCTCACGATCGGCGCGTTCGCCGCACGGGCCCGGCTGTCGGCCAAGGCCCTGCGGCTGTACGACCGGCTCGGCCTGCTGACCCCGGCGCATGTCGACGAGGTCAGCGGCTACCGCCGCTACCGCGCCGACCAGGTCGAACGCGCCCGGCTGGTGGCCCTGCTGCGGCAGCTGGACATGCCGCTCGCCCGGATCGCCGACGTGGTCGGGGCGGAGACCGGCGCCCAGGCCGCCGAGCGGCTGACCGGCTGGTGGGCGGACGTGGAGACCCGGGTGGCCGGGCAGCGGACCCTCGCCGAGTACCTCCGTGGACGACTGTCGGGGAGGAGCTCCGAGATGTACGGGAAGTTCGTGGTCGAGACCGTCGACGTACCGGCGCAGGTGGTGATCACCGAGTCGCGGCACACCCTCGCGGACGAGCTGCCGACGTGGATCGGCGGGTCGCTGGAGCGGCTGGTGGGCGCCGCGCGGGAGTGCGGCGGCGTGACCGGGGCGCCGTTCGTCGTCTACCACGCCGAGGTGTCGATGGAGAGCGACGGGCCGGCCGAGTCCTGCGTGCCGGTGGCCGACGAGGCGGCGGCGCGGGCGTGGGCCGAGCGCGCCGGTCGGGCCCGGCGGGCGCGGGTGCGGGTGGAGCCGGCCGCGCGGCTGGCCTTCGTGCGGATCACCAAGGCGCAGGTCGCGCATCCGCAGATCCTGGCCGCCTTCGAGGCGGTGGAGCAGTGGATGGCGGGCCAGGGGCTGGAGATGGCTGGGCCGTGCCGGGAGGTCTACTTCGCCGACTGGGACACGGCCGGGCCGGAGGACCCGGTGTGCGACGTGGCCTTTCCAGTGACCCGATAGGAGTCGCTGGACAGCACCGAGCCCTCTCGGCAAGGACGGCGACCGGTCGAGAGGGCTCTGTGGGAGGTGGTGCTGTGCAGTTGTGTCGTCTGTGGGCTCTGCGTTGCGATCCTCGTCAGCGACGCCGTTGCGATCCTCGCCAGTGACGCCAGGAGTCAGGGAGAGCCCCCTAGGCCTTGACCGTGGCCACGAAGGCGTTCCAGGCGTCGGCGGGGAAGGCCAGGACCGGGCCCGCGACGTCCTTGGAGTCACGGACGGACAGCTCGGCGGCGGTGGCCGACCTGACCTCCACGCAGGCGCCGTTGCCCGCCGAGTAGGAGGACTTCATCCACGTCTCCGAAGCGCCCTGAATCAGTGCCATGTCCACTCCTGTTGTGCGAGTTGCGATGGTGCGGTTCACGCCAACCTTCTTGGCTGATTGGCGTGATCGACGCTACCGGGCAACTGGCCCCGCTGGAGTAGTCGTTCACTCGACCGGATGGCATATTCCAGACGGGCCTTCCAATGGAGTGGACCGGCGGTGTACGATCCGGCGCCTTTCGTGACAGCGGCTCAGTCCGCGTACTCCTTGGCCACCTTCGCGATGAACTGCCGGGATTGCTCCACATTGAGGGACTGTGCCCGCAAGTGCTCGTACATCACGGCGTACTTCTGGACGTCCTGTGCCTTCTCCAGGTACAGGTCGCTGGTGACACCCTCCAGGTAGACCACGCTGGAGTCGGCCGCGTCGGTGAACTCCAGGATCGCGTACTGGCCGTTGAGCCCCGGATGCGCGCCCACCTCGAACGGCAGGACCTGCACGGTGACATGCGGCAGCTGCGACATCTCGATGAGGTGGTCGAGCTGTTCGCGCATCACCAGCCTGCTGCCGACGACCCGGCGCAGCGCCGCCTCGTCGAGCACCACCCACAGCCGGAGCGGGTTGCCCTCGGCGGTGATACGTTCCTGTCGGCGCAGGCGCACCTGCACCCGCTTCTCGATGTCGGCCGGCGACGTCTCCGGCAGGGCACCCTGGACGAGGGCCTCGGCATAGGCGTGGGTCTGCAACAGACCGGTCACCAGCTGGGGTTCGTACACCCGCAGCGACTCGGCGTCGGTCTCCAGTCCGATGTACACGCTGTACGGGATGTCTCCGAACGTGTGCCACCAGCCCTGCTGGCGCGAGTCGCGGGCCATCTCCATCAGCGAGTCGACGATCCGCTGGTCCTCGACCTCGTACACCCCGCACAGGTCACGCACGTCGCGCTGGCTGATGCTTCTGCGGCCGTTCTCCAGCCGGCTGATCTTCGACTGCGAAACGAGCAGCCGCTCCGCAACCTCCTCGGCCGTCATGCCCTTGAGCTCACGGAGCCTGCGCAGCTCCTGGCCGAGCCGGCGCCGCCTGACGGTGGGATTGACATTGGACGCCACGGGACGTGCACCTCCGGCTGCCTGCCTGTTGCTTAACACTTTCCGTATCTGCTGTTGAGCAGACTGCCACCAAGGTGCTTTCTACCGCTGGGAAACGAGGGATATGCGGCGCGTGCACGTCAGTTCGCCACCACCCGCCACACACGCAGTCGAGCGGGACGGTGCGACCCCTCTCGAATCGAGGGTCGCACCGTCCCGCTCCGACCAGCGGCTCCCGAACCGGGTCCGGGGGGACCGGGGTTGCGGCCTAGTGGGCCACGACGCGCGCCATGGACCCGCGGTGCGGCTGCATCGGAACCCCGCGTGCGGGTTCCGGCGCGGTCCTGGCGCCGGCCGCGCCCTGCCGCCCGGCGGCGGCGGGAGCGCGGCGCGGCTGTGCGGCCGCACCGCTCTGGACGTCCATCACGGCGTGCGCGACGAGCCCGCCCATCGGATCGTGCCGGATCAGGTCCCGCAGCCGGGAGCGGGACGAGCGGCCCTCGTTCCCCGGATACAGGTGCTTTCCGAGCCCGACGGCGTGCGCCAGGGCGGCGAGCGCCGCGGTCCGCGGGTCCGGCGGTACGCCGGTGCGGATCGCGGAGTCCAGCCGGGCCCTGATCTCCCGGCTGATGGCGGTGTCCGTCGCCTGGTAGCGCGTCGTCGGCAGCACCCCGCACATCTGACCCGGCACGGCGGCGACCATGCCGCACCGCTCCAGATGCGAGAGATACGTCTGACGGAGCCCCAGCCGGGGCCCGCCGATCCAGTGGACGGCACGCACGGGAGCGCCGCGCCTGCGCAGCAACTCCAACGCGGAGTCCAGTGTTGGATCTCCAGTCGGCCGTGGGGCCACCACGGCGATACGATCCCCGTCTGGGGCTATCCGTCCGGCCAGCGCCAGCTCCACTAGCTGTGCTCCGGCCAGACCGAGGTCGAGCGACTGCGGCTGCGCAGTGGTACCCGTGGTCGGGTCCAATGCCAGCAGCAGAAGCTCCTCCGGAATTGTTCTGCGGCTCCTGCCCATCCATGCCTCCCCGCGTGGATGAATGACAGGGTGACCCCTCTCACATTGGTCTGTCGAGGGTGCGTGACCGGTTCGTGAGGGAACCGGTAGGTATGTCGTTCTCGTCTAGCCCAGGGGCCAAGCCCCCACACAGGACACTGGTACATGGTTCGGACAGGGCGCGCGGACAGAGCCGTGCGCCGCACGGAGGAGGCATCGGTGGCGGGCGAGTCCCCCGACAGGTCGAAGCAGCGCGAGTCGTCGGCGGAACCGACGCCGGGGAGCGGGGGTTCGGTTCCCGAGGCCCCCGATCCGCGCCTCGCGGTCTCCCGGGAAAAGGATTCCTCGGGCGGCGGCGTGGACACGGCGACGAAGATCCTGACGGTGCGGGACACCGAGTCCGATGACGACGCGGCCGACACGGCCGGCACGACCGACACGGCCGGCTCCGGGGAACCCGCCGAGACCGGGACGACGACCGCCTCCGAGGCGGACGCCGCCCTGCGCGACGCGGTGTCCGCCTGGGTGCGGGGGGCCGACGGGGAGCCGAAGGACGCGAAGACGGAGACCGAGGGCGACACGGCCGCCGGTACCGACGCGGAAGCGCTTGCAGATGCGAACGAGAGCGCCGACGAGGACGGGGCCGAGGACGCCGGGAAGGCGGACACCGAGGCGGAGCCGAAGGCCGGGAACGCCGTGACGGCCGACGACGAGGCCGACGCGGAGGACGAGGCGGAGGACGAGGACGCCGAGGCCGATGCCGAGGCGGCCGAGAAGCCTGAGCCGGACGCGAAGGCCGAGAAGCCTGAGGCCGATGAGGCCGCTGAGGCCGCTGAGGCCGCTGAGGCCGCTGAGGCCGCTGAGGACGGTGACGAACCGGAAGCCGCGGACGCCGCCGACGAGGCCGAGGACGCCGACGACAAGGACGGCGAGGCCGAGGCGGCGGACGATCCCGCCGACGCGCCGGAGGCGAAGGCCGTCGACCAGCCGACCGCCGTCTTCAAGACCGTACGGAAGCCGCAGGTCGATCAGCCGACGACCATGCTCAAGCTGGGCGGCGCCGCCAAGTCCGCCAAGGCCCCCGAGGCTCCGAAGGACCCCGCGTCCGACCCCGAGCGCACCAGCAAGTTCGTCGCGCTCAAGCCGGATCTGAAGGAGCCGAAGCCGGAGGCCAAGGCCGACGTCACCACTCCGGTCCCGCAGGTCGGCCCGGAGCGGACCACGCAGCAGCCCCTGCCGCCCAAGCCCCCGCTGGACCTGCTGGCGGAGCTGACGAACACGCCGCCGCCCCCGGAGACCCCGGTCCGCACGCTCGTGCGCCGGGTCAAGATCTGGACCCCGCTCGTCGTGCTGCTGGCGATCGTCTTCGTCGTCGTACAGGCGCTGCGCCCGCTGCCGTCCCCCACTCTCGTGCTGACCGCGAAGGACAGCTACACCTTCGACGGCGGCGCGGTGAGCCTGCCCTGGCCGAGCGAGGGCCAGGGCTGGATGGACGGCGACGGCATCGGCACGATGGGCCGCTTCGGCAAGCAGACGCCCGTGGCCATCGGCTCGGTCGCCAAGACCATGACCTCGTACATCATCCTCCGCGACCACCCGCTGAAGCCCGGCGAGGAGGGCCCGAGGATAAAGGTCGACTCGACGGCCGAGAAGGAGGGCGGCTACGACAAGAGCGGCGAGTCCACCCTCAACACGATCAAGGCCGGTGACTACCTCACCGAGAAGCAGGCCCTGTCGGCCGTCATGATCCCCTCCGCGAACAACATCGCCCGGCTGCTGGCCCGCTGGGACGCGGGCTCGGAGGCTGCGTTCGTCAAGAAGATGAACGCGACCGCCAAGGAGCTGGGGATGACGAACACGACGTACACCGATCCCTCGGGTCTGAAGGAGACCACGGTCTCCACGGCCGAGGACCAGGTGAAGATCGGCCGCGCGGTCGTGAAGATCCCCGCCCTGGTGGCCATCACCAGCGCGGCCAGCTGGACGGACCCCACCGGTCACAACTGGCCCAACTGGAACGCGCTGCCGTACAAGATCGGCGCGATCGGCATCAAGACGGGCAGCACCACCGCGGCCGGCGGCAATCTGCTCTTCGCCTCCCGCAAGACGGTCGACGGACAGACGGTCACGATCGTCGGCGCGATCCTCGGCCAGCACAAGCCGTCGATCCTCGACACGGTCAACGACGTCAGCAAGACCGCGCTGCTCGGCGCCCAGCAGGCGCTGACCGGCGCGAAGATCCTGCAGAAGGGTGACGTGGTCGGCTACGTGGACGACCAGCTCGGCGGGCAGACCCCGATCGTGGTGACCAAGGACGTCACGGCGGTCGGCTGGTCCGGGCTGAAGGTGAAGCTGTCCTTCGCCTCCGACTCCGTTCCGCACACCGCGAAGGCCGGCACCACGGTGGGCACGCTGACCGTGGGTGACGGTTCGGCCGGAGCGGTGAAGGTTCCGGTGGCCCTCCGGACGGATCTCGCCGAGCCCGGCTTCGGCGCGAAGCTCACCCGCGTGAGCTGACCCGCCAGGCAGACGCAGCACCCCCGCACCACCCCGCACCCCGTCGTCGGAGCCCCACCCCGGGAGCCCCGCGGCGGGGTGCGTGCTAGCGTCACGAATCGGGGCAGGTCGTCGGTCACGGGACGGGACGGCCAACAGAACGAGAAGCGGCCGCGAACACCTCGGAACCCACGGCGGGCCTCCGAGGGGCCCGGCCGAGAACAAAAGACGGGACACGGGGAGTGCCTTCAGGTGGCCACAGCGGAGCCGACACGCGCCGACGACGCCGATCCGGGCCCGGGAAACCCCCCGGGGTCCGGCCCGCGAATACGCCCGTCCACGGCTGACACGGGCCTGTCCACGGCCGACACGGACGGTCGAACCGACGGCGTACGGCCCGGCAGGCTCGCGCGGCTCCTCGTCGCCGCCGAGCCCCTGCGGCAGCGGATGCTCCGGCATCCCGTGCTGTCGATCACCGCGCTCGCGGGTGTCCTGCACATCATCTGGTTCTTCACGTTCGCGAACAGCGGTGGCGATCTCGCGGCGCAGGACGCCTGGGCGGAGTTCGTCGGCCGGCACCCGGACTCGGCGTACAACCTCGCCTGGTACGGCGGCATGCACCCGGTGTCGTACAGCGTCGTCTCGCCGTATCTGATGGCCGTCCTCGGCGTCCGTACGACGATGATGATCGCCGGGACGGCCTCGGCGGGCCTGCTGACCCTGGTCCTGATCCGCAGCCGGGCGGTGCGCAACCCGCTGTGGGTCTCGCTCGCCGGGGTGTTCGCGCTGCTGGCCAACGCGGTGTCGGGCCGGGTGACCTTCGGGCTCGGCACGATGTTCGGGCTCGGCGCGGTCGCGGCGGTGTTCTGCTGGCCGCACCGGTGGCGGCACAGACGCCGGTCGAAGGCGGCGGTGGCCGCGACGCTGGCCGGGCTGTCGACCATGGCCTCGCCGGTCTCGGGGCTGTTCGTGGGCTTCGTCGCGGTCGCGCTGTTCCTGCAGAAGCGGCGGCCCGGCACCTGGACGCTGGGGCTCGCCCCGGCCGCGGTGGTCGCCGCCTCCTACTTCCTCTTCCCGTTCTCCGGCACCCAGCCGATGACGTTCGGCTCGGTGGTCATGCCGCTGCTGTACGGCCTGCTGTGCCTGTTCCTGGTGCCGAAGGAGTGGGTGACCGTCCGGCTGACGGCCGCCGTCTACAGCCTCAGCGTGGTGCTGGTGTGGCTGATCAGCTCGCAGATCGGGTCGAACATCTCGCGGCTGCCGATGCTGTTCGCGGGTGCGACGCTGGTCGCGGCGCTGCCGTTCACGGTGCCGAGGTCGCGCCAGTGGTACCTGACCGTGCTGGCGTTCCTGGGCTTCGTCGGCTGGGTCGGCTACAAGTCGGTCGACGACATCATCCACACCACCCCGGCCGCGTCGTGGGCGCGCGAGCTGGCGCCGCTGGTGAACCAGCTCCAGAAGGTCGGCGCCGAGAAGGGCCGGGTCGAGGTGGTCCCGGCGCGCTCGCACCGGGAGGCGTCCGCGCTCGCGCCGTACGTCAACCTGGCGCGCGGCTGGAACCGGCAGGCCGACATGGAGCGCAACCCGCTCTTCTACGACGACACGCTCAACTCGGCGAACTACCACGAGTGGCTCCAGCGGTGGGCCGTGCACTTCGTGGTGCTGCCGAAGGACAACCCGGACGGGGACGGCGGCGTGCGCGAGCGGGCGCTGCTGCAGCGCGGGATGCCGTATCTGAAGCAGATCTGGGGCGATGCCAACTGGCAGCTGTTCCAGGTGACCGATCCGGCGCCGCTCGCCGAGCCGAACGCGGTGGTGGACCGGGCCGACCAGGGCGAGATGACGCTGCGGGTGCGCAAGGCCGGGCGGATCCTGATCCGCATCCCGTACTCGCCGTGGCTGAGCATCGTCGACGCGCACGGCAAGAGCGTGAAGCCGCCGCAGGAGACGGAGGCCTCCAAGCACCGGGCGGACGGCACGCCGAAGTCGTACGACAACCTCAACGGGTGTCTGACGGAGACGCAGCAGGACGTGAACGGCGACAAGTGGACGATGCTGATCGCTCCGCGGGCCGGAACGTATCGGCTGGCGGCGCCGTACCAGTTGCCTCGCGGCACTCCCTGTCCGGACGAGTTGAAGTAGCTTTCCCACCCGCCCGTCCGAAACCGTCAGCCGCGCAGCTCGGTGACATATCGGTCCGTGCCCGGGATCGTGGGAATGAACGGCGCCACCAGCTCCACCCTGCCCAGCCCCGACTCGCTCACCTGCTCGTCCAGGCCCGTGAAGTGGTCCTGCCAGCACTCGCGCGGGTCCTGCTCCAGGAACCACAGCAGGGTCAGGCGGGTGCCCGTGCCCTCGACCTGTTTGACGTAGGTCATGCGGTCGCCGGGCAGCGGGGTGGGCCGGAAGACCGTGACCATGGCGGCCGGGGAGCCGGCCAGGCGACGGGGGAGGTCGCGGGTGCGGAGCCGTTCGAGGAGCTGCGGGCGCTGCTCGGGCCCGTGCGCGTCGATCACCTCCAGGACCAGGCCGGCGTACGGGTGGTCGAGGGCGTGGAAGTCGCGGGGGCCGGCGGCGCCGTCGCGGTAGACCGTGGTCTCGTGGTCCTGGAAGGCCGTGAAGACGTGGGTGCGGGCGTGGTGGACGCGGGCGTCGCGGTTCAGGCGCTTGTTGATGGCGACGGTCCACCTCATGTGGTCGTCGTAGCGGCCGGCGGTGATCCAGTACGTGGAGAGGTAGCAGCCGGCGGTGACGGGCTGGGCGACGGCCGACTTCTCCGGGTAGCGGAGCAGTTGCAGGTCCCGGGTCGCCACCCAGCGCCGGCCCGCGTACATCCAGGGCATGGCCATGGCGCCGGCGTAGTAGTGGTCGTCCTCGTACCAGCGGTTGTAGGCGTACTCGTGCCCGGGGTGCGGCTCGACCATGGTGATCAGGGCGTGGCCGGGGCGCACGCCGTAGGGGCCCAGGGCGGCCAGTTCCCCGTACGCCTCGCTGCGGGTGTCCGTCTCCTCGCTCATGCGGTTCCCCTCCCGTGCGCGTCCGTGCCCTTCCGTCTTTCCGCGCTCGCCCATAGCCTGACGGTCCGTCAGATAAAGCGCCATAGCCCGGGAGGTACGGATGTCCCTGCTCGCCGGAAAGACCGTCGTCGTCTCGGGGGTCGGCGCAGGACTCGGCCACCAGGTGGCCGCGGCCGTCGTACGGGACGGCGGGAACGCGGTGCTCGGGGCGCGCACCGGGGCGAACCTCGCCAAGAGCGCGGCGGAGATCGATCCGGCGGGCGGGCGCACGGCGTACCGGGCCACCGACATCACGGACGAGGGGCAGTGCGCGGCGCTGGCGGCACTCGCGCGGGAGCGGTTCGGCGGGATCGACGCGGTGGTGCACGTGGCGGCCTGGGACTCGTACTTCGGCGGGGTGGAGGACGCGGACTTCGCGACCTGGCAGTCGGTCATCGACGTGAACCTGCTGGGCACGCTGCGGATGACCCGGGCCTGTCTGCCCGCGCTGCGGGAGGGCGGGGGCGGCTCGGTCGTCTTCATCGGGACGCAGTCGGCCGTCGCCGCGCCCTCGCAGGTGAAGCAGGCGGCGTACGCGGCGTCGAAGGGGGCGCTGACGAGCGCGATGTACTCCCTGGCGCACGAGCTGGGCCCGGACCGGATCCGGGTCAACACCGTGCTGCCGGGCTGGATGTGGGGCCCGCCGGTGCAGGCCTACGTCCAGTTCACCGCGCTGACGGAGGGGGTGCCGGAGTCCGAGGTGCTGGGACGGCTCACGGGGCGGATGGCGCTGCCCGAGCTGGCGACCGACGGGGACGTGGCCGACGCCGTCGCCTTCCTCGCCTCCGACCGGGCGCGGGCCATCACCGGGCAGTCGCTGCTGGTCAACGCGGGTGAGGTGATGCGGTGAGTTCAAGGACGTGAACGTAGGTCATCAAATCGAACGATTTTACGGTGACTTGACCTTACGCTTGCTTGTCGTGTTCACGTGACCGCACCCACGATCGAGCCCATGAACAGTCTCGACTGGGCCGTGCTCATCGGCTACTTCGGCGTGATGGTCGCGATCGGCGTCTGGTCGCACAAGCGCGTGGACAACGTCTCCGACTTCTTCACGGCCGGCGGCAAGATGCCCTGGTGGCTGTCCGGCATCTCCCACCACATGTCGGGCTACAGCGCGGTCATGTTCACCGGGTACGCGGGGATCGCCTACACCTACGGCGTCACCTCGTTCGTCACCTGGTCCTTCCCCATCGCGCTGGGCATCGCCATCGGGTCGAAGCTGTTCGCGCCCCGCATCAACCGGCTGCGCTCGCGGCTCCATGTGGCCTCCCCGCTGGAGTACCTGAAGAACCGCTACAACCTCTCCACGCAGCAGGCGCTCGTCTGGTCCGGCATGCTGCTGAAGATCGTGGACGTGGCCGCCAAGTGGGCCGCCATCTCCACCCTGTTGTCGGTGTTCACGGGCATCACGCTGAACCAGGGCATCCTCATCACCGGCGCGATCACGGCCGTGTACTGCACGATCGGCGGCCTGTGGGCGGACGCGCTGACCGAACTCGGCCAGTTCGTCATCCAGTTGCTGGCCGGTGCCTCGATGTTCGTGGCGGTCGTACTGAAGCTGCACGACAAGCACATCGGCTTCTTCGACGCGTGGAACCAGCCCGCCCTGCACGGCCACGGCAAGCCGCTCGTCGGCCCCTACGGCGCCGTCTTCCTGCTGGCGTTCCTCTTCATCAAGCTCTTCGAGTACAACGGCGGCATGCTCAACCAGGCCCAGCGCTACATGGCGACGGGCAGCCCGCGCGAGGCCGAGCGCGGGGCCCGGCTGTCGGCGGTCCTGTGGCTGGTCTGGCCGGTCGTCCTGTTCTTCCCCATGTGGATGTCCCCGCTCCTGGTGCACGCGCAGAAGCCGGACGGCTCCGACTCCTACGGCCTGATGACCGAACAGCTGCTTCCGCACGGCCTGCTGGGCCTGGTCGTCGTCGGCTTCTTCTCCCACACGATGGCGATGTGCTCCTCCGACGCCAACGCGATCGCCGCCGTCTTCACCCGGGACGTCGCGCCGGTGCTCTCACGGCAGGCCCGGTCCTGGAGCGAGCGCTCGGGACTGGTCGCGGCCCGGGTGACGACGGTGGTCTTCCTCGGCCTGTCGATGGCGGTGGCGACCCAGGTCAACTCCCCCACGTTCAAGGACATCATCACCGTCGTCATCAAGTGGGTGGCCGGGCTGATGGGTCCGATCGCGATCCCGATGATGCTGGGCCTGCTCCGGCCGCTGCGCCGCTCCGGCCCCACGGCGGCCCTCGTCAGCTGGGCGGCCGGCCTGCTGGCCTTCTGGCTGGTCAACTACCCCCTCAACTGGGAGATCTCGGGCGGGGTCCCGCTCCAGTACCAGGTGTCCGTCCCGCTGGCCGTCTCGCTCGTCCTCTACGTCCTCATCGGCTACCTGAAGCCGGAGGACACCCCGGAGCGGCTGGCGATCATCGAACGGGTCAACACGGACGGGGACGCGGCGGTGTCCGCGCCCGTACCGGCGCCGTAGCAGACCGCCCATCGCTGGCGCGCCGCCCCGCGGGGAGCGCGCCGGCCACCCGGCGACGGTCCCCGGGCCCGTACGGCATCCGGCCCCCGACCGGCACCCACGACCCCGAGCCCCCACTCCCGGCCCCCGAGCCCCCGGCTCAGAACCCCGCACCCCGGATCCGGAAGCGCGCCGCGTCCTACCGCGGGTAGCGCGCCAGCCACCCGGGCGAGGAGCCCGCAGGCCCGTGCAGCGCGGGGCCCTGGGTCATCTCCATCGCGAAGTCGTCGGCGAGCTCCAGGATCGTGGGGCGGCCCTCCAGCTCCGCCAGCCAGCCCGGCGGCAGCGCCGTCTCGCCGTGCAGGGCGCCCAGGAGGCCGCCGGTGAGGGCGCCCGCGGCGGCCGACGGGCCGCTCTGGTTCACCGCCAGGCACAGCCCGTGCCGTACGTCCTCCCCCACCAGCGCGCAGTACACGGACGCGGCCAGCAGCCCGTCCGCCGTCCCGTCCCCGGCCAGCTCCTCCACCCGCGTCGGGCTCGGGATGCCCTGGCGCACCGCGCCCAGCGCATGCTGGAGGGCATCGGCGACGGGCTGGTGGCCGGGGCGCGCGGAGAGCAGGCCGAGGGCGCGCTGGACGGCCCCGTCGAGGCTCTCGCCGCGGGCCAGCGCGTGCACGATCACGGCGTACGCGCCCGCCGACAGGTAGGCGATCGGATGTCCGTGGCTCTGCGTCGCGCACTCCACGGCGAGCTGGGCGACGAGCTGCGGCTCCCAGCCGACCAGCAGCCCGAACGGCGCCGAGCGGGCGACCGCCTCCGGCCCCGACTCGCCGGGATTCTTGGGCTTCTCCAGCGTCCCCATGGCCTCGTCGCCGAACCCGGTGAGCAGGCCCCGGCTCGGCTCGCGGCGGGCGTACAGCCACTCCTCGCGGGCCAGCCAGCCGTCGTCCTTGCGGCGCTCGTCGGGCCCCCAGTCCCGCTGGGTCGCCGCCCAGCGCAGATACGCCCGGTGCAGGTCGGTCGGCGGATGCCAGGCGCCGGTGTCCCGGCGCACCTGGGCGCGTATCAGCCCGTCGACCGTGAAGAGGGTGAGCTGGGTGTGGTGCGTGACCGTGCCGCGCCGGCCCTGCCCGAAGGCGAGGTCGAGCAGCCCCTCGGGACCGTAGGCGGCCCGGATCTCCTCCAGGGACAGCGGATCGGCGGGCCCGCCCAGCGCGTCGCCCACGGCGGCCCCGAGCAGTGTGCCGCGCACCCTGCTCCGGAAGTCCTGCTGCTCGGCGCGTCCCCAGACGGCGCCGGACGTCGTACCCACTGAGACCTCCTCACGGCACCGTCCGTCCGTACGACGCTCAGCACTGTAATCGACCTGGAACGGTCCGTTCAGTGGGGCAAACCGACCCCGAAGGTTCATTCCCGCCCAGTCGCGAGCGCTTCGCCCCGCCACGTGCCGACCCATTGACGCCGCCGACAACTGTATATACCGTAAGCACATCCAAACGGATGACGGCATAAACAGTTTAGGGGGAACACCATGCTGCTGACCTACCGCGCCCTCAAGCGCCGCGCGAACGCCAAGAAGCTGGAGATCCGGACGCCGAACGGCATCGACGAGGCGTCGTACGTCCGCATCGGCGGCATCGACCAGTGGATCTCGATCCGGGGCGAGGACCTGGCGAACCCGGTGATCCTGGAGGTGCACGGCGGCCCGGGCGCCTCCAACCTCGTCTTCGCCCCGCGCACCCGCGCCTGGGAGCGGCACTTCACGATCGTCCGCTGGGACATGCGCGGCGCCGGTCTGACCTTCGCGGCGGGCGGCCCCGAGGGGCAGGGTGAGATGACCCTCGACCGCGTGTACGCCGACGCCCTGGAGGTGACCCACCACCTCCGCGCCCGCCTCGGCGTCGACAAGGTCCTGCTGGTCGCCAACAGCTTCGGCACGGTCACCGGCCTGCGCCTCGCCCGCGACCACCCCGAGCTCTACTCGGCCTACGTCGGCACCGACCAGAACATCATCGGAGGCGGCCACGACACCTCCTCCTACGAGGCGCTGCTGGCCCGGCTGGCGAAGGCCGGCAAGAAGAAGGAGCACGCGCGGATCACGGCGATGGGCCCGGACCGCACCGCCTGGAGCCCCGAGCAGTGGTCGGACTTCGCCAAGACCGTGGTCACGACCGACCCGCTGACCTACGACACGATGAAGACGGTCGTGATCCGCTCGCTCTGGTTCTCCCCCTTCCACACCCTGCGCGACCTGCGCGCCTACCTGAAGGGCATGACCTTCTCGGAACGGCTCGCCCCCCAGTCGACGACGATCGACGAGTACGCCGAGGGCACCGCCTTCCGCCTCCCCTTCTTCCTCTTCCAGGGCGACCACGACGTCCTCACCCCACCGGAACCGGCCCGCCGCTTCCACGACGCGGTCACCGCCCCGGCCAAGGACTTCACCCTCATCCGGGACGCCGCCCACTTCGCGTCCTTCCGCCACCCGGACCAGTTCCTGGACCTGCTGCTCACGAAGGTGCGACCGGTGGTGACGGGGGAGGCGGCGGGGCGCTGAGGGGGGACGTCAGGGTGAAGTCAGCCGTACCACGTGACGTTGCAGACGTAGGCGCACTCGTGACGAGGTACGGCGAGAAAGCTGATGACACCGCGTCCCGCGACGTACTGCGCGCTCGGGTTGTAGTCCCAAGCCCGGTCCGTCACAGTCCGGCCTCCGCCTCTGCTGCCTCGCGGATCGCCCGGATCTCCGCGATGGCGGGCACCGGATCCTGCTCCCCCCACATCCACGACGGCTTCCAATTCCCGCAACCGGGCCGCCCGTTGCGGATGCCGCTCGATGGCCACGAACACGGCCCACGAAGGCGCGCGGCGGAGCGAGGCTCTGCGTCTGTTGCGCGTTGGTCGTGGCCTCGAAGAGCGTTCGTCCTCCGGCGGGAGGTCCAAGTTCTCCCGGAACGCGGCCCGTTCGTCGCTCCGGCCGACGAAGCCGGCCCGTCTGCGCCGTCCGATCAACTCCTGCATCGACGGCCGTGCCCGCACCATCCGTACGCCCGCCCTTCCCCCGAGGCCCGCCGCTTCATTGTGGCGCAATGGGCACGTGCTGACCGGACCCGGAACAGGGGAGAATTCAGCCATGACCACCACCCCCACGCGCAACTCCAGCGTCAGGCTTGCCGCCGGTGTCCTCACCGGCATACTCGCCCTCTACATCGCCCTCGTCGCCCTCGGGAACATCACCGACTTCGGTACGAACCAGCAGTTCGTGCGGCATGTGCTGGCGATGGACACAACGTTCAAGGACCACGATCTGATGTGGCGGGCCGTCACCAGTACCGGTCTTCAGGACACGGCCTATGTCCTCATCATCGTGTGGGAGACCGTGGCGGCGCTCGTGCTGATCGGAGGCACCTGGTTCTGGGCGTGGCGCAAAGACGACCTCGCCCGGCGCATCTCCACCTACGGCCTGCTGATGCTGCTGCTGCTCTTCGGCGCCGGGTTCATCGCGATCGGCGGCGAGTGGTTCTCGATGTGGCAGTCGAAGACGTGGAACGGCGAGGACGCCGCCATCCGCGTCTTCACGCTCGCCGGTGTCGCCCTCCTCGTCAATCTGCTGACCGGCGGGCGACAGGAGGACGCTAGCTGACGACCGTCACCGTCGTGCCCTGGTCGCCGAAGGACCACAGGGCGGTTCCGTCGCCCTTGTCCATCCGGATGCCGCCCAGCTTCTTGCCGTCCGCGGGCGGCGGCGAGGCGCCGTCCAGGGCGTTGGAGAAGGCGACGTTCACGCCGTCGGCCTTGGTGAAGTACATGACGTGCTCGATCTCCACGCCGTCCGAGCCCTTGAGGGACTGGATGCGCAGGGTGACCGAGTAGCGGCCGGGCTGCGGGCTCACCGTGCCCGGCCACACCGGGAAGGTGCGGGTGGCCCGGCCGGTCGCGTCGACCAGCCACACCCGCTTCGCACCCACGGAGTAGACGATCCGCCGCCCCTCGCCGGACGAACCCGGCAGGGCGGGCGGGGCGGAGGAGTGCGGCGTGGCGGACGCGTGCACGCCCGCCGAGGCCGACGGGACCGGCTTCGCCACGGCGGCCGTGGGATGCGGCCCGTGGTTCGCCTGTACGGCGAGGGCGACGACGGCCGCGGTCGCCCCAGCCGTCAGACCGGTGACCCAGGCCCAGGAGGGCAGTCGGGCAGCCACGGGTACGCATCTCCTCCGCTACGGGTCCCCGTCCCTACGCGGTCCGGGGTCGGATCATCGTACTCAGTCCAGGACGGGCAGCAGTTCCGGCAGGTGCCCGTCGGAGGCCTCGGCCGCGCGCCGCCGTTCCGCCGGGACGTCGCCGTAGAGCGTGGTGCGCGGCCTCGCCGGCCGGCCGGCCGCCTCGGCCACCGCCACCAGGTCGCGGACCGACTTGTACGAGCCGTACGAGGAGCCCGCCATCCGGGAGATCGTCTCCTCCATCAGCGTGCCGCCCAGGTCGTTCGCGCCCGAGCGCAGCATCTCCGCCGCACCTTCCGCGCCCAGTTTCACCCAGCTTGTCTGGATGTTCGGGATCCAGGGGTGGAGGAGGAGCCGGGCCATCGCGGTCACCGCCCGGTTGTCCCGCGTCGTCGGGCCGGGCCGGGAGATGCCCGCCAGGTACACCGGCGCGTTCGTGTGGATGAAGGGCAGCGTGACGAACTCCGTGAAACCGCCCGTCCGCTGCTGGATCCCGGCCAGCGTGCGCAGATGGCCGAGCCAGTGGCGGGGCTGGTCGACATGGCCGTACATCATCGTCGAGGACGAGCGGATGCCCAGCTCGTGGGCCGTGGTGATCACCTCGATCCAGGTGGCCGCCGGCAGCTTGCCCTTGGTCAGCACCCAGCGGACCTCGTCGTCCAGGATCTCGGCGGCGGTCCCGGGGATCGTGTCCAGGCCCGCCTCCTTCGCCGCGCTCAGCCACTCCCGGATGCTCATGCCGGTGCGGGTGGCGCCGTTCACGACCTCCATCGGGGAGAAGGCGTGCACGTGCATGCCGGGGACCCGCTCCTTGACCGCCTTCGCGATGTCGAAGTACGCCGTGCCCGGCAGGTCGGGGTGGATGCCGCCCTGCATGCACACCTCGACCGCGCCGACGTCCCAGGCCTGCTGGGCGCGGTCCGCCACCTGATCGAGCGACAGCGTGTACGCGTCCGCGTCCGTCCTGCGCTGGGCGAAGGCGCAGAAGCGGCAGCCGGTGTAGCAGACGTTGGTGAAGTTGATGTTCCGGGTGACGATGTACGTCACGTCGTCCCCGACCGCCGACCTGCGGACGTCGTCGGCCACCTGGCACAGCGCGTCCAGCGCCGGGCCGTCCGCGTGCAGGAGGGCGAGCGCCTCGGCGTCGGTCAGCCCGGTCGGATCGTCGGCCGCGGTGCGCAGCGCCTGGCGTACGTCCGTGTCGATCCGCTCCGGCGCCATCCCCGGCGCGGCCGCCTCCCGCAGCGCCTCCCAGTCGCCGTAGACCTCGT
The DNA here is from genome assembly GCF_042269865.1 of Streptomyces sp. NPDC055966. NCBI lineage: Bacteria > Bacillati > Actinomycetota > Actinomycetes > Kitasatosporales > Streptomycetaceae > Streptomyces > Streptomyces sp. NPDC055966. The sequence continues at coordinate 362,247 of NZ_JBHJYK010000003.1, forward strand.
CGAAGTCGTCGCGCCGGTCGGCGCTGCGGCCCTCGGTGTCGATCGACGCGTGCAGGTCCGTGCGGCCCGACGCGACGAACGCCTCCTCCGGCTCCTGCCACGGGTGGCCCTCGACCACCGCGTCCTCGCGCGCGAGCCCCGTCTCCGGGTCGGCGAGCGCGGCCACGTGCGGGCGCAGGCGCGGATCCAGCCAGGGCTCGCCGCGGCGCACGAACTCCGGGTAGACGCAGAGGCGTTCGCGCAGCTCGAAGCCCGCCGCCGCGGACCTCTCGGCCAGCTCCTCGATCTGCGGCCAGGGGCGCTCGGGGTTGACGTGGTCGATGGTCAGGGGCGACACCCCGCCCCAGTCGTCGATGCCGGCGCCGATCAGCCGCTCGTACTCGCTGTCCACCAGGTTCGGCGGCGCCTGGAGGCAGGCGCTCGGGCCCATGATGAGCCGGGCGACGGCCACCGTGGCGACCAGGTCGTCCAGTTCGGCGTCCGGCATGCCGCGCATCGCCGTGTCCGGCTTGGCGCGGAAGTTCTGGATGATCAGCTCCTGGACGCCGTGATAGGCCCGGGAGACCTTGCGCAGCGCGAAGAGCGACTCGGCGCGCTCCTCGTACGTCTCGCCGATGCCGATCAGCAGACCGGAGGTGAAGGGCACGGACGAGCGGCCCGCGTCCTCCAGCACCCGCAGCCGTACGGCCGGTTCCTTGTCCGGGGAGCCGTAGTGGGGGCCGCCCGGCTCGGACCACAGCCGCCGCGCGGTCGTCTCCAGCATCATGCCCATCGACGCGGCGACCGGCTTGAGGCGCTGGAAGTCCGTCCAGGTCATGACGCCCGGGTTGAGGTGGGGCAGCAGGCCCGTCTCCTCCAGGATGCGGATGGAGACGGCGCGGACGTAGGCGATGGTGTCGTCGTAACCGTGCGCGTCGAGCCACTCGCGCGCCTCGGGCCACCGGTCCTCCGGCTTGTCGCCGAGGGTGATCAGGGCTTCCTTGCAGCCGAGGGCGGCGCCCTTGCGGGCGATGTCCAGCACCTCGTCCGGGGACATGAACATCCCGTGCCCGGCGCGGCGCAGCTTGCCGGGGACGGTGACGAAGGTGCAGTAGTGGCACTTGTCCCGGCACAGCCGGGTGAGGGGGATGAAGACGCTCTTCGAATACGTGATGACACCGGGCCGGCCCGCCTGTTCGAGACCCGCGTCGCGCACCCGGGCGGCGGACGCGGCGAGGTCGGTCAGGGCCTCGCCGCGCGCCTGGAGGAGCACCGCCGCCTCGGCGACGTCGAGGGCGACGCCGTCCCGGGCGCGTTTGAGGGCGCGACGCATGGAGTTCTCGGTCGGGCCGGTTCCGGAGGTCGCGGAAGTCGTCATCCTTCAACCATACGTTCGGTGTGATCAGCTCCTGCGGCTCCGCCCGGCCTACAGAAAGCTCGCGTACGCGTCCAGCACCCCCAGCACCTCCTTCTCCCCCGCCGGCGGCAGCTGGAGCACGGCCTCCTCGATGCCCAACTCGGCGTAGTGGGCGAGCTTGCCAGGGGTCGGCAGGACCGCGTACGGGACGACCTGGAGGGCGGCCGGGTCGCGGCCCGCGTCCTCCCAGGCCGTGCGCAGCACCGGCAGGGACTCGGCGAGGCCGCGCCCGCCGATCGGGAGCCAGCCGTCGGCGTACTCGGCGATGTGCGCGAACAGCTTCGGCCCGGCCGCCCCGCCGACGAGCGTGCGCGGGCCGGTGACCGGACCGCGCGCCTTCTGCGCCGGCTTGGGGTGGGCGTCGCTGGCCCGGACCGCGCCGAACTCGCCCTCGTAGGCCGTCGGTTCCTCCGCCCACAGCGCCTGCATCAGCCGCGTCCGGTCCCGGACCAGCTCCCGGCGGGTGCGCCAGTCGACGCCGTGGTCGGCTGCCTCCTCGACGTTCCAGCCGAAGCCGAGGCCCAGCGTGCAGCGGCCGCCGGAGAGGTGGTCCAGGGTGGCGATCTGCTTGGCGAGGGCGATCGGGTCGTGCTGGGCGACCAGGGTGATGCCGGTGCCGAGGCCGAGGCGTTCGGTCACGGCGGCGGCCTGCCCGAGGGCGACGAAGGGGTCGAGGGTGCGGCCGTACTCGCGCGGCAGGTCGCCGCCGGCCGGGTACGGGGTGGTCCGCTCGACGGGGATGTGGGTGTGTTCGGGCAGGTACAGCCCGGCGTAGCCGCGGTCCTCCAGCTCGCGGGCGAGCCGGACCGGAGCGATGGTCTCGTCGGTGAGGAAGATCGTGACGGCGATGCGCATGACCCATCTGTACCGGGGATGGCGCGAAGTGTCCATACCGACTGGTCGGCATCCCATGGCGTCCCGTGTCCCGTCTTCCATGCCGCCGCGCACAGGGATACGGATGCCTGTGGATTCCCTTTTCTTCCGGGGACGTTCACGTCGAGAGGGGACAGTGAGCACCATGTGTGACGACACGCACGATCACGCCCATGGCATCGGCAGACGCGCGCTGTTCGTGACGGGCGCCGCGGCTGCCCTTACGTTGGGAAGCGTGAGCTTCGCAGCGGCGGACGGGCAGGACCACGAGACGCGGACGGTACGCGGAACGCTGCCGCCCGGCTCCCCCGATTTCGTGTACGTCCCGGTCGAAGTCCCGGCCGGTGTACGGGAGATCACGGTCTCCTACACCTACGACAGGCCCTCGGTCCCGGCCGGCACCCAGGGCAACGCGCTCGACATCGGCCTCTTCGACGAGCGCGGCACCGAGCTGGGCGGCCGGGGCTTTCGCGGCTGGTCCGGCGGGGCGCGCACGGAGTTCTTCGTCCGGGCCGACGACGCGACCCCGGGCTACGTCCCCGGCCCGGTGCGGGAGGGCACCTGGTACGTCGCGCTGGGCCCCTACACGGTGGCGCCGCAGGGCCTCGCCTACGAGCTGACGATCACGCTCACGTACGGCGCGGCGGGCGAGACCCCGAGGCCCGTGTATCCGCCGTCCCGGGCGAAGGGGCGCGGCCGGGCCTGGTACCGGGGCGACTGCCATCTGCACTCCTGGTACTCCGACGGCCGCCGCACCCCGGCCGAGATCGCGGCCCTCGCACGGGCGGCGGGCCTGGACTTCATCAACTCCTCGGACCACAACACCCACTCCGCCCACCCGCACTGGGCGGACCAGGCCGGCGACGACCTGCTGATCATGCTCGGCGAGGAGATCACCACCCGCAACGGCCACGTGGTCGCGCTCGGCACCGAGCCCGGCACCTTCGTGGACTGGCGCTACCGCGCCCGGGACAACCGCTGGGCCCGCTTCGCCCGGGACATCCGCCGCGCCGGCGGCCTGGTCGTCCCCGCCCACCCGCACGCCACCTGCGTCGGCTGCGGCTGGAAGTTCGGCTTCGCCGAGGCGGACGCCGTGGAGGTGTGGAACGGCCCGTACACCCCGGACGACGAGATCACCCTGGCCGACTGGGACAACCAGCTGGTCGCCTCCGTACGGCAGGGGCGGGCCTGGCTCCCGGCGATGGGCAACAGCGACGCCCACCGCGACCCGGACGCCGTCGGCTCGCCCCAGACGGTCGTCCTCGCCGACGACCTGACCCGGGAGGCCGTCCAGGAGGGCATCCGCGCGGGCCACTCCTACGTGGCCGAGTCGAAGAACGTGACCCTCGGCTTCACGGTGTCGGGCGGGCGCGGGCAGCAGGCGGGCATCGGGGAGCGGCTGGACGTGGCCGCCGACACCCCGGTGACCGTACGGCTGGAGGTCTCCGGCGCGCCGCGCTGCTCCGTGCGGTTCGTCACCGACCAGGGCGTGCTGTTCACCAGCGATCCGCTGCCGGTGGCGGGCACGGGCACGGTCGAGTGGCGCACGACGCCCTCGTACGCGGCCTACGTGCGCGCCGAGGTACGGCACGAGACGGCGGCGGGACCGGTGCCGGGGGCACTGGCCGCGTTCACGAACCCGGTGTTCCTCGGGTCGCTCGCCGGGTCATGACGGTCGGCTGCGTGCGGTCCTCGTCAGCTGCCGCAGTTCGATGAGCGTCGCGACGGCGCGCAGCCAGCGGGCGGCGGTGTCGTCGGCGGTGACACCGGCCGCGAGTTCGGTGCCGACGGCCAGCCAGTCGCGGACGACGGCGCTCGCCTCCGGGCTCGGCAGCGGCTCGGGGAGCCCCGCGGCGTAGGCGAGACCGCCGGCGCGGACGGTGTCGGCGAGGAAGGCCACCGAACGCGGCTGGGTGCCGAGGCGGTCGAGCAGCACGGCCGCGCCCGCGACGCCGTCGCCGAACAGGGCGGTGCGCCGGGGGCCGGGCGGCGCGGTCAGGCCGTAGCGGAGCAGCACGCCCATGTCGAGCCGGGCCAGTTCGTCGTCCGTGCGGTCGGGGTTCATGGTGGTCTCGGAATCGCTCTCGACGGGGCCGGCTCAGCGGACGGTGACGGTGTACACGACGCTCTCGGGCGCGGTCTGCCGGTACGGTCCGGTCGATGCCGGAGCCGGCGTGCCGTCGCCGTCGCCGCAGGTGGTGGCGAACGTGCAGTGGGTCAGCACGATCCGGGTGCTGCCCCTGCCGGTCGCCTCGAAGGTGAACGTGAGGCTGCCGCCGCCGCCCACCAGGTGCTTGTCACCGGAGTCCGACACGCTGTGCTGCCCTCGGTCGCGGACCACCGCGGTGTCGGGCCGGGGGTCGGACAGGTACCAGTGCTCACGGGTGGAGGCGTTCTCGTGGACGGTGAGGGTGAAGCGCTCCCCGACCTTCGCGGTGATGCGGGATTCGCCGGTGGGGTGCGCGACGGGGGCGGGCTCGTCGGTGCCCGACCCGCAGCCCGCGACGAGCGTGAGCAGCGCGACCGCCGCGACGGCGCCGCCCGCCGTCCTGCCCCGACGGCGAAGGCTCCGCCTACTTCGCCGTCGGGAGGTACACGCTGTACGCGTCGTTGAGTCCACTGTCCGCTGCCTTGCTCATGTGTCCGTTGATGAAGTCGTTCTCGCTGACCCAGGTCGTCGTGCCCCAGGGGTTGTAGATCTGCAGCTTGTCGCCCTCCTGCGCGATGACGGTCATCGCGTGGGCGCCGTCCTTGCCCTTGACGTCGACGGGGACCGGGCGGCCGTCCGCGACCGCCTTCTCGACATCGCTCAGCACCGCCCTGCGGTCGGCGGCGCCCGCCAGGTCGTGGCGCTGGTAGTCGTCGCCGGTGGCGGCGCCGATGGTGGAGTCGTCGATGTGCTCCTGCCCGTCGGGGCCCATGCCCTCCCAGTGGTCACCGCCGTGGCCCTCCGTGTGCAGCCGGTGCTGCTCGGCCACCAGGCGCTGCCTGAAGGCCCCGGGGTCGTCCTCCTGTCCGCTGGGGCCGCCGGTGAGTCCGAGGGCGTAGAGGGGGTCGACCATGGCGCGGGCGGTGACGGTGGACGAGGCCACGCAGGTGCCCTCCGAGCCGTCGCCGCCCTGGATCCACCGCTGCCCGTCGAAGGTGACGTAGTCCTTGTTGTTGTTGGAGCCGTCGGAAGCCAGGCCCTCGTCGTCCATGCTGTCCACCTGGGTGACGACGGGCGTGAGATGCCTGCGCAGCCACTCCGGGTCGTGGCCCTGGATCTTGCCCTGGAACTGCTCGATCTCCGCCACGCTGTGCCCGGCGGCCAGGGCCTTCATCAGATAGGCCCGCTCCTGCGGGCTCTGCGACCCGGCCAGCATCTGGTCCACGGCGGCCCGGTCGGCGGCGCTCAGCTGGTCCATGCGCCGCCCGGCGCGCTCCAGGTCGTGCGCGGTGAGGATCTCGTTCAGCGTAGGGTCGCCGTCGACGGCGCTGGTCTCGGCCAGCATCAGCTTGTCGACGGCGGTCAGGTTGCCCGTGCCCAGCTTGCGCATGCGTGCCTCGGAGGCCCACTTGTTCAGGTTCCTGGCGGCGGCGTGGGCGGCGTCGTCGGCGGCGATCGCGGCCTTGTGCATGTCCTCGGCGCCCAGGGAGGCGAGGGACCGGGCGTTCAGCCGGACGGCCTCTTCGTCGTCGGACTCGAAGAGGTCGTCGAACCAGTCGTCCTTGCCGCCGAGCATCCCGAGCGCCTCGCGCAGCGAACCCCGCCCGTCGCCGTCCTGGCTCTTGGCGTCCTTGAGGGCGTCGGCGAACGTGAGCAGCGCCAGTCCGCCGCCGTAGAAGGCCCGGCCCACCGCCCCGGCGGCCCGCCCGGCAGCGGCCACCGCGTCCGAGGCGAGGACACTCGTGTTCCCGGCCCAGACGTCCGGCAGGCCCTTCTTGGCCACCCTGTCGATGCGCTTGTAGAGGTCGTCGAGGTCCTGCTTCTGGTACAGCTTGCCGAGGGACTCCAGCGTCGCCGTGTCGCCGACCGGGGCACAGACGGCGAGCGCGTCGTTGATGGCGTCGATCAGGTCGTTCTTGCTGTCGGCGGAGGCGATGGTCTTGCACAGCTCGCCCAGCCGCGTGCGGCGGTCGCCCGTGGACTCCGTCATCGCCCGCCCCTCAGTAGTCGGCCAGCGCCGAGGGGCGCGTGGCGTGGGCGGGCATGGTGGTGAGGTAGCCGTCGCCGACGGGAGCGGGCATGGTGCTGAAGGAGCTGTCGCCGACCCGCACACTGCGGACACTCGTGTCGACGAGGCTGTCGCTGCCGTGGTACGCCCCCTTGGACAGCCGTACTTTGTCGGCCAGTTCGTGCAGCGCCGATTCCAGGGCCTTGACTTCCGCCTCCCAGGCGGCGGCGTACGCGTTGAACGCCGCGGCGGCGTCGGGACCGCCGAGCGCGTCGTCCATGTAGCACATGCCGGGCTGGATCGCCTCGCCGATCTTGCCCGCGTCGTCGCCCGCGGCGTCCAGGTCCTTCGCCTGTCCGGACATCCCGGACTTGACGGTGTAACCGTCCGAAGACGCGCCCATCAGGCTCCCCCGTTGAAATGATCACGACCGCGGGGGAGGCTAACACGCGACACCCGGCGGGAAGTCCGGGTGTCACGCGCCCCGCACCGAGTCGACACACCATCCCCGCCGTGACGCCGTGCCGTCAGACCAGGAGAGCAACCGGCATGCCAGCCCCCGCAGACCGCAAGCACCGCATGGTGACCGCCTTCCAGCGGCGCATCGCCAACCCCCTCAACCGGCGCCTGCCGTTCCAGACCCTCCTGGAGACCACCGGCCGCACCTCCGGCCTGCCCCGGCGGACCCCGGTGGGCGGGCGCCGGGTCGGTGAGTCCTTCTGGCTGGTCTCCGAGTTCGGCCACAAGTCGCAGTACGTCCGCAACATCCAGGCCGACCCGAGGGTCCGCGTCCGCCTCGCCGGCCGCTGGCACCACGGCACCGCCCGCCTCCTCCCCGACGACGACCCCGTCGCCCGCCTGCGCGCCCTCCCCTTCTTCAACAGCGCGGCGGTACGGGCCTTCGGCACGGACCTGCTGACGGTGCGGGTGGATCTGGAGGACTGAGCGGGAGCGGAGCGGCGCTCACCCCGGCCACACGATCGCCTGCACCTCGCTGTACGCATGCAGGGCGTACGAGCCCACGTCCCGCCCCACCCCGCTCCTCTTGAACCCGCCGAACGGGGCCTCCATGTTGCGGCCGACGGTGTTGATGCCGACCCCGCCGGCCCGCAGGCGCCGGGCGACCCGGAAGGCGCGGGCGACGTCGCCGGACCAGACGTAGTCGATGAGGCCGTAGTCGGAGTCGTTGGCGAGGGCGACCGCCTCGTCCTCGTCGTCGAAGGGGATGACGCAGACCACCGGCCCGAAGATCTCCTCGCGGGCCACCCGCATGTCGTTGGCGCAGTCGGCGAGCAGCGTCGGCGCGACGTAGAACCCGCGCTCCAGCGGCGGCCGTTCGCCGCCCGCCACCACGGTCGCGCCCTCCTTGCGGCCGAGTTCGACGTACGACTCGACGCGCGCCCGGTGCTCCGCCGAGATCACCGGTCCGACGACCGTGTCCGGCTCCGACGGATCGCCCACCTTCAACCTGCGCGCGTACCCGGCGAGTTGCTCCACGAGCCGCTCGTACACGCCCCGCTGCGCCAGCACCCGCGTCGGCGCGGTGCAGATCTGCCCGCTGTAGAAGGAGAAGGTGGTGCCGATGCCGGCCACGGCCGAGCCGAGGTCGGCGTCGTCGAACACGAGGGCCGCGCCCTTGCCGCCCAGCTCCATCAGCTGGCGTTTCATGTCCCGCCCGCACACCTCGGCGATGCGCCGGCCGACGGCCGTGGAGCCGGTGAAGCTGACCATGTCGACGTCCGCGGACGCCACCACCGCCTCGCCCACGGCCACGTCCCGCCCGCAGACCACGTTCACCACGCCCGGCGGTGCGCCGGCCGCCTCCAGCGCCTCGGCCATCCGGTAGACGGACAGCGGGTCCTGCGGTGCGGGCTTCACCACCACCGTGTTGCCCATGGCGAGCGCCGGGGCGACCTTCCCGGCCGGGTTGGCCCAGGGGTTGTTGTACGAGGTGACGCAGGTGACGACGCCGACGGGCTGCCGCAGCGCCAGCGCGCCCATCACCCCGGCCCTCCCCATCGGCCCGGCCTCGTTGATCTGCGGGGCGACCGGCCACTCGGCGCTCTCCACGCTCGCGTACCGGCGGAACCGGGCGGCGGCCACCCCGACCTGCATGGCCCGGGCGGTCGCGGTGGTCGCCCCGGTCTCGGCGCGGGCGAGTTCGGCGTACGGCACCAACTGGCCGCGGATGATCTCCGCCGCCCGCGCCAGCAGCGCCGCCCGTTCCTCCGGCCGGGTCCGCGACCACGGCCCGAACGCCTCCCGGGCCGCCGCGCAGGCCGCCCGGGCCTGCTCCGGCGAGGCCTCCGGCGCCCGGCCGACGGTCTCCTCGGTGGCCGGGTCGGTCACCGGGTAGTACCCGCCGTCCGGCTCGGTCCACCGGCCGCCGACGAACAGCCGCTGCCCGTCGCTCACCGCGTCCCCACCGTCCGTGTGTCGGTGCCCGAGCGCAGCACCCTGCCCGGTACGGCGCCGCTCACCACGTCGTCGCGGATCGCCTCGACCCCGTTGACCCACACGGCCCGCACCCCGATCGCCGCCGAATCCAGCCGGGGGCTGTCGCCCGGCAGGTCGTGCACGAGCCGCGCCTGCCCGGCGTCGATCCGCTCCGGGTCGAACAGGACCAGGTCGGCGTGGAAGCCCTCGCGGATCCGGCCCCGCTCCCGCAGCCCGAACAGCCGCGCCGGATCGTCGGTCAGCATCCGCACCGCCCGCTCCAGACCGACCAGCTTCCGCCCCCGCAGACAGTCCCCGAGGAACCGGGTCGTGTACGGCGCCCCGCACATCCGGTCCAGATGCGCCCCGGCGTCGGAGCCGCCCAGCAGGACGTCCTCGTGCTGCCAGGTCTCGGCGCGCAGCGCCCAGGAGGCGGGGTCGTTGTCGGTCGGCATCGGCCACAGCACCGTGCGCAGTTCGTCGGCCGCGCAGATCTCCACCAGGCAGGCGAAGGGGTCAAGGCCGCGCTCCTCGGCGATGTCCCGCACCACCCGGCCGCTCAGGCCCCGGTTGGCCTCGCTGTAGGTGTCCCCGATGACGTACCGGCCGAAGTTCGCGAGCCGCCGGAAGACCCCCGCCTCCTTGGAGCGGGCCCGGCGCAGCATCTCCGCCCGCACCTCCGGGTCCTTCAGCCCGGCGATCCGCTCGGGTACCGGCAGTCCGAGGATGGGCCCCCACCCGGGGATCAGGTTGAGGGCGCAGAAGGTGCCCAGGGACATGTTCATCGGGGTCAGGATGGGCATGGTGAGCGCCACGATCCGCCCGCCGGCCTTCCGCGCCCGCTCGCTCGCGCTCAGCTGCCGGGGCACCCGCTCCGGTACGGCCGCGTCGACGGTGAGCACGTTCCAGTTGAGCGGCCGCCCGGCGACCGCGCTCATCTCCACGAGCAGATCGATCTCGTCGTCGTCGAACTGGTCCAGGCACCCGGCGACGATCGCCTCGATCTGCGTGCCCTCGTGCTCCCCGACCGCCCGGGCCAGGGCGAGCAGTTCGGCGGGCCTCGCGTGCCGGGAGGCGACCGGCCTGCCGTCGCCGTCGGAGTGGGTGCTGGACTGGGTGGTGGAGAACCCCCAGGCGCCCGCGTCCATCGCCTCGTGCAACAGCCGTACGATCTCGGCCAGTTTCTCCTCGGTCGGCTGCCCGCCGACCGCGTCCGGTCCCATCACGTGCCGGCGCAGCGCGCAGTGCCCGACCATGAAGCCCGCGTTGACGGCGATCCGGCCGTCGAGCGCGTCCAGGTACTCCCCGAAGGAGCTCCAGTTCCAGGGCGCCCCCTCCTCCAGCGCCACCAGGGACATCCCCTCCACCTTGGACATCATCCGGCGCGTGTAGTCGGCGTCCTCGGGGCGGGCGGGGTTCAGCGGGGCGAGGGTGAACCCGCAGTTCCCGGCCGCGACCGTGGTCACCCCGTGGTTCAGCGAGGGCGTGGCGTACGGGTCCCAGAAGAGCTGGGCGTCGTAGTGGGTGTGGGGGTCCACGAAACCGGGGGCGAGGACGAGGCCCGCGGCGTCCTCGGCGGTGCGGGCCTCCTCGGTGACCTCGCCGACGACGGCGATACGGCCGTCCCGGATGCCGACGTCGGCGGTGAAGGCGGGGGCGCCGGTGCCGTCGACGACGGTGGCGCCCTTGATCACATGGTCCAGCATTCCCGCGAACCCCCTCAGACCGCTTGGCGGAACCGGCTCGTCCGGTGCACGGGATCCGTGTCGATCTTCGGGATCACGTGCTCCCCGATCAGCCGTATCGTCTGGAGCGTCTCCTCCTTCGGCACCCCCACCGGCAGCCCGAAGCTCAGCTGGTCCGCGCCCGCCTGCTCCCAGCGCTTGCACTGGCGCAGCACCTCGTCCGGGTCGCCGCAGATCAGCAGCTCCTCCTCGATGAGCAGTTCCACGAACTCCGGTGTGTACGGGGGCAGCGTCTCCGGCCAGACGGGGAAGCCCTCCGGCCGGGGGAAGGTGTCGTGGTACCGGAAGACCAGCGACGGCAGGTAGTGCAGCCCGCCGCCGACCGCGATCCGGATCGCCTCGTCGTGCGTCGGCGCGCAGATCGCGGTCGTCGTCACCATCACGTTGTCGTTGACGAAGTCCCCGACCGGCTCGGCGTTCACGACCGCCGTCTTGTACTGCTCCAGCACCCACTCCATGTCGGAGACCTTCTGGATGCTGAAGCCGAGCACCCCGAGCCCCTTCCTCGCGGCCATGGCGTACGACGCCGGGGACCCTGCCGCGTACCACATCGCCGGGTGGGACTTCCCGTACGGCTTCGGCAGGACCTTCCTCGGCGGCAGCTGCCAGTGCTTGCCCTGGAAGCCGGCGTACTCGTCCTGGAGCCACATCTTCGGGAACTCGGCGATGGTCTCCTCCCAGATCTCCTTCGTGTAATTCATGTCGGTCACACCCGGTATGAACCCGAGGATCTCGTGGGACCCGGCGCCCCGCCCGCTGCCGAACTCGAAGCGGCCCTCGCTGAGGTGGTCGAGCATGGCGACCTTCTCGGCGACCTTCACGGGGTGGTTGACCTGGGCGAGCGGGTTGAAGATCCCGGAGCCCAGATGGATCCGGTCGGTCGCGTGCGCCAGGTAGCCCAGGAACACGTCGTTGGCGGACAGGTGCGAGTACTCCTCCAGGAAGTGGTGCTCGGAGGCCCAGGCGTACTTGAAGCCGGACCGGTCCGCCTGGATGACGTACTCGGTCTCCTCCATCAGCGCCCTGTGCTCGGCGAGCGGGTCGGTCTCGGCGCGCTTGCCCACGTATCCCTGTACAAAGAGCCCGAATTCCACGGCGGTTCACCATCCCGGTCCAGGTGGTCCTGCGAGTCCTGTGAGTCCTACGAACTTTCTGACGTACCGTCAGATTCGTCAATAGCTGACACCTCGTCAGCCCATTGGGCGGATGTCCGTCAGATGACGCTGACCCCGGCCAGCCACCCGCCGTCGATCACGAACGGCTGCCCGGTGATGTACGAGGAGTCCGCCGAGGTGAGGAAGAGCGCCAGCCGCGCCACCTCCTCCGGCTGCCCGACCCGGCCGAGCGGCACGAGCTTGCGGTACAGCTCGTCCAGCGCCCGGCTCATCTCCTCCGGGTCGGCGTCCGGGTCCAGGCGGGCCGGGTTGGACATGGGGGTGTCGATGGCGCCCGGGCAGATCGCGTTGACCCGGATCCCCCGGCCGGCCAGCTCCAGCGCCGCGACCCGGGTCAGCCCCAGCACGGCGTGCTTGGTGGCGGCGTACGCGCCGACCGCCGCCATGCCGGTGAGCGCCGTGTAGGAGGCGGTGTTGACGATCGTGCCGCCTTCCGGCAGCTCCGGCGCGACCGCCTTCATGCCCAGGAAACAGCCGACCTGATTGACCCTGACGACCTGCATGAACTCGTCCAGCGGGGTGTCCGCGAGGGCGTTGAAGCGCAGGATGCCCGCGTTGTTGACGAGCCCGTCGATGCGCCCGTAGGCCTCCTTCACCGCCCCGACGGCCGAGCGCCAGCCGTCCTCCTCGCCCACGTCGAGGTGGACGTACAGCGCCCCGATCTCCTTCGCCAGGGCCTCGCCCCGCTCGTCCAGCACATCGGCGACGGCCACCCGCGCGCCCTCCTCCCGAAAGAGCCGCGCCTCCTGCTCGCCCTGCCCGCGGGCCGCCCCGGTGATGACGACGACCCGCCCGTCCAGCTTGCCCATGGAGTCCTGTCCTCCTCAGTCCAGCCGGGGCGCGACCTCCGCCCCGAACAGTCCGATCTGCTCGGTGAGTTCGGCCCGGCTCCGGCTGCGGAACCGCACCTGGATCTGGTCCACGCCCATCGCCCGGTACGCCCGCAGCGACGCGGCGACCTCCTCCGGCGCCCCGGTGAGGGTCCGCCGCCCGACCTCCCAGCCGGCCCGCCCGACGTACAGCGGCTCGGTGATGGCCCCGACGGTGAACGCCCCCTCGACGCCCGCCTCTTCGCGCAGCCGCCGGATGCGGGCGATCTGCGCGGGCAGCCGGTCCCGGGGATCTCCCTGCGGCAGCCAGCCGTCGCCCTTGAGGGCGGCCCGGCGCACGGCGGGGGGCGAGGAGCCCCCGACCCACAGGGGAACGACCGGCTGGGCCGGCCGGGGGAGCTGGCCGAGCCCGGCGAAGTCGTAGAACTTGCCGTGGTGTTCGGGGAACTCCGCCGGCCCGAGAGCCGCCCGCAACGCGTCGATCGTCTCGTCCAGCACAGCCCCCCGCCGCTCGAAGTCGGCCCCGACCGCCTCGAACTCCTCCCGCACGTGTCCGGCGCCCACCCCGAGGACCAGCCGGCCGCCGGAGAGGTGGTCGAGGGTGGCGTACTGCTTGGCGGTCAGGAGCGGGTGCCGCAGCCCGACGACGGCGACATGGCTCAGCAGCCGCACCCGCTCGGTGACGGCGGCGAGGTGGGCGAGGGTGGCGACGGGGTCGTACCAGACCGTGCTCATGGCCCGGGCGAGGCGGCGCGGGATCGCCACGTGGTCGCAGACGGCGAGATAGCCGAACCCGGCCCGGTCCGCCGCCCGCGCGATCTCCACCAGATCCGCGGTCCCGGCCCCGGCCTCCCACTCCTCGGCGTAGATCGTGCTCTGCGACTGGACGGGCAACTGCATGCCGTACGTCAGGGATGCCGGGGCGCTCACCTGGGCCCCCGCCACAGCCCGTCCCGTGTCAGCCCCAGCAGCTCGATGGCGTTGCCGCGCACGATCCGCTCGACCACGCCGTCCGCCAGGTGCCCCATCTGCGTCTCGGCGACCTCGCGGGACTTGGGCCAGGTGGAGTCGGAGTGCGGGTAGTCGGTCTCGTACAGGACGTTGCCGACGCCGATGGAGTCGAGGCTCCTGAGCCCGAAGGCGTCGTCGAAGAAGCAGCCGTAGACGTGCTCGGCGAAGGTCTCCGACGGCGGCCGGGTGACCTTGTCGGCGACCCCGCCCCACCCCCGGTTCTCCTCCCACACCACGTCGGCGCGCTCAAGGATGTACGGAATCCACCCGATCTGCCCCTCCGCGTACATCACCTTGAGGTTCGGGAAGCGCTCGAACTTCCCGCTCATCAGCCAGTCCACCATCGAGAAGCAGCAGTTGGCGAAGGTGATGGTGGAGCCCACGGCGGGCGGGGCGTCGGCGGAGGTGGAGGGCATGCGGCTGCTGGAGCCGATGTGCATGGCGACGACCGTGCCGGTCTCGTCGCACGCCGCGAGGAACGGATCCCAGTCGTCGGTGTGCACGGACGGCAGGCCCAGGTGCGGCGGTATCTCGGAGAACGCGACGGCCCGCACGCCCCGCGCCGCGTTGCGCCGCACTTCCTCGGCAGCCAGCTCGGCGTCCCACAGGGGTATGAGGGTGAGCGGTATCAGCCGGCCGCGCGCCTTCGGCCCGCACCACTCCTCCACCATCCAGTCGTTGTAGGCGCGCACGCACAGCAGGCCGAGCTCCTTGTCGGCGGCCTCCGTGAAGGTCTGTCCGCAAAAGCGCGGGAAGGTCGGGAAACAGACGGCCGACTGGACGTGGTTGACGTCCATGTCGGCGAGCCGGGCGGGGACGTCGTACGACCCGGCCCGCATCTGCTCGTACGTGATGACTTCGAGCCTGACCTCGTCGCGGTCGACGCCGACGGCGGTGTCGAGCCGGGTGAGCGGCCGCCGGAGGTCTTCGTAGACCCACCAGTCGCCGACGGGTCCGTCCGTGCCGCCGGGATCACCCATGACGGGCTTGAACCGTCCGCCGAGGAAGGTCATCTCCTTCAGCGGCGCGCGCACGATCCGGGGTCCGACGTCCAGGTACTTCTTCGGCAGCCGGTCCTGCCAGACGGTGGCGGGCTCCACGGTGTGGTCGTCGACGGAGATGATCAGCGGGAACTGTGGTGTCTCCATGGGCCTCACGGTAGCGCCGATCTGACGACCCGTCAGCTAGTGAGTCGCGGTCCGCTGTGTGCGAAGACCGTGTGAGGGCTTTGTGCACCCCGTCGCGCCGACCTGTGATCGCCGTCTCCCACGGCTGACGCAACCGCCCGGAACAAGGCAAACTGACGGGGTTGTTCGTGGACCCGAGGGGGACCAACGCATGGACGATGGGCCGCGAGTGCCTGAGCAGCGGCGTCCCGGCTCCGTGACCGTCACGGAACCGGAGGCGCTGCGGTTCGGCGTGCTCGGTCCGGTACGGGCCTGGCGCGGCACCGAGCCGCTCAGCACGGGCTCCCCGCAGCAGCGCGCCCTGCTGGCCGCCCTGCTGCTGCGCGAGGGCCGTACGGCGACCGCGGCGGAGCTCATCGACGCCCTGTGGGGCGCCGAGCCCCCGTCGCAGGCGCTGGCGGCCCTGCGCACCTACGCCTCCCGGCTGCGCAAGGTGCTGGACCCCGGCGTGCTGGTCAGCGAGTCCGGCGGCTATGCCGTCCGGGGCCTGCGCGAGGGCGCCCTGGACCTGGCGCAGGCGCAGGAGCTGGCGGCGCTGGCGGACAAGGCCCGCACCGCCGGGGACCTGCACCGGGCCCGCGACCTGCTGAACGACGCCCTCGGCCACTGGGACGGCGAACCCCTGGCCGGCGTGCCCGGCCCCTACGCCGAGACCCAGCGCGTCCGCCTGGAGGAATGGCGCCTGGGCCTCCTCGAATCCCGCCTGGACATGGACCTGGAGCAGGGCTGCCACGCGGAGGCCGTCTCGGAACTGACCGCGCTGACCGCCGCCCACCCCCTGCGGGAGCGCCTGCGCGAGCTGCTGATGCTGGCGCTGTACCGCAGCGGAAGACAGGCCGAGGCCCTCGCCGTCTACGCCGACACCCGCCGCCTCCTCGCGGAGGAGCTCGGCGTGGACCCGCGCGCGGGCCTCAGCGAGCTGCAGCAGCGCATCCTCCAGGCCGACCCGGCACTGGCGGAGCCCTCGTCGCCGTCGGCGGAACCGGCCGTCGGCGCGGTCCGACCGGCCCAACTGCCCGCCTCGGTACCCGACTTCACCGGCCGGGCGTCCTTCGTCGCGGAACTGAGCGATGTACTCGCCTCGGCGTCGGAGTCGGCGGACGCCGGCAACCGGGTGATGGCGGTCTCGGCGCTGGCGGGCATCGGCGGCGTGGGCAAGACGACACTGGCGGTGCACGTGGCCCACCGGGCCCGCACGGCCTTCCCGGACGGCCAGCTGTACGTGGACCTCCAGGGCGCGGGCCCGCGTCCGGCGGAACCCGAGACGGTACTCGGCTCGTTCCTGCGCGCACTGGGCACGGCGGACTCGGCGATCCCGGACAGCATGGAGGAACGGGCGGCCCTGTACCGCTCGGTCCTGGACGGCCGGCGGGTACTGGTCCTGCTGGACAACGCCAAGGACGCGGCCCAGGTACGCCCGCTCCTGCCGGGCACGGAGGGCTGCGCGGCCCTGGTGACGTCCCGCGTCCGCATGGTCGACCTGGCGGGCGCCCACCTGGTGGACCTGGACGTGATGTCCCCGGAGGAGGCGCTGGCCCTCTTCACGAAGATCGTGGGCGAGGAACGGGTGGCGGCGGAGCGGGAGGCCGCCCTGGACGTGGTCGCGTCCTGCGGCTTCCTCCCCCTCGCGATCCGCATCGCGGCGTCCCGCCTGGCGGCCCGCCGCACCTGGACGGTCTCCGTCCTGGCGGCCAAGCTGGCCGACGAACGCCGCCGCCTGGACGAGCTCCAGGCGGGCGACCTGGCGGTGAAGGCGACGTTCGAACTGGGCTACGGCCAGCTGGAACCGGCCCAGGCCCGCGCCTTCCGCCTGCTGGGCCTGGCCGACGGCCCGGACATCTCGCTCGCGGCCGCGGCCGCCGTCCTGGACCTCCCGGCGGAGGAGACGGAGGACCTCCTGGAGTCCCTCGTGGACACCTCCCTCCTGGAATCGGCCGCCCCCGGCCGCTACCGCTTCCACGACCTGGTCCGGCTCTACGCGCGTGCGTGCGCGGAGCGGGACGAACAGCCGCCGAGCGAACGGGACGCGGCGATGTCCCGCCTGCTGGACTTCTACCTGGCCACGGCGGCACAGGTGTACGCGATGGAGCGGCCGGGGGACCGGTTGGTGGATCATCTGGAGGAGACCGGCGTCTCCGGGCTGGTCTTCGCCGATCGCCGTGCCGCTCGGGACTGGCTCTACTCCGAAGCCGTCCCACTGCTGGCCTGCGTCCGGCAGTCGTCGAGCGGTGCCACGCTGCGGCGCGCCGTCGACCTGCTGTGGACGGCGGTCGACCTCGCCGAGTCGGGAGCCAACTTCAAGGAGTACGAGGCGGCCGGTACCGCGCTGCGCGCCGCTTCCCATGCCGCGGCTGACGGCAAGGCCGAGGGACGCGCCATCCTGGTGCTGGCCAACGCCCGTCACTGGTCGGGGCAGTTCAAGCAGGCCTACGCGGAGGCGGAGCAGGCGCTCGCCCTCTCGGAGGCGGCCGACGACGCTCTGCCCCGCTGCTGGGCGGCCAACATCCTGGGCGTCTTCGCCTACTACCAGAACCGCTATGCCGAGGGTGAGGCCCACCTGGAGCGCGCCATCGAGGACTTCCGTGCCTGCGGCGACCTGTCCGGCGCGGCGGCCGCGCTGTGCAACCTCTCCCGTCTGCACCTCCAGACCGAACGGCCCGACAGCGCGGTACATCTCGCACGGCAGGGCACCGAGATGTACGAGGAGCTGGGTCACTCCCTGAAAGCCGCCAACGGCCACTACGCCCTCGGGCTGGCACTGGGCAAGAGCGGCAGGCTGGAGGATGCCGGCAGGCATCTGAGTCAGGCCCTGCTCGTCTTCCGCACCAGTCGGCAGCGTCTGTGGGAGGGCATGACCCTGTTCCGTCTCGCGGAAGTGGACCTGCAGGCCATGCGCCCCGCCCAGGCCGCCGCCAACGCCGAGATGGCGCTGACGCTGCTCAGGGAGATCGGCGGCGAATGGCGCCGCGGCAACGCACTGACCGTTCTCGGGAAGTCCCTGAACGGCATCGGCCACACCGGCAGGGCCCAGGTCTGCTGGCGCGAGGCGCTGGACATCTACGAGCGGTTGAACTCTCCGGAAGCGGCGGAGGTCCAGACGCTCCTGACACCGGCCGCCGCGGCCTGATCCGGGCACCGGGACCGGATACGTCGTTCATCGTTCGTTTATCGCCCCACGGCACTCTCTTGGGTGTCGGGCCGTCGCGTCGGGGGGCAGACGGACCGGCCAGTGAGACCGTCACACTCGCGATCTAGAGTGGGCGGCTCCAGCGGCCCGTCCGGCCGGCCCCGGGGGAGCGGCCGGACGGGCCCGGCACAGCCGCAACGCGATCTCCAAGGGGAGGACCTGATGAGCGACATCACCAAGGACGAGACGGTCATCAAGCCGGACAACACGCACATCACCGACGCCGAGGCCGGCTCCACGGTCAAGCCGCTCAACACGCACATCACGGACGCCAAGGCTGCCGCCGACGTCAAGCCGCTCAACACCCACATCACGGATGTCGAGGCGGTGGCCGCCGACGGCACGGTGAGCCCGGACAACACCCACATCACGTCCGACCCCAGCTGAGCCAACTCCCGCACGGGGGAGCCGGCCGCGACGGCGCCGAGGGGGAGCCGTCGCGGCCGACGTGTGTCTGGAATCAGTACCTTCGACGTCGACTCTCCAAGGAGACCTTCATGACCCGCATCGCGAAGATCGTCGCCACCACTGCTCTACTGCTCGGCGCGACCGTCGCCGCCGCGAGCCCGGCCCTGGCCGACAACCACCAGCCGGTGAGCCCGGACAACACCCACGCCACCATCGTGTCGCCGGACAACATCCACATCACGGGCAACGTCAGCTGAATCAACCGGCACCACCCAGCTCGCACCACACCGTCTTGGCCTCCACCCCCCGCTCCACACCCCAGCGCAGCGCCACCGCCTCCAGCAGGGCGAGGCCGCGTCCCTCCTCGTCGTCGGGTGCGGCGGACCGGGACAGGGGGAGGGCCTGCCCGGCCGGGTCCGTCACCTCGACGCGGATGCGATCACCGTCCGACCGGACCACCCGCACACGGATGGAAATCCCCTCCCCCACATGCCGGATCACGTTCGTGACGAGTTCCGTGACGCAGAGTTCGGCGTCCGGACAGGGTGCGCCCAGGTAGCGGCGAACGGTACGCCGAAGCCCCCGCAGCGCCTCCGGTACGGCGGGAAGCTCGACATCCAGCGGCGCCCGGCCCGGTGCCGCGTCGGAGCCCCTCAGCGCCGCCGCCAGCCTGCGCGCCATGGCGGCGTTGCAGTTGCCGAGCGCAACCAGGCCGACCGGTGGCCGGTACGCGCCCGCGAAGCTCGGCAGGTCCACCCGGAGGGACGGCAGGGTGATGCCGTGGCTGGACAAGGCAGCGCGCAGGTCATCTACGCAGAGGGTGATGTCGTAGACGGAGTTGTCGGATTCGGACGACGGCATGACTTCGTACGCCTCCCTGTGCTTTCTGTGACGAACAGTCACACAGTGACGCCTCCATCGGTACCGTTTGAAGAGCTTTCGACTACGCAGAGCAACAAGCAAACGGCGGTGATGAGTTGTGCCCCCACGCAAGGACCCCGACGCATCGGCCAACGTCCCCTCCTTCTACGGCGCCGAGTTGCGCTATCGACGGGAACTGGCGGGACTGACCCTGGAGCAACTGGCGGAAGGTAGCTTCCGTGGCGTCCCTTTCCTGAGCCAGATCGAACGCGCCGAGCGACGCATGCCGGTGGATCTGGCCCGGCATGTCGACAAGGTCCTGAAGACGGACGGGTTTTTCGAGCGGCGTTGTGAAGATGCGCGCAGGGCACGGCAGTCGGGTCATGCGGAGTACTTCGCGGATGTGGCGGAGATGGAGCAGCATGCGGAGACGATCGAGGAGTGGGCACCCATGCTGGTGCCAGGGCTGCTGCAGACGCAGGCCTATGCCGAGGCTGTCGTACACACGTCGCTGCCGTGGCTGCCGTCCGAGAGGGTCGACAAGCAGGTTCAGGCCCGTTTGAAGCGGGCGGAGATCTGGAAACGCGAGGAGCGGCCGTCGTTCTGGGCCGTCCTGCACGAGTCCCTCGTCCGCAAGCCCTTCCTGCCGTCGGCGGAGATGGCGGTGCAACTGGAGCACATCGCTCACGTGATCCGCTCCACGCAGGGCGTTCTGCAGATCCTTCCGGAAACGGCGCAGGCCTACCCGTTCATGATGGGCATGGTGAAGGTCATGACCTTCCCGGACGCCCCACCGGTGGCCTACACCGAGGGCCTCCACAATGGCCAACTCATCGATTTTCCGGCGCTCGTGAAGGACTACCGTAGGTCGTACGATCTGCTCAGGGCCGCGGCACTACCGCCAGAGGCGTCCCTGGCCATGGTCGAACAAGCGGCAGAGGACTACCGAGATGGCAAGCACCGGGATTGACCTGAGTACCGTCGTGTGGCGCAAGAGCAGCTACAGCAACGGAAGCGGCGGCGACTGCGTCGAAGTCTGCGATGCTCACCCCGGCGTGATCCCCGTCCGCGACTCGAAGAAGGCCCAGGACGGACCGGTGCTCCTCTTCCCGCCCCTCGTCTGGGACGCCTTCGTCAGCTCGCTCAAGGGCTGACCAGGGTTATCCACAGGGCAAGCGGCAGGGCGGGGTTTCTGCGATCTTGCCCTGGTGGAGCGCAGGGACTTGAGGGCGCTGGCGGACAGGGGCGTCCTGCTCACCTCACGTGCCGTCGAGGCCGGCTGGCCCCGGCGCAGTCTCACGCGTGCGCTGCGCGCGGAGGGCTGGACCCAACTCCGGCACGGCGCCTGGGCGGAGCCGGGGCAGAGCCCGGACCTGCTCACTCGGCTCCGGGCGGTGCTGTTCCGTGAACCCCGGCTGATCGTGAGCCATGGTTCGGCGGCCACCCTTTGGCACATCGAGTTGCTCGGCGACAGCCGTGGTAGCCGTAAGGCACCGTTGGAGTTCACCGACCCCCAGCTCACCCTCCGCCGCCTGAGCAGCGACGTACACGTACACCGCCTCCAGATCGACCCGACCGACGTGGTGGAACGGCAGGGACTGCGCCTCACCAACCCCACCCGCACGGTCACCGACCTGCTCCGACGCGGTCCGAGGGACGAGGCGGTCGTCGCAGCGGACTCGGCGCTGACCTACCGCAGGGTCGGGCACGTCCGCCGCGCACCGCTCACCCGGTGGGACGACATCGTCGCCGCGCTGGAGTCGGCTGGGCAGGCTCAGGGGGCGGCCCGGGCCCGGCGCTGGCTGCCCCTGTGCGACCCGCTCGCCGGTTCCCCGGCGGAGACGGTTGCCCGACTCCGCATATACGACGCCGCTCTTCACCCCGAGAGCCAGGCCGAGGTGCGCACACCGGACGGACGCCGCCGCACCCTCGACTTCCTCTTCCGGGCTGCGGGGTTGGGCGTGGAGATCGAGGGCTACGTCTACCACGCCACCCGTGACGCCCACCGCCAGGACATCACCCGCTTCAACCAGCTCTTACGGTGCCCGGAGATCCGCGGCCTCCTCCGCTTCAGCGCCGAGGACGTTTTCCACCGCCCTGCGTACATGGTCGAGGAGATCAGGTCCACCTTGGCCGACCTGACCGGTGCCTCCAAGTGACCGTGGGGCCGGGGGCCCCGACCGGCGTGCTCCTACCGTCACTCGTGTCGCGGGCCGGGGCAGGAGGGGCGCACCGGGTGGGCTCGGCGGCTGCGGATGAGGGTGGAGGCGCATCAGTAGGCGGGGACGCCGGGTTGGCTCAGCGGCTGCGGCCGAGTGGGGGGTGGGGGAATCGGGGTCCAGGCGGATTGGGAGGCGGCGCGGACCTGAGCGGACTCGGATGGCAGGGATCGGGGAGCATTTGGAAGGTTTGGGCCATCCCCATGGCCACGGCCCCGCCAGCCCCCGCACCGACCGCCCCTATCCGTCCCCCTCCCACCCCCAACGCGCCCAAATCATCCAACTTCCCCATTCCTCGTGACTGGTAGGAGTGGTGTGACTGATGAGGCCGAAGGGAAGGGACGCCCCCCTCCCCCAGCCTCCCCCAACCCGCAAGCCGCCGCCCCCACCCGGCGTGCAGGCGAGGCGCGGGTGTGCACCCGCAGCCCACGGCGACTGCCCAGTAGGCCTCGGGGGCCAACCCCGGTAAGGCGCCCACTTTCCCCGGGCTGCACGCTCGCTTCTTCCGCGTGCTGGAGCGAGGTGTGTCAAGGGTGGCCCGCAGGGCCATCGGCGCAGCCGACGCGGGAGTGGAGCGCAGCGGAACGGGAGCGCCCTTTACACACCTCGCGGAAGCACGACACTGAGAGAGAAGCGGGCGGCCCAAGGGCAACCTCTCCGACCCCGGATCAGCTCAACCCCCTACCTTCGTCCCCTCCCCCGCAGCTCCCCCTTCAGTACCTTCCCGCTCGCGTTCCTCGGCAGTTCGGGGACGAATTCGACTGCCCTCGGCACCTTGTAGTTCGCCATCTCGCGGCGGGACCAGGCGATCAGGTCGTCGGCGGTGAGGGGGGAGCCCGGGTGGCGGACGACGTAGGCCTTGCCGACCTCTCCCAGCCGTGCGTCCGGTACGCCGATCACCGCCGCCTCCCGCACCTCCGGGTGGAGGGCGAGGAGTTGCTCTATCTCCGCCGGGTACGCGTTGAAGCCGCCGACGATGAACATGTCCTTGATCCGGTCGGTGATGCGGAGGTTGCCCGAGGCGTCCAGGACGCCCACGTCGCCCGTGCTCAGCCAGCCGTCCGGTGAGATCGTCGCCGCCGTCGCCTCGGTGTCGCCGTAGTAGCCCTGCATGACGTTGAAGCCGCGCACCAGGACCTCGCCCGCCGCGCCGTCCGGCACCGGCGCGCCCGACGCGTCGGCCACCCTCACCTCCGTGCCCGGAATCGCCCGGCCGGACGTCGAGGCGATCAGCAGCGGGTCGTCGCCCCGGCGGCACATCGTGACGACCCCGCTCGCCTCGGACAGGCCGTACGCCGTGAGAACCGTCTCCACGCCCAGTTCCCCGCGCAGGCGCTCCACCAGGAGCAGCGGCACGACCGCCGCGCCGGTCACCACCAGGCGCAGGGCGGAGAGGTCGTGGGCGTCCCGGGAAGGGTGGTCCAGCAACGACTGATGGAGGGTCGGCGGGCCGGGCAGTACCGACACCCGTTCCGCCGCGATGTTCGCCAGCGCCGTCTCCACGTCGAAGACCGGCTGCGGGATCATCGTCGCCCCGCGCGTCAGGCAGGCGATCACCCCCGCCTTGTAGCCGAAGGTGTGGAAGAAGGGGTTGACGATGAGGTAGCGGTCCGTGGCGCGCAGGCCGGCCAGGTCGGCCCAGATGCCGTACGCCCGCAGTGTCTGCCCGTGCGTGATCATCGCGCCCTTGGGGCGGCCCGTCGTACCCGACGTGTAGACGATGTCCGAGAGGGAATCGGCGGACAACTCCGCCTCCCTCGCCCGCACTTCGGTCTCCGACACCCCCTCCCCGGCCGCCAGGAAGTCCTTCCACGTCCGGAACTCCGGTGGCGCGTCCTCCGACAGGACCACCGCGTCCGTCAGTTCCGGCAGGCCCGGCAGGGGGCCCCGGGTGCCGGCGCCCGCGTCGGTGCCGGGTGCCGCCGTGACCTCTCCCGCCGCCCGGCGCAGGGAGGCCACGTACGACGTGCCGAGGAAGGTGCCCGTCACGAAGAGCAGCCGGGCTCCGCTGCGGCGCAGTACGTCCGCCGCCTCCGCGCCCTTGAAGCGGGTGTTGAGCGGGACGAGGACCGCGCCCGCGCTCACCGCGCCCAGTGCCGCGACGATCCAGTCGAGGGAGTTGGGGGCCCAGACGGCGACGCGGTCGCCGGTCCGTACGCCGCTCGCGATGCAGGCGGCCGCCGAGCGGTCCACGCGCGCGCCGAGTTCGGCGTACGTGATCCTCGTCCGGCCGTCCACCACGGCCTCGCCGTCCGCGTACCGCTCGGCCGACCAGCGCACCAGTTCCGGGACAGTCCCCCAGTCGCCCATGGCAGGCCTCCTTCACCATCTCGCACCTGACTAGCCGTCAGATTAGCTGTAATCTGACACTCAGTCAGGTGTGGGGACGCGATGAGGGGGACACCATGGCAGCCGCCGGGCTGAAGGACGCCACCGCCGTCGTCGGGATCGGGCAGACCTCGTTCGCCAAGCACCTGCCGGACGACGAGAAGACGCTCGCCTGCCGGGCCGTGCTCGCCGCGCTCGACGACGCCGGGATCGCGCCCGGCGAGGTCGACGCGCTCGCCTCCTACACCATGGAGGAGACCGACGAGGTCGAGCTGGCCAAGGCGGTCGGGTTCGGGGATCTGACCTTCTTCAGCAAGGTCGGGTACGGCGGGGGCGGTTCCTGTGCGACCGTCGCGCACCTCGCCGCCGCCATCGCCTCCGGGCAGGCCTCCGTGGGCGTGGCATGGCGGTCCCGGAAGCGGGGCAGCGGGCCCCGGCCGTGGACGAACACCACCGTCCAACTGCCCACCCCCGCCCAGTGGACCCGGCCCTTCGGGCTGCTGCGGCCCGCCGACGAGATCGCGATGCTCACCCGCCGCTACATGCACGAGTACGGCGCCACCCGCGACCATCTCTTCAATGTCGCCCTCGCCTGCCGCAACCGCGCCAACCAGAACCCGGCCGCCGTGATGTACGAACGGCCGCTGACCCGCGAGATGTACATGACCGCCCGCTGGATCAGCGAGCCGCTGTGCCTCTTCGACAACTGCCTGGAGACGGACGGGGCGCTCGCCTGTGTCGTCGTGGGCAGGGAGCGGGCGCGGGACTGCCGGCAGCGGCCCGTCTACGTCCACTCCGCCGCCCAGGGGCTGCCCGCCCAGCACCACGGGATGGTCAACTACTGGAACGACGACCCGCTCACCGGGCCCGCCTGGAGCACCGCCCGGCAGCTGTGGAAGCAGGCCGACCTCACCCCGGACGACGTCGACGTGGCGCAGATCTACGACGCCTTCACCGCCCTCGTCCCGCTCTCGCTGGAGGGGTACGGCTTCTGCGGGCGGGGGGAAGGGGGCGCGTTCACGGAGGGGGGCGCGATCGAGATCGGGGGGCGGCTGCCGCTCAACACCTCCGGGGGCGGGCTCTCCGAGGCCTATGTGCACGGCTTCAACCTCATCACCGAAGGGGTGAAGCAGCTGCGCGGCACCAGCACCGCCCAGGTGCCCGGCGCCGCCGCCTGCCTGGTCACCGCCGGCGAGGGCGTGCCCACCTCCGCCCTCCTCCTCAGGAACTGAAGGAGCCGACCATGCTGACCCCGGTCACCGACGCCGACGGCGCCCCCTTCTGGGAGTACGCCGCCCGGGGCGAACTGCGCGTCCAGGCCTGCGCCGACTGCGACGAGCTCCGCTTCCCGCCCCGCCCCTGCTGCCCGCACTGCCAGTCGTTCGCGAGCGAGTGGCGGGCGGTGTCCGGGAGGGGGCGGATCTGGTCGTACGTGGTGCCGCATCCGCCGCTGCTGCCCGCGTACGCGGAGCAGGCGCCGTACAACGTCGTCGTGGTGGAGCTGGAGGACGCCCCGCGCATCCGGCTCGTGGGCAATGTGGTCAGCCGGGCCGGGGCGCCTCTCGGTTCCCTCGATCCGGGGCGGCTGCGGATCGGGGCGCGGGTGCATGTCGTGTTCGCGGGCGGCCTCCCGCAGTGGGTCCTGTCGTGAACACCGTCCGGGTCGACGTCGACAAGGACACCGGCGTCGCCGTCGTCACACTGGACCGGCCCGCGCGGCTCAACGCCGTCGATCTGGAGATGGTGCGCGAACTGACCGCCGTGTGGCGGGAGTTCAGGGTCGACGACGCGGTGCGGGCGGTCGTGCTCACCGGCGGCGGGGAGCGGGCCTTCTGCACCGGGATCGACCGGGACGTCGTCGTGCCGCAGCCGTCGTCGCCGTACATGCAGGACGATCCGCTGCTGCGGCTCGGGCCCAAGGCGAACGACCTGTGGAAGCCGGTCGTGGCCGCCGTGCGCGGGATGGCCTGCGGGGGTGCCTTCTATCTGCTCGGCGAGTGCGACTTCGTCATCGCCGACGCCAGCGCCGTCTTCTTCGATCCGCACACCTCGTACGGCATGGTCAGCGCGTACGAGTCCATGCTGCTGGCCGCGCGGATGCCGTACGGGGAGGTGGCCCGGATGATGCTCATGGGCACCGCCGAACGGGTCTCCGCGCGGCGGGCCCATGAGATCGGGCTCGTGTCGGAAGTCACCGAGGAGGGCGGGGCGTTGGCCGCCGCGGTGCGCTGTGCGGGCGTGATCGCCGGGTATCCGGCGCAGGGAGTGCAGGGGACCGTGCGGGCGCTGTGGGCGGCGCGGGAGGCGGCGCTGGCGCACGCGTTCGCGCAGGCGCCGCACCTCATCGCCCTCGGCAACCTGCCGGCCGAGCGGCAGGCGGAGCTGTTCGCGGGGCGGCGGACGGGCGGGTTCCGGGTGCGGTGACCGTGCGTCGTCACCGGCGGCACCGCATGGCGGGTGTCCGGGGCCGGGGGTAGCGTCAGCCCTGGGACGGCCGCCGTCCGGAGCCCTTTCCGTGACAACCGGTACGACGGCCGTCACGCACGCCGCCGGGCGAGGCCGCGCTACGCCGTCCGCGCCGTGCCCGTGCCCTTCTCCGCGTCCAGCGCGTACACGCACCGGTCCTTGCTGCACGCGTACACCACGCCGTCCCTGACCACCGGGGAGCCGGTGATCTCGCCGCCCGTCGCCAGCTTCCAGCGCAGCCGGCCGTCGTCGGCCTTGAGGGTGTAGAGGAGGTGGTCGGTGGAGCCGAAGTGGATGCGGCCCTCGGCCACCGCGGGCGCGCCCACGACGTCGCCGCCCGCCTGGAAGCGCCACTTGGGCGTGCCGGTGACCGCGTCCAGGGTGTAGAGGGCCTTGCCGCTGCCCACGTGGACGTGGCCGGCGGCGACGAGGACCGGCTCGATCGAGGAGCGGGCCTCGGTCGCGATGCGCCAGCGGTCACGGCCGTCGGTGGCGTCGAGGGCGTAGACCGTGCCGAGGTAGTCGGCGAGGTAGACGCCGCCGCCCGTGACCGCCGGGCCGGGCGCGAAGGTCGGCGGGCTCAGGAAGACGGCCGGGGACTCGAAGTGCCAGCGGACCATGCCGCTCGCCGCCTCGACGGCGATCACCCGGGTGCCCGCGGAGACGTAGACGTAGCCGTCGGCGGCCGGGGCGAGGCGCACGGGCACACCGCCGCAGGAGGCCGCGTCGCCGACCGGGTACGACCAGCGCTCCTCGCCGGTGCGGGCCTCCAGGGCGCGCAGCCGGGCGTTCTGCCACACGTAGACCGTGCCGTCGTGGACGAGCGGGCCGGCCTCGGGGGACTCGAAGTCGGTCTGGCAGCCGCTGATCTCCCACAGCTTCTGACCCGTCGCGGCCTCCCAGGCCTGGACGCCGCCGCCGCGGGTGCCGGTGACGACCGTGCCGTGGTCGGCCTTGAGGGAGTACACCCAGGCGTCCGTCGACAGCCGCCACAGGTCGCCGCCCTCGCGGGCGTCCAGGGCGAACAGGGTCGGGCCGTCGGAGGCGTGGATACGGCCGTCCGCCACGGCCATGGACCAGGCGACGTCCCGCGTCTTGAAGCGCCGGCGGCCGGTGGCCACGTCCAGGGCGTGCACCTCGAAGGAGGTGACGTAGACCAGGTCGCCGCCCACGGTGGGGGTGCCCCAGACGTCGTTGGACATGCGGAACCGCCAGGGGCGCCAGCCGCTCGCCGTCTCCGGGGGCACGGGCGGCGCGGCCGGCAGGTCGTCGCCGGCGCCGGCGACGCCGGGGCGCGGGCGGGACCAGGTGGCCACCAGGCCGGCCTCCGGCGGGGGTGCCTTGACGGCGGCGGCGCGGGCGTCGGCGACGCGCGGGCCGGGGCCGATGGGCACCTGGGCGCCGGCGAGGCGGACCGGGCCGGCGTCCGGGACACCGGCGGGCGCCGGGGCGGGGACGGGCGGGTCGTACGAGGGCAGCGGGGGGACCGCCGGACGGCCGCCGCCGCTGCGCCCGCCGCCGGTGCCGGCCGGGGTGGCGGGCCTGGGGGCGGGGCGGCCGCCGCCGCGGCGGGACTCGATGAGGGCGACGGCCTTCTCGGGCAGCCAGGCCGAAGCGGTGCCGCTGTCGTCGGAGCCGGAGCCGAAGAGATGGGGTGCGAGCTGGGCCTGGAGGTCGGCCGGGGAGGGACGGCCCGTGGCCTCCATCTGCATGCAGACCTCGATGAGCGGGCGCAGCTCGTCGGGCAGGCCGGTCAGGTCCGGGCCCTCGCGCAGCAGCATGAAGACCGTCTCGACCGGGTTGGCGCCGTGGAAGGGCGGGTGGCCGGTCGCCGCGAAGACCAGCATGGAGCCGAGCGAGAAGACGTCGCTGGCGCCGGTGACGCTGCGGGAGTCCTTGGCCTGCTCCGGGGACATGTAGGCGGGGGTGCCGACGGCGACGTTGGTCATGGTCAGGCGGGTGTTCGAGACGCCGGACGCGATGCCGAAGTCGATCACCCGGGGGCCGTCCTCGACCACGAGCACGTTGGACGGCTTCAGGTCCCGGTGCACGAGTCCCGCGCCGTGGATGGACTGGAGGGCCTCGGCGACGCCCGCCGCGAGCCAGCGCACGGCCTGGGCCGGGAGGGGCCCGCAGTCGTTCACTATCTCTTCGAGGGACGGCGCGGGCACGTAGGCCGTGGCCAGCCAGGGCACGGCGGCGCGCGGGTCGGCGTCGACCACCGCGGCCGTGTAGAACCCGGAGACCGCGCGGGCCGCCTCCACCTCACGGGTGAAGCGGACGCGGAAGAGCTGGTCCTCGGCCAGTTCGGTGCGCACTGTCTTGATCGCCACGCGCCGGCCGGACGCCGAGCGCGCGAGATAGACCAGCCCCATGCCGCCGGCGCCCAGCCGCCCCAGCACCTCGAACGGCCCGATCCGCCGCGGATCGTGCTGCGTCAGCTGATCCACCACTTGCCTGCCACCTCCCCGTACTGGCCGCGCCACCCCATATGTACGCGACCGACGTGCAGCGTCTCACCACCGCACCGCCGTGGCGGCACGCACCCTGATTCTTCCTGGCCGGGCGGCTCGTTGCGAACCCGGCGAAATATCGGGGTGTCTGGCACTTAATCCGACCAAAGCTGACGGATCGCCGCCGCGTCGGCCGGATCACCGCTGCAATAGTGCGAACGACGCCCCCTGATTGTCGGTGACGACCGCCACAGCTCCGTACGACGTCTCGAAGGGTGGCGCCTGCACCCGGCCGCCGAGCCGCTGGACGGCCCCGAGCGCGTCACCCAGACCGGCGACCCGGAAGTGGGCGAGGACGTGCGGGGGCATCTCGGCCGGGAACACCTCGGTGACCTCGGCCCGCCCGAAGTCGGGCTCGGCGCCCGCACCGAAGAGGGCGTCGTGGAAGAGGGTGCCGTAGAAGGTGTTGGCGGCGGAGATGTCGCGCGTGTACAGCTGGGCCCAGACGAAGCTGCCGGGCTCGCGGCGGACCCCGAAGCCCCGGTGCCGGCCCGGCTGCCACAGGCCGAACACCGCGCCCTCGGAGTCGGCGGCGAGAGCGGCGGCGCCCAGGTCGCCCAGCGGGGTGGGCGCCGTCACCACCTGTCCGCCGGCCGCGAGGATCCGCCGGGTGAACGCAGCGGCGTCGGGGGTGGCGAAGTACACCGTCCAGACGGTGGGCATCCTGCCGTCGGTCTTGGGCACGAGCGCGGCGACCGGCCGTCCGTCCAGCCGGGCCCACACCGAGGAGCCGTACGCGTCCTCGAAGGACCACCCGAACAGCTCGCCGTAGAAGCGCTTGCCCGCCTCGACGTCGGGCAGCTGGGCGTCCACCCAGCAGGGCACGCCCTCCCCGTACGGCTCATCCGCACCTGCCGCCTCGACCACTTCCCCCTCGACCACCTCTTCCGCCTCATCCGGCGCTTCGTTCGCGGATGCCCTGTTTTCGGCCATGCCGCCAAAGTAACCGGGCCGCCCGCACCCCGCAGACCAGGCACACCACCCTCAGAGCCCCCGTGCACCCCATTTGCAGTCGGCCGAATCGCGCTCCGATCACCCCTCGGTAAGCTGACGGCATGACAGGACAAGTGCGTACCGTCGACGGCCGCGTGGCCGGCCGGCGTGGGCAGGCGACCCGGCAGAAGCTGCTCGACTGCCTCAGCGAGATGCTCAGCTCCTCCCCGTACCGGGACGTCAAGGTCATCGATGTCGCCCGGAAAGCGGGCACTTCGCCCGCGACCTTCTATCAGTACTTCCCGGACGTCGAAGGTGCCGTCCTGGAGATCGCCGAGCAAATGGCCACCGAGGGCGCCGGGTTGACCGAGCTGCTCGAAGGGCGGTCATGGGCCGGCAAGTCCGGGTGGCAGACCGCGCAGGAACTCGTGGACGGATTCCTGGAGTTCTGGCGGAAGAACGACGCCATCCTGCGGGTGGTCGACCTTGGCGCGGCCGAAGGGGACAAACGGTTCTACAAGCTCCGGATGAAGATCCTCAACTCGGTGAACAACTCCCTCGCGGACTCCATCGCCGAACTCCAGGCCAAGGGCAGGGTCGACAAGGACGTGAACCCGGCGGCGGTGGCCGGCTCGCTGGTCGCGATGCTCGCGGCGGTGGCGGCCCACCAGAAGGGCTTCTCGTCCTGGGGCGTGAAACAGGCCGAACTGAAGCCGAACCTGGCGCTGTTGGTCCACCTGGGCGTGACGGGAAAGAAGCCGACGAAGTAACCCCCTCCTCCTTTCCCTTTCCCAAGTCCTGTCTGGCAGGCGGTAGTTCATCGAGATGAGCTGCCGCCTGCCGTGCTACGCCGGCAGTGGCCGGTCCCGTACGACGTGCTTCATCACCAGGGTCGACGTCAGCCGCTGCACGCCCGGCAGGGTCGCGAGCCGGTCGTCGTACAGCCGCTGGAAGGCGGCGAGGTCGGCGGTGGCGATGCGGAGCAGATAGTCGGGCTCGCCGAAGAGCCGCTGGGCGTCGAGCACGTGCTCCAGCTCGCTGACCGCCCGCTCGAAGTCGGCCACCGTGTCCCGGTCCTCCTGCCGCATGGACACGAAGACCAGCGCCTCGAAGTTCAGCCCGAGCGCGGCCGGGTCCACCACCGCGCGGTAGCCCTCGATGGCGCCGGAGCGCTCCAGCTCGCGCAGCCGCCGGTGACAGGGCGAGACACTCAGCCGCACCCGCGCGGCCAGCTCGGTCACGGTCAGCCGCCCGTCCTGCTGGAGCTCGGCAAGGATTTTCCGGTCCACGTCGTCCATACGGCAGATCTTCCCCCGAAGCACGCGATCACGGGAAAACATCGGGAACACTTTCGGGCCATTCCCACCTAATGTCACCGGCATGGATTCGGGACTCCTCTTCTCCTTCCTCGCCGTGGACCTGCTGCTGGTGTGCGTACCGGGTGCCGACTGGGCGTACGTCATCGCGACCGCCCTGCGCGGCCGCTCGGTGCCGCGCGCGGTGGCGGGCCTGGTCTCGGGGTACGCCCTGCACACGGCCCTCGCCACGGCGGGCCTGGCGGTCCTGGTGGCGGGCTCGCCGAAGCTGCTGACCGCGCTGACGGTCGCGGGCGCCGGGTATCTGCTGTGGCTGGGGTGGGGGGTCCTGCGGCGCCCGGCCGTACCCGTCGCGTCCGGGGCCCCGGACGCGGTCCCGGACGCGGCCGGGGGGCGGCTCTTCCTCCGGGGCGCCACGATCAGCGGTCTGAACCCGAAGGGCCTGCTGCTCTACCTCTCCGTCCTCCCCCAGTTCCTCACCCTGCGCGGCACCCGTCTGCCGGTCCCGGCCCAGACGGCGGCCCTCGGCCTGCTGCACATGGCGTGCTGCGCGGCCGTCTATCTCACCGTGGGCGTCCTGGCCCGCGCCCTGCTGTCCGCCCGGCCGGCGGCGGCCCGGGCGGTGACGCGGACGTCGGGAGCGGCGATGCTGGGCATCGGGGCGATCCTGCTGGCGGAGCGCCTGGCTACCTTGTGACCAGCCGGAACAGTCGGATCTCCCGCGTCACCCGCTCCTGGTAGGCGACGTACGGCGGCCAGAACGCGACGGCCGACCGCCAGGCCACCGCCCTCTCCTCCCCCGTCAGCAGCCGGGCCGCCACCGGGATGTCCCGCCCCTGCCAGCTGATCGAGGCATCCGGATGGGCGAGGAGGTTGTGCGTCCACGCCGGATGGCCCGGACGGCCGAAGTTGGAGCCGACGAGCAGCCAGCTCCGTCCGTCCTCCTCCGGCATGCAGGCCAGCGGGGTCCTGCGGGGGAGCCCGCTTCGGGCGCCCGTGGACGTGAGGATCACCCCGGGCAGCATCTGGGCGCTGAGCAGCACCCTGCCCCGGGTGAGCCGGTGCACGGTGCGGTCGAGGGCCGGGATCACATGCGGGGCGACCTTCGCGAACCCCCGCGTCGAGGACACCTTCTGCACCATCCGGACGCCGATCACACCGCCACCTCCCCGCGCCCGAACAGCCCGGCGGCCTCGGCGGCCCGCTCCCGCAGCCGGTGCGGCGGGCCGAACAGCAGCTCGTCCCCGGCCGCCCGCTTGAAGTACAGGTGGGCGTCGTGCTCCCAGGTGAAGCCGATCCCGCCGTGCAGCTGGATGCCCTCGGCGGCGGCCAGCCGCAGCGCCTCCAGGGCCTGGGCGAGGGCCAGCCCGCCGGCCGTCCCACCCGCCTCCCGCCACCGCCCTTCCAACGAGGCGCTTCGCGCCGCACCTTCTGATTCCTGAGCGGTCGCCCAGGCGGCGTAGTACGCGGCCGAGCGGGCCGCCTGCACCGCCACGTACACCTCGGCCAGCCGGTGTTTCACCGCCTGGAAGGAGCCGATCGGGCGGCCGAACTGCTCGCGCTGCCCGACGTACTCCACGGTCCGCTCCAGCACCCGGTCGGCCGCCCCGACGGCCTCGCAGGCGAGCACGGCGGCGACCCCGTCCCCGAGGCCGGCGAGGGCGGACAGCACCTCCGTGTCCTCCTCGCCCAGCACCTCGGCGGGCACGTCGCGCAGTTGGACGCGCGCCTGGGGGCGGGTGGCGTCGAGGGCGGTCTGCCGGGCGCGGACGAGGCCCGGCGCGTCGCCGGGCACCAGGAACAGCCGGGTCCGGGCGCGGGCGAAGCCGCCGGTGTGCGCGGCGACGAGCAGCAGTCCGGCGCTGTGCCCGTCGAGCACCTGGTCGGCCTGCCCGTACAGCAGCCAGCCGTCCGCCGCGCGCCGGGCCTGGACACCGCCGGCCCGGCCGCCGCCGGCCGAGAAGCCGCCGTTGTCGCCGGTCAGGGCGAGCGCGGTGGCGAGGCCGGTGCCCGGTACGGCGAGGGCGGCGGTGAGGGTGCCGGCGGCGAGGCGGGGCAGCAGCCCGGAGCGCTGGGCCTCCGTACCGAGGGCGAGCACGAGGGGCGCCACGAGCACAGCGGTGGCGAGCAGCGGGGAGGGGGCGAGCGCGCGACCGGTCTCCTCGCAGGCGAGGGCCAGTTCGGTGACCGGGCAGCCGATCCCGCCGTACCGCTCGGGCAGGGCGAGCCCCGGCAGGCCGAGCCGGTCGGCGAGGGCGGTCCAGAGGGCGGGGTCGTGTCCGGCGGGGGCGGCGAGTGCGGCGCGCAGTTCCTCGGGGCCGCAGCGCTTGTGGAGGAGTTCACGCAGGGTGCGGCGGATCTCGTGCTGTTCGGCGGTGAGACGCGTGTCCATGGCTTTCCCCTGCCTCTTCGCTGCCTCGTCCCGGCCTCTTCCACCGGATCTGACGGTCCGTCATATTAGAAGCGCCGAAGCGAGATGCACAGGGGACGGAGGACCGTATGACTGCCGGGAGCCGGAAGGTCGCCGTGGTCGGGGTGGCGCTGTCGGACTGCGGGCGGGTGGCCGACGCGACGCCGTACACCCTGCACGCGCAGGCGGCCCGCCGCGCCCTCGCGGACGCCGGACTGGACCGCGCGGTGGTCGACGGCCTCGCCTCCGCCGGCCTCGGCACGCTGGCGCCGGTCGAGGTCGCCGAGTATCTGGGCCTGCGCCCGACCTGGGTGGACTCCACCTCGGTCGGCGGTTCGACCTGGGAGGTGATGGCGGCGCACGCGGCGGACGCGATCGCGGCGGGCCATGCGAACGCCGTCCTCCTCGTCTACGGCTCCACGGCCCGCGCCGACATCAAGGCGGGCCGCAGGACGGGCGACCTGTCCTTCGGCGCGCGCGGCCCCCTCCAGTTCGAGGTCCCCTACGGCCACACGCTGATCGCCAAGTACGCGATGGCCGCCCGCCGCCACATGGTCGAACACGGCACGACCGTCGAGCAGTTGGCCGAGGTGGCGGTGCAGGCGAGGGCGAACGCCGCCCTGAACCCGGAGGCGATGTTCCGCACCCCCGTCACGGTGGACGACGTCCTGGCCGGCCCGATGATCGCCGACCCGTTCACCAAGCTGCACTGCTGCATCCGCTCGGACGGCGGCGCGGCGGTGCTGCTGGCGGCCGAGGAGTACGTACGGGACTGCCGTACGGCCCCCGTCTGGATCCTCGGCACCGGCGAGCACACCTCGCACGCGACGATGTCCGAGTGGGCGGACTTCACGGTCTCCCCGGCGGCGGTGAGCGGCCGGCTCGCCTTCGAGCGGGCGGGCGTGCGCCCCGCCGAGATCGACTTCGCGGAGATCTACGACGCCTTCACCTACATGACCCTGGTGACCCTGGAGGACCTGGGCTTCTGCGGGAAGGGCGAGGGCGGGGCGTTCGTGGAGAAGGGGCGGCTGCTGGTGCGGGGCGGGGAACTGCCGGTGAACACGGACGGCGGCGGCCTGTCGGCCCAACACCCCGGGATGCGGGGCCTGTTCCTGCTGGCGGAGGCGGTACGGCAACTGCGCGGGGAGGCGGGCGAGCGGCAGGTGCGGGGCCGGGACGGGCAGCCGCCCCGGCTCGGGGTCGCCTCGGGGACGGGGGGATGGTTCTGTTCGTCCGGGACGGTGGTGCTCGGCCGGAACTGATCGGCCGGGCGGCGGTGCGGGAAGACGGTCCGTACCGGCCGCTGTCACCGCGGCCCCACACCGGACAGCCGGAGGAGACCGACATGGCGTTGAGCCGCGCAGAGCGCGAGGCGTTCCTGGCCGAGCCGCACGTCGCCGCGCTGGCGGTGGACGCGGGCCCGGGGCGGGCCCCGCTGACCGTGCCGATCTGGTACTGGTACGAGCCCGGCGGGGACGTCTGGATCATGACGGGGCGGGAGTCCCGCAAGTACGGCCTGATCGGCGAGGCGGGCCGGTTCACTCTGTTGGTCGACCGGCTGGAGCCGACGATCCGGTACGTGTCGGTGGAGGGCCCGGTGGTGAGGACGGACCCGGCGACGATCGAGGGGCTCCGGGAGATCTCCGCACGCTATCTGCCGGCCGAGAAGGTGCCCGGCTACGTCGACTTCGCCTGGAAGAACCACGGGGAGCAGGTGGTGGTCCACATGCGTCCCGAGCGGTGGGTGTCGTCGGACCTCGGTCAGGTGTGAGCAGGGGCCCGGCCTGCGGGTGTGACCATGGAGGACATGGCAACTGATCTCCCGGCGCTGCTGCGGTCGCTGCGGGTGTGGGACGCGGGTACCACGACACTGCCCGCCTTCGACCCCGGCACCGCCCCGCCGACGCCCCTGCTCCTGTTCACCGACTGGTTCGCGGACGCGGTGGCGGCCGGGCAGCCGGAGCCGCACACGATGTCGCTGGCGACCGTGGACGAGGAGGGGCGGCCGGACGTACGGATCGTGATGCTGCACGGCGCCGACGCGGACGGCTGGGCCTTCGCCACACACCGCACCAGCCGCAAGGGCCGCGCCCTCGCCGCCCATCCGCACGCCGCCCTGGCCTTCTACTGGCCGGTGCTGGGCCGCCAGGTCCGGGTGCGCGGCCCGGTGACGGCGGCCCCCTCGACCGAGAGCCAGGCGGACCTGCACGCCCGCTCGACGGGCGCGCTGGCGGCGGCGCTCACGGGCCGCCAGAGCGAGGGGCTGGCCTCGGTCGCCGAACTGCGCCGGGCCTCGGAGGCTGCCTGGGACCGCGCCCGCGCCAACCCGGCCGAGCCGTCCCCGACCTGGACCCTGTACCGGCTGCACCCCGAAACGGTGGAGTTCTTCCAGGGCGACCCGGAGCGCCGGCACGTGCGGCTGGAGTACCGGAGCACGGAGTTCGGGTGGAGCAAGGGGCTGCTCTGGCCGTGAGGGCTCAGTCCCCGAACCCCCACACCGCGAAGTCCGCCACCGGCCGGTACCCGATCCGCTGGTACAGGCCGTTGCTCGTCGGATTGGCGAGGTCCGTGAAGAGGACGACCTCCGCGGCCCCGGCCTCCCGCGCGGCCCGGCTCGCCGCCGCCGTGGCCGCGCCCGCGTAGCCCCGGCCGCGCAGTTCGGCCGGGGTGTAGACCGGGGCGACGCGGACCTGGCCGGCGATCCGCGGGGTGGTCCCGACCAGGGAGACGGGTGTGCCGTCGGCCCTCTCCCAGAGGGTCACGCCGTCGTGGGAGAGGCGGGCGTCGGCCCACTCGCCCGGGTCCTGCCCGCGTGACGTTCCGACGTCCTCGTGGAAGGCGCCGTACCAGCGGGCGAGCAACGCGCGATCCCTCTCCTCGGCGATCCGCGCCCGCCCCTCGGGCCTCGGCTCCGGCACCGTCAACTCCTCCAGCCGGTACAGCCGTTGCCGCTGACGGACACTGCCCGCCGCTCCCGTCCGCCGCTGCCAGGCCGCCGCGAAGGCCTCCGCCGTCCCGCGCGCGGCGGAGATCCCGGAGACCAGGTGGTCCAGGTCCGCGAGACGGGCCGCCAGGGCGTCCGCCTCGTCCGGGGTGAGCGGGGTGACGTGCACCGGGAAGGGCGGGGTGTGGAGCAGGACCGCGCGGATCGGACCGCCCCCGTCTTCGGACAGGATGCCGAAGACAGGGTCCTCGGGGCCGTAGACGTGCGGGCCGCGGCGGCGCAGCCCGTCCGTCACGGTCAGCGGGACCGTGTGCAGGGCCGGGCGGGAGTGCAGGAAGTCTCCCGCGCGGGCGAGGAACTCGTCGAGATCTTCGGTGAGATACCAGTTCTCAGGGCTCATGCACCCCAATGATCGGGTTCAGCCGCCCGGCTCGAACACCGGATTTCCGTCCCGGTACGCCACCCGCAGCGCCATCCCGGCGGCCGGTGTCCCCTCCGGGCAGTTCACGAGCTCCGTCATCATCCGCGGCCCCTCGGCCAGGTCGACGACGGCGGCGACGTACGGCGTGCGCTCGCCGAAGGGCGGCAGGTCGTTGCGGTGGACGGTGGACCAGGTGTAGAGCGCGGCCCGGCCGCTCGCCTCTTCCCAGGTCACGTCCTCGCTCCAGCAGTGCGGGCAGAACTCGCGGGGGTAGTGGTGGGCCCGGCCGCAGGCCCCGCAGCGGCGGATCAGCAGCCGGCCCGCGGCGGCCGCGTCCCAGTACGGGCGGGTGAAGGCGTCGGGCTCAGGGATGTCGTGGCGCGCCGTGCTCATCGGAACCACCCCAGCCAGGCGTCGATCGACCAGGTCTGCCAGGCCATCGCGAAGAGGCCGACCAGCGAGATCAGCGCCATCATCGAGTTCTGCCCCTGCTCGGCCCAGTCGTGGATCATCAGCACGAAGTAGATGCCGTTCAGCAGCAGGCCGCCGATCAGTGCCACCGGGGTCAGGAAGCCGAGGATCAGGCCGAGGCCGAGGGAGAGTTCGGCGTAGGCGACGACGTAGGCCATCAGCTTCGGGTGCGGCTTCACCGTCGCCGCGAAGCCGCCGCGCACCACCGCCCAGCGGTGCTTCTCCGCGATCCCGGCCGCCCACGCGATGCCGCTGCCCCGCTCGAACCAGGCCTTCTTGTCCTTGTGCCGCCAGCTCTCCAGCCACCACAGCCCGAGGCCGATCCGCAGCACCGCCAGCCACTGGGCGCCGTCCAGCCATATGGAGTCCATGGATCTGACGGTACGTCAGATGTGCCGTAAAGCCCACCGCCGGAGCCCGGCCGTCACGCCGAGGGGCGGTGACCGGCAGGCGGTGAGCAACAGGCGGTAACCGGCCATGAGTTGGGGCGTTTCTTCACCGGTCGCGAACCCTTCCCGTACACCCGTGATCAATCCGCAACCAATTCCGGTCTTGACCGAGACCCATCAAGCAGGTGGGTGATTACGCTCCGGGTATGGCCGACTCACATTCCGCTTCCACGCCCGCCTCCCCGCGGCCCGCCCCGGCCTCCGCCGGCCACCCGGTGTACGTCATCGGCGCCGGGCCGGGCGGCCTGGCGGCCGCGTACGCGCTGCGGGCGCGGGGCGTGCGGGCAGTGGTCCTGGAGAAGGCGGACCGGGTGGGCGCCTCCTGGCGCGGACACTACGACCGCCTCCGGCTGCACACCACACGGCGGCTGTCCGCCCTGCCCGGCCTCGCGATCCCCCGGAGGTTCGGGCGCTGGGTCGCCCGGGACGACGTGGTGCGCTACCTGGAGAAGTACGCCGACCACCACGAGCTGGAGATCGTCACCGGCGTGGAGGTCTTCCGCGTCGACCGGACGCCGGACGGCACCGGCTGGCTGCTGCACGCCTCCGGCGGCCGCGAGCTGACCGGCAGCGCGGTCGTCGTCGCCACCGGCCACAACCACACCCCGCGGCTGCCCGACTGGCCGGGCCTCGACGACTACACCGGGGAGCTGCTGCATGCCGGCGCGTACCGGAACGCCGAGCCGTACGCGGGCCGGGACGTGCTGGTCGTCGGGGCCGGCAACACCGGCGCGGAGATCGCCGTGGACCTGGTCGAGGGCGGAGCGGCGCGGGTGCGGCTGGCGGTGCGGACCGCCCCGCACATCCTGCGCCGCTCGACGCTCGGCTGGGCCGCGCAGTACACGGGCGTGCTGGTACGGCGGCTGCCGGTGGGCCTCGTGGACCGGCTGGCCGGGCCGTTCGCGAAGGCGACCCTGCCGGACCTCGCGGCGCACGGGCTGCCACGCCCGGACACCGGGCTGTACAGCAGGGTGCGTCAGGGCGCGATCCCGGTGCAGGACGCCGGCCTGATCGACGCCGTGCGCGCGGGCACGGTGGAGATCGTGGCCGCCGTCGACTCCTTCGAGGGCGGGAACCCCGGAAAGGTGGTCCTCGCCGACGGCAGCCGGGTCGAGACGGACGCGGTGATCGCGGCGACGGGCTACGCGCGGGCACTGGAGGAGCTGGTCGGCCATCTCGACGTCCTCGACGGGCGGGGCATGCCGGTCGTGCGCGGCGGCCGCACCCCCGCGCAGGCGCCCGGCCTGTACTTCACCGGGTTCACCAACCCGATCAGCGGGATGCTCCGCGAACTGGCGCTGGACGCCGGGAAGATCGCGAAGGCGGTGGCCAGGACCAATCGGTGACGGGGCCGATGACGGTCCGGGGGCAGGGTTGACGACGGGACCGGTGACGGGACGGCGCACCCGCCGGTAACTTTGAATGTCCGACCAGTTCCTGACAATGCGTCAGTTCAGTAATCTGACACTGCGTCAGTTTACTTCTGCTGTCTCACAGGAGCGGGGCGGACCGATGCTTGGATCAACCCACGGCACCCTCACCACCGACTCCCGCCGGGCCCGGGTCATCGCCTGCGGCGAGCAGCGGCCCGGGCTCGCGGTCCACGACCGGGTCGACGACCTCGACGTCGGCGGGCGCCCGCTGTACGCGGACGTACCGGATCTGACCCGCTTCTTCCGCCCCGAGTCCGTCGCCGTGATCGGCGCCTCGGACGCCGAGGGGCGGCCCAACACGGGGATCACCCGGCAGCTGCTGGCCTGGGCCGAGCGGGTCGGCGCGCGGGTGCACCCGGTGCACCCGACCCGCCCTGCCGTCTTCGGCGTCCCGTGCGTCGCCTCCGTCGCCGACCTGCCGCCCGGCCAGATCGACCTGGCCGTCCTCCTCGTCGCCGATCCGCTGCCGCTGATCGAGCAACTGGCCGACGCGAAGGTGAAGTTCGCGGTGGCCTTCGCCTCGGGCTTCGCCGAGACCGGCGAGGCGGGCGCCGAGGCGCAGCGGCGGCTCGCGGAGGCCGTACGCCGCTCGGGCCTGCGCCTGCTCGGCCCGAACACCAACCTGAACGCCTTCGAGCGGTTCCGGGAGGACCTCACCGGCCCGGCGATCGCCCTGATCACCCAGTCCGGCCACCAGGGCCGCCCGGTGTTCTCGCTGCAGCAGCTGGGCGTCCGTCTGTCGCACTGGGCGCCGACCGGCAACGAGGCCGATCTGGAGACCGCCGACTTCATCTCGTACTTCGCCGAACAGCCCGAGGTCGGCGCCATCGCCGCCTACGTGGAGGGTCTCAAGGACGGCCGCGCCTTCCTGCTGGCCGCCGACCGCGCCGCCCGCCGCGGGGTGCCGGTGGTCGCGGTGAAGGTGGGCCGCACCGAGGCCGGGGCGCGTACGGCCGCCTCGCACACCGGCAAGCTGACCGGAGCCGACGACGTGGTGGACGCGGCGATGCGCCAGTACGGCGTCGTACGCGTCGACGGACTCGACGAACTCCAGGACACCGCGACCCTGTTGGCGCGGGCGCGGGCCCCGCTGGCGGACGGGGTGGCCGTCTACTCGATCTCGGGCGGCACCGGCGCGCACGTCGCCGACCTGGCGGCCGGGATGGGGCTGAGGCTGCCGAGGCTGTCCGAGGACCGGCAGGCGGAGCTGCACCAGTGGATCCCGGAGTACCTGAGCGTGGCCAACCCGGTGGACAACGGCGGCCACCCGGTGGGCGACCACCGCGGCCGCAAGATCATCGACGCGCTCCTCGCGGACCCCTCGGTCGGCGTCCTGATCTGCCCGGTCACCGGCCCCTTCCCGCCGCTGAGCGACAGGCTGGTCGCGGACCTGGTGGCGGCGGCCGAGGAGACGGACAAGCTGATCTGCGTGGTGTGGGGCTCCCCGGTCGGCACGGAGCCCGCGTACCGCGAGGTGCTGCTCGGCTCCTCCCGGGTGGCGACCTTCCGTACGGTCGGCAACTGCCTGACGGCGGTCCGGGCCTGGCTGGGCCACCACGCCTT
Organism: Streptomyces sp. NPDC055966; assembly: GCF_042269865.1. Classification (NCBI taxonomy): domain Bacteria; kingdom Bacillati; phylum Actinomycetota; class Actinomycetes; order Kitasatosporales; family Streptomycetaceae; genus Streptomyces; species Streptomyces sp. NPDC055966. Next base: position 402,979 of record NZ_JBHJYK010000003.1, read on the forward strand.
CGTCAGCGAGTACCGCTCCCCCTTCGACGAGGCCCCGCGCACCCCCTCCCCCTCCTACCGCAAGGCGGAGGCCCTGATGAGCCCGGGCCGCCGGCTCAGCGAGCACGCGGCCAAGCAGCTGCTGCGCGCCTACGGCATCCGGGTGCCGCGCGAACAGCTGGTGACCAGCGCGGCGGCGGCCGTACGGGCGGCCGCCCAGGTCGGCTACCCGGTGGTGATGAAGGCCTCCGGCGCGCAGATCGCCCACAAGACCGAACTGGGCCTGGTGAAGGTCGGCCTGACATCGGCCAGCCAGGTCCGGGAGGCCTACCGCGAGCTGACGGACATCGCGCGCTACGAGGGGGTCTCGCTGGACGGGATCCTGGTGTGCCAGATGGTCGAGCAGGGCGTCGAGATGGTCGTCGGGGTCACGCACGACGACCTGTTCGGCCCGACCGTGACGGTGGGCCTCGGCGGGGTCCTGGTGGAGGTCCTGCACGACGCGGCGGTCCGCGTCCCGCCGTTCGGCGAGGACCAGGCCCACGCCATGCTCGCCGAACTGCGCGGCCGGGCCCTGCTGGACGGCGTCCGCGGCCGCCCGCCGGCCGACCGGGACGCCCTGGTGGAGGTGGTCCTGCGGGTCCAGCGCATGGCACTCGAACTCGGCGACCACATCGCCGAGTTGGACATCAACCCGCTGATGGTGCTGGAGCGGGGGCAGGGCGCGGTGGCGCTGGACGCGCTGGTGGTGTGCCGATGACGCCGCGGGCGCCGGGCACCGGGATCGAGCACGAGGTCAGGGACCAGGTCTCGTACGTCACCCTGTCCCGCCCGGAGTCGCTGAACGCCCTCACGCCGGACATGCGGGACCGCCTGGTCGAACTGTTCACGGCGGCCTCGGCGGACCCGGACGTACGGGCCCTGGTGCTGACCGGCACCGGTCGGGGCTTCTGCGCGGGGGCGGACCTGCGCGGCGGCGGGAGCGGGGAACGGCTTCCCGGAGACGTGGCCCGCGTCCTCCGCCTGGGCGCCCAGCGCCTGATCGCGGCCGTGCTGGACTGCGAGAAGCCGGTGCTCGCCGCCGTGAACGGCACGGCGGCGGGCCTCGGCGCGCATCTGGCGCTGGCCTGTGACCTGGTCGTGGCGGCCGAGTCGGCCCGCTTCATCGAGGTGTTCGTGCGCCGGGGCCTGGTGCCGGACGCGGGCGGCGCCTATCTGCTCCCCCGCCTCCTGGGCCCCCACCGGGCCAAGGAGCTGATGTTCTTCGGGGACGCGCTCCCGGCGCCGGAGGCGGAGCGGCTGGGCCTGGTCAACCGGGTCGTGCCGGACGGCGACCTGGAGAAGACGGCCCGCGCGTGGGCGGCCCGCCTGGCGGCCGGTCCCACCCGCGCGCTGGCCCTGACCAAGCACCTGGTGAACACCTCCCTCGACACGGACCGCGCGACCGCCTTCGCCGCGGAGGCCTGGGCCCAGGAGATCAACATGACGACCGCGGACGCCCAGGACGGGCTGCGGGCGTTCGTGGAGCGCAGAAGTCCTGAGTTCCGGGGGCGATGAGGGCGTCCGGGGCGCTTCTCATCTGACGTACCGTCAGCTTCAATGGACGGTGTGATGGGACACGCAGGGGCGGCAGCGGCAGCCGTCCGATACCTCAGGTCGGCCCCGGCGCCGAGGCCGGTCGAGCCGTTGCCGCGGCCGCAGTTGCGGTGCGTCCGGGAGGATGAGCGGGCGCCGGTGGAGGCCGGGGAGTTCCGGCGGGTGCTGGGGCACTTCGCGACCGGGGTCACGGTCGTCACCGCCCCGGCCGCCGAGGACGAACCGGGCCCCGCCGGCTTCGCCTGCCAGTCCTTCTCCTCCCTCTCCCTCGAACCGCCCCTGGTCTGCTTCCTGGTGGGCCGTACGTCGACCACCTGGCCGCGCATCGCCCGGGCCGGCGTCTTCTGCGTCAACGTCCTCGCCGCCGGCCAGGGCGAGCTGTGCCGGGCCTTCGCGGCGAGCGGCGCCGACAAGTTCGCGGGGGTCGCGTACGCCCCGGCTCCCGTCTCCGGCTCACCCCGCCTGACCGGTGCGGCCGCCTGGATCGACTGCACGATCCAGGCCGTGCACCCCGGGGGCGACCATCTCATCGTCGTGGGCCGGGTGAACGCGCTGGGCACGGACGGCGACGGGGACCCGCTGCTGTTCCACCGGGGGCGGTTCGCCCGGCTCGGCCCCGTCAGCCCCTGAGACTCGCCTGACCGCCAGCCGCCACAGCGACGTCACCTCGGATGCGCGGGCCGCGTGCAGGGGGTCGGTCGGGTCGCTCGCGCGTGCGTGGCGGGGGCGGGTGTCCGTGCGGCCCAGGACCGTCAGGCCCGCGTTCTCGATGGCGGAGAGCAAGTCGGCCCGCGTGCGCAGGCCCAGGTGTTCGGCCAGGTCGGAGAGGATCAGCCAGCCCTCGCCGCCGGGTTCGAGGTGGGCGGGGAGCCCGGCCAGGAAGGCGTGCAGCATCGCGCCCCCGGGGTCGTACACGCCCTGGTCGAGGAGGGAGACGGGGCGGCCCGGAAGCCAGGGCGGGTTGCAGACGACGAGCGCGGCCCGGCCGGGCGGGTAGAGGTCCGGGCCGGTGACCGTGACCCGGTCGGCGAGACCCAGACGGCTCAGATTGTCGCGGGCACAGGCGCGGGCCCGGGGGCTGACGTCGGTCGCGGTGATCCGGGTCGGGCCGCGCCGGGCCAGGACGGCGGCGAGGACGCCGGTGCCGGTGCCGAGGTCGAAGGCGGTACGGCCCCTCGTCGCGGCCTCGGGCAGCGGGGCCCCGGCGACGAGGTCGACGTACTCGCCGCGCACGGGGGCGAAGACGCCGTAGTGCGGGTGGATCCGGGTGCCGGGGCCCAGGGCCGGGACGTCGACGCCTGTTACCCGCCACTGGCGGGCGCCGAGGACACCGAGCAGTTCGCGCAGCGGGACGAGAGTCGGGCCGGCGGGCGGGCCGTAGGCGTCGGCGCAGGCGCGGCGGACGTCCGGTGCGCGGCGCAGGGTGAGGCGATGGTCCGCTTCCAGGAGGACGAGGAGGCGGCCCAGGACGCGGGCACGGTGTGCGCGGAAGCGGCGTTGGAGGTGGAAGGTCTCGGCCGCGGACGAGGACGCCGGTCCGGGTGCCTTGGCGTCGATACGGCGGGCCAGTGCGCTCAGCAGTTGGCGGGCGCCGTGGTAGTCGCCCCGCCACAGCAGGGCGGTGCCCTCGGCGGCGAGGCGGTGTGCGGTGGCGGCGCGGATGCGGTCGTCGGCGACGATCAGCCGCCGGGGCGGCGGGAGTCGGCTTTCAGAGTGCCAGTGGGCGGAGAGGGATACGTCGCTCTCGGTCCAGCGGACCGTGGACGAGGGGGACACGGCATGCTCCTCGGGAGGGGGTTCCTACGTGTGCGGGCACGAGGAACGCGTCGCCGAGGACCATGCCGAGTGTCATCAACATCCCTTTCCGAAAGCGTGCGTTCAGGATACTGCGGCCAGGGCGGGGGCCTGCGGGGCGGCCCGGCGGATCACCAGGGACATCAGCGCCGCCGCCGCGCACAGGGCGCCCGAGGCGTACCAGACGAGGTCGTAGGAGCCGAAGACGTCGCGGGCGACGCCGCCGAGGTAGGCGACCAGGGCCGCGCCGATCTGGTGGGAGGCGAGCACCCAGCCGAAGACGATGGCGCTGTCCTCGCCGAACTGCTCCCGGCACAGGGCCAGCGTGGGCGGGACGGTGGCCACCCAGTCGAGGCCATAGAAGACGATGAAGAAGAGCATCGGGGGGTGGACGGCGGGACCCAGCAGCATCGGGAGGAAGAGGAGGGAGAGGCCGCGCAGGGCGTAGTACACCGCCAGCAGGCGGCGGGGTTCGAAGCGGTCGGTGAACCAGCCGGAGGCGATCGTGCCGGCCACGTCGAACACCCCGACGACCGCGAGCAGCGAGGCCGCCGTGGTGACCGGCATGCCGTGGTCGTGCTCGGCGGGCACGAAGTGGGTCTGGATCAGGCCGTTGGTGGAGGCACCGCAGATCGCGAAGGTGCCGGCCAGCAGCCAGAAGGTGCCGGTGCGGACGGAGGTGGACAGCACGGTGAGCGTGCGGCGCGCGGCGCCCGTCACCGGTGCGGGCTTGGGTATGAACTCCCCTGTGCCGTACGGCTTCACGCCGATGTCCGCCGGGTGGTCCCGCAGCAGGAGCCAGACGAAGGGGACGACGGCGAGGGCGGCCAGGGCGACCGTCACGGCCGCGGGGCGCCAGCTGTGGTGCTCGACGATCCAGGACAGCACCGGCAGGAAGATGAGCTGGCCGGAGGCGGACGCGGCGGTGAGGATGCCGCTGACCAGTCCGCGCCGCTCGGTGAACCAGCGGTTGGTGACCGTCGCCGCGAAGGCGAGCGCCATCGAGCCGGAGCCGAGGCCCACCAGCAGGCCCCAGCACAGCCACAGCTGCCAGGCCGCCGTCATCCACACGGTCAGGCCCGACCCGGTCGCGATCACGACCAGCGCGACGGCGACCACCTTGCGGATGCCGAAGCGGTCCATGAGGGCGGCGGCGAACGGGGCCGTGAGGCCGTAGAGCGCGAGGTTGAGGGAGACGGCCGCGCCGATCGTGCCGCGGGACCAGCCGAACTCCTGGTGCAGCGGATCGATCAGCAGGCCGGGCAGCGAACGGAACGCGGCCGCGCCGATGATCGTGACGAACGTGACGGCCGCGACGAACCAGGCGCGGTGCACGCGCGGGCGCCGGGCGGGCGGGACCGGGGTCGCCCGGTCGGGGGCTGCGGCTGGGCTTGTCTGAGTCACGTCATAGAGCGTCCAGGTTTCAGTCCCGCGCATCGAGTGGCCCGAAGGACAGCATTCGCTAGGATCGGGCCATGGACGTTCTCGCCGGGGAATTCCGGCCGCACCGCATCGTCGTCCTCGCCCTCGACGGCCTGCTCCCCTTCGAGCTGGGCATCCCGCACCGCATCTTCGGCCGCCCGAAGGACGAACGGGGCCGGCCACTGTACGAGGTCGTGACCTGTTCCGTACGGCCGCCCGGCCCGGTCGAGACGGACGCCGACTTCACGATCCACGTCGCCCATGGGCCCGAGGCCCTCGCCGAGGCCGACACGGTGATCGTCCCCGCGTCGTACGAACTCGGCCCGGTCTTCGACGAGGGCCGCCTCACCGGCGAACTGGCCGCCGCCCTCGCCCGCATCCGCCCCGGCACCCGCCTCGCCTCCATCTGCACCGGCGTCTACGTCCTCGCCGCCGCCGGCTACCTCGACGGCCGCCCGGCGACCACGCACTGGGCCGACGCCGAGCGCTTCCAGCGGCTGTTCCCGAAGATCGAGGTCGACGCCGACGTGCTGTTCATCGACGACGGCGACGTGCTGACGTCGGCCGGGGTGGCCGCCGGGATCGACCTGTGCCTGCACATGGTGCGCCGCGACTTCGGCACGGCCGTCGCCAACGACGTGGCCCGGCGCACGGTCGTCCCGCCGCACCGCGACGGCGGCCAGGCCCAGTACATCCGGCGCCCGGTCCCCGACCCGCAGGTGGCGACCACGACCGCCGCGCGGGCCTGGGCGCTCGGCCGGCTGCACGAGCCGATCCAGCTGCGGGACATGGCCGAGCAGGAGGCCATGTCGGTACGGACCTTCACCCGCCGCTTCCGCGAGGAGGTCGGGGTCAGCCCCGGCCAGTGGCTCACCCAGCAGCGCGTGGAGCGCGCCCGCCAGCTGCTGGAGACCACGGAGCTGTCCATCGACCAGGTGGCCCGCGAGACGGGCTTCGGCACGGCCCAGTCGATGCGCCAGCATCTCCAGCAGGCGCTCGGGGTGACACCGACCGCCTATCGCCGGACGTTCCGGACCGGCGTCAGAACGTGAGCACCGCCCGCGCCACCCGCCCCGACTCCGCGTCGGCCCGCGCCTTCTCGAAGTCCTCCACCGGGTACACCGCCGTCACCAACTCGTCGAGGAGCAGCCGCCCTTGGCGGTACAGCTCGGCGTACAGGGGGATGTCCCGCTGGGGGCGCGAGGAGCCGTAGCGGCAGCCCAGGACGGACTTGTCCAGGAAGAGGGAGGAGACGAGGAAGGACGCCTCGGCCGTGGCCGGCGGGACCCCGAGCAGGACGGCCTGTCCGTGCCGGTCGAGGAGGTCGATCGCCTGCCGGATCAGCTCGGTCCGGCCGACGCACTCGAAGACGTGGTCGGCACCCGTGGGCAGGACGTCCTTCACGCCGTCCGCCGAGGTCAGGAAGTCGGTCGCGCCGAACTGCCGGGCCGCGTCCTCCTTGGCCGGGTTGGCGTCCACGGCGACGATCCGCAGCGCCCCCGCGATGCGCGCGCCCTGGATGACGTTCAGCCCGATCCCGCCGGTGCCGATGACGACGACGCTGTCCCCCCGGTCCACCCGGGCCCGGTTCAGCACCGCGCCGACCCCCGTGAGCACCCCGCACCCGATGAGCGCGGCGGACGGGAGCGGGACGTCCTCGGGGATCGGCACCGCCTGGACGGCCTTGACGACCGTGCGTTCCGCGAAGGCCGAGTTGGCGGCGAACTGGTACACCGGCCCCGTGCCCCGCGTGAAGGGCCTGCCGGGGCGGCCGATCGCCTGCCGGCACATGGTCGGCCGGCCCCGGTCGCACTCCGCGCAGGTGCCGCAGCTGGCGAGCGTGGACAGCGCCACGTGGTCGCCGGGCGCGACGTGCGTGACCCCGGGGCCGACCGCCTCCACCACGCCCGCCCCCTCGTGTCCCAGCACCACCGGCACCGGAAAGGGAATCGTCCCGTCCACCACGGACAGGTCGCTGTGGCACAGCCCCGCCGCCGCGACGGCCACCAGCACCTCGCCGGGGCCCGGCTCCCGCACCGCGAGATCGTCGACCACCCGGACCTGTGCGCCGTCGAACACCACTCCACGCATCACACGGCCCCCTTGGGCTCTCTGGGCAGACCGAGCACGCGCTCGGCGATGATCGTGCGCTGGACCTGGTCGGAGCCGCCGTAGATCGTGTCGGCCCGGGAGAAGAGGAACAGGTGCTGGTCCGCGTCGAGTTCGTACGGCGCCGTGGGCGACCAGTCCGCCGGGCCCGCCGAGGCCGCCGCGCCCCGGACCCGCACCGCGAGCTCGCCGAGGCGCTGGTGCCAGCCGGCCCAGAGCAGCTTGGCGACGCTGGGCGCGCCGGGATCGCCCGAGCCGCCGAGGGTGCGCAGGGCGTTCCAGCGCATGGCCCGCAGCTCGGCCCACTGCCGTACGAGCTGCGACCGTACGACGGGGTCGGCCGCGGCTCCGCTGTCCACGGCGCTGCGCACCACCCGCCCCAACTCCTCGGCAAAGCCGATCTGTTGGGCGAGCGTGGACACCCCGCGCTCGAAGCCGAGCAGGCTCATGGCGACCCGCCAGCCCTGCCCCGCGCCCCCGACGACGTGCTCCACGCGCGCGTGCGCCCCGTCGAAGAAGACCTCGTTGAAGTCGCTGGTGCCGGTCAGCTGCCGGATGGGCCGGACCTCGATGCGGCCGGGCTGGTCCATGGGCACGAGCAGGAAGCTCAGCCCGTGATGGCGGCGGGAGTCCGGCTCGGTGCGGGCCAGTACGAAGCACCAGTCGGCCTCGTGGGCGAGCGAGGTCCAGATCTTCTGCCCGCTGATCCGGTACCGCTCCCCGTCCCGCACGGCCGTCGTGCGGATCCCGGCGAGGTCGGAGCCGGCCCCGGGCTCGCTGTAGCCCTGGCACCACAGCTCCGCCCCGGCGGCGATCGGGGGCAGGAACCTCCGCTTCTGCGCGTCGCTGCCGTGCGCGACGAGAGTGGGCGCGAGCAGGTTCTCGCCGATGTGCCCGGACCGCCCCGGCGCCCCCGAGCGCGCGTACTCCTCGGCCCAGGCGACCTGCTGGGTGAGCGTGGCGGTGCGGTTGCCGTATCCCGCCTCGGGCCAGCCGAGCCCGATCCAGCCGGCCGCGCCGAGGGTGCGCTCCCAGCCGCGCCTGTCGCACGACGCGTCGGCGTGGGCGGCCAGCCAGGAGCGGACCTCGGCACGGAACGCGTCGTCCTCTTCGCTGAACCCGAAATCCATGGGGACCGCCTCAGGCCGTCCGGGCATCGGGCCGGGCGTTGGGCCGGGAGCCCGCTCGCGCCGCCTGCTCCATCGCCACCAGCCGGTCCAGCATCGGCATCGGGTCCGCGCCCACCGACCCCGGCAGCACCTCGGCTATCCGCTCCGGCGTCCAGGAGGAGCCCTCGGCGTAGACGGAGCGCAGCTCACGCGGCTGGGCCCACACCGCGATCTTCGGGCCCGCGACGGTGTACACCTGCCCGGTGATCCCCTGCTGCGCGGCCGCGTCGGACAGCAGGTACACCACCAGCGCGGCCACGTCCTCCGGTTCGCCGATCTCGGCCAGCTCCATGGGGACGTTCGCCGACATCCGCGTACGGGCCACGGGGGCGACGGCGTTCGCGCTCACCCCGTACTTGTGCAGCCCGAGCGCGGCGCTGCGCACCAGCGAGATGATCCCGCCCTTCGCGGCGCTGTAGTTGGCCTGCGAGACCGAGCCCTGGTGGTTGCCGCTGGTGAAGCCGATCAGTGTGCCCGCGCGCTGCTGCCGCATCACCGCGGAGGCGGCCCGGAAGACGGTGAACGTGCCCTTGAGGTGGGTGGCGAGCACGGGGTCCCACTCCGCCTCGGTCATGTTGAACAGCATCCGCTCGCGCAGGATGCCCGCCACGCACACGACCCCGTCGAGCCGGCCGTACGCCGCGACCGCCGTGTCCACGACGCGCTGTCCGCCCGCCATCGTGGAGATGTCGTCGGCGACCGCGACGGCCTCGCCGCCCGCCGCCTCGATCTCCTTGACGACGGCCTCGGCGACCTCGCTCGTCGGCGCGGTGCCGTCGGCGGCGACCCCGTAGTCGTTGACGACGACCTTCGCGCCCTCGGCCGCCGCCGCGAGCGCGACCGCGCGGCCGATGCCGCGCCCGGCCCCCGTCACGGCGACCACCTTGCCTGCCAAGAAGTTCCCCACGCCCGGCCCCTTCCCGCGGTTTCTGACGGTCCGTTAGATTCTATGGCCCGTCGGACGCACGGACACAAGCCCCGGGGAGGCACCTGATGACACTGCCGAAGGAGTTCCACGAGATCGCGGGGCGCGTGAACAACTGGGGGCGCTGGGGGGCGGACGACGAGATCGGGACCCTGAACCTCGTCACCGACGCGGTCGTGCGCGAGGCCGCCGCCTGCGTCCGCACCGGCCGCCGCGTCCCGCTCGCCCTGCCCCTGCGGGAGGACGGCGTCCAGACCGGGATGATCCCGGGCCGGGTCAACCCGCTGCACGCCATGGTGCAGGTCAACCAGGAGCTGTTCGGCCCCGGCACGGTCGCGTGCAGCGACGACGTGGTGACCATGGGGCTCCAGGCGGGCACCCACTGGGACGCGCTCACCCATGTCTCGCACTCCGGGAAGCTCTACAACGGCCGCCCGGCGCACACGGTCACGGCGCACGGCGGCGCCGAGTTCAGCGGGATCGCCGCGGCACGGCACGTCGTCTCGCGCGGGGTGCTGCTGGACGTGGCACGCGCGCGGGGCACGGACCGGCTGGCCGGGGGCCACGCGGTCACGCCGGAGGACCTGGAGGCGGCCGAGGAACTCGCCGGCACGCGCGTGCGTGCCGGCGACATCGTGCTCGTGCGGACCGGCCAGGTGCAGGTCTACCTGGCCGGGGACAAGCACGGGTACGGCTATCCGTCGCCGGGGTTGTCCGTGCGCACACCGGAGTGGTTCCACGCGCGCGACGTGGCGGCCGTCGCCAACGACACGCTCACGTTTGAGATATTTCCACCCGAGATCGACGATCTGTGGCTGCCCGTGCACGCGCTGGACCTGGTGGAGATGGGGATGCTCCAGGGCCAGAACTGGAATCTGGAAGAGTTGTCCACAGCCTGTGGAGAAGAGCGGCGGTACGCCTTCCTGCTGTCGGCGATGCCGGAGCCGTTCGTGGGCGCGACGGGCACACCGGTGGCGCCGGTGGCGATCCTGTGAGGCGGCGGGAGCGCGACGGGACCGACGTGACCGGATGGCGGCGCGCCCCCCGACGGCGCGTCTCCCCCACGGCCGTGCACGCGCGCCGCCATCCGATGCGACCCACACTCGGCGAGGGCCGCCGTATCGCGGACCCTTGCCGTCCCCTCGCGGCGAATCGACGCCCACCAGCGTGTTCAGCCGGTCACGTCACGTCAACGCCGGTACGGGGATTTGTTACGTACGCCCACTTCACAGCCCGGGCGCACGGATGCACCCCCGGCGCACCACCGCGCCCGGACCTACACCGCCTCGAAGGCCAGCCCCTCGTACGCGGACAGTGCGCCTCCGTACGCCAGTGCCGCACCCTCCCGGGGCTGCGAACAGCGGTCCAGCTCGCACCAGATGCTCTTGCCGGCGCCCTCCGGGCTCCAGCCCCAGCGATCGGCGAGGCAGTCCACGAGGGCGAGGCCCCGGCCGCCGGTGGCGTCACCGCGGGCGCAGCGCGGCACAGGGGCGCGCGAGCTGGTGTCGGCCACCTCCACCCGCACCGTGGCCGACGGAGCGGCCTGCTCCGGCACTTCGGCCGGTCCGCCCGGCAGGGAGAGTCTCAGCACGGCCGGACGCCCCGTGTGCACCACGGCGTTGGTCACCAGCTCGGAGACGAGCAGGACCAGGGTCTCGGCCAGCGGCTCGTCGGCCGCTATACCGAACCCGGCGAGCCGCGAGAGCGCCCACCGCCTCGCCCGCCCCACCTCCGCGGGGTCGGGCCGGATCTCCAGCTGCACTTGAAGCACCTGCACCGCTCACACCATCCGAACCGGCGGACACATGACCCCGCACCGCCCGGCCGCCACGGCGTAGGCCGCGGCGGCGATCACGACGAGGGCCACGATCGTAGCCATTTTCTGCATGGCCAGAACAACGGCCAGAGCAGGGATCACGGACCGTGATTCCCTGATGAGACAGCATGGTTGACGTACAGTCACCCCAACAAGCGCTTCGGGCATATTCCAGCGCGAAGGAGTATGTGTGAGGCATACTGTGCGACGCTCGTGCCGGGGAGTCGAACAGACGGCACACGACGCGGCGTACGACGCCGGGACCGCCCCGCGAGCAGCGGTGCGCACCGCTTCGTCCGGCATCGCCCCAGGGGGATCGCCGGCCCGGCTCGCGCTCACAGCCACTCGCATCTCACACAAGGTACCGGAGCGGGCGCCCGACTCCAGGCTGTTACGAGTCACGCGATGGACACAACCGGATATCAACGCTCTGTGACGCCATCTGGCCACGATCCGCGACATCTTGGGCCACGACTTCCCGGCGCCGCAGCCCACGGCGGTGCCGGCCGCTCAGCCGGCCAGTCGCGCGGCGAGCAGTTCCTCACTCTGCGTGCACCCGCCGCCACGCTCGGACCGCACCCAGGCCCGCTTGAGGTGCAGGTGGACGTCGGCTTCCCAGGTGAAACCCATGCCGCCGTGCACCTGGAGACAGTCGCGGGCACCGCGTACGGCGGCCTCGTCGGCCAGCAGCCGGGCGGCGGCGATGTCGGCCGGGTCGGCGGTGACGGCCGCCGCGTACACCGCCACACGGGCGATTTCGCTGCGCACCAACAGGTCGGCGCACAGATGCTGAACCGCCTGGAACGTCCCGATCGGCCGCCCGAACTGCTCGCGGGTCCGGGCGTGTTGCACGGCCAGCTCGCACACCCGCGCGGCTGTGCCCAGTTGTTCGGCCGCGGTCAGGAGAACGGCCACGGGATCGACGGGAGCGGGACCGACGCGGGCGGGATCGGCGGGCGCGGTGCCGGTGACCCGGTGCAGCGGTGTCAGCGGGTCGACCGACCGCACCGGTGCGGCCCCCGCCGTCTCCCCGAGCACCCGGTCCGCCGCCGCCAGCCACTCCACCAACTCCCCGTCCACGGCCGCCACCACCGTCTCCCCGGTGGCCGCGCCCGGTACGTCGGCGGCCGCGAGGTGCGTGGCGATCAGCGGGCCCGGCACCAGTGCCCGCCCCGCCTCCTCGAAGGCCAGCACCGCCTCCGGCAGGCCCAGCCCGACCCCGCCGGCCGCCTCGGGCAGCCGCAGGGCGAAGAACCCCGCCCCGCCGAGCGCCAGCCACAGCGCCCGGTCGAGCCGCCCCGGCGCCTCCACGGCCGCCCGCAGCGCCTCCCGCCCGAAGCACCGGCCCAGCAGCTCCCGCACCCCCGTCTGCAACGCCCGCTGATCATCGGTGAGTTGGAACCGCACGCTCATCTCCCCTTCGGGCGGGCCGCGGACGCGCCGGGCCCGGACATGGTTGCGCCGAGCCCGTCCCGCGCGGCCGGCGCATGGCTCATCTCCCCCTCGGCAGACCGAGGATCCGCTCGGCCACGATGGTGCGCTGGATCTGCGAGGTGCCGGCGGCGATCGTGTACGACAGGGCCGACAGGCGGTCGAGGACCCACGGCCGGTCCAGGTCGAGGCGGTCGGGGCCGAGGACGTCCGCCGCCGCGTCGTACAGTTCCTGGCGGGCGTGCGAGTAGCGGAGTTTGAAGACCGAGGCGCCCGTGCCCGGCACCCCGCCGCGTGCCTGAGCCGCGCTCACGTTCCACTGGGTCAGCCGCCACAGCGCCCGGAACTCCGCCTCCAGCCGGCCGAGGCGGCGGCGCAGCACGGGGTCGTCCCAGCGGCCGTTCTCCCGTGCCGTGCGGGCGAGTTCGCCGAGCACCCGGCGGCAGGCCACCACCTCGCCGACGAAGGCCGTGCCCCGCTCGAAGGACAGGGTCACCATGGTCACGCGCCAGCCGTCGTTCTCCGCGCCGACGCGGTTGGCGGCCGGCACCCGCACCTCGTCCAGGAACACCTCGGCGAACTCCGCCGACCCGGCGAGGGTGCGCAGCGGCCGTACGGTGATCCCGTCGGCGTCCATGGGCATGGCCAGCCAGGTGATCCCCCGGTGCCGGGGCGCGTCCGGGTCGGTGCGCACGAGCAGTTCGCACCAGTCGGCGACCTCGGCGTGCGAGGTCCAGATCTTGGACCCGCTCACCACGTAGTCGTCGCCGTCCCGCCGCGCGCGCGTGCGCAGCGCGGCGAGGTCGGAACCCGCGTCCGGTTCGCTGAACCCCTGGCACCACACCTCCTCGCCGCGCAGGATCGGCGGCAGCCAGCGCGCCCGCTGCCCGGCCGTGCCCTCGGCGGCGATGGTCGGCCCGGCGTGCAGCAGGCCGACGAAGTTCGCCCCCACATACGGCGCCCCCGCGCGCTCGGTCTCCTCCAGGAAGATCAGCCGGGTGGTCGGGGAGGCGTCCCAGTGGACCTCGGCGTACCCGGCGTCGTGGAGCATCCGCTGCCAGCCGAGGTCGTACGCCCTGCGCGCGGGCCAGTCGTCGGGGGACGGCTTCGCCGGCAGCGTGGGCAGCGCCTTGGCGAGCCACTCGCGCAGCCGGGCCCGGAACTCCTCCTCCTCGGGTGTGCAGGTGAGGTCCATCACCTGTCCCCTTACGTGTCGAGGTCCAGGCCCAGCATGCGGATGGCGTTGCCCCGCATCAGCTTGTGGACGGTCTCGTCGTCCAGGCCCTTCACATGGTCGAGGGCGACCTCCTTGGTGTGCGGGAAGGTCGAGTCGACGTGCGGGTAGTCGGTCTCGAAGGTGGCGTTGTCGCGGCCGACGACGTCGATCGAGGCGACGCCGTGCTTGTCGCGGAAGAAGCAGCAGAAGATCTGCCGGTAGTAGTACGTCGACGGCGGCTCGGGGATCAGGTCCCGGACCCCGCCCCAGGCCCGGTGCTCCTCCCACACGTCGTCGGCGCGCTCCAGGGCGTACGGCACCCAGCCCATCTGGCCCTCGGAGTAGGCGAGTTTGAGCTGCGGGAACTTCACCAGGACCCCGCTGAAGAGATAGTCCATCATCGAGGCCATCGCGTTGTTGAAGCTGAGCGAGGCCTGGACGGCGGGCGGGGCGTCGGGGGAGGCGGCGGGCATCTGCGAGCTGCTGCCGATGTGCATGTTGACGACCGTGCCGGTCTCCTGGCAGGCGGCGAAGAACGGGTCCCAGTGGCCGGAGTGGATGGACGGCAGCCCGAGGTGGGTGGGGATCTCGGAGAAGGTGACCGCCCGCACCCCGCGCTCGGCGTTGCGCCGGATCTCGGCGACGGCCAGCCCGACGTCCCACAGCGGGATGAGGCACAGCGGAATCAACCGCCCCCCGCTGTCCCCGCACCACTCCTCCACCATCCAGTCGTTGTAGGCGCGCACGCAGGCGAGGGCGACCTCCTTGTCGTGCGCCTCGGCGAAGGTCTGGCCGCAGAAACGCGGGAAGGTCGGGAAGCAGAGGCTGGCCTCGACGTGGTTGAGGTCCATGTCCTTCAGGCGCTCGACGGGATCCCAGCACCCGCGCCGCATCTGCTCGCGTGTGATCCCCTCCAGCGTCATCTCGTCGCGGTCGAATCCGACGGCGGCGATGTTGCGCTTGTACGGGAACTTCAGGTCCTCGTAGATCCACCAGTCCGTCGGCTGCCCCGCCGGGTCCATGGTGATCTGGTACTTCCCGGCGACGTAGGCCAGCTCCCCGATCCCGGCGGTCAGCGGCTTGGGGCCCCGGTCCCGGTACTTGGCCGGGAGCCAGGTCTCGAAGAGGTGGGCGGGCTCGATCACGTGGTCGTCGACGCTGATGATGCGGGGCAGTTCGGTCATGGTTCCCCTCCGCCGGACGATACTTATCTGACGACTCGTCAGATAACATGCTACCTGACGAGTCGTCAGCCAAGGAGGGGGCCGACGTGAACGACACCCCGCACTCCCTGAGTTCCTCCCGCACGCTGTGGGAGCTGGTCGTCCGCCGCGCGGCCCTCACCCCCGACCGCCCGGTGCTGATCCAGCGGGACCGCACGCTCACCTTCGGCGAGCTGCGCTCGCGCGCCGAGCGGGTGGCGGCCGGGCTGTACGGCATGGGAGTCCGCCCCGGCACGGTGGTCGCCTGGCAGCTGCCCACCCGCGTCGAGACCGTCCTGCTGTCCCTCGCACTGGCCCGCCTGGGCGCCGTACAGTCCCCGGTCATCCCCTTCTACCGGGACCGCGAGGTCGGCTTCGCGCTGCGCGAGTCGAGGGCGGAGTTCTTCGCGGTCCCGGGCGTGTGGCGCGGCCACGACCACACGGAGATGGCACGACGCCTCGGCGCGAAGGGAATCTTCGAGGCGTACGACACCCTGCCGGACGGCGCCCCCTCGACGCTCCCCGCCCCGCCCGCCGAGGGCACCTCGGTGCGCTGGATCTACTGGACCTCGGGCACCACCTCCGACCCCAAGGGCGTGCTGCACACCGACCGCTCGCTGCTCGCGGGCGGCTCCTGCCTGGCGCACGCGCTGCGGCTGACGGCCGACGACGTGGGCTCGATCGCCTTCCCCTACGCCCACATAGGCGGCCCCGACTACCTGGTGATGCTCCTGCTGTACGGCTTCCCGGCGGTGCTGTTCGAGCACTTCGCGCTGCCGGACGCGCTCGCGGAGTACCGGCGGCACGAGGTGACCGTGGCCGGCGGCTCGACGGCCTTCTACTCGCTCTTCCTCGCCGAGCAGCGCACCCAGCCGCCGAGGACGAAGCTGATCCCCTCCCTGCGACTGCTCGCGGGCGGCGGCGCCCCGAAGCCGCCGGAGGTCTACCACGCCGTCGTGCGCGAGATGGACGTCCAGCTCACACACGGGTACGGCATGACCGAGGTCCCGATGATCACGATGGGCGACCCGCGGGACACCGCCGAGAACCTGGCGACGACCGAGGGCCGCCCCCCGCGGGGCATGGAGATCCGCATCACCGACGGCGAGGTGCGGCTGCGCGGCGAGGCCGTCTGCCAGGGCTATCTGGACCCCGCCCAGACGGCCGCCGCCTTCGACGCCGAGGGCTTCCTGCGCACCGGCGACCTCGGCCACGTCACTCCCTCCGGTCATCTGGTCCTCACCGGACGCCTGAAGGACGTGATCATCCGCAAGGGCGAGAACATCTCGGCCAAGGAGATCGAGGACTTGCTGGCCGCCCACCCGCTGGTCGCGGACGCCGCCGTGATCGGCCTGCCGGACGCGGACCGGGGAGAGCTGGTGTGCGCGGTGGTGGAACAGCCGCCGGGAGCCGGTGAGTTGACCCTTCCGGACGTGGTCTCCCACCTGCGGACGGGCGGCCTCTCCGTGCACAAGCTGCCGGAGCGGCTGGAGGTGGTGGACGCGCTGCCGAGGAACGAGACGTTGCGGAAGGTACTGAAGTACAAGCTGCGGGAGCGGTTCTCGGGACCGTTGCCGTAGGCGGCCCGGGCAACCGGCTTCGTTCGCGTTCACCCGGGACGGAGCGGGTACGGCGCAGCGAGATCGGGGCGGACCCCTTCGGATCCGTAGGATCGGGCGGGGTGTCGGGTGAGGCCGACATCCCCCTGGCAACAGGCCTCACGCGCTCGTCGAAGACACGGTCACATCCGGCTCAACCCCGCCGTCGCGAACAGCACGTCTCTGATCGCCTGGCGGTCGCCGTCCTGGCCTGCGGCCGCTTCCTCCGGGGGGATGTGGCCGGACGCCAGGCGGCAGAACTCCACGCCGTCCAGGGCGACATGGGCCACCTCGAACTCCGCTGAGCCCACCGCCGCCGGGGAGTCCAGCGGGATCAGCCACTCGCCGCCCGCCGCGCCCTCGATCTCCAGCCGCAGGCTGCGGCCGGGGGCGCCCGCCGCGACCAGGTGCGGGGTGCCGCCCGGGGCGGAGCGGCCCGCGCGGCGCCGCTCGGCGAGCGCGGCCGGGAGCATGCGGGCCGTGAGGTCGATCATCTTGTTCAGATGCCGGGGCGCGGGCGGGTCGTAGGGGTAGTCGACCGCCTCCGCGATGTCCTCGGCGTGCACCCAGCACTCGAAGGCGCGGTCCAGCATCGCGTCGTGCAGCGGGAGGGAGAAGTCGCCGTACGACACCGGGAGTCCGCCCGCGTGGCTGCCCGTGAAGGCCACCGTGCGCACCAGGCTGTGGCTCTGCTCGCGCCAGGGTCCGCGCACCGAGCGAAGCGAGATGGGGGTCCCCCCACCCGAAGGGTGGGGGAGGGTCGGCGGGAAGCGAGAGGTCCGCCAGAAGGCTTCCGTGCGTCCGGCCGGGTCCGTCGCGCCGGTGCCGTCCGCGTCGGTGGCATCGGTCAGCGGGTCCTCCAGGCCGAGGGCGAGCGCGATCATGCCGTCCACGGAGAGCAGGTGCGCGATCACCCCGGCCACGGTCGTACGCCGGCTCGCCGCGGCGTCGCCCTCGAACCAGCGCAGCCGGACCGGCGCATGCCACTCGGCGTCCCCGAAGTCCTGGAGGAGGGCGTCGAGTCGGGCGGTCTCGGCGTCGTACGGCGTTGCCCACCGCGGCAGCGGGATGCGGGGCGGGCGGCGGTCCAGGCAGGTCTCCAGGACGCGGGTGCGCAGGCCCGGGTCCAGGTCGAGGCTCTCCGGCTGGTGCAGCAGGCCGACCGCCTCGCGCAGCCGGCGGGCCTCGTCGGCGCAGCTTCCGCAGGAGCCCAGATGGTCCTCGACGGCCGCCGTCTCCGCCGCCGAGCAGGCGGCCAGCGCCCAGGCGCCGAGGAGCGACTTCAGGACGTCGTGCGGCAGGTCGAGCGGCACGGGGGCGGGATCTCCCAGGTCGGCGAGGTCGGGCAGCGGCTGTCCGCCGTCCTCCACGGAGGCGCGGGGCGTCGGTATGCGGGGGCGGTCCGGCACGGGCGCGCCGGAGCCGGGCGTCAGCTGTCCCGGGCCGTCGCCGGCACCGTCGCCGTCGCGCCGGCCGGGGTGGTCGCGCTCAGCGGGACCGGCGGCGCCGTCGTCCCGGTGACTCCCGTGCTCCGCACGCCTCCCGTGCTGCTCCTCGGGGCCCTCGTGCTCGTCGTGTGCCTCGAACCGGCCCGCGCCGCTCACACCGCACCCCCGTGTCCCGGAGGCACCCCGGTGTCGTGGGCGGTGGAGAGCAGTTGCAGGCCGAGGCGGAGCCGGCGGCGGGCCTCGTCCTCCGTGACGCCGAGGTCGACGGCGGTCTGGCGGTAGTCCCTGCGCTGGAAGTAGGCCAGTTCGAGCGCGGCGCGCAGCGGGGCGGGCATGGAGTGGACGATGAAGTCGGCGCGGGCGGCGACCGAGGCGCGGCGGACCTTGCGCTCCAGTTCCTCGGCGGCACCGGCCTCCCGGGGCAGCGCGGCGGTCTCGCAGTCGCGCAGCCGCTGCACCGCGAGCCGGTGGGCCACGCCCGCCACCCAGGAGCGCAGCGGGCCCTGCCGGGGGTCGTAGCTCTCGGGGTGCTCCCAGACGTGGGCGAAGACCTCGCGGGTGACGATGTCGGCGGCCTTCTCGTCGCCGAGGACGCGGTGGGCGAGGTTGTGCACCAGCGAGGCGAACCTGTCGTACAGCTCGCCCAGGGCGGCCGCCTCGCCGCGGGCGAGGCGCTGCTGCATCTTGCGGTCCCAGCGGGGCGGTACGTCCTTCGCGGCCATGCGGTCCCCTCCCCTCGCCCGTGCTCCGGCCCTACAGCGTGTCTGCACCGTCTCCTCGAATGTAGTCGGCACCTCTGACAGCGCACGCCCCTTTGTGTCAATGCGCGCCCCGGGAGGCACCGCAGGTGATAGTGCCCTCTTCACATAAACTTCACACAATGTGTGAGCGTCCCCATGACATCTCTGATCGAACACGATCGATAGTGACCGAAACAAGCCCCTTGTCGATCACGTCCGGTTTCCTGCCCGACGTTTCAGGGAACGGCCGGTGGGCAGCCGCGCGAAAGCAAGCGTAGGAACTGCTTCCGTTTTCTGGCGGCTCAGGTGGTTCCGAGAGTTCCGGCGAGCGGAGGGGCATAGCCGTGGCATTCAACGTGACCGGCGTCGAACAGGGCGAGTGGGCCGTCCTGCGGGTGTCCGGGGAACTGGACCTGATGACCTCGCCGGTGCTGCGCCAGCGGGTGCACGACGTCGTCGCCGACGGGCACCACAGCCTCGTCGTCGACCTCTCCGACGTGTTCTTCTGCGACTCCAGCGGGGTCGGCGTCCTCATCGCCGCCCGCCGGCTGATCCGCTCCTGTCAGGGCCGGCTGCGGCTGATCCTGCCGGACCGGGGCGCGGTCGACGGCTCCCACGTCAACCGGGTCCTCGGCGCGCTCGGCGTCCGCCGCCTCTTCGACGTCCGCCCCGACCTCGACTCCGCCACGTCCGACGAGGCGGACCCGCTGTCCGCCTGACGCGCCGCAGCGCCCCGCGCCGCAGCGTGCCCCGGTCTTCGCGACAAGTCCACACATGTGTCGCAGGATTCCCCCGGTCTTGGCACAACCGCCGGTTTCCCGCCATCTTCCGGCCGACCGCGTCGTACGCTCCGAGCGAGATCGACCGACGCACACGTAAGGCGGCCCGAACAGACATGGTCAGCACCGAGTACGAGCGCAGGATCGCCGCCCGGTTCGCCACCCTCGACCAGGACGGCAACGGCTGGATCGACCGCGAGGACTTCAGCGCGGCGGCCAAGGCGCTCCTCGCCGAGTTCACCGTGCCCGCCCGCTCCGCCGAGGGGCAGGCGCTCTACGCGGGCGCGGAGGCGTTCTGGCAGGGCATGGCCGGCATCGCGGACCGGGACGGCGACCAGCGCATCACCCGCGAGGAGTTCGTCACCGGCGCGGTCAAGCGCCTGCGCGACACCCCCGCCCGCTTCGCCGAGATCGCCCGCCCCTTCCTGCACGCGGCGCTGGCGGTGGCGGACACGGACTCCGACGGCCGGATCACGGTCGCGGACACGGCGCGGGGGCTGCGGGCCCTGCGCGTACCGGACGCCGTGGCCAGGGCGACCGCCGCCGCCCTCGACACGGACGGCGACGGCGTGCTCGGCGAGGCGGAGCTCGTGCCGGCGTTCGCGGGGTACTTCACGATCCCCGAGTGACCCCGCCGAGGTGCCGACACGGCGCCGCGGCGGCTAGGCGAAGACGACCGTCCGTCGCCCGTTGGGCAGGATCCGGCGCTCGGCATGCCACTTGACCGCCCGCGCCAGCGCCTGGCACTCCACGTCCCGCCCGATGGCCACCAGCTGGTCCGGGGTGACGTCGTGTCCCACGCGCTCGACCTCCTGCTCGATGATCGGCCCCTCGTCGAGGTCGGCCGTCACGTAGTGGGCCGTGGCGCCGATCAGCTTCACACCGCGCGCGTGGGCCTGGTGGTACGGCTTGGCGCCCTTGAAGCTCGGCAGGAAGGAGTGGTGGATGTTGATGATCCGGCCGCTGAGCTGCTTGCACAGGTCGTCCGAGATGACCTGCATGTAGCGGGCGAGGACGACCAGTTCGACGTCCTCCTCGCGGACGATCTCCAGCAGCCGCGCCTCGGCGTCCTGCTTCGTGTCCTTCGTCACCGGGATGTGGTGGAAGGGGATGTTGTACGAACCCACCAGTTCCTGGAAGTCCGTGTGATTGGACACCACGCCCACGATCTCCACGGGCAGCGCGCCGATCCGGGCCCGGAAGAGCAGGTCGTTCAGGCAGTGCCCGAACTTGCTGACCATGAGCAGGATGCGCATCTTCGCGTCGGCCTCGTTGATCTGCCAGTCCATGTGGAAGGAGTCGCCGATCGCCGCGAAGCTCGCCCGCAGCTTGTCCACCGTCACCGGCTCCTCGGCCGAGAAGTGGACGCGCATGAAGAACAGACCGGTGTCGTGGTCACCGAACTGCTGGCTGTCCTCGATGTTGCAGCCGGTCATGAAGAGATAGCTGGACACCGCGTGCACGATGCCCTTCTTGTCCGGGCAGGAGAGGGTGAGGACGTACTGGGCCGACGGCGCGGCGGCGGGCGCGGACTGCTCATTCATGCACCACAGGGTCTCACGCCGGCCACCCGCCGTGGGCGATTGTCCCGCAGGACGGGACACCGGCCCCCGGTCCCGGAAGGTCCCGGGCAGGTCCGGTCCCGGGCAGGCTCCGGGCGGTCCTAGGCGGTCCGCGTCAGGATGCGCAGCACTTCCAGCGTCTTCGGCGGCGTCTCGGGGTCCTCCCCGTCGCTCACCGACATGCGCACGTGCGCGTCCCGCGCCGCCCGCACCGCCTCCGGCCAGCCCTGGTGGTCGACATACGCGGAGACCGGCGCGTCCGGGCCGACCTGGTGCATGATGCGCAGCACCCGCAGCACGGCGGTGTCCACGAGCGCCGCCTCCTGCGAGTCCCGGAATATCGTGCCGACGTATTTCTCCGCGGACCAGTTGTCCAGCCAGGTGTCCTCCACCAGCCGGTACACGGCGTCGGTGACGTCGCCGTACCCGTCCACGCCGGCCAGCCAGACGTCGCGCTGGAACACGGGGTCGGAGAGCATGTGCAGGGCCGAACGCACGTTGCTGCGCCAGCGCCACCACGGCATGTCGCTTAGAGGCATGCCGCCCATGGTGGAGGAGCGACGGCCGCGACGGGAAGAGTTCTCCGAACCTTGCACGGTCATCGATCGTACGTTCCTCGCCACACACGCCTCACCGGCCCCCGCATTTCACCTCGACGTCACCTTTCGTTGACCGAGGGTCACTCCCGGGTTAGTGATGTGAGGGAAGCGTGGGCACACATGACCGGCAGGCCGCACAACCGCACCACCCTCCCGCGCTCC
Organism: Streptomyces sp. NPDC055966; assembly: GCF_042269865.1. NCBI lineage: Bacteria > Bacillati > Actinomycetota > Actinomycetes > Kitasatosporales > Streptomycetaceae > Streptomyces > Streptomyces sp. NPDC055966. The sequence continues at coordinate 424,526 of NZ_JBHJYK010000003.1, forward strand.
TTCTCCCGGCCCGTCAGAGCCGCCGCCCTGTCCACGGGCGCCGTGGCGCTCTGTGCGTCGCTCACCGCCGGATGCGGGGTCATCCCCGGTGCCACGGGGGGCTCCGGGGATGACCCGATCAAGGTCATGACCTGGGCGCCGGAGAACACCGACGCCACCAACAAGCCCGGCATGCCCGCGATGGCCCGCGCCTACGGCAAGTGGATCAACGCCCACGGCGGGGTCAACGGCCGCAAGCTGGAGATCCTGACCTGCAACGACCACAACGACAGCGTGGGCGCCGCCCAGTGCGCCCGGCAGGCCGCCCAGGAGAACGTGGTCGCGGTCGTCGGCTCCTACAGCCAGTTCGGCGACTCCTTCCTCTCCCCGCTGGAGAGCGCCGGCATCCCGTACATAGGCGGCTACGGCGTCACCAGCGACGAGTTCACCGGCCAGATGTCGTACCCGGTCAACGGCGGCCAGCCCGCCCTGCTCGCCGGTCTCGGCCGCGCCCTCGCGGCCGGCTGCGGGAACGTCGCCCTGGTCCGCCCCGACAGCATCGCCGGCGACGAGCTGCCCCCGCTGCTGAACTCGGGCCTGAAGGCGGGCGGGCACGCGAACGCGGACGACGAGATGGCCGAGGAGAACGCCACCGAGTACAGCGCCCAGTCCGACCGGGCCCTGCGCGAGGCCACCAAGGACGCGCCGCGCAAGGGCTGCGTGGTGCCCGCGCTCGGGGACCGCACGGACACCTTCATGGACTCCTTCCGCCGGGCCCGCGAGACCTATCCCGACGTGCGCATGGCGACCGTCCTCGGCAGCGTCGACCAGACCCTGATCAACTCCACGGGCGGGGCCGAGGGGCCGTACGAGGGGTCGTACATCACCAGCTGGTACCCGCCGGCGACCGACGCGCGCTGGGACCTGATGAAGAAGGTGATCAACGAGGAGGCCTTCGGCGACAACCGCATCGACCCCGCGGACGCCGGAGTGCAGACCACCTGGATCGCCTACACCGTGCTGAAGGCCGCGCTGGAGAAGATCGGCTCCGGTGACGTCACCGCCGACGCCGTGCGCCGCACCCTCAACAACGGCCTGCACGTCTCCACGGGCGGTCTCACCCCGACGCTGAGCTGGCCCTACGAGGGCAAGCTCTCCTCCGTCGGCTTCCCGCGGCTGGTCAACGCGAACGTCACCCTGGAGGTCGTGCAGAACGGCGAGCTGGTGGCGGCCCGCAAGGGCATCGGCGGGACCGCCGACATGACGCAGACGCTGGAGAACGCCCAGGTGCAGTGAGCGCCGTCGGCCCCGGCGGGAGTGCGGGTGCCGACGGCGGCACGGGTCACCGGCAGCGGCTCAGCGGCCGCGGCTCACAGCTGGGTGGGCTGGCGCTGGGTCAGGCCGTACTTCTGCGCGATCGCGTTCCACAGCCCGGCCGCCTTCGCCTTCTGCTCGCTGGCGGTACCGCTGGCCCGGTTGCCCGCCTGGGCCTCCCCGGTGACCTTGGCATGGCCCTTGCGGCAGCCCTTGTGCTGGCCCTTGACCTGGTCGGCCCAGGCCGCGTAGTGGTTGTCGGCCGAGGCGGAGGCCTGCCAGGCCTGGGTCAGCGCGCCGGTCAGGGCGGCGTTGTCCGGCAGCTTGTCGACGGACAGCTTGCCCAGCCGGGTGACCAGCTCGGTGCGCTGCTTGGCCGCGTCGCGCAGGTCGGTGGCGGAGCCGTCGAGGTTGTCGCACCCCTTGACGGCGGCCACCGCGTTGATCACCGAGGCGCGGCTGCTGCCGCTGTCGGCGAGCAGCTTGTCCAGCTCGACCGCCTGCTGCCGGGCCGGGTCGGTGCCGGGCGCGGCGGAGCCCTGGCCGGTGGCCGGGGACGTGGCGGCGACCGTCTTGCTGTCGGTGCCCTTGCTGCCGCCGTCGCTGAGGAGCGCGCCGGCGCCCACACCGATGACGACGATGCCGACGCCGATGCCCGCGATCAGCGGCACCCGCGACCTCCGCCGGGGCCGGTCGTCGTCGTGCGCCGGGTCGTACGCCGGCTGCTGCGCTCCGTACGGCGCCTGCGACTGGCCGTACGCCGGGGCGTGCGCCTGCGCGGGGCCCGGGTAGGCGCCCGGCGGTTGGACGCGCGGCAGCTGCTGGGTGGACCCGGCCGCGCCGTCGGCGCCCGCCGGGCCGCTGCGGAAGAGGTTGTCGAACTCGGCCGGCGGCTGCCGGTCCCCGCCCTGGGCCTGGGCCGCGTACGGCGGGATGTACTGGGTGGCCTCGGCGTCGGACGACGCGGGCGCCGGCTGCTGCGGCGTGATGCCGAGGTAACGGGTCTGCTCACCGTTCGCCTCGGGCGGCAGTGCGCCGGGGGCCACCGGCGGGATGTACTGCGTCGCGCCGTCGGCCGGGGCGGCCTGCACGGGCGGGATGTACTGCGTGGCGCCCTCGTCGGCGGGGCCGGGCACGGCCGGGACCGGCGGTATGTACTGGGTGGCGCCGTCGGCCGCCGGGGGCAGCGCGCCGGGCACGGCGGCCGGCAGCGGCGCGGCGCCGGCCGGGGCGGCGTGCGCGCCGGACGCGGCGGTCTGCGGGTACTCCGGCTGGTGCTGTTGCGGCTGCTGGTACCCCGGCTGGTGCTCCGGCTGGTGCGGGTACGGCGCGGGCGTGCCGTACCCTCCGCCCTGGCCGTCGTACGAGGGGGCCGGGGCGCCCTCGGGCGGCAGGGCGCCGGGGCTCGCCCGGGGCGCGTCCCACTGCTGGGCGGCCGCCGGGGGCCAGCCCTGGCCGGGCTGGGACGGCTGCTGTCCGGGCCCCCAGGATCCGCTCCAGGCCTGCCCGCCGGAGGGGGCGGCAGGAGCGGGCGCGCCGGTCATGCCGGGCAGCACGGGCTCGCCTCCGTCGGAGGGCAGCACGATGCCTTCGCGCGCGTTCTGCGCCGAGGGCTCCTCGCGTTGTCCACTCTGCGTCACCGGGACTCCTACTAATGGGGGACCTTGTGAATCGTCGGGTCACGCTACCGGGTCCCCCGAGCCGGGTGCCACGCAGCTCAGGGCACGACCTCGATCCCTGTGAGAGTGGTAACAAAACCGCCCCGCAATGCGCAGTACAAGGGCACATGTCACACCCGGGCGTTCCGTTTCCCGTGTGTTCACCGCATCGCGGGGCCGGTGTTCAGGCGGCCTGCTGGAGATCGAGACGCGCCCCGAACTCCCTTACCACCGCCTCCTCCCCGAACGGCTCCAGCCGCTGCTGGAGATCCTCCAGGTACTCGGCGCCCCGGTTGGAGCGCAGCGACTGGAGCAGCTCGACCGCCTTCAGTCCGGTGGTGCAGGCCTGTTCGATCTCGCGCTGCTGCACCTGGGCCGTGGCGAGCAGCACATAGCCGATGGCGCGCCGGCGGGCCCGGTGCTCGGGATGCCCGGCCAGCGACTGCTCGGCGTATCGGGCCGCCTGCTCGGCCTGGCCGAGGTCGCGGTGGCAGTGCGCCAACTCGTCGGCCAGATACGCCTCGTCGAAGTGCCGGATCCAGGCCGGGTCGTCCCCGGATGAGTCGTCGGCCTGCTCCATCGCCGTGACCGCGCGCCCGGTGGCCGTCTGCGCCGCGCGCGCGTCGCCGAGCAGGGCGTGCCCGCGCGCCTCGGCCGCGTGGAACATCGCCTCCACCCGCGGCGTCACCTGCCCGCGCGCGCCCTCCTGCGCCGCCCGCGCCAACTGGGAGATCTCGCGCGGGTTTCCGAGCTGCGCGGCGAGGTGGCTCATGGACGCGGCGAGCACGTAGCCGCCGTAGCCGCGGTCCCCGGCGGCCTGGGCGAGCCGCAGCGACTGGATGTAGTACCGCTGGGCCAGCCCGGGTTGGCCGGTGTCCACCGCCATGTAGCCGGCCAGCTCGGTCAACCGGGCGACGGCGGCGAAGAGTTCACGTCCGACCGCCTCCCGGTAGGAGCCCGCGAGCAGCCCGGAGACGACGCTGTTGAGGTAGTGCACGACGACCGGCCGGACGTGCCCGCTGCCGAACTGGTGGTCCAGGTCGGTCAGCGCCTGCGTCATGGACCGTACGGCGGCGACGTCGGCCTGGCCGACTCTCGGGCCCGCCTGCCGGGCCACCTGGGAGTCCGGCGCCGAGATCAGCCAGTCACGGCTGGGCTCGACCAGCGCGGAGGCGGCGACGGAGGAGCCGGACAGGAAGTCCCGGCGCCCCACGTCGCTGCGCCACAGCTCGCAGACCTGCTCGATGGCCCCCAGTACCGTCGGCGAGAACTGGAGACCGACTCCCGAGGCGAGGTTCTTGCCGTTGGCCATGCCGATCTCGTCGATCGTGACCGTACGGCCGAGCTTGCGCCCGAGCGCCTCCGCGATGATGGCCGGGGCCCGGCCCCGCGGCTGCTGGCCGCGCAGCCAGCGGGCCACGGACGTCTTGTCGTAGCGCAGGTCGAGTCCGTGCTCCGCCCCGCACATGTTGACCCGCCGGGCCAGCCCGGCGTTCGAGCACCCCGCTTCCTGGATGAGTGCCTGCAGCCGTTCGTTCGGCTGCCTCGCCACGAGAGGCCTTGCGGCCATGTACAACCCCCTGTGATGCGTTGCGATCCCCTGGAGCAAAGATCCGGCCGAGTCGATCCGTTCGGAAAGATCACTGCCCAGCTGACATACCGTCAATGCGCGACATGTGCGGTTTGCCGGGGTAAAGACGGTTGCCAACCCCCTCCCTGGCTACCCACCCCACGCCCCGCTTCCCCCCACGCGCCCCCGGACGTGCACCCATGCGCCCCGGCTGCGGAATCGATGCTCCTCCCCCGCGCGCGGTACGGCCGTAACTCCAGGTGGGCGCGGGAGTTGAGAGGAGCGTGGAAGAGACGATCGCGGGCGCCCAGCACAGTCAGATGACCGGTCAGATTCCGCAGCAGCGCGGGGAAACGCTGCTGGAGACCGCCGTACGGTACGCCGAGGAGCGGCACTGGGACGTGTTCCCCGGCACCTGGCTGGAAGCCGCCGACGGGCGGCAGCACTGCTCGTGCGGCGACGTCTCCTGCTCTGCGCCGGGTGCGCACCCCGCGCGCCCCGACTGGGCGACCCAGGCGACCGGCAGTGCGACCGTCGCGCGCCGGATGTGGCAGAAGCAGCCGACCGCGTCGATCCTGCTGCCGACGGGACGGACCTTCGACGCGCTGTCCGTCCCGGAGAGCGCGGGGTTCCTGGCGCTGGCCCGGATGGAGCGGATGCAACTGACGCTGGGTCCTGTGGCGTTGGCGCCGGACCGGCGGATGCAGTTCTTCGTGCTGCCGGGCGGCTGCGCGAAGGTGCCGGAGCTGGTGCGCAAGCTCGGCTGGTCGCTGTCGTCCCTCGACCTCGTGACCCTGGGCGAGGGCTCCTACGTCGCCGCCCCGCCGACCCGCTTCGGCTCCCGCGGCGCCGTCCAGTGGGCCTGCCGCCCGACCCCGGCGAACCGATGGCTCCCGGACGCGGAGGAGCTGATCTCCCCGCTGGCGTACGCGTGCGGCAGGGACCGGTAGCCGTTCGCCCACGCGTCTGCCGGGTTTCCGTTTCGTCGGCGGGTGCGGGTAGTCCGTGGCTTGTCGCGCAGTTCCCCGCGTCCCTTGGGCCGGCGAGCATCAACGTGCCCAAGGGGCGCGGGGAACTGCGCGAGAACCCACCACCCACGCGCACGTGCCGGCGAAGCACCAGCCCGGCAGACGCGTAGCAACTCAATCTCCCAGCAAGCCGTCGAGAAACGGCAGCACAGCCGCCCGCCAAGCCGCCGGCCGGTCGTAGTGGGCCAGGTGCCCCGCGTCCGTCACCTCCGCGTACTTCCCCCGGGGCAGCACCCGCACCATCTCCTGCGCCTCCGCCCGGCCCAGCTCACCGTCCAGGCCGCGGACGACCAGCGCGGGGCACCGGACCTGGGCCAGCTCCTCCCAGTGGGCGTCGTACACCCACGTCTCGCGGGAGTCGAGCATCTGCTCCGGCTCGAAGACGGGGCGCCAGCCGTCGGCCGACTCGTGCATGACCTCGGCGTAGAACGCGCCGCGCGCGGGGTTCGGGCGCTCCACCCAGGGGTCGTCCTCGCCGAACCACTTGCGGACGTCGGCGAGCGTGGCGAAGGGGACGGGCCAGGAGCGGAACCACTCGGCCCACTCGCGCTGCGAGGCCGCGCCGAGCGCGGAGGCCCGCATGTCGCAGATGATCAGGCCGCGCACGAGGTCGGGGCGTTTCGCAGCGAGCTGCCAGGCGGTCAGCGCGCCCATGGCGTGGCCGACGAGGACGGCGGGGGCGAGGCCGAGCTGTTCGAGGGCGGCCTCGGCGTCCTCGACATAGGCCTCGCGGGTGTACGCGGCCTGCGCGGGCTTGTCGCTCTGGCCGTGGCCGCGCTGGTCGAGGGCGACCGCGTGGTGCCGGGCGGCGAGCCAGCGGGCGGTCGAGGCCCAGTGCGAGGCGCGGCCCATCAGCCCGTGGAGCAGGAGCACGCCCGGAGCGCCGGGATCCGCAGCCGGGCGGTCACCGGCGGCCGCGTCCCTCTTGGGAGGGTCGGCGAACTCCCAGGCGGCCAGGTGCACCCCGCCCGCTCCCGTCACGTCGATACGTCGCGCCATGGGCTTGGCACCCCCCAGCTCCGCCTGCCTCGTACCGGTGTACTGCCGTACTCGCTCGTACTCGCCGCTGTCGCTGTCGTGCTCGTCGTCGCGTCGTGCCGCCCCAGATTATCGAATGCCTATTCGAAAGATCTGTTTCCGCGGACAACACCCCTCATTCGAGTGACACCCCTCCAGGAATGATCGCCGCCGCCCAGGGGATCTTTCTGGCGGGAGGCGGACCGCTCGGGGAAAAACGGTCCGAGGGGGATGACCCTGAGAGCTCGGGGCTCCGGGTCAGCACAGGGGAGGACAGGCCCCGGCGCCGCAAGGCGCCGGGGCCCTTCGCTTGTCAGCGCTTGGCGACGAACACATGGGAGGCGACGTCCGCCTCCAGCTCGGCCGCCTCACCGCCGCTGCCCACCAGCACACCGCCGGCCGACTCGGTCACGCTCACCACGGAGCCGGGCTGCACGCCCGCGCGCCGCAGCGTGTACATCAGCTGGGCGTCCGTCTGGATCGGCTCGCCGATCCGGCGGACGACGACCGTCTTGCCGTCCGCGCCCGCGTCGAGGTCGGCCAGCGAGACCATGCTCTCGTCCAGGAACGGGTCGGCGCCGTCCTTCTCGCCCAGCTCCTCCAGGCCCGGGATCGGGTTGCCGTACGGCGACTCGGTCGGGTGCCGCAGCAGCTCCAGGACGCGGCGCTCCACGGCCTCGCTCATCACGTGCTCCCAGCGGCACGCCTCGGCGTGGACCTGCTCCCACTCCAGGCCGATCACGTCGACGAGGAGGCACTCGGCCAGCCGGTGCTTGCGCATCACGCGCGTGGCGAGCCGTCTGCCCTCGTCCGTGAGCTCCAGGTGGCGGTCGCTGGCGACGGACACCAGGCCGTCGCGCTCCATGCGTGCCACCGTCTGGCTCACCGTCGGCCCGCTCTGGTCGAGCCGCTCCGCGATGCGGGCTCGCATGGGCACGACGCCTTCCTCTTCGAGTTCGAGGATGGTGCGGAGATACATCTCCGTGGTGTCGATCAGTCCGGACATACGTGCCCCTCGATTACCTCTGCCGGAAACCTCTGCCCGAAGCCCGGCGCGTGCGCTGGCCCTGGCACCAATTCTGCCGGATCCCACTGACAAGCGGGGAGCACCGGGAAAACGAGGGGCCGAACCCCTTCGGGGCGCTCGCTCCCGGCCGTATTGACACCGCACTGGTCCAGACCGCACGGTGATCCGCGACACAGACGCTGCGAAGGGGCACCGCATGAGCGACGGCACGCCTGCCGACCTGTTCTTCGACGCCGCCATCAACCTGCTGCAACGGGTCCGCGAGGAGGAGGCCGAGCCGATCAGGGCGGCCGGCACCCTGCTCGCCGACACCGTCGAGGCCGGCGGCCGCCTGTTCGCCTTCGGCGCCGGGCACTCCTCGCTGGCCGCCCAGGACGTCGTCTACCGCGCCGGCGGTCTCGCCCTGATGAACCTGCTGGCCGTGCCCGGTGTCGTGGGCGTCGACGTCACCCCGGCCACCCTCGGCTCCGCCCTCGAACGCGTCGACGGCCTCGCGAGCGCCGTGCTCGACACCTCGCCGGTCCGGGCCGGCGACGCCCTGGTGATCATCTCCCTGTCCGGCCGCAACGCCCTGCCCGTCGAGATGGCGCTGAACGCCCGCGCGCTCGGCGTGAAGGTCATCGGCGTGACGTCGGTCGTGTACGCCGCCCAGACGACGTCCCGGCACGTCTCGGGCACCTTCCTGAAGGACCACTGCGACCTCGTCCTCGACTCGAAGATCGCCGTCGGCGACGCCGAACTCACCCTCGACACCATCCCGGCGCCCTTCGCGCCCGCCTCCACGGTGGTCACCACCGCGCTGATGCAGGCCGTCATGGCGACCGCCGCCGCCGCCCTCGCCGAGCGCGGCATCGAGCCGCCGCTGCTGCGCTCGGGCAACGTCGACGGCGGACACGAGTGGAACGGCCGGGTGATGCGGGAGTACGGCGACCGGATCTTCTACCGGCACTGAGCCGGGGGGACCGAACGGAAGTGATCGCCTACGAGCCGTGTGCGGCGTCCGCCAGGTCCAGCGCGGCCGCCATGCGTACGGCCACGTCCTCGGCGTAGGCCGTGTCGGACCGCTCGAAGGGGGCGCGGCCGCAGCCGCGCAGGAAGGTCACGACGCCGAGGGTGCGGCCCCGGCTGCGCAGCACCGCGCACAGGGCGTGCACCGCGTCGTCGGGCCACTGCCGGGCCAGCGCCCACTGCCGCGCCAGCTCCGCCGGGACCGACCCGGCGTCCGCGCGCACGGAGCCGGCCCGCTCCACGCACTGCACGGCCGGATGCCCGGCGGCGTAGCGCACGGGCAGCCCTGCCGCGCCGGTGAGCATGCTCGGCCCCGGCGCCCCGGCGGGCGTCGCGGCCAGCCGCACCAGCCGCACGGCACCCTCCTGCCCGCCTTCGCCGGCGGCGCGCGAGGGGTGGGCCACGCGGTCGATCAGGGCGTGGTCGGCGAAGCCGGCGAGCGCGAAGTCCAGGTGGACGGTGACCGCCTCGGCCGGGTCCTCGCACTCGGCGGCGGCGTGGCCCGCGCGGTGCAGCTGGTTGGCGCGGAACCGCAGCAGGGACGCCTCCTGCTCGCCCTGCTTGGCCTCGGTGACGTCCTGGAACAGCCAGCCCACGCCGAGCGGCACCGGTTCCTCCGCGAGCGGCGAGGCCAGCCGTACGAAGCCGCTGCGCCAGCACCGCCGCCGCTCGCCCTCCGCGGTGCGCAGGGCCAACCACATGTCGGCGGGCGCGGGCGGCGCGCCCTCGGACAGGACGTGGGTGAGCGCGGCCTCCAGCTCCTCGACGCCCTGGGCGAGCAGTTCGCCGAGGGGCCTGCCGAGCACGGACGTGCGGCCGACGCCGAGCGCGCGGGCCGCGTGCGCGTTGACGACGGCGGGCCGCAGATCGGCGTCGATGAGGACGACGCCCCATGCCGCGTTCTCGAACAGGGCCTCGCTGAGCGCGATCGACCGCTCCAGATCGATCTGCGCGTGCACCTCGCTGAACGCGCAGTACAGACCGGCGGGCTTGCCGTCGGGGCCGCGTACGGCGGCGGACTGCGTGCGCACCAGCACCCGCCCGCCGTCCTTGGTCACCAGGGCGAACTCGTGCACCTGCCGGCCCGCCGCGTGCATGGCCGACATCAGCCGGGACTGGACCTCCTCGGCGTCGGCGCTGCGCACCGCCCAGCCCGCGAAGCCGTGCCGCCCGACCGCCTCGGCGGCCGTCCAGCCGAGGATCCGCTCGGCCTCCCGGTTCCAGTGCGTGACGACCCCGTCGGCGTCGAAGGCGCACAGCGCCGCGTCCATGCCGTCGAGCAGCGCGGCGAGCAGATCGGAACCCCCGAACTCACCGGGCTCTCCTGACTCACCGGGCTCACCGGAGGGGCCCGGCCCGCCCGGTTCATCCGGCTCGTCCGGTCCCAGCTCGTCGGTGGTCCCACTCCGCCGGGAAGCACTCACCTGGACCCCCTGGAGGCTTGCGTCGGCGCCCGTACGGCGCGCGGTTCGCTCACTGGCCCTCATTCAACTGGAACGTGACACAGCCCACATCCTGTTCCCGCAAACTCCCCGAGTTTCAACCCACGCTCCACCGCAGGTCCACCCACTCGTCGCGCTGCCCGTCGAGCACGTAGCGCTCGGTCTCCACGAACCCCCGCCGCGCGGCGAAGCGCAGTCCGTCCTCGTTCACCGCCAGCACGCACGTCTCGATCACGCTCGCGCCGAGCACGCGCGCGTGGGCGAGCCCGTCCTCGTACAGGGCCGTCCCGAACCCCCGCCGCCGGAAACCGGGCAGCACGCGCGCGATGACGGTCGCCGCCCCCTCCTCCGCGCCCGGCGGGCGCACGGTGGAGCAGCCGACGAGCACGTCTCCCAGGTAGGCGTTCCGCAGCCGGTACCGCTCCTGCCGGTCCCGCGCGTCCGCCGGGGACATCGCGGCGGGCGGGACGATCACGTTGTGGACGTGCCGCCACTGTTCGAGCATGGCGTCGCCGGTGACGGGGACGATGCTCAGGCCGATGCCGAGTGTTGTCATGTGCCGGACGGTAACGAAAAAAGGGGTTGAACGGCTCCCGAGGGCTTCTTATGGTGTGGAGCACACGAGAAGGGAGGTGGTTCGGCAGATGTATGAATACCGGACGCGTGAGGTGGCTGCGGGCTAGCGGCCCGTCACCACGCTCTGTGCGGTGCCGGACCGGCGTGCGATACGAGCACGCAGCCGGCCTATCCCAAGCAGTCACCCGACCCGCGGGCTGCCGGTACGTCCGGCCGGCTCCTCCTCGGAGGAACCCAGCCCGCGGGTCGTCTGCGTTCGCGGGGCGTCCGCGTGCGCGGGACGTCCCGTTCCTCAGGGGCTGAGGCGTTCCACCGCCCACGTGCCGTCCGGCCGGGAGACGTAGCGCAGGCGGTCGTGGAGTCGGTTCTCGCGGCCCTGCCAGAACTCGACCGTCTCGGGGACGACGCGGAATCCGCCCCAGTGCGGGGGGACCGGGACCTGTTCGCCCTCGGGGTAGCGGGCCTGGAGGTCGGCGTAGGCCGTGACCAGTTCGGCGCGGGAGGCGATCACCGCGGACTGGGTGCTGGCCCAGGCGCCCAGCTGGGAGCCGTGCGGGCGGGTGCGGAAGTAGGCGGCGGTCTCGTCGCGGCCGGTGCGGCGGGCGGTGCCCGTGACGATGACCTGGCGGGCGATCGGATGCCAGGGGAAGAGCAGCGAGACGTGCGGGTTCTCCGCGAGGTCACGGCTCTTGCGGGAGTCGTAGTTGGTGTAGAAGACGAAGCCGTCGCTGTCGTACTGCTTCATCAGGACCGTGCGTGAGCTGGGGCGGCCCGTCGCGTCCGCCGTGGAGACGACCATGGCGTTGGGTTCGTAGAGCGTGCCGTGCAGGGCCGTGCGCGCGGCGTCCTCGAACCAGCGCGTGAACTGGTCCATGGGATGCGAGGCGAGGTCCTGTTCGGCGAGGCCGTAGACCCGGTACTGCTTGCGCATGGCGGCGGGATCGAGGGCGGGGTCGAGGGGCTCCAGGCGGAATTCGCGGTCGGTCACGCGGTCATCTTGCCGCACCCGCCACCGAAGACGTCTCGAACAGTCGTGGCACTCAGTGTCGTTCGGTCTCCCGATATCTGGCACTGAGGGATATCGTGCTGGTTCCCCGCCGGTGGGCCCTGCGTACGGGTGACCACCGGGTGACCACCGGCCGATCGGGGCATCACCGGGGTGACCACCCCGACACATCACGAGGAGCCGCCTGATGTCCGATTTCGTACCCGGACTCGAGGGAGTCGTCGCGTTCGAGACGGAGATCGCCGAGCCGGACAAGGAGGGCGGCGCCCTGCGCTACCGGGGCGTCGACATCGAGGACCTGGTCGGGCACGTCTCGTTCGGGAACGTGTGGGGGCTGCTGGTCGACGGCGCCTTCACCCCCGGTCTGCCGCCCGCCGAGCCGTTCCCGGTCCCGGTGCACTCCGGTGACATCCGGGTGGACGTGCAGGCGGCGCTCGCCATGCTCGCCCCGGTGTGGGGGCTGAGGCCGCTGCTCGACATCGACGAGCGCCAGGCCCGCGACGACCTCGCGCGGGCCGCCGTGATGGCGCTGTCGTACGTCGCCCAGTCCGCGCGCGGGCAGGGGCTGCCGATGGTGCCGCAGCGGGAGATCGACAAGGCGCAGTCGGTGGTCGAGCGGTTCATGATCCGCTGGCGGGGCGAGCCCGACCCGAAGCACGTCGCGGCCGTGGACGCGTACTGGACCTCCGCCGCCGAGCACGGCATGAACGCGTCGACCTTCACGGCGCGGGTGATCGCGTCGACCGGCGCGGACGTGGCCGCCGCGCTGTCGGGGGCGGTCGGCGCGATGTCCGGTCCGCTGCACGGGGGCGCGCCGTCCCGGGTGCTCGGCATGATCGAGGAGATCGAGCGCACCGGGGACGCGGAGGGGTACGTGAAGCGGGCCCTGGACCGGGGTGAGCGGCTGATGGGCTTCGGGCACCGGGTGTACCGGGCCGAGGACCCACGCGCGCGCGTACTGCGGCGTACGGCACGGGAGTTGGGGGCACCGCGGTTCGAGGTCGCGGAGGCCCTGGAGAAGGCCGCGCTGGACGAGCTGCACAGCCGGCGCCCGGATCGTGTGCTGGCGACCAACGTGGAGTTCTGGGCGGCGATCATGCTGGACTTCGCCGAGGTGCCGGCCCACATGTTCACGTCGATGTTCACGTGTGCCCGCACCGCCGGCTGGTCGGCGCACATCCTGGAGCAGAAGCGCACGGGTCGCCTGGTGCGGCCTTCCGCGCGGTACGTGGGGCCGGGGGTGCGCAGTCCGCAGGACGTCGAGGGGTACGCGGACATCGCCCACTGAGGGGCGTACCTCATACCTGAGGGGTACGCCCCCGTGCCCCTGAGGGGGTTCACGCCGCCGGTGTCAGCAGCTTCCCGTGATGCCGCTCCGCCACCAGCGGGTGTGCCCTCAGCTTGCCCTTGAGCTCGTTGTAGCCGTACTCGGCGTACAGCGGGTTCGAGGGGTCGGTCGTGATGCCGGGAGCCGTTGCCGCGTGCGGGAAGGGCAGTGGCTGGATCCTCGCGTCCAGGCGGGGGTTGTAGAAGAACGGCACCGAGAAGCGTTCCGTCGCTCCGGGCGGGCTGACCACGCGGTGGTTGGTGGCCACCAGGTAGCCGTTGGTGGCCACTTCCAGCAGTTCGCCGAGGTTGACCACGAAGGCGCCCTCGACGGGCGGGACGTCGTGGAAGAGGCCGTCCTCGCGCTGGACCTGGAGGCCGCCGACCGTGTCCTGGAGGAGCAGGGTCAGGAAGCCGTAGTCCTTGTGGGCGCCGACGCCCTGGTCGGTGCCGTCGCCCGCGCTGCCGGGGTAGCGGACGAGCTTGAGGTGCGGATGGGCGTGCTCGCCGAAGGCCGGGGCGTAGAAGTCGGCCGGGGCGCCGATCGCCGTCAGCAGTTCACGCAGGAGGCGCTCCGCGACCGCACTCAGCCTGTCGATCCAGGTCAGGGCGGCGCTGCGCAGCTCGGGCAGGGCGGCGGGCCACTGGTTGGGGCCCTGGAGCCACCAGTACGGCGGCTCGCCCGCGCCTGGGACGCGGGCGGGGCGTTCGGCGCCGATGTCGAGCTGGTCGCGCCAGTCGCGGGCGCCTGCGGTGCGCTCGTCGCCGGTGCGGGTGTAGCCGCGGAAATGCGGGGAGTTGACGTTGTCGAGGGCGAGCCGGTCGGCCTCGGGGAGGGCGAAGAAGGCGCGCATGGCGGTGAGCAGCGCGTCGGTCTCGGCCCGGGTCACGCCGTGTCCGACGAGCTGGAAGAAGCCGACGTCGTGCGCGGCGCTGTGCAGTTGGGCGTGGAGCAGGTCCCGGGCCTGGGAGCCGCGGTCGGCGGCCGACAGGTCGATGATCGGGAGCTGTTCGTACGACGGGTTCGTCGCGGTGTGCGAAGTCATGGGTGCGTCCACAGGGGTGTGTGGGCCACGGGCAGGCCGCCGAGGGTAGGGCGGCGCCCAGGATGCCGTAAGAAGAGGGAGAAGAAAGGGGCTGAATCAGGCCGAAAGGCGACAGCCCATGCTCGTGACGCGCACGAAGTCCACGTGGCGACGGCGAACGAGCATCGGAAGCATGCGGCAAGAGTACTGCGCCGCACGGGATACGGATGTGGCCCGCTTCACGCTTCACCGGCTCAGGCGAGCGCGCGCTCCAGCAGGTCGGCCCACTGGGCGACGACGCGGTCGCGGCGGGCGGTGTCGTCGGTCAGGAGGTTGGCGAGGCCGAGGCCGCGGGCCATGTCCAGGAAGCCCTGGACGGTCTCCCGGACGCCGGGGCGCCTCTCGTCGGCGCCGAGCAGTTCGACGGCGATGCGGTGGGTCTCGCGGCCGACGCGGGCCTCCAGCTCGGTCACGCGCGCGCGGAGCTGGTCCTCGTTGGAGGCGGCGACCCACAGGTGCAGGGCGGCGCGGAAGAGGGGGCCGGTGTAGAGGCCGACGAGGGCCGCGACGACGGCCCGGCGGTCGTCGGCGGCGCCGCCCGGGAAGAGTTCCCGCAGCGCGGTGGAGCGCTCCTCGGCGACGTACTCGACGGCCGCCGTGAACAGGTCCTCCCGGGTCGGGAAGTGGTGCTGGGCGGCGCCCCGGGAGACACCCGCGCGTTCGGCGACGACGGAGACGGTGGAGCCCGCCCAGCCGTGCTCGGCCAGGCAGGCCACGGCGGCCTCCAGCAGCCGCTGCCGGGTGGCCCGGCTGCGGTCCTGTTTGGGCGCGCGGTCGCGTTCCGCCGTCATGCCCATCCGGTCACACCACCCATGCCGCGTCCCGCTTCTGAAGGAAGGCCGTCATCCCCTCCCGGGCCGGGCCGGAGGCGAACAGCCGGGCCGAGAGCGCGGTCAGCTCCGCCGCGTCCCGGTCGAACGTCTCCAGCACCCTAGCCGTGAGCAGCCGTTTCGTCTCGGCCAGGGCCTGGGGGGAGGAGCGGCGCAGGCCGTCGAGGATCGGGGCCAGGGCCTCGTCCACGTCCTCGTCCGCCGTGGTGAGCAGGCCCAGGCGGACGGCCTCGGCCGGGTCGAAACGCTCGCCGGTGAGGTAGTAGCGGGCCAGGGCGCGGGGGTCGGTGCGCGGGATCACCGGCAGGGAGATCACCGCGGGGGCGACCCCGATGCGGACCTCGGTGAAGGCGAAGGTGGCCGTGGCGGACGCGGCGGCCAGGTCGCAGGCGGCGAGCAGGCCGAGGCCGCCCGCGCGGACATGCCCGGTGACCCGGGCGACGACCGGTTTGGGCAGCTCCACGATCTGCCGGAGCAGGCCGACGAGGGCGTCCGGGTCGGGAGGGTCGCGCAGGTCGGCGCCCGCGCTGAAGGTGTTGCCGCTGTGGGTGAGGACGACGGCGCGTACGTCCTCGTCCGCGGCGCAGTCGGCCAGCGCGCCCGCCAGGCCGGAGACGAGGGCCGCGGAGAGCGCGTTGCGGGTGCCGTTGGCGTCGAGGCTGAGGGTCTCGACGCCACGCGTGCGCGTGCGGCCGATCGGTGTGCTCACGGGTGCTCCCTAAAGGGCCCGCAGTTCGCGGCGCAGGATCTTGCCGGAGGCCGCGCGCGGGACGGTGTCGAGGAAGGTGATCCGGCGGACGCGTTTGTAGGGCGCGACCCGTTCGGCGACGTACAGCATGATCTCGTTCTCGGTGAGGTCTTCGGCGGCGTCGGCCCGGCGGACGACGAAGGCGTGCGGGACCTCGTTGCCCTCCTCGTTGCAGGAGCCGACGACGGCGGCGTCGGCGATGCCGGGGTGGGTGAGGAGCAGCGCCTCCAGCTCGGCGGGGGCCACCTGGAAGCCCTTGTACTTGATGAGCTCCTTGACCCGGTCCACGACGTACAGCCAGCCGTCCGCGTCGACGTGCCCGACGTCTCCGGTGTGCAGCCAGCCGTCGGCGTCGATCATGGCGGTGGTGGCGTCGGGGCGGCCGAGGTAGCCCTTCATCACCTGCGGGCCGCGGATCAGGATCTCGCCCGGCTCGCCGGCGGCGAGGTCCTTGCCGGGGTCGTCCAGGGAGACGATCCGCATCTCGGTGCCGGCGACGAGGCGGCCGACGGTGCCGGCGGGGGCGTCGTGCAGGCGGGCGAGGGGTACGACGTGCGTGCCCGGGGACAGTTCCGTCATGCCGTAGGCCTGGCCGATCGGGGGCAGGCCGAGCCGCTCGGCGCACGCGCGCGCGAGGTGCGCGTCCAGCGGGGCGGCGGCGCTGATGACGTACTTCAGCGAGGACAGGTCGTAGTCGGCGACCGCCGGGTGCTTGGCGAGGGCGAGGACGATCGGCGGGGCGACGTACAGGCCGGTGATGCGGTGGTTCTGGATGGCCGCGAGGAAGGTCTCCAGCTCGAAGCGGGGCAGTACGACGACCGTGGCGCCCTTGCGCAGCGGCGCGTTCATCAGGGCGGTGAGGCCGTAGATGTGGAAGAACGGCAGGACGGCGAGGATGCGGTCGCCGGGGGCGGCCGGGACGGCGGGCTCCAGCTGGGCGAGGTTGGTGGCGATCTGCCGGTGGGTGAGCATGACGCCCTTGGGGACGCCGGTGGTGCCGGAGGAGTACGGCAGGGCCGCGATGTCCTCGGCCGGGTCCAGGACGGGCTGCGGCTCGGGGGCGGTGGTCGCGAGCATGTCGGCCAGGGAGCGGTGCCCGCTCGCGCGGTCGCAGACGAATATCTCCCGTACGCCGCTCGCGAGTTCGGCGGCCCGGCGGGCGGTGCCGAGCAGCGGCGAGACGGTGACGATCCAGCGGGCGGCGCTGTCGCGGAGCTGTTTGGCGAACTCCTCGGGCGTGGCGAGCGGGTGCACCGTGGTGACGGAGGCACCCGCGCGCGTGGCCGCGTAGAAGGCGGTCGGGAAGGCGATCGTGTTGGGGCTGTGCAGGGCGAGGACGTCGCCCTTGCGCACGCCGGCGTCGGCGAGCCCGGCGGCGACGCGCCGGTGGAACCGGTCCACCTGCTCGTACGTGAGCGTGGTGCCGTCCGTGCCGTCGATCAGCGCGGGCAGGTCGCCGAACTCGGCCGCCCGGCCCAGGACGGCCTCGTGGATGGGGAGTTCTACGGGCGGAACGTCTGCGTACTCGCTGCGGAACACGGTTCCTCCAGGCGGAAGCGGCGGCTCGGTCGGCCCGGCTCAGTACGACTTGGGCAGGCCGAGCGTCTGGTGGGAGACGTAGTTGAGAATCATCTCCCGGCTCACCGGCGCGATACGAGCCACGCGCGCGGCCGTTATCAGCGAGGCGAGGCCGAACTCGCGCGTGAGGCCGTTGCCGCCGAGGGTGTGCACGGCCTGGTCGACGGCCTTCACACAGGCCTCACCGGCCGCGTACTTCGCCATGTTGGCGGCCTCGCCCGCGCCCATGTCGTCGCCGGCGTCGTAGAGGTGGGCCGCCTTCTGCATCATCAGCCGGGCCAGCTCCAGGTCGATGTGCGCCTGGGCCAGGGGGTGCGCGACGGCCTGGTGGGCGCCGATGGGGGCCTTCCAGACGGTGCGGTCGCGGGCGTACTCGATCGCCTTGGCGAGCGCGTACCGGCCCATCCCGATGGCGAACGCGGCGGTCATGATCCGCTCGGGGTTGAGTCCGGCGAACAGTTGCAGCAGACCGGCGTCCTCGTCGCCGACGAGCGCGTCGGCGGGCAGCCGTACGTCGTCCAGGACCAGCTCGAACTGCTTCTCGGCCGCGCTCAGTTCCATGTCGATGGGGCGCTTGTCGAAGCCCGCGGCGTCCGTCGGGACGATGAACAGGCAGGGCTTGAGGCGTCCGGTGCGGGCGTCCTCGGTGCGGCCGACGACGAGGACGGCGTCGGCGATGTCGACACCGGAGATGAAGACCTTGCGGCCGGTGAGCAGCCAGTCGGTGCCGTCCTTGCGCGCGGTCGTGGTGATGCGGTGGGAGTTGGAGCCGGCGTCGGGTTCGGTGATGCCGAAGGCCATGAGCCGGGTGCCGTCGGCGACTCCGGGGAGCCAGGCCTGTTTCTGGGCCTCGGTGCCGAAGCGGGAGATGACCGTTCCGCAGATGGCCGGGGACACGACGAGCATGAGCAGGGGCGAGCCTGCGGCACCCAGCTCTTCGAGGACTATGGAGAGTTCGGTGATGCCACCGCCTCCGCCGCCGTACGCCTCCGGCAGGTTGACGCCGAGGTAGCCGAGTTTTCCTGCCTCGGACCAGAGTTCGGTGGGGGGCTTTCCTGCGGCGACCGCCTGGACGAGGTAGTCGCGTCCGTAGCGCTTGCCGAGGGCGGCTACCGCTGAGCGGAGGGCTTTGTGCTCTTCGGTTTCGATGACGGGAGACATGAGGCTCCTAAGAAGAGGTTTCCTGCACTACGGCGAGCAACGTTCCGGGTTCCACCTGCTGGCCGGTCCTGGTGTGCAGCGCGGTCAGGGTTCCGGTGACCGGCGCCGAGATCTGGTGCTGCATCTTCATCGCCTCCAGCCAGATGAGGCCTTGGCCGGCCCGAACCGCCGCCCCCTCCGCCAGGCCCTCTGCGACGCGGACGACCGTGCCCGGCATCGGCGCGAGCAGGGAACCGGGGGCGAGCTGGGCGGTGGGGTCGGGGAAGCGGGGCAGGGCGGTGAGGCGGGTGGTGCCCACGTACACCTCGTCGCCGTAGCGAGCGATCACGAACTTCCGTTCCACACCGTCCACTTCGAGTACGACCGCGCGCTCGTCGGCATGCACGACGCGTACCCCGTCCGCCGCCAGGCCTTCCCTCGTGTGCCAGTAGCGGACCTCCTGCTCCTCCCCCGCCACCGCATACCGCTTCACCTGCGGCTGTGAGGGCAGGTTGCGCCAGCCGCCGAAGCGGGAGCGGCCGTGGGCGGCGGCGAGGGCGGCGGCGAGGGGGGCGTACGGGTCGGGGGCGGGCTCGGTCAGTGCGGTGAGGTGGCGGTCGTAGAAGCCGGTGTCCATGCGGCCGCCGGTGAACTCCTCGTGGCGCAGGGAGCGGACCAGCAGGGCGCGGTTGGTGGCCGGCCCGTGGATCTCCGCGCGCTCCAGTGCTCCGGCGAGCCTGCGGATCGCCTCCGCGCGGGTGGCTGCGTGGGCGACGACCTTCGCGAGCATCGGGTCGTAGTGGACGCCGACGGTGTCGCCGTCGGTGTAGCCGGTGTCCAGGCGGGCGCCGGCCGGTACGGCGAGGTGGTGCAGGGTGCCGGTCTGCGGGGCCCAGTCGTGGGCGGGGTCCTCGGCGTACAGGCGGGCCTCGATCGCGTGGCCACGCGCGCGTGGCGGGTCCTTTTCGAGGGCCCCGCCCTCCGCGATCCGGATCTGTTCGGCGACCAGGTCGATGCCGAACACCTCCTCGGTCACGGGGTGTTCGACCTGGAGGCGGGTGTTCATCTCCAGGAAGTGCGCGCGGCCGTCGGCGACGAGGAACTCGACGGTGCCCGCGCCCCCGTAGGCGACGGCGCGCGCGGCCTGCACGGCCAGCGCGTACAGGTCCTGCGTGAGCCCCTCGGACAGGCCGGGCGCCGGGGCCTCCTCGACGACCTTCTGGTGGCGGCGCTGGAGGGAGCAGTCGCGGGTGCCGAGGGGCCAGATCGTGCCGTGGGTGTCGGCGAGGATCTGCACCTCGACGTGGCGGCCGTGCTCCAGGTAGGGCTCGATGAAGACCTCGCCATCGCCGAAGGCGCTCGCGGCCTCGGCGCGTGCGGCCTCCAGTGCGGCGCTCAGCTCCTCCAGACGGCGCACGATCCGCATCCCGCGCCCCCCGCCCCCGGCGGCCGCCTTCACCAGTACCGGCAGCTCGGCCTCCGTGACCTGCGCCGCGTCGAGGGGCGCGAGACCCATCAGCTCCTTCGCGCGGGTCTTGGAGGCCATCGCCTCGATGGCCTCCGGGGGCGGGCCGATCCAGGTCAGGCCGGCGTCGCGCACGGCGCGGGCGAAGTCGGGGTTCTCGGAGAGGAAGCCGTAGCCGGGGTGCACGGCGTCCGCGCCGGCGTCGAGGGCCGCCTTCACGATCAGGTCGCCGCGCAGATACGTCTCGGCGGGCGCCGCGCCCGGCAGCCGTACCGCCGTGTCGGCCACGCGCGCGTGGAGCGCGTTCTCGTCCGCGTCCGAGTGCACGGCGACCGTCCGGATTCCCAACTCACGGCAGGTGCGGAAGATCCGGCAGGCGATCTCGCCCCGGTTGGCGACGAGCAGTGTCGAAATCGCAGAGATCACGGAATCCCTCACATCCGGAAGACGCCGAAGCCGCCACGCGCGCCCTCGTAGGGCGCGGTGTGGATCGCGGACAGGCACAGGCCGAGGACGGTGCGGGTGTCGCGCGGGTCGATGACGCCGTCGTCGTACAGCCGCCCGGACAGGAACATCGGCAGCGACTCGGACTCGATCTGCTGCTCCACCATCGCGCGCAGGGCGGCGTCCGCGTCCTCGTCGTACGGCTGCCCCTTCGCCGCCGCCGACTGGCGGGCGACGATCGACAGCACGCCCGCGAGCTGCTGCGGCCCCATCACGGCGGACTTGGCGCTCGGCCAGGCGAACAGGAACCGGGGGTCGTAGGCGCGCCCGCACATGCCGTAGTGCCCGGCCCCGTACGACGCCCCCATGAGCACGGACAGGTGCGGAACCCTGCTGTTGCTGACCGCGTTGATCATCATCGAGCCGTGTTTGACGATCCCGCCCTGCTCGTACTCCTTGCCGACCATGTAGCCGGTGGTGTTGTGCAGGAAGAGCAGCGGGATGTCGCGCTGGTTGGCGAGCTGGATGAACTGGGCGGCCTTCTGCGACTCCGCGCTGAACAGGACCCCCTGGGCGTTGGCGAGGATGCCGACCGGATATCCGTGCAGGGCGGCCCAGCCGGTGACCAGACTGGTCCCGTACAGCGGCTTGAACTCGTCGAAGTCGGAGGCGTCCACGATCCGGGCGATGACCTCGCGCGGGTCGAAGGGGATCTTCAGATCGCCGGGGACGATGCCCAGCAGTTCTTCCTGGTCGTACTTGGGCGGCTCGGCGGGCGCCGGATCCGGGTACGCCTTGCGGTGGTTGAGGCGGGCGACGACCCGCCGCGCCTGCCGCAGCGCGTCCGGCTCGTCGACGGCGAGGTAGTCGGCCAGACCCGACACGCGCGCGTGCATCTCCGCGCCGCCCAGGGACTCGTCGTCGCTCTCCTCGCCGGTGGCCATCTTCACCAGCGGCGGACCGCCGAGAAAGACCTTCGCCCGCTCCTTGACCATGATCACGTGGTCGGACATGCCGGGGATGTACGCACCGCCGGCCGTCGAGTTGCCGAAGACGACGGCGACGGTCGGGATGCCGGCGGCGGACAGGCGCGTGAGGTCGCGGAAGATGGCGCCGCCCGGGATGAAGATCTCCTTCTGGGACGGCAGGTCGGCGCCGCCGGACTCCACCAGGCTGATGCAGGGCAGCCGGTTGGCGAGCGCGATGTCGTTCGCCCGCAGGGCCTTCTTCAGGCTCCACGGGTTGCTCGCGCCGCCTCGCACGGTCGGGTCGTTCGCGGTGATCAGGCACTCCACGCCCGCGACCACGCCGATGCCGGTGACGATCGAGGCGCCGACCGTGTAGTCGCTGCCCCAGGCGGCGAGCGGGGACAGCTCCAGGAAGGGCGTGTCCGGGTCGAGGAGCAGCTCGATCCGCTCTCGTGCGAGCAACTTGCCGCGCTGGCGGTGTCGTTGTACGTACTTCTCGCCGCCGCCCGCGAGCGCCCTGGCGTGCTCGGCGTCCAGTTCGGCGAGCTTGGCGAGCATGGCCTCGCGGTTGGCCCGGTGGTCGGGGCCGGCCGGGTCCAGGGCCGAGGTCAGGGTGGTCACAGCAGGGCCTCCGGGATGTCCAGGTGGCGGGAGCGCAGCCATTCGCCGAGGGCCTTGGCCTGCGGGTCGAAACGGTGCCGGGCGGCGACGCCGGCGCCGAGGATGCCCTCGACGACGAAGTTGACCGCGCGGAGGTTCGGCAGCGGATGCCGGGTGACGGGCAGGTCCCGGCTCTCGGGGATCAGTTGCCGGAACCTTTCGGCGGTCAGCTCGTGCGCGAGCCACCGCCAGGCGTCGTCACTGCGGGCCCACACCCCCACGTTGGCGTTCCCGCCCTTGTCCCCGCTGCGGGCGCCGACGACCAGCCCGAGGGGCGCGCGGCGGGTCGGCCCGGGCGGCAGGGGCGCGGGCAGAGCCGGTTCGGGTACGGCGTCCAGGGGCCGGGTCTCCTGGGGCGGCGCCACAGGGACACGACGTCCGTCGTGGAGGACGGCCACATGGTCGACGGCGCCATGGGGGACGTACCCATCCTCGAAGACCCCATAGGGCGCGGCCTTTTCCGGTGGCGAGAGCACATGGAACCCGGGGTAGCTGGCCAGCGCCAGCTCCACGGCGGCCCCGCTCAGCGCCCGCCCGACGACCCGCTCGTCCGCGTCCCGTACGACGAGCCGCAGCAGGGCGCTGGCGGTCTCCTCGGTGTCCGCGTCGTCCCGGTCGGTCCGCACCAGCTCCCAACGGACCTCGGCGGGCGGCGACGTGGCGAGCGCGTCGTCGAGCTGCTCCCGCACCAGCGCGGCCTTGGCCTCGATGTCGAGCCCGGTGAGGACGAAGGCGACCTCGTTGCGGAAGCCGCCGAGCCGGTTGAGCCCGACTTTGAGGTCCGGCGGCGGTGCCTCGCCCCGCACCCCCTCGATCCGCACCCGGTCCGCCCCGTCCGGACTCAGCCGTACGGTGTCCAGGCGGGCGGTGACGTCGGGCCCGGCGTACCGCCCGCCGCCGGTCTCGTACAGCAGCTGCGCGGTGACGGTGCCGACGTCGACCAGGCCGCCGGTGCCGGGGTGCTTGGTGATCACGCTGCTGCCGTCGGCGTGGATCTCGGCGAGCGGGAACCCGGGCCGCCGGACGTCGCCCTCCTGGAAGAAGGCGTAGTTCCCGCCGGTCGCCTGCGTCCCGCACTCCAGCACGTGCCCGGCGACGACGGCGCCCGCGAGCCGGTCGTAGTCCGTCCGCGCCCACCCGAAGTGGGCGGCGGCGGGCCCGGTGACCAGGGCCGCGTCGGTCACGCGCCCGGTGACGACGATGTCCGCACCGGCTTGCAGACACTCGGCGATGCCGAAGCCGCCGAGGTAGGCGTGGGCGGCCAGGGTGCCGGGGTGGGCGGCGGTGAGGTCGTCGCCCTCGACGTGCGCGACGGTGACCGGGATGCCGAGCCGGTCGGCCAACTCCCTTATGGCACTGGCCAGTCCGGCCGGATTGAGCCCTCCGGCGTTGGTGACGATCTGCACTCCGCGCTCATGGGCGAGGCCGAGGCAGTCCTCCAGCCGGCGCGGGAAGGTACGGGCGTAACCGGCGCCGGGGTCCTTGAGCCGGTCGCGGGCGAGGATCAGCATGGTGAGTTCGGCGAGGTAGTCGCCGGTGAGGACGTCGAGTTCGCCGCCGGTGAGCATTTCGCGCAGGGCGCTCGCGCGGTCGCCGTAGAAGCCGGAGAAGTTGCCGATGCGCAGGGGGTTCACCGCTCGCCCTCCTTCGGCGGGCGGCCGCCGCCGGGCGGCCCCGCGAAGGCCTGGGCGATGTCCAGCCAGCGGTCGGTGTCCGGGCCCACGGCGGTCAGGCCGAGGTCGGCGCGGTGGGCGCGCTGGGTGACGAGGAGGCAGAAGTCGAGGGCGGGGCCGGTGACGCGCTGCGGGGCGTTCTCGGGGCCGTATGCCCACGTCTCCCCCGTCGGCGCGGCGAGTTCGACGCGGAACTCTTCGGCGGGAGGGGTCAGCTGGTGGACGCTGTAGGCGAAGTCGCGTGTCCGCACCCCGAGTCGGGCCACATGCCTGAGCCGGTCGGTGGGTGGGCGCACCACACCCAGGGCGTCGGCGATGTCCAGGCCGTGGGCCCAGGTCTCCATGAGGCGGGCGGTGGCCATGGAGGCGGCCGACATCGGAGGGCCGTACCAGGGGAAACGGGCGCCGGGCGGCGCGGCGCGCAGGGCCTGGTCGAGGGCGGTGCGTCCCTCGCGCCAGGCCGACAGCAGCTCGGCGGGCACGAGCCGGGCGCCTTCCTCCGCGCCCTCGTCCACGAAGGAGTCGGGGGCGGCGAGCGCCTTCTCGACCAGTGCCCGGAAGGCGTCCGCGTCGGTGACGGCGAGCAGGGCCGAACGGTCGGTCCAGGCGAGGTGGGCGATCTGGTGGGCGAGGGTCCAGCCGGGGGCGGGGGTGGGCAGTGCCCACTGCTCGGCGCTCAACTCGGCCACGAGCAGGTCGAGTTCCTCGCTCTCGGCACGCAGGTCGTCGATGACGGGCGTCGGGTCGGCCATGGGGGGAGCATGGCAGTGAGGGCAGAAACAATCAAGCACGCTTGCATGAATTTGTTTTCCACAGGGCAACTCCTGTGTGCACGCGGGTCGCTACCCTCGGTGAACGGAGGTGGTGACGGTGAACATCCGCAAACTCGATCCCAGTGCGTCACCGTTGGACTACTACGGCTACGAGCTGCGCAGGGCACGGGAAGCGGCCGGCCTGACGCTGGCCCAACTGGGGTCGATCGTGTTCTGCACGGGGTCGTTCATCGGCATGATCGAGACGGCCGCGCGGGTGCCGCAGCGGGAGTTCTCCGAGCGGGTGGATGCGGCGCTGGGGACGGACGGCTTGTTCTCGCGTCTGGTCGGGCTGGTGTTACGGAGCCAGTTGCCCAGTTGGTTTCAGCCGTATGCGGAGATGGAGGCGAAGGCGGCATACATCTCCACGTACCAGGCGCAGTTGGTGGACGGCCTGCTCCAGACCGAGGCGTACGCCCGCACCGTGCTGGGTCTGCGTGACGACGCGGGTCTCGACTCCAAGGTGGCGGCGCGATTGGAGCGGCAGCGGATCCTGGAGCGCGAAGAACCGCCGGCCACCTGGGTGGTGCTCAGCGAGGCGGTGCTGCATCAGCAAGTCGGAGGCCGGGCAGTCATGCGGGAGCAACTCGCGCACCTCTTGACCATGCAGCAGCGCGCGTGGGTGAGCATTCAGGTGCTGCCGTTCACGGCGGGGGCGCATACCGGGTTGATGGGGTCATACGCCCTGCTGCGCTTCGACAAGGAACCCGACATCGTCTACACGGAGGACTTCGTCCAGGGGCACATGACGGCCAATCCACAAGCGGTCAAGGAAGGTTCGGTCCGTTACGATCAACTTCAGGCTGCTGCCCTCTCCGCCGAGGACTCGGCAGCGCTGATCGCCCGCGTGATGGAGGAGCGCTATGGAGACGAGCCGGGAGCTGTCGGGCGCGATATGGCGTAGGTCGTCCTACAGCGGCGACACGGGCGGCCAGTGCGTCGAGGTCGCCGATCTCACCCCCGCCACAGCCGTCCGTGACTCCAAGCACCAGCATGGGCCTGCCCTCCTCTTCCCCACCCGCGCCTGGTCGGCCTTCGTTCAGTCGGTCAAGGGCTGAAGCGACTGATCAGCCCCGGCCGGAAGCGGCCGGGGCCGGGATGCGCTGCGTGATCGATCGCCGCCGTCGGCGAATTCACTCCGCGCCGACCACCCGCCACCTGCGCACCACGTCCTCTTCCGTCGTCAGCCGCGTCCCGTCGCCGAGAGCCAGCGGGTCGAACGTGAGACCTCCGATGCCCCTGCCGTCACGCCTCCGGTGCCGGCTCCACCCGGGCCTTGCCGCGGCCCACCTGGGTGCGGACCGCGCCGATGCTGGCGGCGATGACCAGGGCGATGGCGGCCGCCTCGGTCCAGGACAGGGACTGGCCCAGGATGAGGAAGCCCGCCGTGGCCGCGATGGCCGGTTCCAGGCTCATCAGGATGGCGAAGGTGGAGGCGGGGAGGCGACGCAGGGCCAGGAGTTCGAGGGTGTAGGGGAGGACCGAGGAGAGCAGGGCCACGGCCGAGCCGAGGGCGACGGTGGTGGGGTTCAGCAGACGGGTGCCCGCCGAGGTGACGCCCAGGGGGAGGAAGAGGAGCGCCGCCACCGCCATGGCCAGGGCCAGGCCGTCCGCCTGGGGGAAGCGGCGGCCCGTGCGGGCGCTGAAGAGTATGTAGACCGCCCACATGGCGCCTGCGCCCAGGGCGAATCCGACACCTGTGGGGTCCAGGTCGCTGAAGCCTCCGCCGCCCAGCAGGAACACGCCGAGCAGGGCCAGACCCGCCCACACCGCGTTGATCGCGCGGCGGGAGGCCAGGACGGACAGGGTGAGCGGGCCGAGGACTTCGAGGGTGACCGCCGGGCCCAGCGGGATACGGGCGACCGCCTCGTAGAAGAGCCCGTTCATCGCGGCCATGGCGATACCGAACGCGACCACCGTGCCCCAGTCGGCGCGCGAGTGGCCGCGCAGCCCGGGGCGGCAGACCACGAGGAGGACGATCGCCGCCGCGAGGAGGCGCAGGGTGACGACACCCGGCGCGCCGGCGCGGGGCATCAGGGTCACCGCGAGCGCGCCGCCGAACTGGACCGAGATGCCGCCGGCCAGCACCAGCCCGACCGGGCCGAGTGAGCGGGGCGAGCCGAAGCGGCGCGGTGCGCCGGACGGGGCGGCCGGGGTCGCGGCCGGCGTGGTGGTGTGGGAGGCGTTGGTGCTGGAGGCGGCGGTCACGGGCTGTCCTGGACTTGATCGAGTATGTCTATCCCGATGTACTAACAAGTTCAGGGTAATGGACTTCGACAGGAGCGTGAACCCTTTTAGTAGCTGTCCCGCATCGTGGGATCCGGCCTCCAGTCCGCTCCCTCCTCGTCCCGGAAGAGCGGGCGGCCGTCGGCCAGGGACATCGGTGCGTGGTGTCCGTACGCGTACGGTCCCTGGCCCGGCTGTGCCGGGGGCCAGCCGCCCTGGGGGGCCTGCCAGGTCTGAGGGTCCTGCCAGGCCTGGGGATGCTGCCATGACTGGGCGTGGGGCTGGGGGGCGGGGGGCCGGGGCGGGGCCGGCCGGTGGTCCTCCCACAGCGGCATGCGCAGTTCGCCCGTGTCCATGACCGCGTTGTTCTGCGAGCGGTGCAGACGGGCGTACGCGCCGCCCCTGGCCAGGAGTTCGTCGTGGCGGCCGGTCTCGACGATGCGGCCGCGGTCCACCACGAGGATGCGGTCGGCGTCGGGGGCCAGGTTGAGGTCGTGGGTGATCATGATCGTCGTACGGCCCGCCATCAGACGGCGCAGAGGCTTCACGACGCGGCGGGCGGCCATCGCGTCCAGGCCCGTCGTCGGCTCGTCCAGGACCAGGACCGGGGCGTCGCGCAGGATCGCGCGGGCGATGGCCAGGCGCTGGAGCTGACCGCCGGACAGGCGGGCCGAGTTGGGGTCGACCCTGGTGTCGTAGCCGTCGGGGAGGCGGACGATGAACTCGTGGGCGTCGGCCGCCCTCGCCGCCTCCTCGATGGCCTGCTCGCTGGCACCGGGGCGGCCGCAGGCGATGTTGGCGCGGACCGTGTCGTGCAGGACGAGGGTCTCCTGCGGGAGCAGGGTGACGTACTCGCGCAGGCGGGCCAGGGGGAAGTCGCGCAGCGGGACGCCGTCCAGCAGGACCTCGCCGGCGTCGGGGTCGTAGAAGCGGAGCAGGAGCTTGGAGACCGTGGACTTCCCGGCGCCGCTCGGGCCGGTGACGATCACCAGCTCGCCGGGGCTGACCGTGAAGGAGAGGCCTTCGAGGGCGGTCTTCTCGGCGCCCGGGTAGGTGAAGGTGGCCTGCCGGACCTCGACCGTGCCGTCCGGGCGGCCGGTCTCCGTGCCGCGCGGGGGGTCGGTGACCGAGGGGCGGACGTCGAGGATCTCGATGAGGCGCTCGGCGCCCGCCGTGGCGGCGGTGACGGTGAGGCCGAGCTGGGCGAGGCCGCGCACGGGCGGGTAGAGGTAGCCGAGGAAGGCGGCGAAGGCGAGGAGCCGGCCGAGGGTCATGCGGCCGGTGGAGATCTCCCAGGCGCCGATGCCGATCACCGCGAGCACGCAGACCGTCTCGATGACCTGGACGAGCTGTTCGTAGGCCTCGTTGAGGCGGGTGGAGCGGACCGAGGCGCGGAACCAGGCGTTCGCCTCCTCGCCCAGCCGGCGGCGCTCGGCGTCGCGGCGGTCGTAGGCCTGGGTGAGCACGATGTTGCCGAGGGACTCCTCGACCACGGAGGTGATGGCGCCGTCGGCGACCCGGCCCGCGCGCGAGACGTCCTTGATGGAACCGGAGAAGCGGCGCGCGGCCAGCCAGAACAGGGGCGCGAGCACGAAGGTCGCGGCGGCCAGGTCCCAGCGCAGCCAGAACGCGGCGGCGGCGTAGAAGAGGGCGGAGAAGGCGGCCGAGGCGGCGCCGACCAGGCCGGACACGACCAGCGTCTCGATCGCCTCGACGTCGCTGGTCAGCCGGGAGAGCAGATCGCCCTGGCGGTGGCGCTGGAAGAAGTGCGGCGGCAACTGCTGGACATGGTCGAAGACGTGCTCGCGCAGCCGCATCACGAAGCGTTCGGTGGCCCACGCGGCCAGGGAGTTGCCGGCGTACGCGACGAACGCGCCGACGACGGCGACACCCAGCCACTTCAGGGCCGGTGCCCAGAACGCGGCCAGCGACCCCTTCTCCAGGGCGTGGTCGGTGAGGTCGCCGAACAGCAGGACGGCCTCGGTCTCGGCGAGCGCGGCGATCACCGTGCACACCCAGACGACGAGCAGCCATTTCCTGAGGCCCCGGGTCAGCGGCCAGAACCGGCGGAACGCCGCCCGGGCGGGAGTCGTGGGGGTCTCGTACGCGTCGTCCTCGAATTCTTCACCGTCGCCGATCACCCGACCCCCTCCCTGGAGTTCCTGGAATTTTTGGAATTTCTACGGCTCCGGAGATTCCGGAATGAAAAAAGAAAGGGGGCCGACGGTGCACCATCGACCCCTTTCGGATCAGCTCGGGGTTACTGGTCCCGGCCGGGGAAGGGCTTGGGCAGCGGCTTCGGCTCGTGCTTCCGCGGCTTCGGCTTCGGGTGCGGCGGCGGGGGAAGCTGCTTCTTGGGCTTGGGGGGCAGCGGGACAAGCTTGTTGAAGCCCATTTCCTACTCCTGGTGTTTCGCAGTTCTTGTGGTTTCGAGAATTCCGCGTCCGGCTCCCGACATCGAAGAACCTACACGCCACCACAGACCCTGAACGGCAAATTTGGCAAAGGGGCGCTGTGAAAACATTGGCGGTTCCTGAGAGAGCCACTCGAACCTGAGAATTCTCTTATGAACCTGAGCACTCCCTTATGAACAACCGGAACCGGCCTCCAGCGCCTCCGCCAGTACCTCCGCCAGGTGTCTGCCTCGAACCCCGGCCAGTTGCGCCAGCTGGGTGCGGCAGGAGAAGCCGTCGGCCAGGACGAGCGCCTCCTCAGGCGCGGCGCGCAGCGAGGGCAGGAGCTGGTCCTCGGCGCAGGCCTTCGACACCTCGAAGTGGCCTTTCTCGAAGCCGAAGTTGCCCGCGAGGCCGCAGCAGCCGCCGCTCAGTTCGCCGGTGAGGCCCGCGGCCTCGCGCAGCCGGCGGTCGGGACTGTCGCCGAGGACCGCGTGCTGGTGGCAGTGGGTCTGGCCGGCGACCGGGCGGTCCACGGCCGGCGGCGTCCAGTGCGGGGCGTGCCGCTCCAGGGCCTCGGCGAAGGTGAGGACCGCCGCGGACAGCTCGGCCGCCCGCGGGTCGTCGGGCAGCAGCTCGGGCAGGTCGGTGCGCAGCGCCGCCGCGCAGCTCGGCTCCAGGACGACGACCGGGACCCGTGCCCGCAGCACCGGCTCCATCAGGTCCAGCGTGCGGCGCAACACCGCCCGGGCGCGGTCCAGTTGGCCGGTGGAGACGTACGTCAGGCCGCAGCAGACCCGGGCCCGGCGGGCGGTGAGGAGTGCGAGGGCCGATCTGCTGCGCCCCGTGCCGAGCGCCGCCTCGCGCGGCAGCAGCGTCGGCGGCAGGGCCACCCGCAGTCCGGCGGCCTCCAGCACCCGGACGGCGGCCCGGCCCACGGCCGGGGACAGGTGCTCGGTGAAGGTGTCCGGCCACAGCACGACCAGCTTCCCCGCGGGCGCTGACTCGGGCGCGGGCTCAGGCGCGGACCGGGGCGCGGATGCCGCCCGCCGCGTGCGCCACCAGCCGGTGAACGTCCGCGTCGCCAGCCGGGGGATGTCCCGCTCCGCCGCGATCCCGCCCAGGCGTTTGCCGACGGCGGCGAACGGCCGTAGCGAGGCCAGCGCGTTGAGCAGCCGGGCCGTGCGCGTGCGGGCCGCCCAGCGCAGCCACTCGGGCAGCCGGCCCATGCTGTGGTGGGCCGCGGGGCGGCGCCGGCCGGCGTAGTGGTGGTGCAGGAACTCGGCCTTGTAGGTGGCCATGTCGACGCCGACCGGGCAGTCCGAGCGGCAGCCCTTGCAGGACAGGCACAGGTCGAGGGCGTCGCGGACCTCGGCGGACTGCCAGCCGTCGGTGACCAGTTCGCCCGCCAGCATCTCGTGCAGCAGCCGGGCCCGGCCGCGCGTGGAGTGCTCCTCCTCGCCGGTCGCCCGGAAGGACGGGCACATCACGGCCGGGCCGGACGCCGTGGCCGTGCGGCACTTGGCCACGCCCACGCAGCGGCGGACCGCCGCGCGGAAGTCGCCGCCGTCGGCCGGATAGCCGAACTCCACGTCGACGGGGCGTCCCGGCAGCACCGAGAAGCGAAGGTTGGTGTCCAGCGGGGCGGGGCGGACCAGCATGCCGGGGTTGAGGAGGTCGTCGGGGTCCCAGAGCGCCTTGGCCCGCTCGAAGAGCCGGACCGTCTCGGCACCGTACATGCGCGGCAGCAGCTCCGCGCGGGCCTGTCCGTCGCCGTGCTCCCCGGACAGCGAGCCGCCGTGCTCCACCACCAGGTCGGCCAGTTCCTCGGAGAAGCGGCGGAAGCGGGCGACGCCGGCCTCGGTGAGCAGGTCGAAGTCGATGCGGACGTGGATGCAGCCGTCGCCGAAGTGGCCGTACGGCGTGCCGCGCAGGCCGTGCGCGGACAGCAGCGCGCGGAAGTCGCGCAGGTAGGCGCCGAGCCGGGCGGGCGGCACCGCGCAGTCCTCCCAGCCGGGCCAGGCCTCGGAGCCGTCGGGCAGGCGGGTCGCCGTGCCGCTCGCGTCCTCGCGGACGCGCCACAGGGCCCGCTGGGCACCCGCGTCCGTCACCACCAGGGCGTCGACGACGTCGGCCGCGCGGACGATCTGCTCCGCACGCGCGCGTGCCTCGCCCGCCGACTCCCCGCCGGTCTCCACGAACAGCCAGGCGCCGCCCTTCGGCAGCCCGGCCGCCGAACGGACCAGATCGGCCGCCATGCCCTCCACCGTCAGCGGGCCGAGCGGCAGGAGTCCGGCCGCGGCCTCGGCCGCCGCGCTCTCGTCGCCGTAGCCCAGCACGGCGAGCGCACGCGCGCGCGGCGCCTGCACCAGCCGTACGACCGCCTCGGTCAGGATGCCGAGCGTGCCTTCCGAGCCGCAGAAGGAGCGGGCCACGTCGGCGCCCTTCTCGGGCAGCAGGGCGTCCAGCGCGTACCCCGAGATGCGGCGGGGCAGGTCGGGGAAGCCGGTGCGCAGCCGGGCCGGCTCGCCCGCCGCCAGCTCCCGCAGGCCGTCCGGCGCCCCGGCCCAGTCCCGCCCCGGCCGCAGGAACTGCCCGCGCGCGGTGACGACGGACAGCTCGCGCACGCTGTCCGCGGTGGTCCCCCAGGCGACGGAGTGGGAGCCGCACGAGTTGTTGCCGATCATTCCGCCGAGCGTGCATCTGCTGTGCGTGGACGGGTCCGGGCCGAAACGCAGGCCGTGCGGGGCGGCGGCCTCCTGGAGCCGGTCGAGGACGAGGCCGGGCTGGACGACGGCCGTGCGCTCGCCCGGATCCAGCTCCAGCAGGCGGTTCATGTGCCGCGTGAAGTCCAGCACCACGCCCGTGCCCGTCGCCTGCCCGGCGATCGACGTGCCCCCGCCGCGCGCCACCACCGGCACCCCGCGCGCCCGGCACACCGCCAGCACGGCGGCCACGTCGTCGGCGTCTCTCGGGGCCACGACGCCGAGCGGGACGCGTCGGTAGTTGGACGCGTCCATCGTGACCAGCGCCCGGGAGGTGACGTCGAAGCCCACCTCTCCCCGGACGGACCTGCGCAGCGCCTCGGCGAGATCTGTCATGCGTCCAGCATGCATCCGATCACGCACCGTCACCGAAAGTTTTCCACAGCCTCGCCCATATCGTCGTACTAATTCACGAGTTCTGCCGCCGGACGATCTCGTCTCATCGGACGGACACGGTTCCGCCCGGTTTCGCCCACCGGATACCCTCCGACTCGTGGCCGACATCCAGATTCCCGCTGACATCAAGCCCGCCGACGGACGATTCGGCGCGGGCCCCTCCAAGGTGCGCACCGAGGCGCTGGACGCCCTCGCCGCGACCGGTTCGTCCCTGCTGGGCACCTCCCACCGCCAGGCGCCCGTCAAGAACCTGGTCGGCAAGGTCCGCGAAGGCATCTCCGAGCTGTTCTCCCTGCCCGAGGGCTACGAGGTGGTTCTCGGCAACGGCGGCTCGACCGCCTTCTGGGACATCGCCACCCACGGTCTGATCGAGAACAAGTCGCAGCACCTGAACTTCGGCGAGTTCTCCTCCAAGTTCGCCAAGGCCGCCAAGCTGGCGCCGTGGCTGGCCGAGCCCACCGTCATCGCCACCGACCCCGGCACCCACCCCGAGCCGCGGGCCGAGGCGGGCGTCGACGTCTACGCCTTCACCCACAACGAGACCTCCACCGGTGTCGCCATGCCGATCAAGCGCGTGGCCGGCGCCGACGAGGGCGCGCTCGTCCTCGTGGACGCCACGTCCGGCGCGGGCGGCCTGCCGGTCGACGTGTCCGAGACGGACGTCTACTACTTCGCCCCGCAGAAGTCCTTCGCCTCCGACGGCGGCCTGTGGATCGGCGTCTTCTCCCCGGCCGCGATCGAGCGCGCGGAGCGCGTCCACGCGTCCGGCCGCCACGTCCCGGAGTTCTTCAGCCTCCCCACGGCGATCGACAACTCCCGCAAGAACCAGACGTACAACACCCCGGCCCTCGCCACCCTCTTCCTCCTGAACGAGCAGCTGGAGTGGCTCAACGGCCAGGGCGGCCTCGCCTTCTCCACGGGCCGCACGAAGGACTCCTCCACCCGCCTCTACACCTGGGCCGAGGAATCCAAGTACGCCACCCCGTTCGTCACCGACCCGGCCAAGCGCTCGCAGGTCATCGGCACGATCGACTTCGCCGACGAGATCGACGCCGCCGCCGTCGCCAAGGTCCTGCGCGCCAACGGCATCGTGGACACCGAGCCCTACCGCAAGCTCGGCCGCAACCAGCTCCGCATCGCGATGTTCCCGGCGATCGACCCGGCGGACGTCGAGGCCCTGACGAAGTGCATCGACTTCGTGATCGAGAAGCTCTGACCTTTCGAGCTGTTCGAGTACGACGGTGAAGGGCGCCCGGGGAGGAATCACCGGGCGCCCTTCGCTGTACGGGGTTCGGCCGTCCTACTGTCCGGCGGACAACTCCTCGGAAGCCACCGATGACGTGATGCGGCCGTACCTACTCAAGCGATGACGCTTCCGGCTCAGTGGAGCTCGTACATGCCGTGCGATGTAGTCGGTGACCGGTTCGGAGACCATGCGGGCGCGTCGTACGACGGCGCCGTGCAACCGCGCGGGAGATCAATCGGCTGTTCTCGGTCTCCGATGCTCCGCCGGACCCGGGCGATCACCTGTTGGGCATCGGCGCCGAAGACAGCCGACTCCGCGAAGGTGTCCCAGACCCGGCGGTGGAGAGCGATCGCTTCGGCGTCGTCCAGCCAGAGTTCGGCGTGCCGGTCCTCGACCACGACCAGGCGCTTGTCCAGCATGCAGAACGAGTTGCCCAGCGGCAGAGGCAGGTTGGCGTCCAGTGGCAGGATCCCTATGCCCACGGTGTCCATGCCCACCACGCCGGGCAGACGATCCAGTTGTGCCGCCGGCACTTCCGATGGGCAGATCCGAGCCCACAGCACACTCTCATGCATGAGCAGGTTCAACCGCTTGCCCGGCCGGTACAGCCGCTCTTGCCGTTTCATGCGGGCCCGTACTGCGGTTTTCGTGTCCCGGGGCGCGTTCTGGAGTGGAGCATCCCGCTGACAGCGGCGTTGCTCAACGCATGCATGGTCTGCGCGTCGGAGACCAGGGTGTTCCAGGTCTCCTGGACCGGGCCATGCCCACCCGCGAGTTGGCGTCGGCGGTCTGGCTCGGGCGGCGACCGACCGAGTACGCGCCCCGGTTCGCCGCCGCGGCCCAGCGGGACGCCGGACACCTCACCACCCTCGTCGCCTCCGCCCGGAAGCGGCTGACCGCGGGCGGTGACGTGTCGCTCGGCTTCTACCTCGAACGCCCCTCGTACCTTTCCCTGGCCATCGTCAGCTGTGCTCCGCATCGCGAGCACGGCGGCCTGCCGTGTCCGCTCGGCGCATGACGGAGCGCGGGCCGGCGTACCCGCCGCGCATGCCTGCCGCAGCGGCGGGTACGACACCTCCCGTACAGGGGCGTCGCGGAAGCGGCTGAAGAGCGAGGGGTGCCGGAAGTGATTCGAAAGTTGCAGGCGGTCGCGCTGGACTGCGCAGATCCGGTGCGGCTCGCCGAGTTCTGGGCGGAACTGCTCGGCGGGCGCGTGGTCGCGCATCCGGAGGATCCCGACTGGGTCGAGGTGCACGGCTTCGAGGGGACGCCGCTGGCCTGCCAGCGGGTGGAGGGCTACCGGGCGCCCGAATGGCCCGGCCAGGAGCGCCCGCAGCAGCTCCACCTGGATTTCGACGTGGACGACCTCGACGGCGAGGAGAAGCGGGCGCTCTCCCTCGGCGCGACCGTGCTGGAGCGAACGGACCAGGTCCGCGCGGGGGCCAACTGGCGGGTCTACGCGGACCCGGCCGGCCACCCGTTCTGCCTCTGCCTCCACTGAGGCGTCCTGCGGGTCGGGCTCTACGACGACGTGGTCGACTCCGCGCTCACGGGAGCGCTCCCACGCACCCCGCACTTGAGAAGCCGGGCGTCCGGTGTCTCCATGGAGACATGGCCAGTGTGCGTACGAGCCCCGCGCTCGCCCCGTTCGTCAAGCAGTACGCCGCCCTGCTCACGACCCACAAGCGGGACGGCACCGGCGTCGGCACCCCCGTGAACATCGCCGTCGAGGGGGACCACGCCTACTTCCGCACCCCGGGCACCACCTGGAAGGTCAAACGGCTGCGCGGCAACCCCGAGGTGGAGCTGGCTCCCGCCACCGTGCGCGGGGCCCCCACCGGACCGGAGATCCACGCGCGGGCCCGGCTGCTGGAGCACGGCAGCGCGGAGGACCGGCACGCGGCGCGGCTGCTGCGGCACAAGTACCCGTTCGTGCAAGGGGTGTTGGTGCCGCTCTCGCACAAGGTGATGCGGGCGACGACGCTGCACTACGAGGTACGGCCGGTGGAGGAGGCGCCCCCGCAGACACCGCCGGGGAAGTGGGCGAAGCCCGGCGACCGGTGACCGATCAGGCCCTGCGCCGCAGCCACCGCACCCCGAGAAGGGCGGCCACCACGGCGGCGACGATCGCGGCGCCCGTCTTGTAGTCGCCGCTGCCGCCGGCCGGTCCGGCCGTCGAACTCGCGCCGCCGGAAGGTGACGTGGTGCCCGTGGACCGGCCGGGGGCGTCCTCCGTCTCGACCTGGGTGCCCGCCCCCTCGGAGCTGTAGAGCAGCTTGGTCCCGTCGGCGGAGTACGTGATGCCCTCACCCTGCCCCTGCAGGGGCACGTCGAGCCGGCCCGCGCGCTTGATGCGGCCGCCGTTCCAGTCGTAGTAGATCCCGCCGAAGTACCCGCGTACGGCGAGCTGCCGGCCGTCCGGCGAGAAGGCGGCGTCCGTGGCCCACAGGTCGACGGCGGCGACGGGCCGGAAGACGTTCGTGCCGGAGGCGGAGAGGGTGGCCGGGCCCTCGTAGAGGTGCCCGCCGTCCTCCTTCTTGTCGATGATGTAGACGCGCCCGGTCTTCGGGTGGACCACCAGCGACTCGGCGTTGCGGGGTCCGTTCGCGTACTTCACGACGTACTGCGTGGCGGTGACCGTCCGGTCCTTCAGCACCTTCGGCTCGGGCAGCTTGTAGATCCACACGTACGGCCATGAGCCGTCGAGGTTGTCGCCGATGTCGCCGGCGTAGATCTGGTCGTCCGGGCCGATGGAGACGGCCTCGACGTCGCGCGGGGAGCCGATGCCGCGCAGGGTGATCCGGGCGACGGTCTTCCCGGTCCGGCTGTCCACGGCGTAGAGGTACGGGCCGTCGCCGCTGTCGTTGTGCGTCCAGTAGATGCCGGGGTGCTGCCGGGAGGCGGCCAGACCGCTGGACTCGGTGATCCGGGGGTCCCTGAGGGTGAACCCCCGGTCGCCGGCGCCGTTTTCAGCGGCGGAGGCGGGCAGCGCGCAGGCACCCACGAGCAGCGCGGGGGCGAGGACGGCGAACGATCGGCGCATCCCCCAAGCCTGCCATCCCCACCTGGACCTGCTCGGACGTGGTGGGCCTCACACCCCACCGCTGTGCGTGATCGTCCATCATGAGCGGATGCTCAGATTCATGCCCGTAGGTGACTCCATGACGATCGGGAGCGCGGGCGAGCACACCTGGCGCTACCGGTTGTGGCGGCACCTGTGCGAGACGCACGGCGGCCCGTTCACGTTCGTCGGCCCGCGCGAGGAGCTGTACGACAAGTCGTCCGACGCGCCGACGTCGTACGCCTACGCCGAGCCCGACTTCCCGCGCCGCCACCTGGCGGGCTGGGGCGAGGGCTGGCTGCACATGGCCCCGCTGATCGGCGAGACGGTGCGCGCCCACCGCCCGGACGTGCTGCTGGTCTCCCTCGGCCTGATCGACCTGGGCTTCTACACGAACGCGGAGCAGACCGCGGAGAACGTACGGGCGTTCGTCGCCGGCGCCCGGGAGGCCGCCCCGCGCATACGCATGGTCGTCCTCCCGGTGATCCCGAACATCCGGGCCGCGGCCGACGAGCCGTTCGCGGCCCAGGTGGACCTCTTCAACACCCTGCTCGCGAAGACGGTCGCCGACCTGGACGAGCCCCGCTCCCCGCTGCTGCTGGCCTCGCCGCCCAAGGCGTACGACATCCACGCCGACACCTACGACGGCACGCACCCCAACGCGAGCGGGGAGCACCGGATCGCGGGCGCGTTCGCCGGGGCGATGTGGCAGGCGTGGGGGGTCGGACAGGCGTACGCGGGCGGGCTGAACTGACGTGACGACGGCAGCCGTTGCTCACCGCGCGGGGCAGGACGGACGCCCGGTGCGCTGCCGGAGCAGCGTCTTCGCCAGCACGGCGGCGTGCGGGTGCGGGTCGGTGCGCGGATAGACGCAGTGCAAGGTGGCCGGGGGCGCTCCGGTCAGCGGCAGATAGAGCACGTCCGGATCGGGGTGCTGCGCGGCCACGGAGGCGGGCAGGACGCCCACGCCGCGCCGGACGGCCACCGCGTGCAGGTACTCGTCGATGTTCGTGGTCTCGGCACCGATCTCGGGGGTGGCGGAGCGGGGCCAGTCGTCCGGCGTGAGGGTGCCGCTGACGGTGTTCAGCACCAGACAACGGCGGCCGAGATCACGCCAGGTGACGGTGGACCGGACGGCGAGGGTGGAGCGCCTCGACACCGCGGCGACCCGCTCCTCGCGCAGGATCTCCACGGAGGTCAGCCGCGGGTCGTCGACGCCGCCCCACAACAGGGCGGCGTCGACGAGGCCCCCCTGGAGCCCGGCGGTGCGGTCGTCGGCGCGCACCGGCTGGATCAGGAGCTGGTGCTCCCGCTCCATCTGCTCCATGGCCGCTCGCCCCAGCGCCACCGGGAACCCCCAGGCGTAGCCGAGACGGAAGGCCGCCTCGGGTCTCGGCGGGCGCAGCGCCGCTTCGAGGCGCGGCAGCAGCGCGTGCAGTTCGCCCTGCAACCGCCGCCCCTCGGCGGTGAGCCGGGGGTGGCGGGTGCTGCGGTCGAGCAGGGAGCGGCCCAGCGTCTCCTCCAGGCGCCGGATCTGCCGGCTCAGGGTGGGCTGGGACACCCCGAGCCGGTCGGCCGCCCAGGTGAAGTGCTGCTCTTCGGCGAGGGTGAGGAAGCACCGCAGGTGGTGTATGCCGATGTCCATGTTCGCCAGGTTAGTCACCGTACCGTCGGGGCCGTGACCGAGGGTGCGGGCGGTGCGGGCCGCCGCTGGGCGCGCCGGGTGAAGTGCCGTACGGCACTCAGGTGCAGGACGAGCGCGAGCAGGGCGAGTCCCGCCGTGCAGTACGGCAGGGCGCGGGGGGCCACGCCCGCCGCGATGACGGTGCCGCCGAGTGCCGAGCCGATCGCGCTGCCGAGGTAGACGGCGGAGCTGTTCAGCGCCACCGCCACCGGGGCCTGCTCCGGCTGCGCGGCGATCAACTGGTGCTGCTGCGGCACCTGGAGCGCCCAGCCCGCCGCTCCCCAGACGACGAGCGGGACCGCCAGCGCCCAGGAGAACCGGGCGGCCGCCGGCATCACGAGGTGAGCCGCGGTCAGCAGGGTCAGCACGCACGCGACGACGGCGAAGGGCCGCTTCGTACGGTCCACGACCCGGCCGATGAGCAGGCTGCCGAGCACGCCTCCCGCGCCCCAGGCCCACATCGGGCCGACCGTCTCGTGCAGACCGGCCGCGTCGGAGAGGAAGGGCGCCAGATACGTGTAGAGGCCGAGGCTGGCGACGCCGCCGAGGAGCGAGACGACGGCGACGGAGGCGACCCGGCCGTCCGTCAGGATCCGTACCCGGTCGCGCAGCGCGGGCGGCGGCCCGGCCTCGGTGCGCGGGAGCAGCGCGATGCCGCCCAGCGCGACCACGCCGAGTGCCGTGATCAGCCACAGGGTGCCGCGCCAGCCCACGTGTTCGGCCAGCAGCACCCCGATGGGCACGCCGATGACGGTGCCGATACTCATCCCGCCCATGACCAGGGCGAGGCTGCGCCCGCGGCGCTCCGCCCCGCCGAGGCCCGCCGCCGTCGCCGCGGCCATCGGCGAGTACAGGCCCGCGCCGATGCCGGCCAGGGCGCGCGCCACGAGCAGGACGGGCAGCCCGGGGGCCAGCGCGGTGAGCGCGTTGCCCACCGTGAAGACGGCGAGCGCGCAGGCGAGCACCACCTTGGCGGGGCGCCCGGCCAGCGCGGTGGCGAAGACGGGCGCGGCCAGCGCGTAGCAGAGCGTGAACACGGTGACCATCTGGCCGGCCGAGGCCTCCGACACCGCCAGGTCGTCCGCGACGCGGGGCAGCAGCCCGGCCATGACGTAGGCGTCGAGGCCGAGGGCGAAGGCGCCCAGGGCGAGAAGGAGGATGAAGCTGCTGCCGTGCCGCGGCGGCCGGGTCGTGGTGGCGGTCATCCCAGCCGCTCCCAGTCCACCTCGGTGGCGACGGTCCGCCCGTGGGGGAAGTACCGGGCGGGGCCGGCGACTCGTGCCATGTCCTCGATGCGGTTGAGGAGTCGCTGCAGGGCGATCGACTCGTCGAGGCCGGCGAAGCCGACGAGCGGGTCCGTGCCGTGCACCACGAAACGCAGGGCGTCGGCGACCAGCCGGCGCAGCTTCACGATGCCGCGCAGCTCCTGGGGGACCGGATCCTCCCGGGTGTCCACGACGCTCAGCGTCTGTTCGCCCGCGTCCGTGCGGCGCCAGATCCGCAGCCGGTCGGCGTCCCACACGGGCGTGTCGTAGACGGCCGTGGCGTGCACGAGGGAGTCGTCGGGGGCGCGGAACGTGCAGTCCACGGTGCGCTGCCGGGTGATGTTGGTGAAGCTGCTGTAGACGGTGACCGGCGCCCCGCCCAGGGTCGCGGTGAGGGCCACGCTGTCCAGCACCTCCGGTCCGCTGACCGAGAAGTCGGATGCCACGCCGATGACGTCGACCGGCTCGACGGCGTGGTCCCGCGGGCCGATCAGGCGCAGCAGATCGAGCGAGTGGATGACCTCGCTCGTGACACCGACCGTCGGGCGGTGGTCGTTGATGCGGTCCTTGCCCCAGGTCGCGTGGGCGCGGACCAGGCGCAGTTCATGGCGGCCGGCGTAGTCGCGCAGCGCCATGGTGACGTCGGAGTGGCGCTCGACCAGATCCATCGCGAACCCGGAGGTGTGCCGCAGTGCCGAGGCCACGGCGGCGAGGTCGTCCTGACGCGAGGTCAGCGGCTTCTCGGCGAGGACGAAGCCGCGGTAGCCGTCCAGCGCCGTCAGGATCTCGGCGTGGGCCGAGTCCGTGACCGCGACGATGACGAGGTCCGGCGCGAAGTCGCGCAGCGCCTGCGGGAGCGAGCCGAAGTAGGGGATGTCCTCGCGGGTGCGGTGACGCGCGTGGTAGGCGAACTCCAGCCTGGCCCCGACCCCGTCCGGCCCGTCGAGCGAGCGCAGCGCGCTCAGGAAGCGCGAGCCGGCGTATCCCATGCCCGCGATCAGTACACGTGCCGTCTTCATGCGGCAGCGGCCTCCTTCGTGGTGTGCAGCGGCTTGTACAGCAGGTCCTCGCCGGTGGGCAGGAAACCCGAGCGGAGGTAGAAGTCCCGTGCGCGGGCGGTGGTCTGCAGGACGATCTCGTCGGCGCCGCGCGAGCGAAGCCAGTCGGCGAGGTGGTCCAGTACGGCGGCGCCCAGGCCCTGCTCCCGGTCGCGGGGGTCGGTCACCACGGACTGGATCCACCCGGCCCGGCCGCTCGGGCACACGGGCGACGGGGCCCGCTGGTCGACGACGGCGATCGCGCAGGCGCGCAGCCGGCCGGGTCCGTCCACGACGGCCGCACGCAGGTCGGGGTCGCGGGGCAGGCGCTCGGCGAGCCAGGTGCGATAGCTGCTGCGCCACGCCGCGCTCGCGGTGGCGGACGTGGCCGCGTACGGGACCTCGGACGAGCCGGCGTCCTCCAGCAGGTAGGCGCGCAGGCGCACCAGTTCGTCGATGTCGCCGACGCCGGCGGGCCGCACCGGTACGTCCGCCGCTCGGTTCGTGGCGCTCATGCCGCCCGCTCCTCGGACGCGCCGGCCACGCCGAAGTACGCGAAGACCTCGCTCAGCGCCTGCACCAGATGGGCGATGTCCTCGTCACTGTGGTTCGGCGTGACATTGACGCGGAAGCGCTCGGTGCCGACCGGGACGGTCGGGGAGTTGATGGGCTGCAGGTACACGCCGTACTCGTCCAGCAGCCGGGCGGCCGACTTCTTGCACAGCGCGGCGTCCCCGACCAGGACCGGCAGGACGTGCGTGGTGCTGCACGGCATCACCTGGATGCCGGCGCGCTGGAGCGCGTCGCGCAGGAGCGCGGTCTTGCGGTGCAGTGCGTCGCGCTCGGCACCGGACGTCTTGAGGTGTTCGATGCTCGCGTGGCAGGCGGCGACGACGGCCGGCGGCAGCGAGGTGGTGAAGATGAAGCCGGAGGCGAAGCTGCGCACGGCGTCGATCAGGGTGGCCGAGCCGGTGATGTAGCCGCCGATCACCCCGATCGCCTTGGCCATCGTGCCCTGGATGATGTCGATGTGGTGGTCGACGTTGAGCTGCGCGGCCAGGCCGGCCCCCCGGGGCCCGTACATGCCGATGGCGTGCACTTCGTCCAGGTACGTCAGCGCGTTGTGGTGATGGGCGACCTTGATGATCTCCTCGATCGGGGCGACGTCCCCGTCCATCGAGTACACCGACTCGAACGCGACGATCTTCGGCCGGTCCAGCGGCTGCGCGGCGAGTATCTCCTCCAGGTGGCCGACGTCGTTGTGCCGGAAGACGGCGCGTTCGGCCCGGGTGCTGCGGATGCCGTTGATGATCGACGCGTGGTTCAGCTCGTCCGAGACGACGAGCGGGTCGGGCAGCACCCGCAGCAGGCACTGCAGGGTCGCGTCGTTCGAGCCGTACCCGGTCGGGAAGACGAGCGCGGCCTCCTTGCCGTGCCACTCGGCGAGTGCCGTCTCCAGCCGCGCGTAATGGGCGTGCGTGCCACCGATGTTGCGCGAGCCGCCGGAGCCGGCGCCGTACTCGTCGACGGCCCGGTGCATCGCCTCCAGCACCTTCGGGTGCTGCGACATGCCCAGGTAGTCGTTGCTGCACCAGACCGTCACCTGCTGCGTGCGGCCGTCGGCGGTCCGGCGGTCCGCCTTCGGGTAGGCGCCGGCGCGCCGGTTGATGTCCACGAACTCCCGGTACTGTCCGCCGCTGCGCAGCTCTTCCAGCTTCTGCGCCAGGAAGTCTTCGTACATGGCCTCGTGCATGGCCGTACCCCCGTACTGTCGTGCTGCGGTGCCGGTGGGCACCGTCGTGCTGATTGCGGTACGGGAAGTAGATCCAGATGCTTGGACATTGCACCAATGTCCGGCGCGCATCAGAGATGCGGAAAACGCATCAGTGCAGTTCCGGCACCTGGCGGGCTGGGGCGATGCGGGGGGAACAGGCGTACGTGGCTGGAACAGGTTGACCTGAATCCGGCGAGTCCTGGTCACCGTGCGTATCGTTGTACTGCGCGGCCGCACCTGTCCGTGGGGCGGCCGGGGAGGAGCGCCACGATGACCGTCCTTGAAGACAGGATCGAGATGGCCGACGCCGACGCCAACACCGAGCGTTTGGACGAGTGGTTCGAGCGGCTTGAGCGTATGCCCGTCCCCGAAGGATTCAGGGTCGAGATCGTCGGGGGCAACGTTTTCATGACGCCGCAGCGCGACACACATTGGATGGTCATCCGCGAGTTCCTCTGGGCCCTCGAAGACAGGTTCGGGAGGGAGGTCAAGGTGTTCTCGGACGTCCGCATCGACTTCCCGGGCCACGAGAACGGCTTCTGCCCGGACGTGGCTCTGCTCAGCGAGTCGGCGAAGAAGGACGACACAGGCCACTGGCGATACCAGGACGTCGAGTTCGTCGCCGAGGTCATCTCCGTGGGGACGGCCCAGAATGACTACGGCCCCAAGAAGACCGCCTACGCGATTGCCGAAGTCCCCCTCTACATCGTCGCCGACCCGTACCAGGGCCGCTGCTACGTCTACACCGACCCCAAGGACGGTGACTACGAGAGCAGGACGCCGTTCGACTTCGGCACCGACATCGACCTCACCGGCACGGTGATCGACCTCACCCTCAAGACCGACGCCTTCCCCCGCGACTAGCCCAACCCCGCTTGCTTCGAGCGCACTTCAAGCCGTTGGCTTGGGGACCATGAAGTACACGCAGCTAGGACGCACGGGACTCAAGGTCGGCCGGCTCGTTCTCGGGACGATGAACTTCGGGCCGCAGACGGACGAGGGCGACAGCCACGCGATCATGGACGCGGCGCTGGACGCGGGCATCAATCTCTTCGACACCGCCAACGTGTACGGGTGGGGCGAGAACAAGGGCCGCACCGAGAGCATCATCGGCAACTGGTTCGCCAAGGGCGGCGCGCGGCGCGACAAGGTCGTCCTCGCCACCAAGGTCTACGCGAACATGGCCGCCGACGGACAGCCGGCCTGGCCGAACCACGACAAGCTCTCCGCGCTGAACATCCGGCGGGCCGTGGACGCCAGCCTGAAGCGGCTCCAGACCGATCACATCGATCTGTACCAGTTCCACCACATCGACCGGGACACCCCCTTCGACGAGATCTGGCAGGCGATCGACACCCTGGTCCAGCAGGGCAAGATCCTCTACGTCGGCTCCTCCAACTTCCCCGGTTACAAGATCGCCCAGGCCAACGAGGCCGCCGCCCGGCGCGGCGGCACCATCGGGCTGGTCAGCGAGCAGTGCCTGTACAACCTCCACGAGCGGCGCGCCGAGATGGAGGTCATCCCGGCCGCGCAGGAGTACGGCCTCGGGGTCATCCCCTGGTCCCCGCTGCACGGCGGTCTGCTCGGCGGGGTCATCAAGAAGGAGGTGCAGGGCGGTCGCCGTGCCTCGGGCCGCGCCGCCGACACCCTGGCCGACCCGGCCGCCCGCGCCCGGATCCAGGCGTACGAGGACCTGGTCGACAAGCACGGCCTGGAGCCCGGCGAGGTGGCCCTGGCCTGGCTGCTGACCCGGCCGGGGGTGACCGGGCCCATCGTCGGTCCGCGCACGGCCGAGCAGCTCGACTCCGCGCTGCGCGCCGTCGAGCTGGAGCTGAGCGAGGAACTGGTGGCGGGGCTGAACGAGGTCTTCCCGGGCCCGGGTCCGTCGCCGGAGGCGTTCGCCTGGTAGCACCGCAGGGGCGCGGGGAGCACTCCCGCGCCCCTGACTCCTACATGTGACTACTTCATGGCCGAGGCCAAGGCCACCACCACGAACATCAGCACAAGTACACCGGCCATGATCCGGTTCCGGGTTTTCGGGTCCACGGCAACGAGCCTAACGGGCCCCGCCGAG
Organism: Streptomyces sp. NPDC055966; assembly: GCF_042269865.1. NCBI lineage: Bacteria > Bacillati > Actinomycetota > Actinomycetes > Kitasatosporales > Streptomycetaceae > Streptomyces > Streptomyces sp. NPDC055966. The sequence continues at coordinate 468,801 of NZ_JBHJYK010000003.1, forward strand.
TGCCCAGCGGGCGACCGCCTCGTACCGCGGCTGCTCCCCCGGCACCCCGGACCTCGGGAGGTTGCTGCGGACCAGCACCACCTCGCTCACCGTCCAGGTCGTGCTGGTGAAGCCGCGCAGCAGATCCACATACGGTCGCACGTCGACCGAGTCCCGGCCCCGCGCCACCGTCAGGTGCGCCCGGTAGCGGCGGTGCTCCTCCATCGGCAGCCCCGCCTTCCGTGCCGCCGCCTCCGCCCGCTCGGCCAGCAGCCGCAGCGACTCCACCTCGCCGTAGGCACCCGTCCACAGGGCCTTGCCGTGCCCGAACTGGCCGCCGCCGGACAGGGCCAGGTCGAAGGGGGCCGTGCGGCGGGCCACGACGGCCAGGCGGTCCGACAGGGCCGGTACGACGTCGTCGGCGACCTCCCCGTAGAAGGCGAGCGTGAAGTGCCAGCCCGGCCGGTTGGTCCAGCGCAGCCCCTGCGAGCCGGGCAGCCTCTTCAACTCGGCCACCTCGGCGGCGAGTTCGTGGACGACGTGCTCCGGCGGGAGCACCGCGGCGAAGAGTCTCATGCCCTCACCTTCGCAGACCCCCGCGGGCACGGGGCGCGGGGCGCGGGCAGCTCACCGCGGCCCGCCCCCCCGGCCGGCAGGCCTACGCCGCCGTGGCCAGTTCCTCCCGCTCGCGCGGGACGAAGCGGACTCTCGGGTGGCCGTGGTGCCAGCCCAGCGACAGACGCAGGCCGCCGATGCGGGTCAGGACGAGGCCGACGGCCGCGGCGGCCGCGGCCGAGACGACGCCGCCGAGGACGAAGCCGACACGGGGGCCGTAGGTGTCGGTGACCCAGCCGACGACCGGGGCGCCCAGCGGCGTGCCGCCCATGAAGACCATCATGAACAGCGCCATCACCCGGCCGCGCATGGCCGGGTCGGTGGCCATCTGGACCGAGGTGTTCGCCGTGACGTTCACCGTCAGGCCGAAGACCCCGATCGGGACCATGAGCAGCGCGAACAGCCAGTACGACGGGGCCAGCGCGGCCACGGTCTCCAGCGTGCCGAAGGCCACCGCGGCGGCGATCAGGACGCGCAGCCGTGCCGTGCCGCGGCGGGCGGCCAGCAGGGCGCCGACCAGGGAGCCGACGGCCATCAGGGTGTTGAAGAGACTGTAGCCGCCGGCACCCGCGTGGAAGACGTGCTCGGCGTAGGCGGAGAGCCAGACCGGGAAGTTGAAGCCGAAGGTGCCGATGAAGCCGACCAGCACGATCGGCCAGATCAGGTCCGGGCGCCCGGCCACGTACCGCAGGCCTTCGCGCAGCTGGCCCTTGCCGCGCGGGGTGCGCGTGACGACGTGCAGCTCGCGGGCGCGCATCAGGAGCAGGCCGGCGATGGGGGCCGCGAACGACAGGCCGTTGGCGAGGAACGCCCAGCCCGTGCCCACACCGGTGATCATGAGGCCGGCGACGGCCGGGCCGATCAGGCGGGCGGACTGGAAGTTCGCCGAGTTCAGGCTGACCGCGTTCTGCAGCTGCTCGGGGCCGACCATCTCCGAGACGAAGGACTGCCGGGCCGGGTTGTCCACCACCGTGGCGAGGCCGACGGCGAAGGCGGCCAGGTAGACGTGCCAGACCTGGACGTGGCCGGACAGGGTCAGCGCGGCGAGCGCCAGGCCGGACAGGGCCATCGAGGACTGGGTGACCAGCAGCGTGGGCCGCTTGGGGAGACGGTCGACCAGGACACCGCCGTAGAGGCCGAAGAGCAGCATCGGCAGGAACTGGAGGGCCGTCGTGATGCCCACGGCCGCTGAGGAGCCGGTGAGGCTGAGGACGAGCCAGTCCTGGGCGATGCGCTGCATCCAGGTGCCCGTGTTCGAGACGACCTGGCCCAGGAAGAAGAGGCGGTAGTTCCTGATCCTCAGCGAGCTGAACATCGAGGAGGTCTTACGGGAGACAGGGGTGGTAGTAGCGGTCGGTGCGGGGGCGGAAGGTGTTCCGGATCCCGTACTCAAACGAGTTCGCCTCCTCCATACAGCGGCTTACAGGTGTGCGAGTTTCTCCAGCACGGGGGCGGCGGCGCGCAAGGACGCCCACTCGTCCTCGTCCAGGCCCTCGACCAGTCCGGCCAGGAACGCGTTGCGCTTGCGGCGGCTCTCTTCGAGCATCGCCTCGGCCTGTTCGGTCTGGGTGACGACCTTCTGGCGCCGGTCCTCGGGGTGCGGCTCCAGCCGGACCAGCCCCTTGGCTTCGAGCAGCGCGACGATGCGGGTCATCGACGGCGGCTGGACGTGCTCCTTGCGGGCGAGTTCGCCCGGCGTGGCCGAGCCGCAGCGGGAGAGCGTGCCGAGCACCGACATCTCGGTGGGGCTCAGCGACTCGTCCACCCGCTGGTGCTTGAGCCGACGGCTCAGCCGCATCACGGCGGAGCGGAGGGAGTTCACGGCGGCTGCGTCGTCGCCATGGGTGAGATCCAGGTCCGGCATGTCCTTAGAGTAACTCATTACTCTCTCTAAAGACCACCGCGACACCGACAGGCTGCCCGTGACCCTGGCCACTGAACCTCTCCATCACCCGTACGAGTGAGTCGATTCCCGAAAGTGACGCACGGGGCGGCCGGATGTGGCGACCCTCGTAGGCATGGGGACCAGTGTGCTCAGCCTGCGGATAGACGGGGAGCTGCTCGAACGGCTCCGGCACCACGCGGCGAAAAGAGGAATGAGCGTCCAGGACTATGTCATCCGGACGCTCATTCGCGACGACTTCGACGAGCGGTTCCAGGCCGCCGTCGAGGAGACGGAGAAGTTCTACGGGGTCTCCGAGCCCCGGCCGATCACGTGAGGCCCAGGGCCGGCATCAGGTAGTAGAAGGCGAAGACCGCCGAGACGACGTACATCGCCACCGGGATCTCCCGGAACCGGCCCGCGGCCAGGCGCAGCACCGTGAAGGTGATGAAGCCCATGCCGATGCCGTTGGTGATCGAGTAGGTGAACGGCATCATCAGCATCGTCACGAAGGCCGGGATGGCGATCGTGTAGTCCGCCCAGTCGATCTCCTTGATCGAGTTCGACAGGATCAGGAAGCCGACCGCGATCAGCGCCGGGGTGGCCGCCTGGGACGGGACCATCGTGGCGACCGGGGTGAGGAACAGCGCGACGGCGAAGAGACCGCCCGTGACGACGTTCGCGAGGCCCGTCCGGGCGCCCTCGCCGACACCGGCCGTGGACTCCACGAACGCGGTCGTGGCCGAGGAGGAGCTGGCGCCGCCCGCCGCGACGGAGAGGCCGTCGATGAAGAGGACCTTGTTGATGCCCGGCATGTAGCCCTGGGCGTCGGTCAGCTTGGCCTCGTCGCTGACGCCCATGATCGTGCCCATCGCGTCGAAGAAGCACGACAGCAGGACCGTGAAGACGAACAGGACGCCGGTCAGCAGGCCGACCCGGGAGAAGCCGCCGAACAGGCTGACCTGGCCGACCAGGCCGAAGTCGGGGGTGGAGACCGGGTTGCCCGGCCACTTCGGGACGGTCAGGCCCCAGGAGGAGACCGTGGTGACGGCGTTGATGATCACGGCGAGGACGGTCATGCCGACGATCGAGATCAGGATCGCGCCCGGGGTCTTCCGGACGAGCAGCGCGAAGGTGAGCAGCACGCCGAGGATGAAGACCAGCACGGGCCAGCCGTGCAGATGGCCGCCGACGCCGAGCTGGAGCGGGACGGTGGTCTGGGCGGCGTCGGGCATGCGCGTGACGAAGCCGGAGTCGACCAGGCCGATCAGCATGATGAACAGGCCGATACCGATCGAGATCGCCTTGCGCAGGCCGAACGGCACGGCGTTCATCACGCGCTCGCGCAGGCCGGTGGCGACCAGCAGCATGACCACGACACCGGCGAGCACGACCATGCCCATGGCGTCCGGCCAGGTCATACGGGGCGCGAGCTGGAGGGCGACGACGGAGTTCACACCGAGGCCGGCGGCGAGCGCGATCGGCACGTTGCCGAAGACGCCCATGAGGAGGGTGGTGAAGGCGGCCGTCAGCGCGGTCGCGGTCACCAGCTGGCCGTTGTCCAGGTGATGCCCGTACATGTCCTTCGCGCTGCTGAGGATGATCGGGTTCAGCACGATGATGTACGCCATGGCGAAGAAGGTGGCGAGACCGCCCCGGATCTCGCGGGCGACGGTGCTGCCGCGCTCGGAGATCTTGAAGTAGCGGTCGAGCGCGTTGTTCGGCGCGCCCTTCTCGGGCGTGGGGGCCTTGGCAGGAGCCGAGGTGGACATGCGGGACCTCATCTCCGACGGGGTTCCCCCGAGCCGCGTTGGAGTTTCATACGAGCAGAAGTGGACAAAGACAAACGGTTTCAGTATGAACGTATGAGTGCTAGATCGCTATCTCCGCGCGTAGACACCGGCGGCGCTTAAGCTGTGCGCATGGCCAAATGGACCCCGAAGCACGAGGCACCGGAGCCCCTGGAGGGCCCCGTGGTCGCCACCATCACCGGCGGCACGATCGTGTGGTTCGTGCTCTTCCTGGTCCAGCTGCCGTTCTACGGCTGGTTCCACGACCACGGTCACCTGTGGTGGCTGTGGACCTGCCTGGCCGGAGGCGGACTGGGGCTGATCGGGATCTGGTACGTCAGGAAGCGCGACGCCGCGATCAAGCGGGCGGCGGCGCTGAAGGCGACGACGCCGAAGTAGCCGTACCGTCGATGACATGACCCACATAGACGCGGGCGCCGAACTCGACCCCGTGCATCCGGTGGCCCTGCCGATGACCAGGCCGGCCGGGCTGACCGGTGCCGAGGTGGCGGACCGCGTCAGGCGCGGGCAGGTCAACGACGTTCCCGTGCGCAGCAGCCGGTCGCTCGGCGAGATCGTGCGGGCCAACGTCTTCACCCGGTTCAACGCGATCATCGGCGTGCTCTGGGTGATCATGCTGTGCGTCGCGCCGATCCAGGACAGCCTGTTCGGCTTCGTGATCCTCGCCAACACCGGAATCGGCATCGTCCAGGAGTGGCGGGCCAAGCAGACCCTCGACTCGCTCGCGGTGATCGGCGAGGCCAGACCGACCGTGCGCAGGGACGGGGCGGCCGTCGAGATCGCGACCGGCGAGATCGTGCTCGGCGATCTGATCGAGATCGGCCCCGGGGACAAGATCGTCGTGGACGGGGTGTGCGCCGAGGCCGACGGGCTGGAGATCGACGAGTCGCTGCTCACCGGCGAGGCCGACCCCGTCGTCAAACGCTCCGGCGACCCGGTCATGTCCGGCAGCTTCGTGGTCGCGGGCGGCGGTGCCTTCCAGGCCGCCAAGGTCGGCCGCGAGGCCTACGCCGCCCAGCTCGCCGAGGAGGCCTCCCGCTTCACACTGGTCCACTCCGAGCTGCGCACCGGCATCTCCACGATCCTCAAGTACGTCACCTGGATGATGGTCCCGGCGGCCGTCGGGCTCGTCATCACCCAGCTCGTCGTCAAGAGCAACGACGTCAAGGACGCGGTGGCCCGCACCGTCGGCGGCATCGTCCCGATGGTCCCCGAGGGACTGGTGCTGCTCACCTCCGTCGCCTTCGCGATCGGCGTGATCCGGCTGGGCCGCAAGCAGTGCCTGGTGCAGGAGCTCCCGGCCATCGAGGGGCTGGCCCGCATCGACACCGTCTGCCTGGACAAGACCGGCACCCTCACCGAGGGCGGCATGGACGTCACCCGGCTCAGGATCCTCGACGGCTACGACGAGACGTACGTGCGCAAGGTCCTCGGCGCGCTCGGCGAGTCCGACCCGCGCCCCAACGCCTCCCTCCAGGCGATCATCGACGCCTACCCCGACAGCGAGGAGTGGCGCTGTGTCGAGTCGCTGCCGTTCTCCTCGGCCCGCAAGTACAGCGGGGCCGCGTTCAGCGAGGGCGACGGCGAGACCAGCACCTGGCTGCTGGGCGCCCCCGACGTCCTCCTCACCGACGGCGACCCGGCCCTGACCGACACCGAGCGGCTCAACGAGCAGGGGCTGCGGGTGCTGCTGCTGGCCCGCGCCGCGCGCGACCTGGACGACACCGAGCCGGCCCGCGGCGCCCGCGCCGCCGCCCTCGTCGTACTCGAACAGCGGCTGCGGCCGGACGCGGCCGACACCCTGCGCTACTTCGCCGAGCAGGACGTCCGCGCCAAGGTCATCTCCGGGGACAACGCGGTCTCGGTCGGCGCGGTCGCGGCCAAGCTGGGCCTGGAGGGTACGGCGGTGGACGCGCGACGGCTGCCCGGCGACGCGGCGGGGATGGCGCGGGCGCTGGACTCCGGGACCGTCTTCGGGCGGGTCACCCCGCAGCAGAAGCGGGACATGGTGGGCGCGCTCCAGTCCGACGGGCACACGGTCGCGATGACCGGCGACGGCGTGAACGACGTGCTCGCGCTGAAGGACGCCGACATCGGGGTCGCCATGGGCTCCGGCTCGGAGGCGACGCGCGCGGTGGCGCAGATCGTGCTGCTGGACAACAGCTTCGCGAGCCTGCCGTCGGTCGTCGCCGAGGGGCGCCGGGTGATCGGCAACATCACGCGCGTGGCGACGCTGTTCCTGGTGAAGACCGTGTACTCCGTGCTGCTGGCGGTGCTCGTGGTCTGCTGGCAGGTCGAATACCCCTTCCTCCCACGCCACTTGACCATGCTCTCCACCCTCACCATCGGCGTCCCCGCCTTCTTCCTGGCCCTCGCCCCCAACAAGGAGCGCGCGAAACCCCATTTCGTCCGGCGGGTGATGCGGTACTCGATCCCGGGTGGCGTGATGTGCGGCGCGGCGACCTTCGTGACGTACCTGATCGCCCGTCACCACTACGGCGGCAGCGGCGAGCTGGGCGCCGAGACCAGCGCGGCCACGCTGACGCTGTTCCTGATCTCCATGTGGATCCTGGCGATCGTCGCCCGGCCCTACACCTGGTGGCGGGTGACCCTGGTGGCCGCGATGGGCGTGGCGTTCCTGGTGGTCCTGGTCGTCCCGGCCCTGCAGAGCTTCTTCGCGCTGAAACTGGTGGGCGTGGCCATGCCGTGGACCGCCGTCGGCATCGCGGTGGTGGCGGCGGCCGCCCTGGAGTGGATCTGGAAGTGGGTGGACCGGCGGTTTCCTGTATAGACGTAGGCGGCGGGGCTTTCGTGTGACCGGACGGCACGTGGGGCGCATAGGCTCTCAGGGTGCTGGAGACCATCGTGTTCGACATCGGAGAGACGATCACTCGGGACGACCGTTACTGGGGCTCGTGGGCGGACTGGCTCGATGTCCCGAGACACACACTGTCCGCTCTGGTCGGCGCTGTCGTCGCGCGAGGCCAGGACAACGCAGAAGCACTACGGATGCTGCGCCCGGGGATCGACGTCGCCGCCGAGTACCGCGCCCGGGAGGCAGCCGGTCACGGTGAACACCTGGACGAGACCGACCTGTATCCAGATGTCCGGCCCGCGCTGTCGGCCCTTCGGGAGCAGGGCGTGCGGGTGATCGTCGCCGGGAACCAGACGCCTCGCGCGGGGGAGCTGCTGCGCGGCCTGGATCTCCCGGCGGACCTCGTCGTCACCTCCGGGGAGTGGGGTGTCGCAAAACCTCAACCGGAGTTCTTCCAACGGGTGTTGGAGGTGGCGCACGCCGCGCCGGACGCGACTCTGTACGTCGGTGACCATCCCGTCAACGACGTGTTCCCGGCGAAGGCAGCCGGGCTGCGCGCCGCGCACATCCGCCGCGGCCCGTGGGGACACCTGTGGGCGGACGACGCCGACGTCGTCGCGGCTGCCGACTGGCGGATCGACAGCCTGGCCCAGCTCACCGCCATCGTCGCCGGCTGAGCCCGCTGGAGCCGAGACGCCCGCACGCCCCCGTGGCAGCCAGTGCCGCTGCTGGTCGTCAAGGTACTGAGAAGCGCACGAGAACAGCCTTGCCCCCGGCAGACGGGGTCCCATGGCGACCGCAGGGTCAGGGTCGCGTCCACAGAACGCCCGTCCCGTCGGTGTCCCGCACGACGCCGGCGGGTGGGGCATGCTCAGTCGAACCAGCGGTCCCTCGCCAGTTCCTCCGTCCTGGACGGGTCCTCCAGCAGGGCTGCGACCTCGAAGCGGCGTGGCCACTGGCCCGACGCCCACGCCAGGCCGGCCGCCACGCCCTCCAGCGTGGCCGCGTGCAGCACGCCGTCGTCGGTGAGCCGCCAGTCGATCTCCACACCGTCCACGAGGAGTTCCTCGTGCTCGACGTACGTCTGCGGGGTGCGTGCTCCGAGCAGGACGCGCACCGGGTCCGGTACGTCGTGCTCGGTGCCCTCCGAGTGGACCGCGCCGGTGACGGACTCGCTCAGCCGCCGCACCTGGAACAGCTCCGCCAGCTCGGCGGCCCGGGCCGGGCGGACCGGCAGCAGGGGCACGCCGGAGGTGAAGGGCAGCAGGTCGGGGGAGTCGACGACCACGGCGTCGGCGGCGTCCACGACCTCCACCTGCCCGTCGGCCACGGCCCGCAGCTCGTCCGGCAGGGTCACCTGCTCGGGGTCCAGGTCCGCCAACGCGCCGTACAGGCCGTGCAGTTGGGCGGACGAGACGGGGCGTTCGGGATCGGCCAGGCGGTCCAGCAGTTCGGCGGCACCGCCCGGCTCGTCCAGCAGGGCCGCGACCGAGGTGCGTACACCGAGGGCGCGCAGCACCTGCTCGTCCTCGAACCCGGTCGCGTCGGCCTCGTCGTACAGGCCGTGCAGGAGCGGGTCGCCGCCGGCCGCGAGGAGGCCGGCGGGGCGACGGCCGTCGAGGACGGGGTGGCCGCGCAGCCACCACGCCGTGTACGGCCGTACGACCTCGTGCGTGCCGTCGGGCAGCAGGATGCGGACCGGCTGGGTCAGGGCGTCCCGCAGTGGCGGCTGGGCGAGGAGGGCGAGGGCCTCGGGCCAGTGGGCGTCGTCCACGAGGTCCAGGTCGCGCACGGCGATCAGCTCGGTGGCGACCGGCGGGACGGGGCTGTCGGGGAAGCGGTCGAGGATGTCCTCGCACCACACGTCGACGGCGTCGAGCAGCCCGGCGTCGTCGGGCTCGGCGAAGTCGCCGTCCCGGGGCTCCAGTTCGTCCGGGTCGAGGACGACGTCGGCGGCGCGGACCAGCGCGAAGTTCGCGAGCACCCCGCAGGCGGTCAGCGGCTGTTCACCCCACTTGTCCGCCATGTCGGCGTCCACGGCGGCGAGTTCGCCCTCGCGGATCACGCGGGCGAAGGCGCTGCCGGGCAGGACCAGCTCACCGGCCGGGGCCAGTTCGCCGTCCTCGTCGGGCAGGGCGAGCGCGCCGAGCCAGGGCTCGTCACCGGGCTCCAGCCCCGCGTCGCGCACCAACGCCAGGACGGTGTCGGCCAGTTCCTCGGCGTCCGGCGCGTCCTCCTCCCAGCCCAGTGCCCCCTCCTCGTCCAGCGAGGCGGCGACGGCGGCCCGCACCTGCGGGGTGGTGAGCACCGCGCGCGGGCTCGCGGGCAGCGCGCCCAGCTTCTCCAGCAGCGGGTGCGCGGCGCCCTCGTGGGCGACCTTCAGCCCGAGCCGGCCGAGGACTTCGGGGTCGATCCGCGCGGCGTCCGGGGTGGGCAGGAGGACCTGCCGGGGGCCGATGGCCGTACGGCCGTCGGTGAGCGGCACCGGCAGCCCGGAGAGCCGGTCGGGGTCGACCCCGGCGAGGCTGTCGTAGAGCCGCCACCACCAGTCGGGGTCCTTCTCCAGCCCGGCGAGGCGGTCGACGGCGTCGGCGAGGGACAGCCGGGCGACGCCCAGGCTGCGCAGCTCGGAACGTCGTTCCAGACCCGCGGGCAGCAGGGTGGGCAGCACCTCGGCGAGCACCCGGACGGTGTCCGCCCCGGCGCCCTCCACGATCTCCGCGTCCCGGGGCCGCAGCACCTCGGGCAGCTCGTCCTCGCCGCTCGGCGCGAGCGCCGGGGGCAGGAAGGCGGTGCGCGGCAGCCGCTCCAGCACGGCCTGCCGCAGGGCACCGTCCAGCGCGCCCTTGCCCAGCGGGCCGGGCACGAGGTCGATGATCCCGCCCGTCACCGGCCGCCAGGCGGCGAGGAGTTCGGTGTACGCGTCGGCCGCGCGCTGCACCAGGAAGTCGGTGAGCGGGCCGGGGGCCGCGTGCCGGCGGGTGGTGTCGAGCGGGAAAGAGGCGATGAGCAGGGCCGGGACGCCGAGCGGCTCGTCGCTCGGGGTGGGCGCGTGCACGACGGGCGCGGTGCGCGGCCGCACGGGCCGCCCGGCCTCGTCCTCGGGCACCGCCCAGGTCACGGACCAGTGGGGCCGCAGCCGCTCCTCCACGGGCCGGTCGGCGAGCAGGTCGGCGGCGAGCGCGCCGTGGGCGGAGACGCTGCGCCACCGCGTCGTGCCCTCCCGCGAGTCCTCCACGACGGTGACGGCGCCGTCGGCGGCACTGGTACGGCGGCGCAGGACGCGCGGCTCCCGGCCGTCGACCTCGATGACGACCTCCGCGAGGCCCGGCAGGGCGAGGAGCAGCGCGTCGTCCACGGCGTCGAGGAGCCGCTCGGCGAGGTCCGCGGCGGCCGTGTCCCGCAGCGGCAGGATGACGGCGGTGTCGTACGACTCCGGCGCGGTGCCCTCGGCGGCGAACGGCAGCCGGAGCAGCGGCACATGGCCGTCGCGGCGCCGGACCTCGTCGCCCAGCCCCGGGCTGTGCCGGGCGGTCTCGGCGGCCAGCTCCCGCGCCTCGGCGAGCGACCAGCGCACCCCGCCGTGACGTCCCACGATCGCGGGCTCGTCCGTCACCGCGATGACGGCGGCGAACCCGACGCCGAACCGGCCCACGGCGCTGCGGGCGCCCTCGGCGTCCCGCTTGGCGGAGGCCCGCAGCGTGGACAGCGACTCGACACCGGCGGCGTCCAGCGGGGCACCGGTGTTGGCGGCGACGAGGACGCCGCCCTGGAGGGTGAGCCGCAGCCGGCCCGGGGCGTGCGCACGTGCGGCGGCGTCGGCGGCGTTCTGCGCCAGCTCCACGACCAGCCGGTCCCGGTAGCCGCCCAGGACCAGGTCCTCCTCGGCGTTGGCGTCCTCCCGGAACCGGGCGGGGCTGGTGGCCCAGGCGTCGAGCACACCGCGCCGCAGCCGGGCGGTGCCGAAGGGGTCGGCGCCCTCGGCCGCCGGCCGCACGTACTTGCTGCTCACGTTCACTCTCCACCTCGTCGCTGTGAGGACGAAGGTACAGCGCGCACGGGGTGGCCGGGGCCCGGGTGGCGGGCGGCAGGGCGGCGGGCCCGGGCCGGTCGCCTCAGCCGCCGAGCACGGGCAGGGAGAGGTGGCAGTCGACGGGCCGCGCGTGGGCGGGGTCGAGGGCGTCGCGCACGAGTTGGGCGGCGTTGGCGTCGTACGCGAGCGAGACGTGCTCGGAGAGGTCCTGCGGGCAGACGTCCTGGATCAGGATGTTCTTGACGGTCGCGCCCGGTCCCGGGGTCAGGAACTGGTGGGTGTACGGGGTGACGACCTCGTCGAGCCGGGTGGTGATGACGGTGTAGGCGACGCCGGGCTGGGTGTCCCCGCCCCGGTCCAGGGCCGTGTTCACGTCGGAGCCGACCATCTGGTCCGCGTAGGCCTGGCCGAGGAGGAGCGAGACGGGCTGGTTGAGGCCCAGCTCGGTGGTGAGGGTGCCGAGTCCGGAGGCGGTCGTGCCGTGGTTGGACGGCGCCAGTCCGATGAGGCTGTGCACCTTGTTCCGCCGCGGATGCGCGGGATCCGTGCCGCCCGCGAACCGCAGGTACCAGCGGGGCGTCAGACCGCCGCCCTGGGAGTGCCCGACGAGGTCGACCTGGTCGGCGCCGGTGGCCTTGAGCACGCGGTCGACATAGGCGGCGATCTGCCCGGCGGAGACCGGGACGTGCGCGGTGCCCTTGAGCGGACTGCCCGGTGCCCCGCCGTAGTTGACGGCGAAGACGCAGTAGCCCAGCTGCTTCAGGTACGGGGCCATGAGGCCCCAGTCGTCATGGGCGTTCGCCCAGGTCCCGTGGACCAGGACGACCGGGCGCGGATGCGTGCGCGTCGGCTTGCAGCTCCAGTCGTCGGCGCCGGCCGGCGCCGACTCCGGCCGGACGAGCCCCTCGATCGCCGCCAGCGGGAAGGCGAGGAGCCGCCCGTGCGGTGCCGGGGGCGGGGGCCCGGCGGCCGCGGCCGCCGTCCCCTGAAGACCCAGGGCCAGCGAAAGGGCCGCGAGCCCCGCACCGACCGCCGACCACCTGATGCGCCGCATTGCACCACTCCTCGCCTCAAGGCCGGCCTAGTGCCGACGCGGCGATGATCGAAGAGCGGGGCGCCCCGCGGAGGGCCGGAGCGGACACGTCACCCCTTATGGAGCAGCGCGTTTCATCCGGTCAGCGCCCGGAAAGAGCGACCGTAAGCGATCGATTCGTCACTTTTCGCCTCCGGGAACAACTGCGTCCCCGGAGGCCGCCGTTGGGCAGCGCCCGGATCAGCAGCGGCCCGGGGCAGGAGCGGCCCGGGTCAAGAGCGGCCCGGGTCAGGAGTGGCCCAGCTCCGCCGTCTCCTCGTCGGACGTCTCCGGGACCGAGCCCGAGTCGCGGGCGGGGCGCAGCGGGAAGGCGTCGACCTTCGTCTCGTCGATGACCGGCGGGGCCACCTGCGGGGGCTTCGGCATGACCGCGGCCTCGGAGTGGGCGCCGCAGCCGTAGGCGAGGGAGACCACGCGGCCGTCGGCCGGGGCGAACTCGTTGGCGCACACGCCGAAGGCCTGGCCCAGCGAGCCGCCGACCGGGGCGAGGAAGCCGCAGGTCATGCACGTGGCCGGGGCCGCCTGGGCCATCGGGGTCCGCGCGCCGAAGGCCTCGTCCCAGCGGTCGGCCGCGGTGTGCAGGCCGTAGCGGGACAGGACGCGGGCGCGGCGCATGCCCAGTTCCTCGGCGACCGAGGCGATCGAGCCGCGGGAGGGGACCGTGAGCTGGACGGCCGGGGCGCCCGGGGTGACCTCGGCGTCCTCCGCGTCCGCCAGCTCCTCCATCTCGTGGGAGACCAGCGCGTTCGGCGGCGGCTCCTCCTCGGCCGTGTAGCCGGGCTCCAGGCGCAGGTCCTCCTGGTCCGTGGGCAGCAGGTCGCCCGGGCCGAGGTCGCCGGGGCGCAGCCGCTCGCTCCAGGGCACCCATTCAGGGGCGAGGAGGGCGTCGGGGCCGGGGAGCAGGACGGCCTCGTCGAGTGTGACGATCTTGGCACGGGAGGCGCGGGCCACGGTCACCGCCCAGCGCCAGCCGCGGTAGCCCAGCTCCTTGCACTCGAAGAAGTGGGTGACAACGCGGTCGCCCTCGGACACCAGGCCGGTGTGTTCACCGACCACACCGGGTGCGGCGGCCTCCTCGGCGGCGGCGCGGGCGAGGTCGACCGCCTCCGCGCACAGACGGTCGGGGGTGCGGCTTCGCGTTGTCGCTGCGCTCACAGGTATCGCTTCTCTCCTACGCCGTCTCACGTGTGGGCCTGCCTCCGGCGGGCCTGCCGACGGAGCGGACCGTAGGACCGCATCGACGTCTGCATCCGCGCGCTGGGCGCACCTCTGCCATCCATTCTGCGTTATGGCTGAGATACGCACGCTACACCGAACGGGATTCGTGGGTTTTTCCCACCCGCCCGCACACCCGGCCCCCCGTCCACACACCCGACTCGCCCGGCCTCGCACTATCGGCCCGCTTCTCGGGGCACTATGAACGTCGTGGCAGCCGCGGACAAGGCGAGTGGTCGTGGCGGCGGAGCGGCCCGCGTCGGCGGGGCCGCCCGCTCCGTCGGGCGTGCCCTGCACTTCCCCGTCACCGGTGCCGCCCGCGGCATCCGCCGGGCCACGCACGCCCAGGGCGCGGGCGAGTCCGGGCTGGGCAAGCTGATCGAGCTGCACGCGGTGAACGGCGCGGGCGACGTGATGGTCACCGTGGCGCTCGCCTCCACCGTGTTCTTCTCCGTGCCCACCGACGAGGCACGCGGGCGTGTCGCGCTGTACCTCGCCATCACCATGGCGCCCTTCACCGTCCTCGCCCCGGTCATCGGCCCGCTCCTGGACCGGCTGCCGCACGGCCGGCGCGCCGCGATGGCCGCGGCCATGCTGGCCCGCGCCCTGCTCGCGCTGATCATCTCGGGTGCGGTGGCGAGCGGCGGCCTGGAGCTGTACCCGGCCGCACTGGGCGTGCTGGTCGCGTCCAAGGCGTACGGCGTGGTCCGCAGCGCCGTCGTGCCGCGGCTGCTGCCGCCCCGCTTCTCGCTCGTGAAGGCCAACTCCCGGGTCACCCTCGCCGGTCTGCTGGCCACCGGCGCCGCCGCGCCGGTGGCGGCAGGGCTGCACAGGATCGGGGATCCCTGGCCGCTCTACGGCGCCTTCGTGATCTTCGTCGCGGGAACGTTCCTGTCGTTCACCCTGCCGCACAAGGTGGACTCGGCCAAGGGCGAGGACCGGGCGCTGCTCGCGGCCGACGAGGAGCATCTGCGGGGGCCACTCAGGAACCAGCGGGCGAAGCGGCCGGGGCTGCGGACCGTGGGCCCCGCCGTCACGCACGCGCTCGGCGCCAACGCGGCCCTGCGCTGTCTGTCCGGCTTCCTGATCTTCTTCCTCGCGTTCCTGCTCCGCGAGCACCCGCTGACCGGGGAGAGCGCGGCGGTCTCGCTGGGCATCGTCGGCGTCGCCGCCGGCGTGGGCAACGCCCTCGGAACGGCGGTCGGGAACTGGCTGAGATCGCGCGCCCCGGAGATCATCATCGTGACCGTCGTCGCCGTGGTGCTCGGCACCGCGGTCGTGGCCGCCGTGTTCTTCGGCGCGTTCCTGGTGGCCTGCCTCGCCGCGGTCGCCGGGTTCGCCCAGGCCCTCGCCAAGCTGGCCCTGGACGCGCTGATCCAGCGGGACGTGCCCGAGCAGGTGCGCACCTCGGCCTTCGCCCGCTCCGAGACGCTGCTCCAGATGGCCTGGGTGTTCGGCGGCGCGGTCGGCATCGTGCTGCCGCTCGACGGCACCGTCGGCCTGCTGATCGGCGCCGCGTTCGTCGCCGTCGGCTGGCTCACCACGCTGCGCGGACTGCTCGCCTCCGCCCGCCACGGAGGCCGTCCCAGGGCCCGCGTGGCGTAACGAACCGGGCACGCCGTACCCCACGTGGCCGGACGGCTCCGGGCGCCCGATAGCCTTCGGCCATGACCACGCTGCAATCCGCTGTGCGACGCCGCCGCGCCGTCGCCGCCGCCGGCGCCGTTTCCGCCGGACTGCTTCTGCTGACGGCCTGCGAGAAGCCGACGCCCGTCGCGACGATCACCGTCGGACGAAGCTCGGTCAACTCCGAGGCACTCTGCTACAACGACGGCAACACGCTGGACAACAAGTCGCTCGCGAAGTGCGCCAAGAAGATCAACGACGTCAAGTCGATCACGGTCGACACGGACGACACCGTCCGCTTCGGCGTCGACCCGAAGATCGCCGACGCGGGCTGGGTCATCCTGGTGAACGGCCGCCAGTTCACCGACTCCAGCAAGAAGACGTACCGGACGATCCCGGGCAGCGCGTTCTTCAACGCCCAGTACGGCACCCAGGGCGACACCAACACGGTCTCCATCCAGATGGGCGCCACCAGCCCGGGCAAGGGCCTGTGGGCCTTCAAGCTGAAGAAGGCCTCCTGACCACGTCTTCCACGCCTGCCGCGCGCATCCTCGTCGCCACCGCCGTCCCCGCCGAACGGGACGCGGTGGCACGGGCGTTCCGCCCGCCGGACTCCCCCGTCGAGCAGGTCGGCCTGCCCGGCGCGGAGCTGACGCGTACGGCGCATTCGGCGCGTACGGCCGGAGTCTGGGACCTGCTCGCCGCCGGGGTCGGACCGGCGCGCGCCGCCGCCTCCGTCGCCGCCGCGCTCACCGCGGCCCGGCTCGCCGGCACCCCCTACGACCTGGTCGTCTCGGCCGGGATCGGCGGCGGCTTCCCGCCCGGCGCCCCCGTCGGCTCGCTCGTCGTCGCCGACCGGATCACCGTCGCCGACCTGGGCGCCCAGACCGCCGACGGCTTCCTCCCGGTCACCGAACTCGGCTTCGGCGCCATCCACCACGACCCGCCGAGATCACTCGTACGGGTTGCCTGCCAGGCCACCGGCGCCCCCGCCGGCACGATCCTCACCGTCTCCACCGTCACCGGCTCCGCCGCCCGCACGGCCGAACTGCGCACCCGGCACCCCCGCGCGCTCGCCGAGGGCATGGAGGGCTTCGGGGTGGCGGAGGCGGCCGACGCGCACGGGACGGCCGTCCTGGAGATCCGCGCGGTCTCCAACCCGGTCGGCCCGCGCGACCGCGCCGCGTGGCGCATCGGCGACGCCCTCGCCGCCCTCACCGAGGCGTTCGGGAAGCTCGCCCCCGCATTGGAGAGTTGGAACCGACATGACGACCAGTGAGCAGCAGCAGACGCTGAAGATCGCGTACTCCCCCTGCCCGAACGACACCTTCGTCTTCGACGCCCTCGCCCACGGCCGCGTCCCCGGCGCCCCCGCGCTGGACGTGACGTTCGCCGACATCGACATCACCAACGGCATGGCCGAGCGCGGCGAGTTCGACGTGCTGAAGGTGTCGTACGCCGTCCTGCCGTACGTCCTCGGCGAGTACGCCCTGCTGCCGTGCGGCGGCGCGCTGGGCCGGGGCTGCGGGCCGCTGGTCCTCACGCGCGAGGCGGACGCGGACCTGACGGGCCGCACCGTCGCGGTCCCGAGCGAGAGGTCGACGGCGTACCTGCTCTTCCGCCTCTGGGCGGCGGACACCCTCCCGGGCGGGGTCGGCGAGATCGTGGTCATGCCGTTCCACGAGATCATGCCGGCCGTGCGGGACGGCAAGGTGGACGCCGGGCTGGTCATCCACGAGGCCCGCTTCACGTACCAGAACTACGGGCTGCACAAGCTCGCCGACATGGGCGAGCACTGGGAGCACACCACCGGGCTGCCCATCCCGCTGGGCGCGATCATCGCCAAGCGCTCGCTGGGCGCGGACACGCTGACGCGGCTCGCCGGGTCCGTGCGCACCTCCGTGCGGGCCGCCTGGGACGACCCCGAGGCCTCCCGGCCGTACGTCATGGCCCACGCCCAGGAGATGGACCCGGCCGTCGCCGACCAGCACATCGGCCTCTACGTCAACGAGTTCACCGCCGACCTCGGCGAGGACGGCTACGCCGCGATCCGCGGCCTGCTCACACGCGCGGCGGCCGAGGGGCTGCTGCCCGCACTCCCGCCCGAGGCGCTCTCGTTCCCCTGACGCACGACTTTCCCTGACGCACGGCCGCGACGGAGTCCGGCACAGCCGTCCGCGGCCCCCGCAGCGGCGCAAGGGCGGCGGACGAAAGCGGCGCCGCGATCCGCGGACCGCTCACACGTGCGGCGGCCGAGGGGCTTGTTCCGCCCCTCGGCCCGGATGCGCTCGTTTTTCCCTGAGGTTCCCTGAGGTTTCCCCGAGGTCTCACACGTCCAGCTGGTCGGCGACCGCGCGGAGCAGGCCGGCGATCTTCTTGCCGGAGACCTTGTCCGGGTAGCGGCCCTTCTCCAGCATCGGCGTGATGTTCTCCAGAAGGGTCGTCAGGTCCTGCACGATCGAGGCCAGTTCGTCCGGCTTCTTGCGCTGGGCCGCCGCGACCGACGGGGTCGGGTCGAGCACCGTCACCGAGAGCGCCTGGTCACCGCGCTGACCGGCGACGACGCCGAACTCCACACGCTGTCCCGGCTTGAGTACGTCGACTCCGGCGGGGAGAACCGAGGAATGGACGAAGACGTCACCGCCGTCGTCGCGGGAGAGAAAGCCGAAGCCCTTCTCGCTGTTGAACCACTTGACCTTGCCGGTAGGCACGTCTGTCCTCGTCCTCGTATCTCGTCGGGAAAACTACTTCGGAAACGGCTCTCGATAGCACGCGAGCGGGTCGACCGTGACCCGCTGCTACCTAGCGATACCAAGTGCTACCAAGGCTAATGCTCTTCGGGCGGGTGACAAGACGTCCCCCGGTTGTTCACCGTGGCTGGGAACTACCCTGGTCCGGTGCGTGACAAAACCCAAACGAATTCCGCCGGGCCCGGCGACCGACTGGTCCGGGCCGGTGCCGTCGTGTTCTTCATCGGCGCGCTGGCCACCCTCGTCACGGTGACCCCGCTGTTCCTCGGCGCGACGCCTTTCCCGACCTACATGTACCTGCTGAGCATGCTCATGGGCGTCGGATTCCTGCTCGCCGGCGCCGGTCTGGTGCGGTCGGTGGCGGTCGGCCGGCGTCAGGCGCGGGCCGCGGCCGCCGAGCGGTAGCCGTCGAACCACTCCGGGAACGCGGACAGGTCGTCCAGGACGACGTCCGCGCCCGCGGCGCGCAGTTCCTCCGCCGAGCAGGGCCCGGTGGCCACGGCGAGGGACAGCGCGTCCGCCGTGCGCGCCCCACGCACGTCCCCGACGTGATCACCGACGTACACATGCGCGCCGTACTCGCGCAGCGCCTCCGCCTTCCGCTCGGCCCACAGGTCGCCCACGACCACGTCGGGCTCGATGCCGAGGTGCGCGAGGTGCAGCTTGGCGTTCGGCTCGTACTTCGCCGTGACGACCATGGTCCGCCCGCCGGCCGCCCGTACGGTCTCCATCGCTTCCCTCGCGCCTGCCATGGCGGGGGTCGCGGCGATGGCGATCGTCGGGTACATCGACCGGTACAGGTCCGCCATCGCCGGGATCCGCTCCTCGGGGAACCAGTTGACCAGCTCCTCCGCGAGCGGCGGCCCGAGCCGCGTCACCGCCAGGTCGGCGTCGATGTACGTCCCGGTCCGCTCCGCCAGCGCCAGGTAGCAGGCGCGGATGCCGGGGCGCGAGTCGATGAGCGTCATGTCGAGGTCGAAGCCGACGGTGAGAGTCATGTCGCCCATTGTGCCGGGTGCGTACGAGCGCACCGAAGGGGCGAGGGGAACTCAGCCGCGCCGCTGCGACCGCCACACCAGGAACAACGCCGACGCCACCGCCGCGCCCCGGACCACCCACGGCCACGTCCCCGCGACCGCGTCCCCCATGTGCCCCTGCGCGATCGGCTGACCCCAGCGGCCGTCCTGCCGCCCCCACAGCCACACCAGGCCCGCCGCCACCGCCGCGCCCGGCAGGATCATCACGGCCGTCTTCGTCTCCGCGGCGGTCAGCCTGCGCGAACCGTAGGCGATCACCCAGCCGAGCAGCAGCGCGAACCAGTTGCCGAGCACCGCGCCGGCGACCAGCGCGGCGGCGGCCAGCAGCAGGAGGGGGTTGGTCCAGCCGGCGGCGGGGCCCAGGGGCAGCAGGCGGCGGCGCCCGGCGGACGCATCCTCCTCGGCGGCCTCCGGCGCTTCCTCCTCGGCCTCCTGCTCCTTCTTCGACTCCTCGGCGGCCGTCTCCTTCTGCGGCCGCCGGAGCATCTCCGGGATCTCCACACCGCCCACGAACCCCGGCACGGAGTCGGTCCCGGCGCCGCTGAAGGGGGTGTCGCCGGTCCGCCACCACTCGGGCTGGGGGAGGTCGTCCCCGAAGTCGTACGCCGGGCCGGGGCGCGCCGGGGACGACGGCGCCTCGCGCGGGACGGACGGGCCCTCGGGCCCGGGGTCGGCGGGGCGGGGGCGGGAACGGGGGCGGGGTACGACCCGGCGCAGGCCCTTCGGCCGTCCCGCGCCCTCGGCGGCACCACCGGCGCCGTCCCCGGCCGCCGGCTTCGGCGGCCGCTTCCGCACGCGCGGCGCGGGCTGTACGGGTACGGCGGCGGCGGGCGGCTGCGGCATACCGCCGGCGCCGCCGGACGTTCCGCCCGCCGCCTCGACCACGTCGTCCGGGCTGCCGAGCCGGTCCAGGATGCGGCGGACGGCGGCGGGCGAGTCCACCGTCACCCTGGCCCGGTGCCGGTCGATCTCGTTGCGCAGCTCCGAGACCAGCCGCATGCGCGTGGACGACGGCAACTGCCGTTGCTGAGCGATGTCTCCGACACGGCTCAGGTACTCGTAGACGACCTTGTCACTCTCGATCCCCAACGGAACCCCTCCGGGGCGACGGTGTGGAAACCCCGCTGAGGACGGTACCGCCTGGCCGCCCTCCCCCGGTTCACTCGGCGGGAACGGACGCACCCGCTACCGTGGGTCAGATGAGCCAAGCGGCCCGACCAGCTCCCCGTTCCCTCGCGGAAGCGTTGCGCGCCAGGGACGACGCCTCGCTGTCCGCGCTCCTGCGCAGCCGTCCCGACCTCATCACGCCGGTGCCGACCGACCTCACCCAGCTCGCCACCCGGGCCGGCACCCGCGCCTCGGTGCTGCGCGCGCTGGAGCGGCTGGACCGGTTCGCGCTCCAGACGGCGGAGGCGCTGGCCGTGGCCCCGGACCCGGCGTCGTACACCACGCTGCTCGGGCTGATGGCAGGCGACGCGGCCGACGAGAGCGTGACCGCCGCGCTGCCGAGGGCCGTCGCCACCCTGCGCGAGCAGGCCCTGGTGTGGGGCGACGACAAGCGGCTGCGGCTCGTGCGGACCGCCCGTGAACTCCTCGCCCCCGCCCCGCAGCACCCCTCCCCGACCGGGCTCGGCCCGTCCGTGCAGGAGGCGACGTCGGGCATGTCGCCTGGCCGGATACAGGAGATCGTGACGACGGCCGGGCTGCCGTCGACGCACGACGCGGTGTCCGCCGTGGCCGGGCTCACCGCCCTGTTCGGTCACCGCAAGAAGATGGCCAGGCTGCTCGCCGGGGCCCCGGAGGCCGCCCTCGACGTGCTGCACCGGCTGGTGTGGGGGCCGCCGTACGGGCAGGTCACCGCCGATCCGGCCGCCCATCTGCGCTGGCTGCTGGACCGGGGCCTGCTGCTGCCGACCACCCCCGGCACGGTCGTACTCCCGCGTGAGGTGGCCCTGCACCTGCGCGAGGGCCGGGCCCACCGCACGCCGGAGCCGCTGCCGCCCGCCGTCGAACCGGCCGCCGCCCACAGCCCGCAGGTGGTGGACGCGACGGCGGCCGGGCAGGCGTACACCGCGCTCGCCACCGTCGAGGAGCTGCTGAAGGACTGGGACGAGGGCGGGCCGGGCGTGCTGCGGGCCGGCGGTCTGAGCGTGCGCGATCTGAAGCGGACGGCCGTCGCCCTGGACGTCTCCGAGCCGGTCGCCGCGTTCTGGGTGGAGCTGGCGTACGCGGCCGGTCTGATCGCCTCCGACGGCGAGGCCGACGAGCGGTACGCGGCCACGCCCGGCTACGACGAGTGGCTGGAGCGGCCCGCCGCCGAGCGCTGGTCCGCCCTCGCGGAGGCCTGGCTCGCGGGCACCCGCACGCCGGGGCTGGTCGGCGGGCGGGACGCGAAGGACCGTACGCTCTCCGCGCTCGGCCCGGGCCTGGACCGCTCGGCCGCCGCCGAGGTACGGCACCGGGTGCTGACCCTGCTGGCCGGGCTGCCGACCGGCACGGCGCCGGACACCGGGTCGGTGCTGAACCGGCTGCGCTGGGAACGGCCCCTGCGCGGGCCCCGGCAGGAGGGCGGCGAGGAGGACCTGCGCTCCCGGCTGGCCCGCTGGACGCTGTCGGAGGCGGAACTGCTGGGGATCACGGGACGGGGCGCGCTGTCGGCACAGGGGCGGGCGCTGCTCGGCGCGCCGGCGCCGGCGCCGACTCCGGTCGCCGAGGTTCCGGCGGGGCCGGGCGCCAGGCTGCCGGTCCACCACCACGCGCCCGGCCCCGCCCCGGCGCCGCTCTCGCCCGCCGAGCAGGCGGCGGCGACGGCGGCCGCCGCCCGCGTCCTCGCCCCGCTGCTGCCCGAGCCCCTGGACCACGTCCTGCTCCAGGCCGACCTGACGGCGGTGGCGCCGGGCCCGCTCCGGCGGCCGCTCGCCGACACGCTGGACGTGCTCGCGGACGTCGAGTCCAAGGGCGGGGCGACGGTCTACCGCTTCACGCCCGCCTCGGTGCGCCGCGCCCTGGACGCCGGCCGCACCGCCTCCGACCTGCACGCCTTCCTCACCGAGCACTCCCGCACGCCGGTCCCGCAGCCGCTCGCCTATCTGATCGACGACGTGGCCCGCAAACACGGCCATCTGCGGGTCGGCGCGGCCTCGGCGTACGTCCGCTGCGACGACGACGCCCTGCTGAACGAGATCCTGGCCGACAAGCGCGCCGCCGGTCTGCGGCTGCGCCGGCTGGCCCCGACCGTGCTGGCCGCCCAGTCCGACCCGGCGGCCCTGCTGGAGGGCCTGCGCGCGATGGGCTTCGCACCGGCCGCCGAGTCCGCCGAGGGCGACGTCCTGATCGCCCGCGCGCACGCCCACCGCACCCCGCCGCGCACGGCACCCGAGCCGGTCCCGGACGGCCCGCCGCCGCCCGACGCCACGCTCCTCGCGGCGGCGATCCGCGCGATCCGGGCGGGCGACCTGGCGGCCACCGCGCCACGCAAGCCCGCCGGTTCCGAGACCGGCACCGGGAGCAGGGCCCCGCTGGCGGGCGGCGAGCTGCCGCGCACCTCCTCCGCCGAGACCCTGGCCACCATGCAGGCCGCCGTCCTGACCGGCGAATCCCTCTGGATCGGCTACGTCAACGCCGAGGGCTCGGCCAGCCAGCGGGTCATCGCCCCGGTCCGCGTCGAGGGCGGCTTCGTCACGGCGTACGACCACACGGCGGACGAGGTACGGACGTACCCGCTGCACCGGATCACGGGGGTGGCGGAGCTGGCGGAGGACTGACCCGGTTCTGCGGGGGATGCGGCACACTGGACGTTTGGCCGACATGTACTCGGCCTGAGTGGAAAGGGTGTGCCGCGCGTGAACGGACCGCTGATCGTCCAGTCCGACAAGACCCTGCTCCTGGAAGTCGACCACGAGCGGGCCGACGACTGCCGACGGGCCATCGCGCCGTTCGCCGAGCTGGAGCGGGCGCCGGAGCACATCCACACCTACCGGGTCACGCCGCTCGGGCTGTGGAACGCGCGGGCGGCCGGGCACGACGCCGAGCAGGTCGTGGACGCGCTCGTGCAGTACAGCCGGTACCCGGTGCCGCACGCGCTGCTGGTCGACATCGCCGAGACCATGGACCGCTACGGTCGGCTGACCCTGTCCAAGCACCCCACCCACGGACTGGTCCTCACGAGCACCGACCGGCCCGTGCTGGAAGAGGTGCTGCGGTCCAAGCGGATCGTCCCGCTGGTGGGCGCCCGGATCGACCCGGACAGCGTCGCCGTGCACCCGTCCGAACGCGGGCAGATCAAGCAGGTACTGCTGAAACTGGGCTGGCCGGCCGAGGACCTCGCCGGGTACGTCGACGGCGAGGCGCACCCGATCGAGCTGCTGGAGGACGGCTGGGCGCTGCGGCCGTACCAGAAGCAGGCCGTGGAGAACTTCTGGCACGGCGGCAGCGGTGTGGTCGTCCTGCCGTGCGGTGCCGGAAAGACGCTGGTCGGGGCCGGGTCGATGGCCCAGGCGAAGTCGACGACCCTGATCCTCGTCACGAACACCGTCTCGGCCCGGCAGTGGAAGCACGAGCTGGTGAAGCGGACCTCCCTGACCGAGGACGAGATCGGCGAGTACAGCGGGACGCGCAAGGAGATCCGGCCGGTCACCATCGCCACGTACCAGGTGCTGACGACGCGGCGGAAGGGCGTCTATCCGCACCTGGAGCTCTTCGACTCCCGGGACTGGGGGCTGATCGTCTACGACGAGGTGCATCTGCTGCCGGCTCCCGTCTTCAAGTTCACGGCGGACCTTCAGGCCCGGCGCCGTCTCGGCCTGACGGCGACGCTGGTGCGCGAGGACGGCCGCGAGTCGGACGTCTTCTCGCTGATCGGCCCCAAGCGGTTCGACGCGCCCTGGAAGGAGATCGAGGCGCAGGGCTACATCGCGCCCGCCGACTGCGTCGAGGTGCGGGTCAACCTGACCGACTCCGAGCGGCTCGCGTACGCCACCGCCGAGACGGAGGAGAAGTACCGCTTCTGTGCGACAACGGACACCAAGCGGAAGGTCACCGAGGCGATCGTGCGCCGGTTCGCCGGGCAGCAGATCCTCGTCATCGGGCAGTACATCGACCAACTCGACGAGCTGGGCGAGCACTTGAACGCCCCGGTCATCAAGGGCGAGACCTCCAACGCCCAGCGCGAGAAGCTCTTCGACGCCTTCCGCGAGGGCGAGATCAGCGTGCTGGTCGTCTCGAAGGTCGCGAACTTCTCCATCGACCTGCCGGAGGCGACGGTCGCGATCCAGGTGTCCGGCACGTTCGGTTCGCGGCAGGAGGAGGCACAGCGGCTCGGCCGCGTGCTGCGCCCGAAGGCCGACGGCCACCAGGCCCACTTCTACTCGGTGGTCGCCCGCGACACGATCGACCAGGACTTCGCCGCCCACCGCCAGCGCTTCCTGGCGGAACAGGGCTACGCCTACCGCATCATGGACGCGGACGAGATCCTCGCGGAGGGCTGAGGCGACGGCGCGCCGGCGGGTTCGGGGCCGTCACCGACGGCGTATGCCCGCTTCCTCGCCGTACTCGCCAAGGATGATCACGTTGAAGGCGGCCTCCGCGAACACCTTGAGGGCGCGCAGGGCGTTGCCGAGCGGGTGGTGGTGGGGGCCGTCCGTCGCCGTGGCACCCGACGGGGGCCGGGCGGGGGCCGGAGAGATGCTTGCTGCGCTCATGTCTCCATGGTGGCTCCGCGGACACCTGACCCGCATCGGTCTCCAGGGCCAGTTATGGGCGGCTCGGACTAGACCTCCGGGTGGACCTCGCCCCCTACTCCAAGGGGGACGGGTCCCCTAGGGTGCCGCGATGCGTCTGCCGGACCGGGAGTACCTGAATCTGCACGAGCCCGGCGGCGTGCGGGCGTTGCTGGACGAGGCCCTGGCGCGTGGGCTGTTCCCGGCGGCGGAAATTCATTGGCGCTCGTCTCCCCGCCCCGACTAAAATCCCCTCTCTTGCCCGCCTCCCCTCAGCGGAGTGCCGCCGCCCGGTCGGTAACCGTGCGGCATCGTCGTAGCCACCCAGCAGGTCTACCGGAGGCACCCCCTTGTCCACGCCCGCCCAAGAGCCGCTCGACGCCCCGTCCGCCGCCCCGGCCGACGACCCGCTCGCCCGGGAGCGCGCCCATCTGACGTCCTCCCGTGCCGCGCTGCGCGCCATGCGCGAGGACGTGGAGGCGCTGGACATCAAGGACGTCGCCGCGAACTGGGTCAACGCCCAGGTGCTGGCCCGCCAGATCGACGACCGGATCAAGGCGCTGGCCGACCTGAGCGACACCCCGCTGTTCTTCGGCCGGCTGAACTACCTCCACGCGCCGGGCGCGGACCGGGCCGAGGGCGCGGAGGAATCAAAAAAGAGGCGCGAAGCGCCTTCCTTGCAAGGGCGGCGGTGGGAGACGGGCGGGCAGTTCTACATCGGGCGCCGGCATGTGCACGACCACGACGGTGACCCCATGGTCATCGACTGGCGCGCACCGGTCTCGCAGCCGTTCTACCGCGCCTCCAAGAAGGACCCGATGGACGTCGGGCTGCGCCGCCGCTTCGGCTACACCGGCGGCGAGCTCACGGCGTACGAGGACGAGCACCTGTCCGACCCCGAGGAGAGCGCGAAGACCAGCAAGCTCCTCCAGCAGGAGATCGAGCGGCCGCGCGTCGGCCCCATGCGGGACATCGTGGCCACCATCCAGCCCGAGCAGGACGAGATCGTCCGCTCCGGGCTGGGCGGCACCGTCTGCGTCCAGGGCGGGCCCGGTACCGGAAAGACCGCCGTCGGCCTGCACCGGGTCGCCTACCTCCTCTACGCCCACCGGGAGCGGCTGGCCCGCACCGGCACCCTCGTCATCGGGCCAAACAAGTCCTTCCTGCACTACATCGAGCAGGTGCTGCCCGCGCTGGGCGAGCTGGCGGTGCAGCAGGCCACCGTGGACGACCTGGTGGCGCACGTGGAGGTGCGCGGCGCGGACGAGGCGGCGGCGGCCGTGATCAAGGGCGACGCCCGGATGGCCGAGGTGCTGCGCCGGGCGCTGTACGCGCACGTGAGCATGCCGACGGAACCGGTCGTGGTGGTGCGCGGCTCACGTCGCTGGCGCGTACCGGCGTACGAACTGGAAGACGTCGTACGGGAGTTGCTGGAGCGCGACATCCGGTACGGCGCCGCCCGCGAGGCGCTGCCGCAGCGGATCGCGCACGCGGTGCTGGTGCAGATGGAGCGGGCCGGTGAGGCGCCGGACGACCGGGTGCAGGACGCGGTGGCCCGCAACAGTGCGGTCAAGGCGGCGGTGAAGGCTCTCTGGCCGGTGGTCGACCCGGCGAAGCTCGTGCTGCGCCTGCTGACGGACGCGGACTTCCTCGCCGAGCACGCCGAGGGGATCCTCGACGAGGACGAGCAGAAGACGATCCTGTGGGACAGGCCGGTGCGCAGCGTGAAGTCGGCCAGGTGGTCTCCGGCCGACGCGGTGCTGGTCGACGAGACGGCCGACCTGATCCAGCGCACCCACTCGCTCGGCCATGTCGTGCTGGACGAGGCGCAGGACCTGTCCCCGATGCAGTACCGCTCGGTGGGCCGCCGCTGCACCACCGGCAGCGCGACCGTCCTCGGCGACCTGGCCCAGGGCACCACCCCGTGGGCGACCCGGAGTTGGGACGAGGCGCTGGCCCACCTCGGCAAGCGCGAGGGCGTGATCGAGGAGCTGACGGCCGGTTTCCGTGTGCCGACGGACGTCATCGCGTACGCCTCCCGGCTCCTGCCGCACATCGCGCCCGGCCTCACCCCGGTCGCCTCGGTCCGTGAGAACCCCGGTTTCTTCGAGGTCCGCGCGATCACGGACACCGCCGAAGTCGTCGCCGCGTGCGAGGAGTTGCTGGGCAACGAGGGCTCGACGGGCCTGATCGCGGCCGACGCCCGGATCCCGGCCCTGGCCGAGGCCCTGACGGCGGCGGGGATCACGTATCTCGCCCCCGGCGAGGAGACCACCCGCGAGACCCGCCTCACCCTGGTCCCGGCCTCCCTCGCCAAGGGCCTGGAGTACGACTACGTCGCCCTGGACGAGCCCCAGGCCGTGGTGGACGGCGAGCCGGACGAACGGACGGGCCTGCGGCGGCTGTACGTGGCGCTCACGCGAGCGGTGTCCGGGCTGATCGTGACGCACGCTGCACCGGTGCCTGCGCAACTCGCCGAGAGGAACGGTGAGTAGGGTTCTGCTCCGTTCCGCCACGTCCCCATGGAAAGGCCTCCGTTGAGCACACCGCCGTCCCCGCATCCCGGTTACCCGCAGGCGCCGGGTCCGTACCAGCAGCAGCCGGGTGCGTATCCGCAGCAGCCGGGTCCGTACCAGCAGGCTCCCGGGCCCTACGCGCAGGCGCCCGGGGCGTACCAGCAGCCCGCCCCCGGGCCGTACCAGCCCCAGCAGGCGCCCGGCGGCTACGGCCAGCCCCAGGCGCCGTACCAGCAGGGACCCGGCGGCTACGGCCAGCAGGCTCCCTACCAGCAGGCGCCCGCCGGACCCGGCTGCGACGTGTGCGGGGCCGGGCCGGCCACGCGGGTGACGATCCGCGGCCACCAGGGCTTCCTGATCGTGATGCGGAACCTGTGGCGGAAGGGCACCTTCTGCCAGACCTGCGCGCTCGCCGTGTTCCGCAAGATGCAGTCGGACACGATGGTGCAGGGCTGGTGGGGCCCGATGTCGGTGATCATCACGCCCATCACGCTGCTGATCAACCTCTTCGCCCTGTCCAAGATCCGCAAGCTCCCCGCCCCGGTGGCCCCCATGGGCCCCGGCCTGGACCCGGGCAGCCCGGTCCTGCGCCGCCCGGCGGGAATGTTCGGCCTGCTCCCGCTGAGCGGCTTCGTGCTCGTGTTCCTGTTCGTCCTGGTCGCGCTCGCGACCGCGTGACACCGGTGGGCGGGGCAGGTCCTACTCCCCGTCCACCGCCGTCCGCCATTCCCGCACAGCCTCCTCGGAAACGGGCCCGGCCCAACCCGCGGAGCGAGCCGCGCCGCCGATGTGGAACGCGTCGATCCCCGCGTTCCGCAGCGGGCGGACATGCTCCAGGCGCAGCCCGCCGCCGACCAGGACCGTCTGGTCGTACCCGGGCTCGCCGCGGCGTCCCGCCTCCGCGACCAGCGTCGCCAGTCCCTCGTCCACGCCGCCGGCGGCGCCCGCCGTGAGGTAGGTGTCCAGGCCGGGCAGGTCGGCGAGCTGTTTGCGCAGGGCGTCGCGGTCGGCGGCGCGGTCGATCGCCCGGTGGAAGGTCCAGGCGCAGCCGTCCAGGGCGGCGACCACCCGCTCCACCGCGGCCAGGTCCACCGCGCCGTCCGCGTCGAGGAAGCCGAGCACGAACTGGTCGGCGCCGGCCGCCCGCATCTCGCCCGCCGCCCGGACCAGAGCGGCGACGTCCTCGGCGGTTCCCGCCGCGAACCCGTCCGACAGCCTCAGCATCACGCGCAGGTCGATGTCGACGGCGGCCCGGATCCCGGCGACGGTGGCGGGCGCGGGGGTGAGCCCGTCGGCCGCCATCTCGGTGACCAGCTCCAGGCGATCCGCGCCTCCCGCCTGGGCGGCGACCGCGTCCGCCACGTCGAGCGCGATCACCTCCAGGACTGCACGCTTGCTCATGGCACCCCATTCATCGCGGCTACAGGTCCAGGTATCCAAGTACGGCTCTAGAGGTCTAGTCCAATCCAAAGGGTACGCCCTGCCCCACCCCGTGGCCGACCGCACCGGCGACGAGCCACCCGCACGCCACAATGGGCCCATGGCCGACCTCGACGCCCTGCGCCCCCGCTTCGCCCGCGCCCTGGAAGCCGCCCGCGCCCCCGGCGGCCCCGACCCCGCGCCGTACGCCGACAACCTGCTCGTCCGCTGGCAGGAGCCGCAGCGCCGGTACCACACGGTGACCCACCTGACGGCGGTGCTCGACCACGTCGACGTCCTCGCGGACCACGCCGCCGACCCCGACGTCGTACGGCTGGCCGCCTGGTTCCACGACGCCGTCTACCTGCCCGAGCGCTCCGAGAACGAGGAGCGCTCGGCGCGGCTCGCCGAGCGCGCGCTCCCGGAGGCGGGGGTGTCACCGGGGAAGACCGCCGAGGTGGCCCGGCTGGTCCGGCTCACCGTCACGCACGACCCGGCCGGCGACGACCGCGACGGCCAGGTGCTGTGCGACGCGGACCTCGCGATCCTGGCCGCGCCCCCGTCGGCGTACGCCGTCTACGCCGCCGAGGTGCGCGAGGAGTACCACTTCGTGCCGAACGACGCCTTCCGGGAGGGCCGCTGCGCGATCCTGCGCCAACTCCTCGCACTGCCACGGCTGTTCCACACCCCGTACGGCCGCGCGCACTGGGAGGCCACCGCCCGCTACAACCTCGGATCCGAGCTGGAATTGCTGTCGACCTGAGCCGACGCTCCCGCTTACAGTGCGCCCCATGCGAACGATCAGCGGGGATGATGTGAAGCGAGCCGTAGCGAGCTGCACGGCGGCGCTGCGGCAGGCGGCGGACCGGGACTGGACGGCCGTCAAGGCGGGCCGGGTGGAGTGGAGTTGCCACGCCACCGCGTTCCACATCGCCGAGGACTGCCTGGGCTACGCCGGCAACCTCGCCGGACGCGCCCGGGACGCGTACGTCCCCTTCGAGATCACCCTCGAAGAGGGCACCGACAACACCGGCCTGCTGCACGTGATCGAGACGACCGGCGCACTGCTCGCCGCCACCGTCGACACCGCCCCGCCCGGCGTGCGCGCCTTCCACCCCTACCCGTTCCGCAGCGCCGACCGCGAGGGCTTCGCGGCGATGGGCATCGCCGAGGTGCTGCTGCACACCCACGACATCGCCGAGGGCCTCGGACTCCCCTACGCACCGGACGAGGACCTGGCCGAATCCGTGCTGACCTGCATCTTCCCGCAGGTCCAGCCCGGCCCCGCGCCCTGGCCGACCCTGCTGTGGGCCACCGGGCGGGGCGAGCTGCCCGGCCGCGCCCCGGTCACCGACTGGCGCTGGCACAACAACCTGGTCGTCCCGGCCGAGCGGTTCGACCTGGTCGGCATCCGCCCGGCCGCCGCCCGCGACCTGCGCCTCGGCGGCGACGGCGGCTTCGACTGGATCGAGGGCGGCCCCTACGAGGGCACCCGGGACGCTTCCGGCTTCCTGGTGAAGGCGTACGAAGCGGGCACGCACCGGCCGGAGTTCGGGGTCTTCGCCCTCGTCCGGCACGAGGACGGCCGCGCCATCGGCGGCATGGGCTTCCACGGCGCTCCGAACGAGGAGGGCTGGGTCGAGGTCGGCTACGACCTCGCCGAGGGCGCCCGGGGACACGGCTACGCCACCGAGGCGCTGCGCACCCTGACCGAGCGGGCGCTGGCCCGGGACGACGTCTCGATGGTCGTCGCGACCATCGAGCACACCAACATCCCCTCGCAGCGGGTGGTCTCCCGGGCCGGCTTCACCCGGGCCACGCCGGAGGAGGAGCGGACCGCCCGGACCGAGCACGGCATGGAGGAGGGGCTCGGGCTCTACCTCCGCCGCGCCTGATCCCCCCTGCGCTTACGCCGTCGCAGCCCCGAGGCGTGCAGCAGCCGCACCACCGTGCGGCTGCTGACCTCCACCGCCCCCGCCGCCACCACGTCCGCGTACCGGCGCTCCGGGACGTCGTAGTGGTCGCCGTCGAAGGCGCGGTGGGGGATGTCCAACTTCGCGGCGAACGCGTGCAGTTCGTCGTACGACACATCGCTGACCAGATGCGACCACAGGCGCCCGTGCCCGGGCCAGACGGGCGGGTCGATGTAGAGGGTCACAGGGTCACCGGCGCCTCACGCCTCACGACGAGGCCGCCGGGCCGGCGGCCGAGCCCAGGGAGCCGACCGCCGCGACCTTCACGCCCGCCTTGTGGCAGACCCAGTGCGGATCGGGGCCCAGCTCGGGCTCCACGTCGAGGGCGTGCGGATCGCCCGAGCCGCACACCGGGCACAGCGGCCAGCGGCCGTACCGCTCCAGCAGCGCGTCCTGTACGTCCTGCGCGACCAGCCCCGCGACGAAGGCCGCCCCGTCCGGCCACTGCTCGACCCACCAGCGCCGCTCCGCCACGGAGTCCTCGACCAGCGAGACCACGTCCGCGTGCGCGACCTCGCCCGCGACCAGATCGGCCAGCACCCGCGCGCGGGCGGCGTGCAGGGCCTGTTCGAGGGGGGTGACGGGACGGGCCGGGTGGGCGGGATCGACGGGGTCCATGGAACCCATTGTGCGCACTCTTGACCACCACACCGAACCGAAAATATCTTTCATATGTGACCCAGGACGTGAAGGAAAGTTTCGGCAGTCCGGGCGGATCCCTCGCCGCGAAGGTGCGCACCCTCGCCCCTTCCATGACCCGGTCCATGCACCGCGTCGCCGAGGCCGTCGCGAACGACCCGGCCGGCTGCGCCGCCCTCACGGTCACCGGCCTCGCCGAACTGACCGGCACCAGCGAGGCCACGGTCGTGCGCACCGCCCGCCTGCTCGGCTACCCGGGATACCGGGACCTGCGGCTCGCCCTCGCCGGGCTGGCCGCGCAGCAGCAGTCGGGCCGGGCACCGGCCATCACGACCGACATCGCGGTGGACGACCCCATCGCCGACGTCGTCACCAAGCTGGCCTACGAGGAGCAGCAGACCCTCGCCGACACCGCCGCCGGGCTCGACACCGCCCAGCTCGGCGCCGCCGTCACCGCGCTGGCGGGCGCCCGCCGCACGGACGTGTACGGCATCGGCGCCTCCGGCCTCGTCGCCCAGGACCTCACCCAGAAGCTCCTGCGCATCGGCCTCATAGCCCACGCCCACAGCGATCCGCATCTCGCCGTGACCAACGCGGTGCAGCTCCGCCCGGGCGACGTGGCGATCGCGATCACCCACTCCGGCTCGACGGGGGACGTCATCGAGCCGCTGCGGGTCGCGTTCGAACACGGGGCGGCGACCGTCGCGATCACCGGCCGGCCCGACTCGCCGGTCACCCAGTACGCCGACCACGTACTGACCACGTCCACCTCACGGGAGAGCGAGCTGCGCCCCGCCGCGATGTCCTCGCGGACGAGTCAACTGCTCGTGGTGGACTGCCTGTTCGTGGGTGTGGCCCAGCGGACGTACGAGACGGCGGCGCCCGCGCTGGCCGCGTCGTACGAGGCGCTGGCTCACCGGCATCGCACCAACCCCAGGTGAGTAACCGCACGCGATCCCGAACCTGAGAGAGCCGCTCCCCTCATGACCTCCCATGACCTGCGCAGCCAGCTGGCCTCCCTGACCACCGAGGCCTTCCGCCCCGAACTCGCCGACATCGACCGCCTGCCCACCCCCGACCTCGCCCGCCTGATGAACGGCGAGGACGCCGCCGTGCCCACGGCCGTCGCCCGACGCCTCCCGGAGATCTCCGCCGCCATCGACGCCGTCGCCGCACGGATGGCGCGCGGCGGCCGGCTGATCTACGCCGGCGCCGGTACGGCGGGCCGCCTCGGCGTCCTGGACGCCTCCGAGTGCCCGCCCACCTTCAACACCGACCCCGCCCAGGTCGTCGGCCTGATCGCGGGCGGCCCCACGGCCATGGTCACCTCGGTGGAGGGCGCCGAGGACTCCACGGAGCTGGCCCGCCAGGACCTGGACGCGCTGAAGCTCACGCCCGATGACACCGTTGTCGGCATCTCCGCCTCCGGCCGCACCCCCTACGCGATCGGCGCCGTCGCACACGCCCGCGCGCAGGGCGCCCTGACCATCGGTCTGGCCTGCAACGAGCACAGCGCGCTCGCGGCCGCCGCCGAGCACGGCATCGAGGTCGTCGTCGGACCGGAACTGATCACCGGCTCGACCCGCCTGAAGGCCGGCACGGCCCAGAAACTCGTCCTGAACATGCTGTCGACGATCACGATGATCCGGCTCGGCAAGACGTACGGGAACCTGATGGTCGACGTCCGGGCCTCCAACGACAAGCTCCGGGCCCGCTCCCGCCGCATCGTCTCCCTCGCCACCGGCGCGGGGGACGACGAGATCGAGCGGGCGCTCGCCGAGTCCGGCGGCGAGGTGAAGAACGCCATCCTGGCCCTCCTCGCCGGCGTCGACGGCCCCACGGCCGCCCGCCTTCTGGAGGAGTCCGGCGGCCATCTGCGTGCCGCGCTGGCGCACGCGCCCCGCTGACCCGCACGCTCGGGGCGTGCGCATCGACCCCGCCTCCACCGCGACCGCCGTCCTCAACCTGGTCGGCGGCCCGGCCAACGTCACCTCCGTGACCCACTGCATGACCCGCCTCCGGCTGGCCCTCGCCGACCCGACGGCGCTGGACGAGGCGGGCCTGCGGGCGGTCCCGGAGGTGCTGGGCCTGGTCTGCGACGGCCCGCACTGCCAGGTCGTGCTCGGGCCCGGGGTGGTCGAGGAGGTCACGGAGGCGGTGGCAGGGGCGGTGGCGGAGG
The DNA here is from genome assembly GCF_042269865.1 of Streptomyces sp. NPDC055966. Classification (NCBI taxonomy): domain Bacteria; kingdom Bacillati; phylum Actinomycetota; class Actinomycetes; order Kitasatosporales; family Streptomycetaceae; genus Streptomyces; species Streptomyces sp. NPDC055966. The sequence goes on from NZ_JBHJYK010000003.1 coordinate 502,100, forward strand.
CGGCGGCGGCACGGGCCGCGGAGGGGGGAGCGGAGCCTTCCGACGGCCGCTCGAAGCAGGGGAGTTCGCAGCAAGGGAGTTCAGAGCAGGAGACGGGCGTCAGGACCGCCCTGCGCCGGGTGGCGAACGTCTTCGTCCCCCTCATCCCCGCCCTGATCGGCTGCGGCATCCTCTCCGGACTCAACGGCCTTCTCCTGAACGCCGGCCGGCTCTCCTCCCTCTCCCCCGCCCTGTCCGCCATCGCCTCCGCCTTCCTGGCGCTGATCGCGGTGTTCGTCGGCATCAACACGGCGCGGGAGTTCGGCGGCACCCCGGTGCTCGGCGGTGCCGTCGCGGCCGTCGTCGTGTACCCGGGCGTGGCGAAGGTGACGGTGTTCGGGGCCCACCTGTCCCCCGGCCAGGGCGGCGTGCTCGGCGCCCTCGCCGCCGCGCTCCTGGCCACCCGCGTGGAGAAGTGGGTACGGGGCCGGGTGCCGGGCGCTCTGGACGTCCTGCTCACGCCGACGGTCACCGTGCTCGTCTCCGGTCTCGTGACGCTGTACGGCCTGATGTACGCGGCCGGTGCGGTGGCGACGGCGATCGGCACCGCGGCGAACTGGCTCCTGACCACGGCCGGCGCGGCGGCGGGCCTGGTGCTGGGCGGCCTGTTCCTCCCCCTGGTGATGCTGGGCCTGCACCAGGCCCTGATCCCCATCCACACCACCCTCATCTCCCAACAGGGCTACACGGTCCTCCTCCCCCTCCTCTCCATGGCGGGCGCGGGCCAGGTGGGCGCGTCGCTCGCGGTGTACGTCCGCCTGCGCCACGACGGCGAACTGCGGACGACGATCCGCTCGGCCCTCCCGGCCGGCCTGCTGGGCGTGGGCGAGCCCCTGATCTACGGCGTGTGCCTGCCGCTGGGCCGCCCCTTCCTGACGGCCTGCGCGGGCGGGGCCGCGGGCGGGGCGTTCGTCGGCTTCTTCGCGATGCTCGGCACCACGGTGGGCGCGACCGCGATCGGCCCGTCGGGCTGGGCCCTGTTCCCGCTGCTGACGGGCAACAGGGGCGCGGGCGCGGCCGCCGCCGTCTACGCGGGCGGCCTGCTCACCGGCTACGTGGTGGGCTTCGCGGCGACGTACCTCTTCGGCCTTCCGCGCGCCCCCCGGCCGAGCGCCGCCACGTGACGCACGGCGGTGGCCGCTCGTTGCCTCAGCATGACGACGATGAAGCTCCTCGCCACGGCCGCCCTCACCGCCGCCTCCGCCGCCGCGCTGGCCGCCCCCGCCCACGCCGACACCCTGGCCGGCACGGGCACCACGCCCACCGCCAAGGCCGCCCACGACAACGCGCAGTGGACGATCTCCGACACCGCGAAGTGCGCCGACACCCTCGCCGTGGTCCCCGTCCTCAAGGAGGTCTCGCCGCTGCAGGTGCGCGAGAACACCACCGCGTGCGGCGAGGGCAGCCTGATCCGCCCCGGCCACCGGGGCCACCAGGGCCCGCACGGCAACCGCTGAGGGCCTCAGGAGGGCTCGTCGGGCCTTACGGTGCGCGCCACACGAGCGTGTAACGCCAGAAGAGCCGGCGGCGGAGCCGGACCCCGGGAAGGATCCGCCGGGCCTCACGACCGATCTCGGCGAAGGTCATCTCCGGATCCCGGACAGGGGCGGTCATGGAAACGGGCCGGTGCGACGCGACCCGCCCCCGGTTCTTCACCCAGCCGATGAGCGGGTTGAGCGCTACGGCTGCCAGCCCGACCGCGTGGTCCAGAGCCCCTTCCGCCCGCGCACAGCCGACCACGACCAGGGTGCCACCGCTCGCCAACTCCTCCCGGAACCGGACGAGGCTCTCGGCGAGGGGGAGGTGATGGAGTACGGCGACGCAGGTGATGACGTCGTAGGGTCCCGGGGGAAGCTGATCGGGCACCTCGGCGAGTGTGTAGGCGACGGGGGCGTCGGCGGGAGTGGCCTCCCGCGCCCGCTCCAGGATCCCGGCGTCGGCATCGACTCCGACGACCGCCTCCGCCCGCCGCCCGGCCAGCCGCCGCACCAGTTCCCCACTGCCGCACCCCACGTCCAGGGCCCGCCCGGCCCCGCGGGGCAACTGCCGCAGCAGCCAGCGGTGATAGCGGGCGTTGTGGTCCCAGGGGTGGGCGGCGTTGAAGCCGTGCAGTGCCTCGATCAGTCTGCTCAACGACTGCGCCTCTCCCGGTTCACCTGCCGCACCTTGACCCGCAGTTCCTCACCGACGGACATCGCCTTGAGCACGTCCGCCGGCCGCTCGGCGGTACGGACATTGCAGCGCCCCGGATCGACCGACGCAAACGGCTCGTCACGCGCGCCGGTCACCGGACTCGACGTTCGCGCGCGGCGACGTACCGCAGCCGGAGCCGCCACCGGAGGACCGGGCCCGTCCTGTCCCTCTCCGCCGCCGACTGTGCGGAACTCGCCCCGCTGGTGGCGGAGTGGTTCGCCCGGGGGACCACCGACGAGGCCGTACTCCACACCCTGACCGCCGGCCTGCCTCCTCATCGACCGCGACAACCAGACCCTCACCTGTCTTCAGCGAGCCGACAAGGCCGCTATCAGCAGTCGCTCTCGTACCCTTGGGGATCCCCGGTGGACCCGCCCCTGTCGGCTTCACACTGGACACCCAGGAACTCAAGGACTACGCGGACTGACATGAACCACGCCCAGCTCACCGCCCTCGGACGGGCCCTGCGGCTCGTCGGGGAGCACGGGGAGGCGCTCGGCGCCGACACCCCGGACTCCCGGCTGCACGAGATCAAGGCCGATCTGCGCCGAGCGCTCGATCTGCTGGACGAGAGTGTCGCCGCCGGCGCGCCCGCCACCCGGTGTCCCGAGCATCCGCAGGGCCCCGTGGACGAGAGCGCCCCCGACCTGTGCCTGCTGTGCGAGACCCGGCGCCGGGCCGCACGCCGGTCGGAGTATCACGGCGGCGGCAGGACCGAAGCCGCGGCCGCGGCCACCGCGCCCTCCCGCTACGGCGTCCGCGCCGACCGGCCGCAGCCGCAGCAGCGCTGGCTGCCGGAGGCGTGGAACGGCCAGGAGTGGCAATTGTGCGGCACGCCCCGGCGGGACAAGCGCGAGGCCGAGGCGTATCTCGCCGCCCAGCGCCGCTCGTCCCGGCCCGCCATGGCGTACCGGCTCGTGCACGAGTTCACCGACTACGAGGTGCTCCGCGTGTGGGGCACCCCCGTGCGCGTCGACATCGAGCCGCTGGGGAACCTATAGCAGCGGCAACGCGCCGAACGCGTACCCCTCCCAGATCCGCCTGCTCGCCTCCTCCGGGTACGGCGCCACCCGCTGTTCCGCGTCCAGGACCTGGACCAGGCGGGAGCGGGGGTCGTAGGCCGGCCAGCCCGGGTCGCCGGTGCGGGCGAAGGCCGTCCAGGCGCGCTGGACGAAGGCCGACAGCCGCTCCGCCTCCGGTGTGGGTCTGCCGCCGGGAAAGAGGAGGGCGCCCAGGTCGGCGCCGAACGTGCCGAAGAGCAGCGGGATGTCCAGGCCGTGGCAGGCGCCCAGCGCGCCCGCGGAGTCGGGGGCCGGCCAGGTCAGTTCGTAGACGTGGGCGCGGCCGCCGCCCGTCCGCTGGGCCTCCGCCAGCCGCAGGCTCGGCTGCCCGAACAGCCAGTCCGTCTGGACCCGTTCGAAGAGCTGCTCCGCGCCCCACTCCGGGAAGGCCGAGCGGTACGCCGCCTCGCCCGCTTCCCCGCCCGGTGCGTACAGCCGCAGGGTCCGGGCCGCCAGGTCGTCCGTGATCTTGCCGGACATGCCGGCCATGACCAGGAAGAGGCGGTACTCGTCGCGGTTGTGGCCGACCAGGAGGTCCACGTCCCGCGCCGCGCCCGACGAGAGCGCCTCCCAGGGAGTCGTGGGCAGGACGTCGCCGTCCACCACCGGCGCGAAGGGCACCGAGGTCGGTGCCGCCCGGCCCCAGCGGTCGGTGTACGCCGGCATCTCGATGCCCAGGGTCTGGCCCGCCCGGGTCAGCTCGCGGGGGTCCGTCGCGGCGAGGTCGGCCGCCGTGGGGGTGCGGCCGGCCCGCGCCGCCAGGGACCCGGCGATGTCGCGGGCGAGGTCCGCGGAGAAGAACGTGCCCGGCACGCTCTGGGCGACGGCGCGGCGGAACAGGCCCCGGGCTCTCGGCATGGACAGAAGCGAGGCGACGGAGCCCGCGCCGGCCGATTCGCCGAAGACGGTGACCTGGGAGGGGTCGCCGCCGAACGCCGTGATGTTCTCCTGGACCCACTCCAGGGCCGCCACCTGGTCCAGCAGGCCCCGGTTCGCGGGGGCGTCGGCCCAGAGGGCGAAACCCTCCATGCCCACGCGGTAGTTGAAGGTGACGAGCACCGCGTCGCCCGTGCGGGCGAGCTGCTGGGCGTCGTAGCCCGGCTGGCCGCTGAAGCCGAGTTTGAACGCACCGCCGTAGATCCACACCAGCACCGGACGGGCGGCGGACGGATCCGGGTCCGGGGTCCAGACGTTCAGCGTCAGCCAGTCGTCGCCCTCCGGCTGCCGGGGCTGGGCCGTGCGGCCGAGGAAGCCGGACTCCTGCGGGGGCGGCGGGCCGAACGCGTACGCCTCCCGGGTGCCCTCCCAGGGGTGGGGCCGGCGCGGTGCCCGGAAGCGGTCCGGGCCGACCGGGGGCGCGGCGAAGGGAATGCCCCGGAACACCGACAGCCCCTGCTCGCGCAGCCCGCGCACCGCCCCGGAGGCGGTGCGCACCACGGGCCCGGACTCGCTCTTCGTCATCGCTCGCTCCCCTGACGTCGGTCTCACCGGTCGTCAGGGGAACGTGCGGCGACGATCACAAGTGCCCGAACGGAGCGACGGACGGCGTCAGCTGAGGGTCTTCAGCGACGCGGCGTCGTACGGCTTCAGCTCGTCGAAGCGGTCGGCGAGCACCTTGGCCGCCCACTCCGGGTCCTGGAGCAGCGCACGGCCGACGGCGACCATGTCGAACTCCTCGGCCTCCAGCCGGTCGAGGAGGTCGTCGATGCTCTTGGTCCCGGAGCCCTCGCCCTGGAACGCCTTGATGAACTCGCCGTCGAGGCCGACCGAGCCGACGCTGATGACCTGCTTGCCGGTGATCTTCTTCGTCCAGCCGGCCAGGTTCAGGTCCGAGCCGTCGAACTCCGGCACCCAGTAGCGGCGGGTGGAGGCGTGGAAGACGTCGACGCCGGCCGCCGCCAGCGGGGTCAGGATGGCCTCCAGCTCCTCGGGGGTCTCGGCGAGGCGGGCCGTGTAGTCCTGCTGCTTCCACTGCGAGTAGCGGAAGATGACCGGGAACTCGGGGGAGACGGCCGCGCGGACCGCCGCCACGATCTCCGCGGAGAACTTCGCACGGGCCACCGGGTCGCCGCCGTAGGCGTCGGTACGGCGGTTGGTGCCCTCCCACAGGAACTGGTCCAGGAGGTAGCCGTGGGCGCCGTGCAGCTCCACGCCGTCGAAGCCGATGCGCTCGGCGTCGGCCGCCGCCCGGGCGAACGCGGCGATCACGTCGTCGAGGTCCTGCTGGGTCATCGCCCGGCCGGTGGCCTCGGCGCCCGCGGTGACCAGGCCGGAGGGGCCCATCGCGGGGGCCTCCGGGAAGGGGGCCTCGCCGTCCTTGCGGACCATGCCGATGTGCCACAGCTGCGGGACGATGGTGCCGCCCGCCGCGTGCACGTCCTCGGCGACCTTCGCCCAGCCCGCCAGCTGCTCCTCGCCGTGGAAGCGCGGCACGCGGTCGCTCTGGCCCGCCGAGTCGTGGCCCACGTAGGTGCCCTCGGTGACGATCAGGCCGACTCCGGCGGCGGCACGGCGGGAGTAGTACGAGCGCACGTCCTCGCCGGGTACGCCGCCCGGGGAGAACATCCGGGTCATCGGCGCCATCGCGATCCGGTTCGGCACGGTGAGGCCGTTGAGGGTGATCGGGCGGGACAGGATCTGGGCCGCGCGGGAGGCGGGGGTCGTCGTGGCGGTCACGTAGGGGCTCCTCGGGGGGCAGCGGAGTTAACCGGTCGGTATGTGAGCACGCATTGTTGCAGCTCCTTAAGTAAACGGCCTGTGCGCGGGCCCGCATTCCGGTCCGCGATCCGCGCTTGTGTGATCCAGGACACGTCCTGGTGCCGCCTCCGGAAACGCCCGAGGGCGGCACCCCCAGCCGGAAGCTGGAAGTGCCGCCCTCGGAGAAGGACAGGTGATCCGGACGGATCAGAAGTCCATGTCACCGCCCGGCATGCCGCCCGGAGCGGCCGCGGCGGCCTTCTCCGGCTTGTCGGCGATGACGGCCTCGGTGGTGAGGAACAGCGCGGCGATGGAGGCCGCGTTCTGCAGCGCGGAACGCGTCACCTTCGCCGGGTCGATGATGCCCTCGGCGATCATGTCGACGTATTCGCCCGTGGCGGCGTTCAGACCGTGGCCGACGGCCAGGTTGCGCACCTTCTCCACGACGACGCCGCCCTCAAGGCCACCGTTGGCGGCGATCTGCTTCAGCGGGGCCTCCAGCGCGAGCTTCACGGCGTTGGCGCCGGTCGCCTCGTCACCCTCCAGGTCCAGCTTCTCGAAGACCGAGGAGGCCTGCAGCAGGGCCACGCCACCACCGGCGACGATGCCCTCCTCGACGGCCGCCTTGGCGTTGCGCACGGCGTCCTCGATGCGGTGCTTGCGCTCCTTGAGCTCCACCTCGGTGGCGGCACCGGCCTTGATGACCGCGACGCCGCCCGCGAGCTTGGCCAGGCGCTCCTGGAGCTTCTCGCGGTCGTAGTCCGAGTCGCTGTTCTCGATCTCGGCGCGGATCTGGTTCACGCGGCCGCCCACCTGCTCCGAGGAGCCGGCGCCGTCCACGATGGTGGTCTCGTCCTTGGTGATGACGACCTTGCGGGCGCGGCCCAGGAGGTCCAGGGTCGCGTTCTCCAGCTTGAGGCCGACCTCCTCGGAGATGACCTCGCCGCCCGTGAGAATGGCGATGTCGCCGAGCATGGCCTTGCGGCGGTCGCCGAAGCCCGGGGCCTTGACGGCGACGGACTTGAAGGTGCCGCGGATCTTGTTGACGACCAGGGTCGACAGGGCCTCGCCCTCGACGTCCTCGGCGATGATCAGCAGCGGCTTGCCCGACTGCATGACCTTCTCCAGGAGCGGGAGCAGGTCCTTGACCGAGGAGATCTTGGAGTTGGCGATGAGGATGTACGGGTCCTCCAGCGCCGCCTCCATGCGCTCCATGTCGGTCGCGAAGTAGGCCGAGATGTAGCCCTTGTCGAAGCGCATGCCCTCGGTGAGCTCAAGCTCCAGACCGAAGGTGTTGCTCTCCTCGACGGTGATGACGCCTTCCTTGCCGACCTTGTCCATGGCCTCGGCGATGAGCTCGCCGATCTGGGTGTCGGCGGCGGAGATGGACGCGGTGGAGGCGATCTGCTCCTTGGTCTCGACGTCCTTCGCCTGCTCCAGCAGGGCGGCGGAGACGGCCTCGACGGCCTTCTCGATACCGCGCTTCAGGGCCATCGGGTTGGCACCGGCGGCGACGTTGCGCAGGCCTTCCTTGACCAGGGCCTGGGCGAGCACGGTCGCGGTGGTCGTACCGTCACCGGCGACGTCGTCCGTCTTCTTGGCGACTTCCTTGACCAGCTCGGCGCCGATCTTCTCGTACGGGTCCTCGAGCTCGATCTCCTTGGCGATGGAGACACCATCGTTGGTGATCGTGGGGGCGCCCCACTTCTTCTCGAGGACGACGTTGCGGCCCTTGGGGCCGAGCGTCACCTTGACGGCGTCCGCGAGCTGGTTCATGCCGCGCTCGAGGCCGCGCCGCGCCTCCTCGTCGAACGCGATGATCTTGGCCATGTGAAGTGGTCCCTCCAGGACTGGGGGTGATTCCTTCGGACCGCGCCCGCGCCCGCGACGGACGGCTCGCCGGCCTGTGGTTCCTTGCCCCACGTGGCCTGCGGGCCTCACCGACCCGGTCCTTCTTTGTCACTCTCACCTTCAGAGTGCTAACGCCAATGATTAGCACTCGCCCCTGTCGAGTGCAAGCGCCTTCGGGGGGTCGGGGCGCGCGCTCAGCCGCCCGCGAACAGAGGATCCGGGCGCGGCGGTACGGGGCAGCCGGGCACGGCGAAGGGCCCGCACCCCTCGCGAGGTGCAGGCCCTTCGGACAAGAAACGTTCAGGCGCTGAGGCGAACCATGTCGGCCTGCGGGCCCTTCTGGCCCTGCGAGATCTCGAACTCCACCCGCTGCCCCTCTTCCAGGGTGCGGTAGCCGTCCATCTGAATGGCGCTGTAATGGACGAAGACGTCCGCACCACCGTCGACCGCGATGAAGCCGTACCCCTTCTCCGCGTTGAACCACTTGACGGTGCCCTGAGCCATGCCTAACTCCCCTATTACTGGCCCTTGCACAGATCCACACTTCGCGGACCCGGGTCAGACCTCACCCCCCATCGGTCGGGGGCGTGCGCCGGAACGCGTCGACCGCGGCTGAATGTATCTGTCCAACTGCCGTCTGCAACAGGTCAATCGGACGAGAAATCTGGACGACGACGGTCCGGAATCTGCCTAAAATACGGCCGAATTCAGGGCAAGTCGGGCCGTACAAAGTGGAACAAAAGCCGCAGAAAGCCCGCATAGTTTGGCTACTTCTTATCGGGCTCGCGGTGCGAAATCCCGAACCGCGACCTTCAGGTCCGGAACGCGTTCCCCAACTGTACCGCGCTCAATCACACTGAATGGCCCCCTCCGTTTCTCTCACGGGGGAGGCCATTCGATGAACAATCGGTAACCGAGATTACCGACGGTAATGATCAGCCGCCGGCGACCGCCGGAATGATGGAGACGCCCGCGCCGTCGGGGGTCGCGGTCTCCAAGCCCTGCTCGAAGCGCACGTCGTCGTCGTTGACGTACACGTTCACGAACCGGCGCAGCTTGCCCTGGTCGTCCAGGACGCGGGCGGCGATACCGGTGTGGTTCTTCTCCAGGTCCTCGATCACCTGGGCGAGGGTCGCGCCCTCGGCGGCGACCTCGGCCCGACCGCCGGTGTAGGTGCGCAGGATGGTGGGGATGCGAACGGTCACGCTCATGCGAGGCCAGCCTCTCGGAAGGAGTCCAGGGTCGGACGGATGGTGGCGGTGAGACCCGTGCCGGCCACCGCGTCGAGGGTCTTCAGGCCGTCGCCGGTGTTGAGGACGACCGTGGTCTTCGCCGGGTCCAGGACGCCGGCCTTGACCAGCTTGCGGGTGACGCCGACCGTCACACCGCCCGCCGTCTCGGCGAAGATGCCCTCGGTGCGGGCCAGCAGCTTGATCGCGTCGACGACTTCCTCGTCCGTCACGTCCTCCACCGCGCCGCCGGTGCGGCGGGCGATGTCCAGCACGTACGGCCCGTCGGCCGGATTGCCGATGGCGAGGGACTTGGCGATGGTGTTCGGCTTCTGGGGGCGGACCACGTCGTGCCCGGCCTTGTACGCCGTCGACACCGGCGAGCAGCCCTCGGCCTGCGCACCGAAGATCTTGTACGGCCTGTCCTCGACCAGCCCGAGCTTGATGAGCTCCTGGAGACCCTTGTCGATCTTCGTCAGCTGGGAGCCGGAGGCGATCGGGATCACGATCTGGTCCGGCAGCCGCCAGCCGAGCTGCTCGCAGATCTCGTACGCCAGCGTCTTGGAGCCCTCGGCGTAGTACGGCCGCAGGTTGACGTTGACGAAGCCCCAGCCCTCGCCGGCCGGGTCGCCGATCAGCTCGGAGCAGAAGCGGTTCACGTCGTCGTAGTTGCCCTCGATGCCGACGAGCTCGCCGCCGTAGACCGCGGCCATGACGACCTTGCCCTGCTCCAGGTCGTGCGGGATGAACACGCAGGAGCGGAAGCCGGCGCGGGCGGCGGCGGCGCCGACGGCACCGGCCAGGTTGCCCGTGGAGGAGCAGGACAGGGTGGTGAAGCCGAAGGCGCGGGCGGCCTCCAGGGCCTGGGCGACGACGCGGTCCTTGAAGGAGTGCGTCGGGTTGCCGGAGTCGTCCTTGACGAACAGGCCGCCGGTGACGCCCAGTTCACGCGCGAGGTTGTCGGCCTTGACGAGCTTGGTCCAGCCGGGGTTGATGTTCGGCTTGTCCGCCACGTCGGCCGGGACGGGCAGCAGGGGGGCGTACCGCCAGATGTTCGCGGGGCCGGCCTCGATGCGGGCCCGCAGTTCCTCGGTGTCGTAGGCCGAGAAGTCGTAGGCGATCTCCAGCGGGCCGAAACACTCCTCGCACGCGAAGACCGGGCCGAGCGGGACACGGTGACCGCACTCGCGACAGCTCAGGGCCGCGGCCGGACCGAGGTCGACGGGGGAGGTGGAGGTGCTTGCAACTGTCTGCACAGCCATGGAGGCGAGGCCCTTTCTCCTCATCTTCCTCACGACGCATCTCGCCGTGAGACGGATTTGGCACCTTCCCTAGCCGGGAGCCTCGCCACGTCAACGTGACAAGAACCGACTGGAGGGTTGCCGGGGCTTCATCGGGCCGTGTCCCTCTGCCCCTCTGGATGAGCGGTATGCGGTTGTATGAGCAGTTGTACGCACGAGTCGTGCGCGCCCGCGCCCCCCGACATGCGATGGTCACCGGCGTTGTTCAAGACTGTAACCGAAGGCCAGGACAGTTGAGATAGTCGTCCGAACCGCGAGATGGATCACACAGTCACCACCTGTGATCACGAACAGTGAGGAGCCGCAGAGCGTGCTGGAAGAAGTAGAGCGCTGGCTGGCCACCCGCTCCTGGTCCGTGACCGATCGCCCGCTCCAGCGGATACTGGCCGCCAAGCAGCGCACGGGACAGACGATCAGCGTCGTGCTGCCCGCGCTCGACGAGGAGGAGACCGTCGGCGACATCGTCGCGGTCATCCGCCGCGAGCTGATGGAGCGGGTCCCGCTCGTCGACGAGCTCGTCGTCGTCGACTCCGGCTCCACCGACCGCACCTCCGAGGTCGCCGCCGCCGCGGGCGCCCGGGTCGTCCACCGTGACGCGATCCTGCCGCGCATCCCGGCCGTTCCCGGCAAGGGCGAGGTCCTGTGGCGCTCGCTCCTCGTGACCCGCGGCGACATCATCTGCTTCGTCGACGCGGACCTGCGCGAGTTCTCCGCCGACTTCGTCTCCGGCATCGTCGGCCCGCTCCTCACCGACCCCGGGATCTCGCTGGTGAAGGCCATGTACGACCGCCCGCTCGCCGGTGCCGCCGGGCAGGGCGGCCGGGTCACCGAGCTGATGGCCCGCCCGCTGCTCAACATGCACTGGCCGCAGTTGGCCGGCTTCGTGCAGCCGCTGGGCGGCGAGTACGCGGCCCGGCGCGGCCTGCTGGAACAGCTCCCCTTCCCCGTCGGCTACGGCGTGGAGCTGGGCATGCTGGTGGACGCGCTGCACCTGGTGGGCCTGGACGCCCTCGCCCAGGTGGACGTCGGGGTCCGCAAGCACCGGCACCAGGACGGGCAGGCGCTCGGCCGGATGGCCGCCGCGATCTACCGCACCGCCCAGCTCCGGCTGGCCCGGGGCCATCTGATCCGCCCCGCCCTGACCCAGTTCGAGCGGGACGAGGACGGCTTCGCGCCCCGGACGTACTCCGTGGACACGGAGGAACGGCCGCCGATGACGGAGATCGCGGAGTACGCCGAGCGCCGGGTGGCGTGACTTCGCCGGACTTCGTATACGGGCGGGGCGTCGTGCGTGGCCGTACGTTTGAGCGTTTCCGGGCCGGGCTAGGTTGAGGACCATGGCTTCCACGCACGGTGCCGAGGTGTTGGTCGCGTCCAATCGCGGCCCGGTTTCGTACACGCTCGACGCGGACGGCGAGGGCGGTTCGCTGCGGGCCAGGCGGGGCGGCGGGGGGCTGGTCTCGGGGCTGTCGGCCATCGGCCCGGACGCCCGTGCCGTATGGGTGTGCGCGGCGCTCGGCGACGGCGACCGGGAGGCCGTACGGCGGGCGGGCGGCGGGCTGCTGCCGGCCGAGGACACCGGCGGGCAGCGGGTGCGGATGCTGGACGTCGACCCGGCCGTGCACGCCGACGCGTACAACGGCATCGCGAACTCCGTGCTCTGGTTCGTCCACCACATGCTGTACCAGACCCCGCTGGAACCGGTCTTCGACGCGGAGTTCCACCGGCAGTGGGCGTCGTACGAGGCCTACAACCGCGCGTTCGCCGAGGCGCTGGCCGAGGAGGCCGCCGAGGGGGCGGCCGTGCTGGTGCAGGACTACCACCTGTGCCTCGCGCCCGGCATGCTCCGCGCGCTCCGCCCCGACCTGCGCATCGGCCACTTCTCGCACACCCCCTGGGCCCCGCCGGACTACTTCCGCCTGCTGCCCGACGACATCGCCGCCGCGCTGCTGCACGGCATGCTGGGCGCGGACCGGACGGCCTTCCTGACCCGGCGCTGGGCGGACGCGTTCACGGCGTGCTGCACGGCGGTGCTGGGTCCGGACAGCCTCTCGGGTACGGCGATCGGGGTGCACGGGCTCGGCGCGGACGCGGACTTCCTGCGCGAGCGGGCGCACCGGCCGGACGTGACCGAACGGATGGCCGCGCTGCGGGCGGAGATCGGCGCGGGGCGCAGGACCATCGTGCGCGTCGACCGCACCGAGCTGTCCAAGAACATCGTGCGCGGGCTGCTGGCGTACCGGCAGCTGCTGGACGACCACCCCGAGTGGCGCGAGAACGTCGTCCACGTGGCGTTCGCGTACCCGTCCCGGCAGGACCTCGCGGTGTACCGGGACTACACGGCCGAGGTGCGGCGGGTCGCGGACGACATCAACTCCCGCTACGGGACGCCCGGATGGACCCCGGTCGTGCTCCACGTCAAGGACGACTTCGCGCGCTCGCTGGCCGCGTACCGCCTCGCCGACGTGGCTCTGGTCAACCCGATCCGGGACGGCATGAACCTGGTCGCCAAGGAGGTGCCGGTGCTCTCCGAGGAGGGCTGCGCGCTGGTGCTGTCGCGGGAGGCCGGGGCGTACGAGGAGCTGCGCGCGGACGCGTTCACGGTGAACCCCTACGACGTGCTGGAGACCGCGCGCGCCCTGCACGAGGCGCTGTCGCTGCGGCCGGAGGAGCGGGCGGAGCGCGCCAAGAGACTGGCGGCGGCGGCCACCGCGCTGCCTCCGGCCCAGTGGTTCATGGACCAGCTGCGGGCGCTGGAGGAGCTTCAGCCCGGCTGATCGGCACCCGGCTGATCGGAGCCCAGCTGGTCGGCGAGGGCGCGCAGCAGGTGTACGACACCGGCGGGGCCGTCGACGACCATGTCGGCCCGCTCCGCCAGTTCCGTGACCTCCGTGCTGCCGCTGCACACCAGCAGGCCGGGGACGCCGTCGGCGCGGAGGCGTTCGACGGTGGCGTAGGCGGGCAGGTCGCCGAGGTCGTCGCCGGCGTAGAGGACCGGGCCGGCGCCGGTCCTGCGGACGTGCTCGGCGAGGGCGACGCCCTTGTCCATGCCGGGCGGGCGCAGTTCCAGGACCAGGCGGCCGGGTTCGACGACCAGGCCGTGGCGGGCGGCGAGGTCGGTGAGGGGGGCGCGCAGGGCCTCGAAGGCGGACTCCGGGTCGGTGGCGCGGCGGGTGTGCACGGCGACGGCCCGCCCCTTCTCCTCGATCCAGGTGCCGGGCCAGGCACCGGCGCGGTCCAGGACGCCGGGCAGCTCGGCGCGGACGGCGGCGACGCCGGGGTGCGGGGCGGGGGCGGTGACCGTGCCGGTGACGGCGTCCCAGCGTTCGGCGCCGTAGTGGCCGAGGACGGTGAGGTGGTCCAGTCCCGGGACACCGGCGAAGCCGCCGTAGCGGACGGCGACGCCGGCGGGGCGGCCGGTGATCACGGCGATGGAGGCGACCTTGGGGGCGAGCCGGGCGAGGGCCGGTACGGCGTCGGGGTGGGCGCGGGCCTGCTCGGGGTCGGCGACGATGGGGGCGAGGGTGCCGTCGAAGTCGAGACCGACGATCGCGGTGCGCGGCTTCGCGAGCAGAGCGGCGAGTCCGTCCCGGCCGAGCTGGGTCTGCGGGGTCGGCAGAGGGTCCATGGACCGACACTATCCAGCTCGGCCCGCCCTCACTCCTGGGACTCGGCCCCAGACCCCGCCACGGGCTCCGTCCCTGGCCCCCGCCTCGCCCACCCTCCCCCACGCTCGGCTGCGCTCGCGCGGGGGGACCCCCATCCCGACTCGGTCGGCCGGAAAGGCACCCCGCCTCGCCCACCCGCCGAGCCTGCCAGGACCGCACGCGACCGCGGGTCCGTCGTGACTGGTCGCGCCCACGCGGCGGCAGCCGCATGTCAGACACAGCCCCACGCCCCTCACCTCTCGGCCGACCGAGTCCGGCGGGTGGGTGGGCAGAAGTCAGCGGGACGAGCGGTGCTGGTCGCGGACTCGGCGCAGGCGGTTGACCGTCACCGGGTCGTGGGCCAGGGCGCGCTCGTCGTCCAGGAGGGCGTTCAGGAGTTGGTAGTAGCGGACCGGGGCCAGGTCGAGTTCCTCGCGGATGGCCCGTTCCTTAGCGCCGGGGCCGGCGAAGCTCCGGCGCTCCAGGGCGAGGATCGACTTTTCCCGGGTGCCCAGTTCCATGGAGTCACCGTAGCGCTCAGTTCTTGGCGCTGCTGTCCGCCGCCGTGGCCGTCGCCTGGAGCCGGGTGAGGACGCCGGAGGGGTCGCCGTTGGGGGCGACGGCCTGGCCGATGTTCTGCTTCACGGCCGCGGCGACCGCCGCCCAGGACGTCTTGCCGACCGGGTACAGCTCGGAGGTGGGCAGCTGCTCCAGGAAGGGGTGCAGGGCCTTGTCGGGGGCGGCGTCCGACTCGCTCATCGCCGTCGAGGCGGAGCCCGTGACCGGCAGCAGCCCGTAGTCGCGGGAGAAGGCCAGGACGTTCTTCTCGTTGTACACGAAGTTCAGGAAGTCGCCGATCCGGTCGCGGTGGCCGTTCTGCTTGAACGCCATCATCCAGTCGGCCACGCCCATCGCGGCCCGCGGCTTACCGGTGCGCCCCGGCATCGGCACCATCCCGAACTGCACGCCCTTCTGCTGTGCCTGCTGGATCAGCGTGGGGTGCCCGTTGAGCATGCCGACCTGGCCGTTCGCGAACGCGGCGAAGGCGTCCGCGCGGTTGAGCCTGCCGGGCGCGACCGGCCCCGTCAGGCCCTTGCCGACCAGGTCGTCCTTGAGCCAGGTGAAGGTGTCCACGTTCTGCGCGGAGTCGATGGTGTAGGTGCCGACGTCGTCGGTGTAGCCGTTGCCGCCGTTCTCGGAGCCGGACCCGCTCAGCAGCCACTGCATCGTCTCCGCCTGCGCCTCCTCGGGCCCGAGCGGCAGCGCGACCGGGTACGTCACGCCCTTGTCCTTGAGCGCCTTGGCGTCCGAGGCCAGCTCGTCCCAGGTGGTGGGCGGGGTGGTGATGCCGGCCTTGGCGAAGAGGGTCTTGTTGTAGAAGAGCACGCGCGTGGAGGCCCCGAAGGGGATGCCGTACTGCGTGTGGTTCCACTGCCCCGCGTCGGAGAGCTGGGAGAGGAAGTCGGCCTGCGTGCGGATGGAGAGCAGGTCGGAGGCCGGGTAGAGCTTGCCGGCGGCGGCGTAGTCGGCGTAGGCGCCGATCTGGGCGAGATCGGGAGCGTGGCCGTCGGCCACCATCGCCTTCACCTTGGCGTCGACGTCGTTCCAGGAGTAGACGCTGACCTCGACCTTCACCCCGGAGTGCTGGGCCTCGTACGCCTGGACAACGCTGTCCCAGTACTTCTTGGAGCTGTTCGCGGGGGAGTCTCCGTAGTCGGCGGCGACGAGTCTCAGGGTCACGCCGGACGAACCCGTGCTCCCGCAGCCCCCCAAGAGCACTGTCATGCCCATGGCAGACACTACCGCGACCGTTCCTGCCGTACCCCGACGCACCCTCAACGCCCCAACCCTGCCGTCTGACCGTTCAATATATGGACACATAAGGTCTACACCACGTGAGTGGACTAGACCTCTCGCGGGTACGAGGGCCACACTAGGGCCGTGGTGAGACATGTCATCGCCCTCGACGTGGGCGGTACCGGGATGAAGGCCGCCCTCGTCGGCGACGACGGCGAGCTGCTCCACCGCGCCCGCCGCGCCACCGGCCGCGAGCGCGGACCGGACGCGGTGGTGGCGACGATCCTCGACTTCGCCGCCGAACTGCGCGCGTACGGCGTCGAGCACTACGGCACCCCCGCGCGCGCCGCCGGCATCGCGGTCCCCGGCATCGTCGACGAGGAGCGCGGCATCGCCGCCTACGCCGCCAACCTCGGCTGGCGCGACGTACCCCTGCGCGCCCTGCTCGCCGAGCGGCTCGGCATCCCCGTCGCCCTCGGGCACGACGTGCGCACCGGCGGGCTCGCCGAGGGCCGGATCGGCGCGGGCAAGGGCGCCGACCGGTTCCTGTTCGTGCCGCTCGGCACCGGGATCGCGGGCGCCATCGGCATCGACGGCCGGGTCGAGGCGGGCGCGCACGGCTTCGCCGGCGAGATCGGCCACATCGTCGTACGGCCCTCCGGCACCCCCTGCCCCTGCGGGCAGCACGGCTGCCTGGAGCGGTACGCCTCCGCGTCCGCCGTCAGCGAGGCCTGGGCGGCGGCCTGCGGGGACCCGGACGCGGACGCGGCCGACTGCGCGAAGGCCGTCGCGTCCGGCGACCCGAACGCCGTCCGGGTCTGGCAGCGGGCGGTGGACGCCCTGGCCGACGGCCTGGTCACCGCGCTCACCCTGCTGGACCCGGGCACGCTGATCATCGGTGGCGGTCTGGCCGAGGCGGGGGAAGTGTTGTTCTCACCGCTGCGCGACGCCGTCCGGCGCCGGGTCACCTTCCAGAGACTGCCGGCCGTCGTCCCCGCCGCCCTCGGCGACACGGCGGGCTGCCTGGGCGCGGGCCTGCTGGCCCGCGACCTGCTCACCACCACCGCTTCTACGACTCCGGAGGTAGGCGCCTGATGGCTCCCAGCTTGGTTCTCACAGGTGCTCGGGTGGTGCTGCCCGGCGGAGTGGTGGACGACGGGCGCGTGTCCGTGGAGGGTACGAAGATCACGGCGACGGCCGCCGAGAGCGCCCGGGCCGTCGACCTCACCGGCCACTGGGTCCTCCCCGGCTTCGTGGACATCCACAACCACGGCGGCGGCGGAGCCTCCTTCTCCGGCACGGCCGAGGACATCCTCAGGGCCGTCCACGCCCACCGCACCCACGGCACCACCACCCTGGTGGCCTCCACCGTCACCGACGAGATGGACCTGCTGGCGACGCAGGCCGGGCTGCTGAGCGAGCTGGCCGAGCAGGGCGAGATCGCCGGCATCCACTTCGAGGGGCCGTTCATCTCGCCGTGCCGCAAGGGCGCGCACTCCGAGGAGCTGCTGCGCGACCCGGACCCGGCCGAGGTCCGCAAGCTGATCGACGCGGCACGCGGCAAGGCGAAGATGGTCACCCTCGCCACCGAACTGCCCGGCGGCGTCGACTCCGTGCGGCTCCTCGCCGAGCACGGCGTGATCGCGGCCGTCGGACACACGGACGCGACGTACGAGCAGACGGTCGAGGCGATCGACGCGGGCGCCACGGTCGCCACCCACCTCTTCAACGCGATGCCCCCGGTCGGCCACCGCTCCCCCGGCCCGATCACGGCCCTGCTGGAGGACGAGCGGGTCACGGTCGAGCTGATCAACGACGGCACGCACCTCCACCCCGCCGCCCTGGAGCTGGCCTTCCACCACGCGGGCGCCTCCCGCGTCGCCTTCATCACGGACGCGATGGACGCGGCCGGCGCCGGTGACGGCCGCTACCTGCTCGGCCCGCTGGAGGTCGAGGTCAGCGAGGGCGTGGCCCGGCTGGTGCACGGCGGTTCGATCGCGGGCTCCACACTGACCCTGGACCGCGCGTTCCAGCGGGCGGTGACGATCGACCGGCTGTCCGTCGAGGACGCGGTGACGGCCCTGTCCGTCAACCCGGCCCGGCTGCTCGGCCTGTCCGACCGCATCGGCTCGCTGGAGCCCGGCAAGGACGCGGACCTGGTCGTGTTCGACGCCGACTTCGCCCTCAAGGGTGTGATGAGGCGCGGCGAATGGGTGGTGGTACCGCCCCAACTGGCGTGATCTGCCCGTCTTTTCCCCGAACGGCGGCCGACTCCTGACTGGGCCGGCCGCCGACTCTTTGGCATGATCGGGCCCCGGCGGACGATGACGGGCGCGACGACAGGCGCGGGGAACTTCGAGGGAGGCGGCCCGGATGATCCTCACGGTCACGCTGAACACCGCTCTCGACCTGACCTATCGCGTCCGGTCGCTGCGGCCGCACGCCTCGCACCGGGTCTCGGAGGTCATCGAGCGGCCGGGCGGCAAGGGCGTGAACGTGGCCCGGGTGCTGGCCGCGCTGGGGCACGAGGTGACGGTCACGGGCTTCGCGGGCGGCGGCACCGGGCGGGCCGTGCGCGAGCGGCTCTCCGCCGTTCCCCGGCTGACGGACGCGCTGCTCCCGGCCGCCGGGGCGACGCGGCGCACGATCGCCGTCGTGGACGAACTGTCGGGCGACACGACCCAGTTGAACGAGCCGGGCCCCCAGATCAGCCCCACCGAATGGGGCACCTTCCTCGACCGCTACGAGGAGTTGCTGCCCGGCGCCTCGGCGGTGGCCCTGTGCGGCAGCCTGCCGCCGGGCGTGCCGGTCGGCGCCTACGCGAACCTCGTGCGCGACGCCCGCTCCCACGGTGTGCCGGTGCTGCTGGACACCAGCGGCGAGCCGCTGCGCCGGGCAGTCGCCGCCCGCCCCGACATCGTCAAGCCGAACGCCGACGAACTGGCCGAACTGACCGGCTCCCACGAGCCGTTGCGCGCCACACAGGACGCCCGCCGGCGCGGCGCCCACGCGGTCGTCGCCTCCCTCGGCCCGCAGGGCCTCCTGGCCGTCACCCCGGAGGGCCGCTGGCACGCGGTCCCGCCCGACCCCGAACACGGCAACCCGACGGGCGCCGGCGACTCGGCGGTGGCGGGCCTGCTGTCGGGGCTCGTCGACCAACTCCCCTGGCCGGACCGCCTCACCCGCGCGGTCGCGCTGTCGGCGGCGACGGTACGGGCGGCCGCGGCGGGCGAGTTCGACCACGCGGCCTACGAGAAACTCCTGGCGCGGGTGTCGGTGACGGCGACGTGAAGACCTAGTCGAAAGTTTGGCCGAAAAACGCCCTTCCCTTCACGTCGGCCGGATGATCCCATGATCGCCGGTTCGCTGCGTCGACCAGCAGCGATGGACATAGGGGGAGCCTTATATGAGCGTGCTCAAGAAGAGCCTGACGACGGTGGCCGTGGCCGGTGCCTTGCTGGCCGGCGTCTCTGCCACACCGGCCGCGGCGGCCGATCCCAACACCTGCCCGAAGGGGAAGGTCTGCGGCTGGTCGGGGACGAACAGGACCGGCACCAGGACCGTCTACTCCGAAACGCCGGGCTGCGATCCCATCAACCCCGCCCGGTCCGTCTCGAACCAGACGCCCTACCGCATCGTGTTCTGGGCCATCACCCCCGGCACCGGCTGCGCCATCGGCACCAAGCTGCTCACGCTGAAGCCGGGCACCTACTCGGACAACCTCCATGGCACCGCTACGGGGATCGAGGTCTACGCGCAGTAGTGCCGCGGCCTTGACAGCGGATGTGGCGACCTCGGCGGCTGCCGAGGTCGCCGCACCGCTTCGGGGCTCAGCCGCCGGAGTTGACCCAGCCCTTCACCAGCCACATCTGGTCGATGAGGGCGTCGCACTGGTCGCCCTGCTCGCACGAGAGCTTGATGGTGTTCGAGCCCTTGTTGAGCTGGACCCAGCTGTAGGTCTTCGTCCAGCCCTTCTCGTAGCTGCCCGCCGCGCCGTGCGACCAGTTCTTCAGGCCGACCGGCGAATCGGAAGCCGTCCCGTTGACCGTGAGGGTGGCGGTGGCGTCCTTGCCGGGAACGCTGTAACCGATGTAGACGCTGTATTTGCCGGCATCGGGGATGCCGTTGACGGTCCAGGTGACCGAGGATCCGACCTGGTTGAAGCCCGCCACATAGGTCCCGCCGGCCGCTGACGCCCCCTTGACGGCCGAGGCCGCGGACGCGCCGCCGCCCAGCTGGAGGTCCTTCGCGTCGGTCTTCGGCAGGTCCCCCGACGCGCTGCTGCTCGCCGACTGGCTGGGCTGGGAGCTCTGCGAGGCGGACGGCGCGTCGGAGGCGCCGCCGCCCGCCTTGTTGTCCGAGGAGTTGCCGTTCAGCATCGCGACGCTGATGCCGATGACGACCGCCGCGACGACCGCGATGGCGCCGATCAGCAGGCCCTTGGTGTTGGGG
This sequence comes from Streptomyces sp. NPDC055966, assembly GCF_042269865.1. Classification (NCBI taxonomy): domain Bacteria; kingdom Bacillati; phylum Actinomycetota; class Actinomycetes; order Kitasatosporales; family Streptomycetaceae; genus Streptomyces; species Streptomyces sp. NPDC055966. The sequence continues at coordinate 522,367 of NZ_JBHJYK010000003.1, forward strand.
CCGCGGCGCGGCGGGGCCGGCTGGGGGGTGCGGGTGGTGGAGGCGGGGCCGCCCGGGAGGGTCTCCGGGGCCTGGTAGTGGGTGTTCGGCTGGCCGTAGCCGCCCTGCTGCGGCACCTGGCCGTAGGCGGGCGGCTGCTGCTGGCCGTACTGGCGCTCGCCGACGGCACGCACCCTGCTGACCGAGTTCGGGTAGCCGTAACCGCCGGACGGCGGCTGGGCTCCTCTGGCCTGGCCGTCGGCGTACAGATAGCCGAAGGGGTCGTCTTCCTCGGGCGTGCTCGCGCCGTTGTCGCCGGGCGTCATCCCTGGTACTCCTCAGCAGGTGCGGGCGGATGCGATAGGGGGCATGGATGAGCGAGCCTACCCGCTCTCACTGAGCCAAACGGGTGGCTCGAACCGCATCAACTCGCTGACCTGCGGATCATCCCGCGCGTCGGTGCTGTTTGGGACGAGATCGTTTCTCTACGTACATCCGCTCGTCGGCTGACTTCAACACCTCGTCCGCGGTCATGCCGCAGTGTGCCCACCCGATGCCGAAACTCGCGCCCACCCGCATGGCCCGGCCCTCGGCCCGGATCGGCTGGATGATCTCGTTGCGCAGCCGTACGGCGAGGTCCTGGGCGTCGGCCCGGCCGAGGCCGTCGGCGAGGATCACGAACTCGTCGCCGCCGAGGCGGGCGACCGTGTCGCCGTCCCGGACACCGCGGGTGAGGCGCCGGGCGACCTCGATGAGGACCGCGTCGCCGGCGTTGTGGCCGAAACGGTCGTTGATCGACTTGAAGCCGTCGAGGTCGCAGAAGAGCACCGCGAGGCCCTTGGTGCCGTCGTCGCGGCCCTCCTCGGGCGCGACCGTGTGCACGTGGTGGTCGAAGGCGTCGTAGCCCTCCGTGCCCGGCCGGAAGTCGAAACCGCCGTGGCTGCCGCCGTGGCTGCCCGGGGCGTCGAAGACGGGGAGGCCGTAGGCCGCGTCCAGGGATTCCAGGTCGCCGGGCTGGGAGGGGCGATGACAGAGGCGGGCCGACAGGCGCGAGCGCAGCTCGGCGGAGTTCGGCAGGCCGGTCAGCGAGTCGTGCGAGGCGCGGTGGGCGAGCTGCAGCTCGCGGCGCTTGCGCTCCTCTATGTCCTCGACGTGGGTGAGGAGGAAGCGGGGGCCGTCGGCGGCGTCGGCGACGACGGAGTTGCGCAGGGAGACCCAGACGTACGTGCCGTCGCGGCGGCCGAGGCGCAGCTCCGCGCGGCCGCCCTCGGCGGAGGTCCGCAGCAGCGTGCCGATGTCATCTGGGTGGACGAGGTCGGAGAAGGAGTAGCGGCGCATCGCGGAGGCCGGGCGGCCCAGCAGGCGGCACAGGGCGTCGTTGGTGCGCAGGATGCGGCCGTGCTGGTCGCCGCCCATCTCGGCGATGGCCATGCCGGAGGGGGCGTACTCGAAGGCCTGCCGGAAGGATTCCTCGCTTGCGCGCAGGGCCTGCTGCTCGCGCTCCAGGCGGACCAGGGCGCGCTGCATGTTGGCGCGCAGCCGGGCGTTGCTGATGGCGATGGCGGCCTGGAAGGCGTACATCTGCAGGGCCTCGCGGCCCCAGGCGCCCGGGTGGCGGCCGTTGCGCGGCCGGTCGACGGACAGGACGCCGAGCAGCTCGCCGCAGGAGCCGCCCTGCACGCCCGGTGTGTACATGGGGGCGAAGAGGCGGTCCGAGGGGTGCCACTCGTCCTCGAAGCGGGGCGCGGGGCCGTCGGTGTACCACTGGGGGACGTCGTCGTCGTCCAGCACCCAGCCCTCGGTGTGCGGTATGAAGATCAGGTCGCCCCAGCGCTCGCCCATGTGCAGCCGGCGGTCCCAGGACTCGCGGGAGCCGACGCGGCCGGTGATCAGGGCCTCGGCGGCGGAGTTCCCGGCGAGGGCGGCGACGACGAGGTCGCCGTCCTGGCGCACGAGGTTCACGCACGCCAGCTCGTATCCGAGGGCCTGTACGACGCCGTCGGCGACCGTCTGCAAGGTGTCCGCCAGGCTGCGCGCCGTGTTCATGTCGGCCATGACCTGGTGGAGCTGCCGCAGGGACGCGAGACGGACATACGGCTCCGACTCAGTCTCCATGCTCGCCCTCCCCCCGCGACGTCGCAGCGAATCAAGGGTTGTCTCAGCTTCCACGCCACTGAATCACAGCGCGCTGCTCACTCGGTACACAGGGTCAACAATTCTTGCCCCTTGTGACTCAAGTCACAGGTGAACGTGAACAATTGAGTGGAGTTTCTGCATTTGGCACGTGCGAATACTGAACGCAAGCTTTGCGGGCGTGCGCAGATGATGCCCATAAGTGCCGCATGGTCGTCCCCTGGTCCTAGGACCCGGCTCGGGCGGAGGCCCGATGTGGCCCGTGCAGGGCGGAGACTAGCGTTCCAGGCGTGCTGAAGACTGCCTCTCCCGCCACCCTCACCGCTTCCGGGCATGCTGAGGGGGTGAGCAACGACGAGTTCCGGGCCGCGATGTCCCGGCTGGCCGCGGGCGTGGTCCTGGTGACCGCGCAGGAACCGCCGCTCGACCCGGACGACCCGGACGCGCCGGGCGTGGAGGACGTCGGCATGACCGCCACCGCCTTCCTGTCGGTCTCCCTCGACCCGCCGCTCGTCCTCGTCAGCCTGCGCGAGGGCTCCCGGATGGACGACCTGCTGGCCGAACAGCCCCTGTGGGCCGTGTCGGTGCTCACCGAGAGCCAGCGGCACATCGCCGGGCGCTTCGCGATGAAGGGCCGCATCAGCGACCGGCTGCTCTTCGCGGACATCCCCTACGACCGCGGCGAGGTGACCGGCGCGCCCCTGGTGGGCGGTGCGCTGGCCACGCTGGAGTGCCGCACCGAGCAGCGGGTGAGCGCCGGGGATCATACCCTCGTCATCGGCCGCGTGCTCACGGCACAGGTGCCGAGCGCCGAGGGCGGGCCGCTGCTGTACTTCCGGGGCCGGTACCGACAGTTGGGCTGAGCCCGGCACCGACCCGTCGGGCAGCGGGCGGCGGAGCCACCACCGTCGGGCAGCGGGCGGCGCCCCCGCGGGCTGTCAGGCACCCGGCCGGTTGGCGCCAGAGCCGCGGGTTGCCACGCCCCCGCCGGACAGTCACAGAGCCGGCAGCTGTCACGCCCCCGCCGGATGACGGCGGAGCCGCGGGCCGTCACGCCCCCGCCGGACCGTGGCAGAGCCCGCGGCTGTCACACCCCCGCCGGACGGTCACAGAGCCGACGGCCGTCACACCCCCGCCGGGTGACGGCGGAGCCGCGGGCCGTCACACCCCCGCCGGACCGTGGCAGAGCCCGCGGCTGTCACACCCCCGCCGGACCGTCACAGAGCCGACGGCCGTCACACCCCCGCCGGATGACGGCGGAGCCGCGGGCCGTCACGCCCCCGCCGGACCGTGGCAGAGCCCGCGGCTGTCACACCCCCGCCGGACCGTCACAGAGCCGACGGCCGTCACGCCCCCGCCGGATGACGGCGGAGCCGCGGGCCGTCACACCCCCGCCGGACCGTGGCAGAGCCCGCGGCTGTCACACCCCCGCCGGTTCGATCGTCAGCTCCGCGAGGCGGGTCGGGTCCGTGACGATGTCGATCGTGGCGATGCGGTCGGCGACGAAGGTGAAGGTCAGCGCGCGCTCCAGACGGTCGTCGACGTAGCGGACCAGGCCCGTGGCGCCGTCGACCAAGGCCGGACGGGACTCGGCGGCCAGGCGGGCGAAGCTCTTCGCGCCGGAGGCCACCCCGGTCGCGCCGATGGTCGTACCGGCCTCGCCGCGGGCCAGGACGTCCGGGTCGAGGACGGCCAGCAGCCCCTCGAAGTCGCCGTCCCGCGCCGCCGCCAGAAAGGCGTCGACCACCGCGCGCTGCCGTACCAGGTCGGTCTCCGGCGCATCCGCGCCCCGCACCCGGCGCCGGCCCCGGCTGGCCAGCTGCCGCGCGGCGGCCGGGGTGCGCCCGAGGACGCCGCCGACCTCCTCGAACGGCACCCCGAACAGGTCGTGCAGCACGAACGCCAGCCGTTCGGCCGGGTTGAGCTGGTCAAGAACAACCAGCAGGGCCGAGCCGACCGAGTCGGCCAGCAGGGCGTCCTGTGCGGGGTCCTGTGCCGGGTCCTGTGTGGCGGAGGCCACCGGTTCCCAGGTGTCCAGGGGCTGCTCGCCCCGGGTGCGGCGGGAGCGGAGCAGGTCGAGGCAGACCCGGCCGACGACGGTCGTCAGCCAGCCCCCGAGGTTGGCCACCTCGCTCGTGTCGGACCGGCTCAGCCGGAACCAGGTCTCCTGCACCGCGTCCTCGGCCTCCGCGGCCGAGCCCAGCATCCGGAAGGCCACGGCCCGCAGATGCCCCCGGTACGCCTCGAACCGCTCGGCGAGGACGTCGAGGCCGCCGTTGCCGCCGGTGTCGTCCTGGTGCTGGTGCGCGTCGTGCTCGCTCATCGGTGGTGCCGGCCTCTCCGTCGCCTTACAGGGTCTTCACGACCCTGACGTACGGCGGCCCGGAAGTGTGACGGACTCAGCTCCAGTCCCGGCCCGAGCGGCCGCGCTTGGTGTCCGCGCGCTGCTTCTTCTCCCGCAGCCGGCGTTCGTTGATACCGCGCGGGATGCGGGTCGGTCTGCGGGGCTTGGGCGGGGGCGCGCTGGCCTCCGCGAGGAGCGCGGCGAGGCGTACGGCGGCGGCCTCGCGGTTGCGCCACTGGGAGCGGTGCTCGGAGGAGCGGACGGTGACGACTCCGTCGACGAGCCGGCCGGCCAGCCGCTGCAACGCCCTCTCCTTCCACACCGGGGGCAGTGCCTCGGTGCGCGCGAGGTCGAAGCGCAGCTCCACCTGCGAGTCACTGGTGTTGACGTGCTGTCCGCCGGGCCCCGACGACCTGGAGAAACGCCACATCAGCTCGGCCTCGGGAAGGGAGACGGAGCCACGGATGAGGTAGGGACCGGACATGCCCACCATGGTCGCGCGACCGGCCCGTCCACGTCACCCGAAATACCCGCGGCGGTGGAACCGGGGACGGGAAGTAAAGAAAGTAAAGCGAGCTGGAACCTTCCCGGGCTCCCTCGGCGTTGGTAGGGGTAGCTGTACCTTTTCCGCCGTACCGAACCAAAGGAAGGGACTCCCAAGAATGGCTGTAAGCCTGTCCAAGGGTGGCAACGTCTCGCTCACCAAGGAGGCTCCGGGCCTGACCGCCGTCACCGTGGGCCTCGGCTGGGACGTCCGCACCACCACCGGCACGGACTTCGACCTGGACGCCTCCGCCATCGCGGTCAACGCACAGGGCAAGGTCTACTCGGACGCCCACTTCGTCTTCTTCAACAACAAGCAGACGCCGGACAACTCGATCGTCCACACCGGTGACAACACCACCGGCCAGGGCGAGGGCGACGACGAGGCCATCAACGTCAACCTGGCCGCGCTCCCGGCCGACATCGACAAGGTCGTCTTCCCGGTCTCCATCTACGACGCGGAGAACCGCGGCCAGAACTTCGGCCAGGTCCGCAACGCGTACATCCGCATCGTGAACCAGGCCGGCGGCGCCGAGATCGCGCGCTACGACCTCTCCGAGGACGCCGCCACCGAGACGGCCATGGTCTTCGGCGAGCTGTACCGCAACGGCGCGGAGTGGAAGTTCCGCGCGGTGGGCCAGGGCTACGCCTCGGGCCTGGTCGGCATCGCCCAGGACTTCGGCGTCAACGTCTGACGGACGCCGCACCGCCGAGCGGGGCCCCGAGCCACGGCGCACACGGCCGCGGCGCGGGGCCCCCGCCGCACCGGGAGCCGTACCGGGGGGGTGTGCCCGCCGGGCGGTGGGTTCCGGCGGTAGATTCCCCGGATGCTCCTCGAACCCCTGCCTCCCGACCAGGAGTTGCCGGCCCCGCTGCTGGCCGAACTGACCGGGCTGTTCGCGTCCAACCGGGCCTTCCACCGGATCAGCGGCGACTTCCCCGACCCGGACGACGTCCGCCCGGACCAGGTCGCAGCCGTACTCGCCGAGGAACTGGCCACGCCGGGCGCCGAGGCGCTGACGGCACGCACCGCCGCCGGCGAACGCCTCGTCGGCATCGCGGTCACTCTCGCCCGCCATCCCGACCCCGCCGACCCGGACCCGTGGATCGGCCTGCTGATGGTGCACGCGGACGCACAGGGCAGGGGCCACGGCCGTGCCCTCGCGACCGCCGTGGAGGAACGCTTCCGCGCCCAGGGCCGCACGGCGGTACGCCTCGCCGTCCTGGCCGCCAACCCGAGGGCCCTGGCCTTCTGGACCGCCCTCGGCTACGTCCACCTCGCCGACCGCACGGACCGCACCCACGGCCGCCCCTGCGCCGTCCTGCGCAAGGCGCTCCACCCCTGAGGCAGTCGGGCCCCTGAGGCGGTCGGGCCCGGAGTGGCGAGGCGTCAGGCGTGGGCCGGTTTGCCGTTGCCGTACAGCCAGTCCTTCCAGATCTCGGTGAAGTCCGTGCCGGGGAACTGCTTCTCCACGTACGCGGTGAAGTCGGCGGTGTCGGCGCTGCCGAACCGGTGGGAGGCGGGCCAGCTGCGCAGGAGGGCGAAGAAGCCCTTGTCGCCGACCTTCTGGCGGATCTTGTGCAGGACCATCGCGCCGCGCTCGTACACGGGGCTGTCGGAGATGTGGGCGGCGCCGGACGGCTTCGCGGGCGGATAGGCCCAGATACTGTCGTCGTCGCCGTCGTAGAGGTCGGTGAAGATCTTCTGGGCCGAGTCGCCGTCGTGGTCCTCCTGCCACAGCCACTGGGCGTAGGTGGCGAAGCCCTCGTTGAGCCACATGTCCTGCCAGGACTTCGGGGTGACCGAGTCGCCGTACCACTGGTGGGCCAGTTCGTGCACGACCGTCCCGGTGTCCGGGGCGCCGGGGAAGGTCGGCCGGTTCTGGGTCTCCAGGGCGTATCCGGCGGCGCCCTCCCCGGCGACGATCGCGCCGACGGAGGAGAAGGGGAACGGCCCGAAGGTGTCCTCCTCCCACTTGACTATGCCGGGCAGCCGCGCGATCACGTCCGCGCTGTCCTTCGCCTGGTCCGGGGCGACGGCGGTGAGAATCGGCAGCCCGTGCGGGCCGGTGGTGCGGGTGAGGGTGAAGTGGCCGACGGCGACCGTGGCCAGATAGCTCGCCATGGGCTGGGCGGTGTGCCAGTGGTACGACGTGCGGCCGCCCCGGGTGCTCTGGCCCGCCAACTCGCCGTTGGAGACGGCCTGGAGGCCCTTCGGGACGGTGACGGTGATGTCGTAGGCCGCCTTGTCGGAGGGGTGGTGGTTGCCGGGGAACCAGGCCATGGAGCCGACGGGCTCGCCGAGGCCGAGAGCGCCGTCGGCGGTGGGCAGCCAGCCCTCCTTGGAGCCGTCGGGGTCGGTGAGGGTGCGCGGGACGCCCGAGTAGCGCACGGTCGTGCGGAACGTCTCGCCCGCGTTCAGGTCGGTGTGCGGGCGGACGGTCAGCTCCTGCCCTGACCGGCCGAAGGGGGCCCTCCTGCCCTCGACGGTGACCGAGTCGACGTGCAGTCCGGCGAGGTCCAGGTCGAAGGCGGACAGGTCCTGGAGGGCGCGGGCGGTGATGACCGCCGTACCGGTGAGCCGGTGGCCGGAGGGGGTGTAGTCGAGGGTGAGGGCGTAGTGCTCCACGTGGTAGCCGCCGTTGCCGGCCTGCGGGAAGTACGGGTCGTGCACGCCCGGGCTGCCCGGGGTGCCGTGCAGACCGCCTTCGGCCGCCGTTCCGGTAAGAGCCAGGCTGAAGGTGAGCAGGGCCGCGGCGGCCGGGACGGCCACGGCGAGGCGTACGGAACGGGGCACGGCAGCGATCCTATGGGGCACCGGTCTTACTTATGGGACCGGAAATTAAGGGCCGGGCAGGGACCCGTGACACCATCGGTGCGTGCTCGACATCGGATACGCCCTCTCCAACAAGTTCCCGGACCCGCCGCAGACCGACTACCGCCGTGCGGACGTCCACGCGCTGCGGCACGACCTGTTCTGCGGTGACGTCTATCTCGCGGACACCGAGTCGGACCGGGAGCTGTCCACAGCCTGGGGATGGGTGCCGGTGCTGGACTTCGCGTGGGCGCTGTGCGACATCGTGGAGCGGCTGGACCGGGACCCGATGGGCTCGCGCGCCGCGCGCCCGCAGCAGGCGGAGCTGGACTTCACCGAGTCCACCGACCGGATGCTGTTCGAGCGCCGCTTCGGCTGGGTGGACATCGAGGCCGACTGGATGCCGGCCGAGGAGGCCCCGCTCAGCTTCGGCCACGCCGAGCTGCGCCGCGAGGCCCGCGACTTCCTGCACGATCTGATCGCGGACCTCACCGACCTCCACGACGACCTGGCGGAGAACCCGGCGATCTGGACCCTCCAGGCCCGCTTCCCCCGTCTGCCGTGAACCATGGCGCCGTAACGACTACTCCACTCTGATCCCCAGCTCCGCCGCCAGCACCGGTGCCAGATCCAGCAGTTGTCCCGTGCTGACCACCGCCCCGGACAGCCGGTCCAGGCCGCGGACGATCTCCAGCGGGGCGGCTCCGCGCAGATCCACGTCCTTCAGCGTCGCGCTGCCGAAGTCGGCCCCCTTCAGCGCGCAGCCGACGAACTCCACCCGCTCCAGGCTCGCCCCCGCGAAGTCCGGCTCGACCAGCACACAGGACTCGAAGACGACGTCCCTGAGGCGGGCCTCGCGCAGATTGAGATAGTCGATCTTGCCGCCCCGGACCACCACCCGCTCCAGCACGGCGCCGTGCAGCTGGGTGCCGCCGAGGCGCGCGTCGACCACCTCGACGTCCCGGAACGTGGACTCGGCGAGATGCGTGCCGACCCCGCGCAGCCCCGTCAGCACCGAGTCCAGCACTCTGGCCCGGCCGAGCGCCGTACCGTCCACGGCGCAGGCCGTCAGCGCGCAGTCCAGGAAGCGGGCGCCCGAGCCGTCCTGCCCGCTCAGGTCCGCGTCCTGGAACTCCAGCCCGTCGTAGTCCCCGTCCGGCTCCAGCCCGCCGCCGGACCACGGGGTCAGCGGCGGCAGCCGCACCTCCGGCCGCCGCGCGCCCTTCGCCCGCTTCCCGCCCTCACCCGTCGCTCTCCTCGCCATGCCCCCATGCTGCACCCCGCCACTGACACTCACCCCGGCCGCCGCCCGGCCTCGACCGGGCCCGAGGTGCGTCCGGCGTCCCCTGGGGAACCGGTTCAGTGGCGCCCCGCCACCCGGTCCGCCGCCTTCGCCAGACGGGAGGACTCGGTTCCGGGGTGCAGGCGTTCGCGCTGGTCGGCGGTGCGGTAGGTGGCGTACATGCCGTGGACGCCCAGCCAGCGGAAGGGCTCCGGCTCCCACTTGCGGACCTTGTGGTTCACCCAGGGCAGGTCCGTGAGGTCGGTGCGGCCGCCCTGCCCGGAGTCCCGCTGGACCAGGTCGCGCAGGGTGCGGGCGGCCAGGTTGGTCGTGGCGACGCCGGAGCCGACGTAGCCGCCCGCCCAGCCGAGGCCCGTCGAGCGGTCCAGGGTGACCGTGGCGCACCAGTCGCGGGGGACGCCGAGGACGCCCGACCAGGCGTGCTCGACGCGCACCCCGGCCAGGGAGGGGAAGAAGCGGGTCAGGATCTCGTGCAGGGCCTCGACCGTCGCCGCCTGTGTGCGGCCGTCGTTGTCGGTGCGCGAGCCGAAGCGGTACGGCACTCCGCGGCCGCCCAGCGCGATCCGGCCGTCGGCCGTGCGCTGCGCGTACATGTACGCGTGCGCCATGTCGCCCAGGGTCTCGCGCCCCTCCCAGCCGATCGACGCCCACTGCTCCTCGGTCAGCGGCTCGGTCGCGATCATCGAGGAGTTCATGGGGAGCCAGGTGCGCTTCTGGCCCTTCAACCGCGCCGTGAAACCCTCCGTGCAGCGCAGCACGTACGGGGCGCGGACCGTGCCGTAGGGCGTGACGGCGTGCTTGGGGCGGATCTCCGTCACCGGCGTCGACTCGTGGATCACCACGCCCAGCGCCTCGACCGTCGCCGCCAGGCCCTTCACCAGCTTCACCGGGTGCAGCCGGGCCCCGTGCGGGGTCCAGGCCGAGCCCACCGCGTCCGCGACCCGGATCCGCTCGGCCGTCTCGCGGGCGCCGTACAGCTCCCGGTCCGTCTCGCCGTACGACAGCTCGTGCGCGTGGAAGGCCTTCAGGCGCGCCAACTGGGCCGGTGTCGTGGCCACTTCGAGGACGCCGCCGCGGTGGATGTCCGCCTCGATGCCCTCGGCCCCGGCCACCGCGATCACCTCGGCGACCGTGTCGTTCATCGCCTTCTGGAGGCGCACGGCAGCCTCGTGGCCGTGCAGCTTCGCGTACCGGTCGCGGCCCGCGATCCCGTTGTAGAGCCAGCCGCCGTTGCGGCCGGAGGCGCCGTAGCCGCAGAACTTCTGCTCCAGGACCGTGATGCGCAGGAAGGGGGCGGCCTTCTTCAGGTAGTAGGCCGTCCACAGGCCCGTGTATCCGCCGCCCACGATCACGACGTCGGCCGTGGCGTCCCCGGACAGCGGCTCGCGTACGGCCGGGAGGCCGTCGTCCGTGTACCAGTAGGAGATCCCGCCGTTGACGACGCCGCCCGCGAAGCCGGGGGCCGCACTGCTTGCCGAGCTGCTCATGGCCGGGACGTTAGCCCCTCGTCCCGGCCAGTGTCTCCTTCGGATTCCATGCTTTTCCGCGCCCTCTGACCAGCGGACAGCAGGCCAGCCCGATCAGCACCGAGACGAAGTGGCCCAGATCGGTGAAGGTCCGCCCCTCGGCCAGCGGCAGCCCGTAGATGACCAGCACCACCAGCAGATACGCGTACCGCCAGGGGGGCGCGATCCGGTACGTGAGCACCGCGATGACCCCCGCCAGCGCGTAACTCACCCCGATGTCCAGGGTGTTGACCGCGCGGTGCGGGGCGATGCCGTCGCGGATCGCGATCAGCAGGGCGCCCTCGCTGGTCAGCGTCGCGAACACGTGCGCCAGCGCGCACACCGCGAGCCAGCGGGCCGTGCCGAGCCAGCGCTCGGCGGGCGCATGGAACACCGTGTACAGGAAGGCGTACGGAATCCAGTGGCCGCTGTCGATCCAGAACGCGCTCGCCACCAGCACCCGCACCGGGTTGTGCGACAGCTCATGGATGTTGGTCGAGCGCCGGCGCAGGAAGTGCTGCTCGAAGTCGGGCGACATGCGGTGCAGGGCGACGGTCGTGACGAACAGGACCAGCAGCCACACGTAGGTGCCGGGTGCGCTGCGGATCCACGACCACACCGCGGCCCGTACCACTGTGAGGCCCCGCTTGATTCGCATGAGCCGATTCACGCACGCCAGTATCGTCCCGTCCGTGATCGACATCCCCGACGGCCTGGCCGAGGCACAGGCGAAGTACAACGGCGCGGCGGGGCGGGCCTTCGTCGCCGCGCTGCCCGGGCTGGCGGCCCGCTTCCTGGACCGCTGGGGGCTGCGGCTCGACGGGCCGGCCATGAACGGCGTCAGCGCGCTCGTCCTGCCCGTCACCGGCGCGGACGGCACCCGGGCCGTGCTCAAGCTCCAGCTGCCGGACGAGGAGACCGAGGGCGAACCGGTCGCGCTGCGGGTCTGGGACGGCGACGGCGCCGTACGGCTCCTCGACCACGATCCGGCCACCGGGACCATGCTCCTGGAGCGCCTGGACGCCTCCCGGATGCTGTCCTCGACGGCCGACACCCGCGCCGCCGTTCTCGTGATCGCCCGGCTGCTCGCCCGGCTGACCTCCTTCCCCGCACCGCCCGAGCTGCGCCGGCTCGGCGACATCGCCGCGGCCCTGCTGGAGCGGACCCCGTGGGCGCTGGCGCGGATCCCCGACCCCGGGACCCGCCGTACGGTCGCCGACTGCGCGGCGGCCGTACGGGAGGTCGTCGCCGAGCCCGGCGACCGGCTGCTGCACTGGGACCTGCACTTCGAGAACGTGCTCGCGGCCGGCCGCGCCGACTGGCTCGCCATCGATCCCAAGCCGCTGGCCGGCGACCCGGGCTTCGAGCTGTGGCCCGCGCTGGTCAACCGGTTCGAGGCGGCCGACGTCGTCTGGCGCTTCGACGCGATGACCGACGTCCTCGGCCTCGACCGGGAGCGGGCCCGCGCCTGGACGCTGGGCCGGCTGCTGCAGAACGCCGTGTGGGACGTGACGGACGGCCGCCCGGTCGAGGAGCGCCAGTCGGAGATCGCGCGCCGGCTGCTTCCCCGGCCCCGACCGGGGAAACCATGATCAAGGATTTACCACCCTCTCCTTGTCCCCGGTGAACGGCGTGGCTATTTTTCGTCCGCCCCCCAGTCATCACAACGGACCATCAGAAGGGCACTTCCTTGCACTCACGGAGACGTCGGGCGGCATCCGCCGCCGCCGTCCTGTCCACCAGCGCGCTCATATCCACCGCGCTGTCCACCGGCTGGCTCACGGCCGCCGCCTCCGCCGCTCCGTCGGCGAGCGGCGCGGCCCACGCCAAGCACCTGTGCGCCCACCCCACCGCGCCGGGCCACGTGGCGTGCCTCGCCGAGGCCCGCACCGATGTCCTCCAGCGTCTGACGGTGAGCCCGCACACCCCGCCGTCCGGCTACGGCCCCGCGGACCTCCAGAGCGCCTACAACCTGCCGTCGGCGAGCGCCGGTTCGGGCCGGACCGTCGCGATCGTCGACGCCCTGGACGACCCGAACGCGGAGTCCGACCTCGCCGCCTACCGCGCCCAGTACGGCCTGCCCGCCTGCACCACCGCCAACGGCTGCTTCCACAAGGTGAACCAGACCGGCGGCACCACGTACCCCACCGCGGACGCGGGCTGGGCCGGCGAGATCTCCCTCGACCTCGACATGGTCAGCGCCGTCTGCCCGCAGTGCCACATCACGCTCGTCGAGGCCTCCTCCACGAGCACGAGCGACATCGGCACCGCCGAGAACGAGGCCGTCGCCCTCGGCGCCAAGTACGTCTCCAACTCCTTCGGCGGCACCGAGGACCCGAGCGAGACCACCGCCGACGTCCAGTACTTCAACCACCCCGGCGTCGCCATCACGGTCAGCTCGGGCGACAGCGGCTACGGCGTCCAGTACCCAGCCTCCTCGCCCTACGTCACCGCGGTCGGCGGCACCTCGCTCAGCCGCTCGGGCAACACCCGCGGCTGGACCGAGTCGGTGTGGTCCACCAGCAGCACCGAGGGCACCGGGTCCGGCTGCTCCGCGGACGAGGCCAAGCCCACCTGGCAGACCGACACCGGCTGCTCGCACCGCACCGTCGCGGACGTCTCCGCGGTCGCCGACCCGGCCACCGGCGTCGCCGTCTACGACACCTACGGCGGCTCGGCCGGCTGGAACGTATACGGCGGCACCAGCGCCTCCTCGCCCATCGTCGCGGCCACCTACGCCCTCGCCGGCACCCCGGCCGCGAACAGCTACCCGTCGACGTACGCCTACGGGCACACGTCGGCCCTGAACGACGTCACCACGGGCAGCGACGGCACCTGCTCCACGAGCTACCTGTGCACCGCCGCCACCGGCTACGACGGCCCGACCGGTCTCGGCACCCCGAACGGCACCGCCGCCTTCGCCTTCGGCGCGACCGGCGTCAACTCCCTCCAGCCCGGCCAGAAGCTCACCTCCGGCCACCGGCTGAGCAGCGCGAACATCACGCTGACCATGGGCAGCGACGGCAACCTGGTCGCGTACCTCAAGACGAACGGCACCAGCGGCAGCGGCCCGGCGATCTGGTCGACCCACACCAGCGGCCACTCCGGCGCCTACGCGTACATGCAGGCCGACGGCAACCTGGTCGTCTACTCCAGCACCGGCACCGCCCTGTGGTCGACCCACACCTCCGGCCACTCCGGCGCCTACTTCCTGGTCCAGGACGACGGCAACCTGGTGGTCTACGGCTCCGGCGGCGGCCCGAGCACGGGCGGCTCGCTGTGGGCCGACGGCACGAACGTGCACTCGGCGACGATCGGCTCCGGCCAGAAGCTCACGGCCGGCTGGTGGGCCCAGGCCCGGTACACCCGCCTGGCGATGCAGCCGGACGGCAACCTCGTGCTGTACCGCAAGCGCGACGGCAAGGCGATCTGGTCCACCGGCACCTCCGGCCACTCCGGCGCCTACGCGTACATGCAGGCCGACGGCAACCTGGTCGTCTACTCCAGCACCGGCACCGCCCTGTGGTCCACCCATACCTACGGCCACTCCGGCGCGTACGCGGTGATGCAGAACGACGGCAACGTCGTCGTCTACACCGCCACCGGCGGCACGGGCAAGGGCGGCGCCCTGTGGGCGAGCAACACACGGTCGTACGTGCCCTGAGCCGCACCCGCCCTGTGTGGGGCTGGATGGGGTACACGGCCGTGAGTCACCGCGTATACCCCATCCAGCCCGACTGGAGTCCGCACGAGGACCTCCCTCGCGTCAGGACGCCATTCTGTACGAGCCCTCGTACGAGAAGGGGAAGCAGCGCAGGGCGTCCCGGGCCGCACGGTGGGCCGCCTCGATGACGTGCGGCCCGACGCTGGGGGCGAGCACGAGCGACGCCTCGACCGGCTCGACCGGCGGGAAGCACTCCTCGGGAGCCTTGCGCAGCCCCCACAGTTCGTCCGCGTTGGCCGGCAGGCAGGTGTTGCCGAGTCCGGCGCGGATCGCCGCCCGGACGCCGGGCAGATCGGGGCCCTCGTACACGCTTCTCCAGGGCACCCCGCCCAGGGCGACGGAGTTCAGCACATGGACCCGCAGGTTGCACGGCTCGACGCACAGCACCAGCGGGAGCGGAGCGCCCGCCTCGATCAGGTGACGGCCGAACCAGGCGAGTTGGACGCGCCCCAGGAACAGGTCCCGGCTGCCGCGCGGCGGCGCGGAGACCACCGCGAGGTCCAGTTCGCCGTCGCCGACACGGGCGGTGAGCGGTGCGCTCAGCCCCGTGCGCAGGGCGATCCGGGCGTCCGGCAGCAGCCGGGTGAGCGTGGCCAGCAGTTCCGGCATGGCGGGTTCGAACTGCTGCGAGACGCCCACCGAGAGGTGTAACTCGGTGCGCGGTACGGCGCTGACGCGGCCGACCGCCTCGTCGTTGAGGGCGACGATCCGCCGGGCGTATCCGGCGAGTTCCTCGGCCCGCGGACTGAGCCGGAGCCGGCGCCCGGTACTGGTGAACACCGGACCGTTCAGCAGGGATTCGAGTTTGCGTATGTGCTGGCTCACCGCGGGCTGTGTGAGCGAAAGTCGCTCGGCAGCACGATGGAAACCTCCCGTTTCCAGAATGGTAACGAGGGTACGCAGCTGACCGACATCCAGATTGCGAGACATAACTACCTCGGTGTGTGGGGGGCTTGCATTTTCACCAACAAGGCCGCCTGCCCAGGAAGTCCGCGCATCACCCTATCTTGACGGGATCTTGGCAAGCCCTTTTCTAGTTACACCGACCCACCGATAAGCGGGAATTATTGAACCAATAACCAATTCTTGTTGGCCGACCCGTTGAGGCGTCACCTAGGGTTTTGAACAGCCAGCGTGGCAGCCATCGATGTGCCCGGACACCCATTCCCGGGCCTTTCAGGGGGACTCAGTGAACAAGTCCGAATACTTCGACGCGCGCACCACCGTAGAGCGAGTAAGCCTGGGAAACCTGCTGGAAAAGCTGGACGTGGGGACCGGCCCCGAGCCGTACCCGATTGTTCGGTACACCCAGGTCCTGAAGGAACTCCGGAAGCAGTCGGCCGGCATCGGAAACGAGCGGCAGCAGGTGGAATTCGGTCGGCTCGTCGAGAAATCACTCCGGGAACTCGGAGCGGAACTCGGGCTTCCGGAAGAGCACTTCTCCGTGGACACCTCGGGCGATCCGCTGCTCGTCAAGGAGGGTGCCGGGCAGCACTGGATCCTCCCCACCCACTTCGAGGGCGGCGCCTACTTCAGCGCCCCGCACGCCGACCACCAGTACGCCCTGGCCGCGCACCAGATACCCCGCATCGACATCGGCCGGTACGTCCGGTTCGGCAAGGGCAGCGGGATCAACGCGGGCGGCGACATCACCATCGGCGACGGCGCCTGGCTGTCCCCCGGCAGCCTGCTGCTGCGCCAGGACCACAGCGCGTACGGACGACCCTCGATCGGGGCGCGCACCGTCTCCATGACGGACCAGCCGGGCGTCGTCCTGCGGGACTACGCATGGGTGGGACGCGACGCCATGGTCGGCTGGAACAGCGACTATCTGGGCCTGGCGAGCGTCGTGGGCACCCGGTCCTTCATCAACAGCTGGGTGGGCGACTACTCCATCGTCGGCGACCACGGCCGCATCCTCCAGTACCAGCCGTTCAAGGCCTTCCTGTTCGGCCGGTTCCAGCTGAGCGTGGAGGAGGTGCTGCGGATCTCCGACTGGGGGAAGGTCGACGCGGACTGGCTGCGGACCTACGCCGCCGAGAGCGGCCCGCTGCTCGGCTCCGGCGACGACCTGTCCGAACTCGTCGAGCTCACAACTGAGTTGAGGCACCCGCGGATGCGCACCCTGCTGCTGAAGCCGGACTCCCTGCGCCTCGTGCCCCTGCTCGCCGAGGCCCGTCTCGACATCGCCACGCACTCCCCGGCCCTCACGCCCCACGTGCTCCAGTGGGCCGGCGACCACAAGGCCCTGCGCGTCCGGGTGCGTTCGGACCTCACCGGCGCCACGCTGCCCTTCGAGACCGCCGGTCACTTCCACTACAACAAGCGGACCGGTTACGACCTCACGATCAGCGAGCACGCCCCCGGCACCACGGTCGTCCCGTTCGCCGAGCTGGAGCGCACCCTGCTCCAGGGCGGCCTCCTGGTCAGCGACGTCCGCGACCTGCCGGGCGGCGGCCCGCTCCCCGACAACCTCGTCGAGACCGCCGACCTGACCCTCGCCGGAAACCAGTACAAGGTGTTCAGGAAGAAGTGATCACCATGACGCGGAAGACCGCCGGATCGTACGAACTCGCCGTCGAGTACGCCGACAGCGGGCTGTCCTGGCCGGAGTTCCTGGACGGCCGGCCCGAACAGCCCCTCCCCGCCGGGCAGGTGCCCTTCCTGCCCGCCGACCGGTCACGGGCCGCCGTCTACAGCTTCGGCTACACCCACTCCGTCGTGAACGGGGCGAAGGTGGAGAAGGGACGGCTGGACTTCTACTACAAGGGCACCGGGGACCTCCTGCGCACCGACGGCGACCGGCTCACCAGCCCGGTGCCGCTGACGTCCGGCGGCATCGAGGTCGAGTACTGCGCCGCCTACTGCGTGAACAAGCAGGGCGAGCCGGTCTACCTCGGCTTCACGCTGGCCAACGACTTCTCGGACGCGGGCCTCAGGCACGCCCGCCGGAACCTGGCCAACCTGTCGAAGCTCCAGCCGACGGTCGTCGCCGCCGAGGCCGTACTGGAGGAACTGCCGCCGACCAGCGCCGTCAGCGCGTCGATCAGCCGGGACGGCCGGGTCGTGTGGCAGCGCGACGGGGCCCTCGGCAGGCGGGAGATGCTCTACTCCCCGCGCGTCCTGGAACGGCTGCTGCTGCACCGGCGCGGCCTGTTCGAGGCCGGCACGGTCGTGTATCTCCTGCTGGGCTCCTGCATCAGCTCGCACAAGGACGGGGCCGAGCTGCGCGACGGTGACGTCATCGCGATGCGGGACACGTACTCGGGCCTGAGCCTGACCACCCCCTTCGCCTGCTGAACCGGCCGGTCCCGGCTCCCCGCCGGCACCGGCCCCGGTCAACGCGAGGCCGGCGCGCCCTCGGGCTCGCCGGCCTCGCGTCGCCGTTCGGGCCCCGGCTCACCGGCCTCCATGTTGTGGATCACGGCGGCCAGCAGCCCCGGGAACCGCCCCTCGAACTCGTCGACACGCAGCCGGGCGCTCTGCTGCTGCCCCTGGTGGCTGCGCCAGATCAGCCCGCACTCGCGCAGGACACGGAAGTGGTGCGAGGCGTTCGACTTGCTGATGCCGAGGTCGTTGTAGATCACCGAGCACTCGGTCTCGCCGCGTTCGGCCAGCAGGGCGACGATCCGCAGGCGCAGCGGGTCGCTCAGCCCGTGCATCGCCTGGGCGAGGCTGACGTTGTCCAGTTCGGCATGAAACCTGTCGCGCATGCCTACGACCCTACTGCGCCGCGCCGCCCCTTCCAATGGTTCAACAACTCTTGTACCGTTGGACCATGAATCCAAGGATCTACCTCCTGGCCCTTGGCACCTTCACGGTCGGAACCGAGGGTTACGTGATCGCCGGCGTCCTCCCTGACGTGGCCCACGACCTGCACTCCACGGTGTCGATGTGCGGGCAGATGGTCACGGTCTTCGCCGTCGTCTACGCCTTAGCGGGTCCGCCCCTGATCGGCCAGTTCCAGCACGTTCCGCTCAAGAAGCTGCTCATCTGGGCGGCCGTCGGCTTCGCCGCCGCCAACGTGCTCGCCGCCGTCTCCCCCAACCTCGTCACCCTGGCCGTGGCCCGGGTCCTCGCCGCGCTGGGCGCCGCCCTCTTCGCCGCGCCCGCCGCGGCCGCCGCCGCCGCGCTGAGCAAACCCGAGGAGCTGCCGCGCGCGATCGCCGTCACGGCCGGCGGCAACGCGATCGCCCTCACCCTCGGCGCCCCCATCGGCACGGTCGTCGGCGCGGCCCTCGGCTGGCGGGCCTCCTTCGGCTTCGTCACGGCCCTGGCCCTCGTCACCGCCGTCGCCATCGCCGCCTGGCTCCCGGACGTCCCGGGCACCGCGGGCGCGACCGCCGGCCGGCTCAACCTGCTGCGCCGCGGCGCCGTCCGCTGGGGCCTGGTCACCACGTTCGGCCTGTTCCTGGCCGCCTACACGATGTACACGTACCTCGCCCCCATCGCGCAGCGCTCCACCGGCCTGGGCAGCACCGGCGTGGCCGCCCTGATGGTCGTCTTCGGCGCGGGCGGGTTCACCGGCGGCCGCATCATCGGCTCCGTCCTGGCCAAGCACGCGCTGGCGAACGTCCTGCGCACGGCGCTGCTGCTGATCACCGCGTTCCTCGCGGTACTGACCCTGCTGACCGTCGCGCACCTGCACACGGCGGCGCGGATCATCGCCTTCCCGCTCCTGTTCGCCTTCGGCATGGCCTGGTGGTCGGGCGGCATCAGCCAGCAGACCCGCCTGGCCGGCCTCGCCCCCGAGCAGCGCTCCCAGGCTCTCGGCCTGCACTTCTCCGCGCAGTTCCTGGGCGTCGCCGTCGCCGGCGCGCTCGGCGGCGTGACCCTGTCCACGATCGGGGCGGCGGGCGTTCCGGCGGTGGCGGGAGCGATCGCACTGGCGGCACTGGTGAGCGTGCGTCAGGTGGTGCCGGGAGCCGGCGCGGCCCGCGGCGGCGCCACGGCACCGGCGGCTTCCACGACCTCCACGGCGCCGGGCGCCGCCCGCGTGGAGTGAGGCCGGCTCCACCGGAGGCGGATCGCCGTCGAGAACTGTCGAGAACTACCGCCGATGCCCTCACGATCATGGATCGTGAGGGCATCGCCCCAGGTGGAGCCGGTAGAGCCAGAGCCCCCTGTCGGATTCGAACCGACGACCTTCGCTTTACAAGAGCGGCGCTCTGACCAGCTGAGCTAAGGAGGCGTGCGCATGGGCGCCCGTGCAGTGTACCCATCTCCGCGCCGGGTCCTGTCGAAAATTTCCGCGAAGTTCACCGTCGCCCGGGTACTGACAGACCGAGTGAACGCCAGGTACCGTCCTGATCCAGTTCACCCGCGTGGACCACACCGCGTGGACTGCACCCACCACCTTCCTACAACGGATCGTCCGGCACGTTCCTGCCGGTAGAAGGGGGCCCCTCACCATGGCCACAGTCACGTTCGACAAGGCGACCCGGATCTACCCGGGTTCCACCAAGCCCGCCGTCGACGGTCTCGACATCGCGATCGAGGACGGCGAGTTCCTCGTCCTGGTCGGCCCGTCCGGTTGCGGAAAGTCCACCTCCCTGCGGATGCTCGCGGGCCTGGAGGACGTCAACGGCGGCGCCATCCGCATCGGTGACCGCGACGTCACCCACCTGCCGCCCAAGGACCGGGACATCGCCATGGTGTTCCAGAACTACGCCCTGTACCCGCACATGACCGTCGCCGACAACATGGGCTTCGCGCTCAAGATCGCCGGCGTCAACAAGGCGGAGATCCGGCAGAAGGTCGAGGAGGCCGCCAAGATCCTCGACCTCACCGAGTACCTCGACCGCAAGCCGAAGGCCCTCTCCGGCGGTCAGCGCCAGCGTGTCGCGATGGGCCGCGCGATCGTCCGTGAGCCGCAGGTCTTCCTCATGGACGAGCCGCTGTCCAACCTCGACGCCAAGCTCCGCGTCTCGACCCGTACGCAGATCGCGTCCCTGCAGCGCCGTCTCGGCATCACCACCGTCTACGTCACCCACGACCAGGTCGAGGCCATGACGATGGGCGACCGCGTGGCGGTCCTCAAGGACGGCCTGCTCCAGCAGGTCGACTCGCCGCGCAACATGTACGACAAGCCCGCGAACCTCTTCGTCGCCGGCTTCATCGGCTCCCCCGCCATGAACCTGATCGAGGTCCCGGTCACCGACGGCGGCGTGAAGTTCGGCAACAGCGTCGTCCCCGTCAACCGCGAGGCCCTGACGGCCGCCACCGACAAGGGCGACCGCACGGTGACCGTCGGCGTCCGGCCCGAGCACTTCGACGTGGTCGAACTGGGCGGGGGCGCGGCCGCGTCCCTCTCCAAGGACAGCGCGGACGCCCCGGCCGGTCTCGCCGTCTCGGTGAACGTGGTCGAGGAGCTGGGCGCCGACGGCTACGTCTACGGCACCGCCGAGGTCGGCGACGAGGTCAAGGACCTGGTGGTCCGGGTCAACGGCCGCCAGGTGCCGGAGAAGGGCTCCACGCTGCACGTCGTGCCGCGGCCGGGCGAGATCCACGTGTTCTCCACGTCGACGGGCGAGCGCCTCTCCGACTGAGCTGGGCGTTTGCGCCGGAGTTGACGAATGGGGCCCCGCGGAGTGCCGCGGGGCCCCATTCGCGTCGTATGCACCGCCGGAAATACCCCGGCACAGCGATCATTTCGGGTGAGCGGCGTCAACCCCTTACCCAGAAAAAGGCACAGCCTCATCCCCCGTAAGAGTGACTCAATGTCGCCAAATCATTACCGGGCGCTACCCTCACACGCGTGAAGCACTCCACCAACCCTCAGACGCGACGCGGCCACCGGGGCGGCCCTGCCCGCCACATCGGCCGCACTCTCGCCCTCGTCCTGCCCGTCGTCCTGGTGCTCTCCGGGACCCTCGCGGTCACGCGGGTCAACTGGACCGGGAGCCCCCGCAGCTCGGTGCTGGCCGCCTCGGACGTCTCCCCGGCGGAGGTTTCCCCCGCGTCCGCCGAGAAGGCTCCCGAGACCCCGCAGGACGCGCTCCGTGACCGGCTGATCAGCGAGCTCCAGGACAAGAACCCGGGGGTGGTCCTCACCCACCTCCAGCAGGCCGTCAACGACCACCCGTCGCTGGCCAAGCACTGCTCGTCCATCGCCCGCGCCCTCGGCCAGGCCGCCGCGCGCATCTACGGCGCCTCGCACGCCCAGTCCTACGCCCGCCCGGTGTGCGACACGTCGTTCGCCTCGGGCGTGCTCGCCGCGCACAGCTGAGCCGGAGCCCGGGCCCGCGTCGTTGTCGGCCGGCCCGGGCGGAGCGCCACGTACAGTGCGGGCATGACCCATCCCAACGCCGCGTCGCGCCCCACCCAAGCCGTGGTCCTGGCCGGTGGCCAGGGCTCCCGGCTGCGTCCGTACACCGACGACCGGCCCAAGCCGATGGTCGAGATCCCCGGCACGGGCACTCCGATCATCGGCCATCAGCTGTCCTGGCTCGCCGAGGAAGGCGTCACGGACGTGGTGGTCTCCTGCGGCCACCTCGCCGAAGTCCTGCAGAAGTGGCTGGACTCCGCCGACCTGCCGGTCTCCGTCACCACCGTCGTGGAGACCGAGCCCCTCGGCCGCGGCGGCGGCCTCAAGTACGCCGCCGCGCACCTCCCCCGCCCCGACCGGCCGTGGTACGCCACCAACGGCGACATCTGGACCCGCTTCTCCCTGCGGGACATGGCCGACTTCCACACCGAGCGGGACGCCACGGCCACCCTGGCCCTGGCCCGTCCCCGTATCCCGTGGGGCGCGGTGCGGACCGACGGGTTCGGGCACATCACCGACTTCATCGAGGCGCCGCCGTCGACGTTCGAGATCAACGCCGGCGTGTACGTCTTCTCGCCCGAGTTCGCCGGGATGCTCCCGGAGCGGGGCGACCATGAGCGGACCACGTTCCCCCGGCTGGCCCGGGAAGAGCGGCTCTTCGGATTCCCCATCCCGCAGGGGGCCTACTGGCGGGCCATCGACACCGCCAAGGACCTGACGGAGGCCGCCAAGGAGCTGGCGGCTCTGGGCCGTTGACGGCAAAGGGCCCCGCATCGTCGTGATGCGGGGCCCTTGCCTTTCGCGCGCCTTTCGCTGCGCCGACGACCGGCTACCGGCTGCCGGTTAGCCCAACAGGCCGCCCACCAGGCCTGGTTGGCCGGAGGACGACGTGCCGCCGGAGCTGCCCGAGCCGCCCGAGGACGTCGGGCCGCCGGTCGCCGTACCGCCCGTGCTGGTCGGGCCCGCGGTGGTGCTCGGGGTGCCGCCCGTCGGGGAGGAGTGGTGACGCGGGAGCTGGCCCGAGGTGCCCTGGGTCTCGCTGGGCACCGTCGTACCGGCCGCGCTGCGCGTGGCGCCCGGGGTCGTCGCCGCGCCGGAGGGGCTCGCACCGCCCCTGGGGGGCGTGGAGGCCGACGGGGAGGTGCTGTGCCGCCGGCCCGGCTCCTGCGGGAGCGGGGAGCCCGGGAGGTTGTTGCGGGGGGCCTCGCCGGGGCCGGGGACGACCACGCGGCTGGAGTCGCGTACGGCGCCGCCCAGCAGGGAGCCGACGAGCAGGGTGAGACCGGCCGTGACGGCCGTGATCAGGGCGCCGCGGCGCAGGACGTAGCGGCGCAGCTCCCAGATGTCGGAGCGGGGGCCGAGGCGCCGCCAGGCACCGGCCGCGAGCCGGCCGTCCACGGAGTAGACGGGCGCACCGGCGATGATCAGCGGCGACCAGGCGGCGAGGTAGATGATGTCGGGCGCGTCGTAGGCGGGGACCGTCTTCCAGCTGACCGTGACGATCAGGGCGGCGGAGAGCAGGGCACCGACGACCGCGGCCACGCGCTGCCAGCAGCCGAGGATCGTCAGGACGCCCACGACCACCTGGAGGAAGGCGATGACCAGGCCGGAGCCGACCGGGTGGTGCAGGGCGAACTGGCGCAGCGGCTCGGCCACGTCCCACGGGTGCAGGGTGTTGAGCCACTTGACCATGGAGCCGCGCTTGCCGCCGTCGAAGTAGACGGGGTCGCACAGCTTGCCCATGCCGGCGTAGATGGAGATGAAGCCGAGGAAGATGCGCAGCGGGAGCAGGACGACGCCGAGGTTCATCCGGCGGCCCGGGTAGTAGGCGTGCCGGGCGAGGTCTTCGCCCTGGCGCCGCACGGGGCGCGCGAGGTCGTCGAGGGCGCGGTCCCGGCGGCCCGGGTGATCCGCGTACTCGTCGTAACCGTCGTGGTCGTCGTAGCCGCCGTAGCCGTGGGGGCGTCCGAAGTCGGCTTCCTGGTACGGGGGTTCGTCGTAGGCGCCGCCGGCCGTGCCCATGTGGGGCAGCAGGCGGGTGCCGTCGGCGTCCGGGGCGGTGCGCTGGTGGCCCACGACCGGGGTCTCGACCGTCTGGTCCAGCGCGTCGTAGCCGTCGCCGTAGCCGGTGCCGACGCGCGGGATGACCTGGGTGGCGCCGCCCTCCGGCTCCTCGGTCTGGCGGACGCTGCCCCGCACGGCCTGGAGGAGCCGGTGGGCGCCGGTGTCGTCGGGGGCGGACTTGCCGCTCCACACGACGGGGCGGCGGCGGCCGACGGCGCCCGCCCGGCCCTCGGGGCTCATGGCGGGCATCCCGGCGGTGTGATGGGCGGCACTCAGATGCCGGGCGATCCGCGGGGATTGGGTCCGCTTCGCCGACGCGCTCAGCTGCACGCGGAAGCTGGCGTGATTGACGATGACCTGCGCCGGATCGCTCGGCACCTTCACCATGCTCAGCGCGGGAGCGTCTTCGGGACCGGACGAGAATCCGGACTTGAATCCCGACGAGCGGTCCCCCGTGGGTGTGCGGGGTGTTCTGGTGTCCACACTCATCTAACCGAGTGACGTGGAGTTAGGACACGTCTTTGACCGGTCGGATGTGTCCGGACCCCGTCAAAGGGGCCCGGAGCACTGCAGGAACACCGGAATCAACCCGAACAGGTGAGAATTCGGACGGCCGTTCAGGCCCGCCTGCGCGCCGCCTCGTACAGCACGATTCCCGCCGCCACACCGGCGTTCAGCGACTCGGCGCCGCCCGGCATCGGGATGCGGACGCGGAAGTCGCAGGTCTCGCCGACCAGGCGGGACAGGCCCCTGCCCTCGCTGCCGACCACGATGACGACCGGGCCGTCCAGGGCCGCCAGCTCGCCGAGCTCGACCTCGCCGTCCGCCGCCAGGCCCACGACCGCGACGCCGGCCTTCTTGTACTGCTCCAGGGTGCGGGTCAGGTTGGTGGCGCGGGCGACCGGGGTACGGGCCGCCGTACCGGCGGAGGTCTTCCAGGCGCCGGCGGTCATGCCGGCCGAGCGGCGCTCGGGCACGACGACGCCGTGGCCGCCGAAGGCGGAGACGGAGCGGACGACCGCGCCCAGGTTGCGCGGGTCGGTGACCCCGTCGAGCGCGACGACCAGCGGGTCCTCGCCCCCGTCGGCCGCCGCGTCGAGCAGGTCCTCGGGGTGCGCGTACTCGTACGGCGGGACCTGGAGGACGAGGCCCTGGTGGTTGAGGCCGTTCGTCATGCGGTCCAGCTCGGGGCGCGGGGCCTCCATCAGGTTGATGCCACCGCGCTCGGCGGCGAGCTGGAGGGCCTCGCGGACACGCTCGTCGTTGTCGATGAACTGCTGGACGTAGAGGGTGGTGGCGGGCACGCCCTCGCGCAGCGCCTCGACGACCGGGTTACGGCCGACGACCATCTCGGACGCCGACTTGCCGCCGCGGCCCCGGGCCACGGGACGGCGCGCGGCCTGCTTCGCCCTGGCGGTGGCGATGCGGTTCTTCTTGTGCCCCTTGCGCATCTCGGCGGGCGGGGTCGGGCCCTTGCCCTCCAGGCCCCGGCGCCGCTGGCCGCCACTGCCGACCTGCGCGCCCTTCTTGCCGGACATGCGGCGGTTGTTCGCGGCCATGAGTCACTCGTCTCCGTGAGCTTCGTACGTACGTCTTCTGTGTCTGCGTCGTCCGCGTCCTGTGCGTCCGCGTCCTGTGCAGTGTGCCGCCCGGAAGGCCGGGCGGCACAGTCGATCTTCGGGTTCGGCTAGGCCTTGAGGGTCCAGCGGGGGCCCTGGGGGCTGTCCTCGACGGCGAGGCCGGACTGGGTGAGCTGGTCGCGGATGGCGTCGGCGGTCGCCCAGTCCTTGCGGGCGCGGGCGGCCTCGCGCTGGTCCAGGACCAGGCGGACGAGGCTGTCGACCACGCCGTGCAGGTCCTCGCTCCGGTCGGACTCGCCCGCCCAGTGCTCGTCGAGCGGGTCGAGGCCGAGGACGCCGAGCATGGCCCGCACCTCGGCGAGCCGGGCCACGGCCGCTTCCTTGTCGTCGGCGGCCAGCGCGCTGTTGCCCTGCCGGACCGTGGTGTGCACGATCGCCAGGGCCTGCGGGACGCCCAGGTCGTCGTCCATCGCCTCGGCGAAGGCCGGCGGGACCTCGGCGGCCGGCTCGACGGTCTTGCCGGCCAGCTCGGTGACCCGCTGCACGAAGCCCTCGATCCGCGCGAACGCCGACTCGGCCTCGCGCAGCGACTCCTCGCTGTACTCGATCATCGAGCGGTAGTGCGGGGTGCCCAGGTAGTAGCGCAGCACGACGGGCCGCCACTGCCTGACCATCTCGGACACCAGCACGCTGTTGCCCAGCGACTTGGACATCTTGTCGCCGGCCAGGGTGACCCAGGCGTTGTGCACCCAGTACCGGGCGAACTCGTCGCCGTACGCCTTGGCCTGGGCGATCTCGTTCTCGTGGTGCGGGAAGATCAGGTCCAGGCCGCCGCCGTGGATGTCGAAGGCGGAGCCCAGGTACTTGTGGGCCATCGCCGAGCACTCCAGGTGCCAGCCCGGACGGCCCGCGCCCCACGGCGTCGGCCAGGTCGGCTCGCCCGGCTTGGCCGCCTTCCACATGGCGAAGTCGCGCGGGTCGCGCTTGCCGGTCTCGCCCTCGCCGGACGGCTGGAGCAGGTTGTCGAGCTCCTGGCGCGACAGGGCCAGGTACTGCGGGAAGGAGCGCACGTCGAAGTAGACGTTGCCGTCCGCCGCGTAGGCGTGCCCGCGCTCGATGAGGCGCTGCATCATCTCGACCATCTCGGTGATGTGGCCGGTGGCGCGCGGCTCGTAGGTCGGCGGGAGGCAGCCGAGGGCGGTGTAGCCCTCGTCGAAGGCGCGCTCGTTCTCGTAGCCGATCGACCACCACGGGCGGCCCTGCTCACGGGACTTCGCGATGATCTTGTCGTCGATGTCCGTGACGTTGCGGACGAACGTCACGTCATAGCCGCGGTAGGTGAACCAGCGGCGCATGATGTCGAAGTTGAGCCCCGACCGGATGTGCCCGATGTGGGGGGCCGCCTGCACGGTGGCGCCACACAGGTAGATCGAGACACAACCCGGCTCGAGCGGGGTGAAGTCACGGATCTGCCGGGCGCTGGTGTCGTACAGGCGAATGGTCACCACTCCAGGGTAGTGGGCGCGGCGTGGTGCCCGGTGCCGCACGGCTCAGAACATCCCCACGACCTTCTCCGGGGTGATCCTGACGATCACGCGGTCGGCGTCGTTGACGGAGTCGGGGTTGAACTCCGCGTATTTCTTGCCGGTGTACTTCAGTGACAGTTCGTCGATCAGCTCCCTGGCGCCCTGCACGGCGAACTCCGCGGTGCCGCGGATCTCGGCGTAGACGTACGGCATCTCGGGATCCTGGACGACGACGCTCACCCGGGGGTCGCGGTCGAGGTTCTTCTTCTTGCGGCGGTCGACGGTCGTGGAGAACAGGACCTGGTCGCCGTCCCGCTTCACCCACACCGGGGACAGCTGGGGCCGGCCGTCGGGCTGGATCGTGCCGACCACGATGAAGACGGGACCGTCGAGCACGGACTTGAGCCGGTCGGGCAGGGTGGCGGGCATGGGTGCCTCCTAGGGTCGGCGGTGACTCTCCGGATACCCTCGCACGCTCTCCGTCCACCCGCACCACGACCGGCGGCCGCCGCCGGCCTCAGCCCGTACGGACCACCAGTGCCGTCGCGATCGCCATCAGCCCCTCGTCGCGGCCGGGGAAGCCGAGGCCGTCCGTCGTCGCGCCGGAGACGGAGACGGGGGCGCCGGCCGCCTCGGAGAGGACCTTCTGGGCCTCGGTGCGCCGCTTTCCGATCTTCGGACGGGGGCCGATCACCTGGACGGCGATGTTGCCGATGGTGAAGCCCCCCGCGCGGACGATCCGGGCCGCCTCGGCGAGGAGGGTCACCCCGGGGGCACCGGACCACTCGGGGCGCCCGGTGCCGAAGTGCTGTCCCAGGTCACCGAGCCCGGCGGCGGAGAAGAGGGCGTTGCAGGCGGCGTGGGCGACGACGTCCGCGTCCGAGTGCCCGGCCAGGCCCGGCCCCTCGCCCTCCCACTTCAGGCCCGCGCACCACAGCTCGCGGCCCTCCTCGAAGGCGTGGATGTCGGTGCCGATGCCGACCTGGGGCAGGGGCAGCACGAAGCCGGCCTCAGAAGCCATCGTTCAGCCTCCTGCGGGCCAGGACCGCCTCGGCGAGGACCAGGTCGAGGGGGCGGGTGACCTTGAAGGCCTCCTCGTGACCGGGGACCGTCACGACCCGCAGCCCGAGCTGCTCGACCATGCTCGCGTCGTCCGTCACGTCGTCGGTGACGGTCTCGTGCGCCCGGACCAGGGTCGTACGGTCGAAGCCCTGCGGCGTCTGGACGGCGCGCAGGCGGGCGCGCTCCGGGGTGGCGACGACCGGCTCGGGGGCGCCGGCCTCGGCGGCGGGCTCGACCTCCTTGACGGTGTCGGCCAGCGGCAGCGCGGGGACGACGGCGGGTGCGCCCGCGCCGACGGCCTCGATGACCGCGTCGACGGTGTCGACCGGCACGAGCGGGCGGGCCGCGTCGTGCACGAGGACGACGCCGTACTCGGGGGGCAGGGCGTCCAGGCCCCGCTTGACCGATTCCTGGCGGGTGTCGCCGCCGGGGACCACCAGGAAGTCGGTCCTCTCGGGCAGCGCGTGCGCGTCGAGCAGGGACTTGACCTCTTCGGTGCCGTCGGACGGGGCGACGACGATCACGAGGGAGACACGGCGGGACGCGGCGAGCGCGCGGACCGCGTGGATGAGCATGGGCGTGCCGTTCAGCGCGCGCAGCGCCTTGGGGGCGCCCGGACCGAGGCGTACGCCCCGGCCGGCGGCGGGAATCACGGCTGCGACGGGGGTCTGCGCAGGTGAGGGGCGCGATTCGTCAGACATCGGTTCCTGTCAGGTTTGTGTGCTCGACCTAGGTGGGTATGGCCTGGAGGAGTGCCGGGCGCGCTGCCTTGACCGGACCCTTCCGTGACCCTGGTCGAGGCCGACTGCCCGGGCCCGGCACATCAAAATATCGGGGGTCTTTCCGGTCAGAAAGTCGCCCGACCGACGCGCGGATACGAAGCGGATACGAACATGCCGCAGCGCCCGGCGACGGGATCCGACAGGGTCAGTGTCGAATCCGTGTCATCGGGCACCGCGGCATTTCACTGTGCGCATTTCATTGTGCAGAGTGTGCTGCGCGAACCGGCAGCGAGAGATCGCCGCCGTGGCGCATCAGGAGGCGAGCACCTCGTCGAGCAGAGCCTCGGCCTTGTCCTCGTTCGTGTTCTCCGCGAGGGCCAGCTCACTCACCAGGATCTGGCGGGCCTTGGCGAGCATGCGCTTCTCACCGGCGGACAGTCCGCGCTCGCGCTCACGACGCCACAGGTCACGCACGACTTCCGCGACCTTGATGACATCGCCGGAGGCGAGCTTCTCCAGGTTTGCCTTGTAGCGACGGGACCAGTTCGTGGGCTCCTCGGCGTACGGCGCGCGCAGCACCTCGAAGACCCGGTCCAGCCCGTCCTGACCGACCACATCACGCACGCCCACGAACTCAGCATTGTCCGCTGGCACACGTACCGTCAGGTCACCCTGGGCGACCTTCAGCACCAAGTAGGTCTTGTCCACGCCTTTGATCTGGCGAGTTTCGATGGCCTCGATCAGCGCGGCCCCGTGATGGGGATAGACCACGGTGTCGCCAACCTTGAACGTCATGTGACAGGTACCCCTTCCGTGGCTATCCAGGGTAACACGGATACGGCGTCTTCTGAATGGCGTTTTCGCAGGTCAGGGCATATCTCGGGGCTTGACAACAGCAACAGGAACGTGCTTCGAGAGGCCTGCGCAAGCGGGTATTCGCAGGTCGGAGGGGCTCTTCGGGCGGGGTGAAACACGTGCGTCACACACTCCGAGCACCCTCTCCGGGTGGCTTAACATCCCGATTTGTCCTGTTCCAAGCGTACGACTTCCGCTACTCCGTTCGGTGCGTACAGGCGGATCCGGAGGGCGATCCGGAGGCGGCCGCGACGAGAATCCGGAATTGATCAACGACCGCCCGAGGGGTGCTCGGTGATCAATTCCGGGACGGTCGCCGAGCGGTCATCGAGAGAGCTTCGAGACCGCCGCCGAGAGGGCCCGCATTCCTTCACGGAAATTTTGCGCGCGGTTATGTGAATGGCGGACGAGCACTCGGCAAAGTCGCGGAAGAGGCGCCTGTGCCCGCAGCGACGAGGCCGCGGGCGGTACCCCCAGCCGGAGGCAAGCGGGACGCTAGGGGAGGGTCGGGTGCGGCGGCGCCGGAACGGCTCGGTAACCTAAGGCCGCTGACAGACACTTAGGGTGGCTTTATAAGGGGAGCCGCCCGCGCGTTCAAGGAGTTGCCGCCGCCGTGAGCAGCAGCCTTCGACGCGGCGCCCTCGCCGCCTCCGCCATCGTCTTCTCGATCGCCTCGCTCGCCGCATGCGGCGCCGGCAACGGCTCGCAGACCCTGGAGATCAAGCCGGACAACGCTGCCACCAAGGTCGGCAACATCAAGGTCCAGAACGCGCTGATCATCACTCAGCCCGATCTTCAGTCGACCGGGCCGGCCGTCATCTCCGCGACCCTCTTCAACCAGGGCGTCTCGGACGAGACCCTCCAGTCGGTCGCCATCCCGGGCACCAGCGGCACGGTCAAGCTGACCGCCGCCAAGGGCCAGAGCCTCACCGTCCCGGCGCACGGCTCCCTGATCATCGGTGGTCAGGGCAACGCCTCCGCGGAGGTGCCGGGCGGCCGTACGGCGGTCCAGGACGGCAACGTCCAGAAGGTCACCTTCACCTTCAGCACGACCGGTGCCGTGAGCCTCAGCGCCTTCGTGGTCCCGGCCACCAGCTACTTCGACAAGTGGGGCCCGAGCACGATCCCGTCCGCCCCGGCGACCCCCACGGGTGCCCCGGGCGCCCCGGGCGCCTCGGCCTCCACCAGCGGCAAGCCGGAGAAGGGCAAGGGCAAGGGCGGCAAGGCGACCCCGTCGTCCTCCGCGAGCACCCACGCCACCCCGAGCGACTCGGCGTCCCAGTCGGTCGCCGGCCACTGAGCACCGCGCCACGCACGAAGGGCGGCACCCCTGCCGGGGGTGCCGCCCTTCGTCGTGCACGGGGAAGGCCGTACACGGGGAGGACCGTACGACCGATGGGGCCGAGCCGGCGGTTTACGGCTCGAACTTGTAGCCCAGGCCGCGGACCGTCACCAGGTAGCGCGGGGCGCCCGGGTCCGGCTCGATCTTGGCGCGCAGACGCTTGACGTGGACGTCGAGCGGCCCATCCCCCACGCACCCCTCGCACCGCTGCGCGGGCTTCGGGGTGCTGCGCCGGACTCCGTCCGGCCGAGAGCGCACGGCACCGATCACGGCTCGAACTTGTAGCCCAGGCCGCGGACCGTCACCAGGTAGCGCGGGGCGCCCGGGTCCGGCTCGATCTTGGCGCGCAGACGCTTGACGTGGA
>NZ_JBHJYK010000003.1:553593-592440 GCF_042269865.1 Streptomyces sp. NPDC055966
ACGTCGAGGGTCTTGGTGTCGCCCACGTAGTCGGCGCCCCAGACGCGGTCGATCAGCTGCATGCGGGTCAGGACGCGGCCGGCGTTGCGGAGCAGCATCTCCAGGAGGTCGAACTCCTTGAGCGGAAGGTCGACCTTGGAGCCGGCCACCGTCACCACGTGGCGGTCGACGTCCATGCGGACCGGGCCCGCCTCCAGCGCGGCCGGGGTGACCTCCTCCGGCTCGCCACGGCGGCGGAGCACCGCACGGATGCGGGCGACCAGCTCGCGGGACGAGAAGGGCTTGGTGACGTAGTCGTCGGCTCCTATTTCGAGGCCCACGACCTTGTCGATCTCGCTGTCCTTGGCGGTCACCATGATCACCGGGACGTTGGAGCGGCCGCGCAGCTGACGGCACACCTCCGTACCGGGCAGGCCCGGCAGCATCAGGTCGAGGAGGACGAGGTCGGCGCCGTTGCGCTCGAACTCGTCGAGTCCGTCGGGCCCGGTGGCCGCCACAGCGACCTCGAAGCCCTCCTTGCGGAGCATGTACGACAGGGCGTCGGAGAAGGACTCCTCGTCCTCGACGACGAGCACTCGGGTCACGGAAGGACCTCCGGGGCGGGAAGCGGTTCGTACGGGGATGATTCGGTGGAGCCGCCGGCCTCGTCATCGAGGTCGGGGTCCGGGTGCTGACCGGCACGATCACGGGCCACGCCCGCCTCCGGCAGTCTCAGGGTGAACGTGGAGCCCTGGCCTTCGGCGCTCCAGACCGTGACCTCCCCGCCGTGCGAGGCGGCCACGTGCTTCACGATCGCGAGACCCAGACCGGTGCCTCCGGTCGCCCGGGAGCGGGCGGGGTCGACGCGGTAGAAGCGCTCGAAGATGCGGTCCTTGTCCTTGTCGGAGATGCCGATGCCCTGGTCCGTGACGGCGAGTTCGATCATGTCGCCACCGGGTGCGGAGACCCGGCGGGCGGCTATGCCGACGCGGGTGCGGGCCGGGGAGTAGTTCACGGCGTTCTCGACGAGGTTGCCGAGGGCGGCGGCCAGCTGGCCGCGGTTGCCCCAGACGTGCAGGTCGGCGGTGCCGCCCGCGGCCATCGTGATCTGTTTCGTACCCGCCTGGTGGCGGCAGCGGTCGACGGCCTCGGCGACGAGTTCGTCCACGCGGACGGGCTCGGCGTCCTCCAGCGGATCGTCGTTCTGCACGCGGGACAGGTCGATGAGCTCCTGGACCAGGTTGGTCAGCCGGGTCGCCTCGATCTGCATGCGGCCCGCGAAGCGCTGCACGGCCTCGGGGTCGTCGGAGGCGTCCATGACCGCCTCCGAGAGGAGGGACAGCGCGCCGACGGGCGTCTTCAGCTCATGGCTGACGTTCGCCACGAAGTCACGCCGGACCGCCTCGATCCGGCGGGCCTCGGTCAGGTCCTCGACCAGCAGCAGGACCAGACGGGAGCCGAGCGGGGCCACGCGCGCGGAGACGGCGAGGGCCTCGCCGCGTCCGGTGCCGCGCCGGGGCAGGTCCAGCTCGACCTGGCGTATCTCGCCGTCACGTCTCGTGTCCCTCGCCATCTGGAGCATGGGCTCCACGGCGAGCTTGCCGCCGCGCACCAGCCCGAGGGCGTACGCGGCGGAGCTGGCCTTGACGACGGCGTCGGCCTCGTCGAGGACGACGGCCGAGGAGCGGAGCACGGACAGCACGGTGTCCACGCCGGGCGGGAGTACGGGATCGGTGTGCAAGGAAGTCCTGGTCGGTCGCTTCTGGTCGCGTTCGCTCCAGCGGAACGCCAGCATGGCGATGACGCCGGTGAGCACCCCGGCGATCGCTGCCGCTGCGGCGACCGCCGCGTTCACGTCCATGCATCCAGGTTAAGCAGGGCGTACGACATACCCACAGCCGTCCAAGGGCGACCTCGAACACTCGTCGCCCAGAGTTCACCTTGGAGCCAGTGTTGGTTCACTTGAGATGGCGGAAACGGACGCGTGCGGACCAGAACGTGGGAGCGTGGGACCAAGCACACCTATGAGAGGGAACCCTGATGCGGGACGCGTACCACGAGGAACTTGACTCGATCGGCGATGGTCTGGTGGAGATGGCCCGGCTGGTCGGGTCGGCGATCGGGCGCGCCACGACGGCCATCCTGGACGCCGACCTGAAGCTCGCCGAGAGCGTCATCGAGGCGGACCAGAAGGTCGACGAGCTCCAGCACGACCTGGAGGCCCGGGCGATAGCCCTGCTGGCGCGGCAGCAGCCGGTGGCGACCGACCTGCGCATCGTCGTCACGTCGCTCCGCATGTCCGCCGACCTGGAGCGCTCCGGCGACCTCGCCCAGCACGTGGCGAAGCTGACCCGGCTGCGCTTCCCCGAGCGCGCGGTCCCGAACGACCTGCACGCCACGATCCTGGAGATGGGCCAGCTCGCGCAGCGCCTGATGGCGAAGGCGGCCGAGGTGATCATCACGAAGGACGTCGACCTCGCGCTCCAGCTGGAGCAGGACGACGACGAGATGGACCTGCTGCACCGCACGCTCTTCCAGCACCTGATCGACGAGCGCTGGAAGCACGGCATCGAGACGGCGGTGGACGTCACCCTGCTGGGCCGCTACTACGAGCGCTACGCCGACCACGCCGTGGCCGTCGCCAAGCGCGTGGTCTACCTGGTCACGGGCGAGCACGCGGACGAGCTCCAGCCGGACATCCAGCCGGTGACGGGCGTCGAGGGCGCCTGACCGGGGCCCTCCGGGGCTTGCGGGGGTGACCGGCGGGAGCGTGCGAGCGCCACTGTGCGCCGTTGATGCGCCCTGGGAAGCGGGCATGAAATGGGCGAGGGCATCCCTGCCCCAGCGTCCAGGAGGGACCCATGGCCGAATCCCCCAGCACCACGCCAGACCCCACTCAGGAGCGCGAGACCGACCAGCCCGCCGAGACCAGGAGCCTTCCGCTGTTCGGTGCGTGCGGCTGCGGCTCGGGCTGCGGCTGCGGCTGCCAGTCGGGCAATCCCTGCCAGTGCGGCTGACGGACCACCCGGAATAGGGCACAAACACCTGGGGCCGGTGTGAATCGAATTCACACCGGCCCTGTGGTGTAAGGGGTCGCCCTACTTCTCGCCCTACTTCTTCTTGCCCTGGTTCTTGACCGCCTCGATCGCGGCTGCGGCCGCCTCGGGGTCGAGGTAGGTGCCGCCCGGGGTGATCGGCTTGAAGTTCTCGTCCAGCTCGTAGGCCAGCGGGATGCCCGTCGGGATGTTCAGGCCCGCGATGTCGGCGTCGGAGATGCCGTCCAGGTGCTTGACCAGGGCGCGCAGCGAGTTGCCGTGGGCCGCGACCAGGACCGTGCGGCCGGCCAGGAGGTCGGGGACGATGCCGTCGTACCAGTAGGGGAGCATCCGGACGACGACGTCCTTCAGGCACTCCGTGTCCGGGCGCAGCTCCGGCGGGATGGAGGCGTAGCGGGCGTCGTGCGCCTGCGAGAACTCGGAGTCGTCCGCGAGCGGCGGGGGCGGGGTGTCGTACGAGCGGCGCCAGAGCATGAACTGCTCCTCGCCGAACTCGGCCAGCGTGGCCGCCTTGTCCTTGCCCTGGAGGGCGCCGTAGTGGCGTTCGTTCAGGCGCCAGCTGCGGTGGACCGGGATCCAGTGGCGGTCGGCGGCTTCGAGGGCGAGCTGCGCCGTGCGGATCGCGCGCTTCTGGAGGGACGTGTGGACCACGTCGGGGAGAAGACCGGCGTCCTTCAGGAGCTCGCCGCCGCGGACTGCCTCCTTCTCGCCCTTCTCGTTGAGGTTGACGTCCACCCAGCCGGTGAACAGGTTCTTCGCGTTCCACTCGCTCTCGCCGTGGCGGAGGAGGATCAGCTTGTACGGTGCGTCGGCCATGGGAAAGAGCGTAATCCACCCGTTCGGGGCGCCGCCCCGCCCGGCCGGTGGGTGGACGGTTGACGGGGTCTGTTAATCGAGTGGCAACCGACGGACCGGCTCTGTAACTTGTGCCTGCCGCTTGCGCCGCTTACATCGCCCTCACGTCCGGGGCGTCGTCCATCCACGGGGGTCCGCTGTCATGCCCGCAACCAGTCTCAGACGTGCCGCCCGGGAGACCGTCTCCGGGCTCCCCCGTGAGTTCTGGTGGCTGTGGACCAGCACCCTGGTCAACCGGCTCGGCGCCTTCGTGGCCACCTTCATGGCCCTGTACCTGACGCTCGACCGCGGCTACTCCGCCTCGTACGCCGGTCTCGTCGCCTCGCTGCACGGGCTCGGCGGAGTCGTCTCCTCGCTGGGCGGTGGCGTCATGGCCGACCGGCTGGGGCGGCGGCCGACGCTGCTCATCGCCCAGACGGCCACCGCCGCCTCCGTCGCGCTGCTCGGTTTCATGACCGACCCGGTCGCCATCGCGGCCGTCGCCTTCCTCGTCGGCATGGCCTCCAACGCCTCCCGGCCGGCCGTGCAGGCGATGATGGCCGACCTCGTCCGGCCCGAGGACCGGGTGCGGGCGTTCTCCCTCAACTACTGGGCCATCAACCTCGGGTTCGCCGTCTCCTCCACGGCCGCCGGGTTCATCGCCGAGTTCAGCTATCTCGCCGGGTTCCTGATCGAGGCCGGGATGACCCTGGCCTGCGCGCTCGTCGTCTTCCTGAAGGTGCCCGAGTCCCGGCCGGAGACCGCGGACAGCGAGGACGCGGAGGAGGCCGTCAGCCTCGGGACCGTGCTGCGCGACGGGCGGTACATGGCCGTCGTCGGGCTGTCCTTCCTCGTCGCGCTGATCTTCCAGCAGGGGGCCGTGGGACTGCCGGTGGCCATGGGCCGGGCCGGGTTCTCGCCCGCCGACTACGGCCTCGCCGTCGCCGTCAACGGCGTCCTGATCGTCGCCCTGCAGATCCCGGTCACCCGGTTCATCGAGCACCGCGACCCACGCACCCTGCTGGTGCTCTCCTCGATCCTCGCCGGGTACGGCTTCGGGCTCACCGCCTTCGCCGGATCGGTCGGCGTCTTCATGGTCACCGTGTGCGTGTGGACTCTCGCCGAGATCGTCAACGCGCCCACCCAGACCGGCCTCGTCGTCCGGCTCTCGCCGGTCCACGGGCGCGGCCGCTACCAGGGCGTCTACACCCTGTCGTGGTCCGTCGCCGCGCTGGTCGCCCCGCTGATGTCCGGCGCGGTCATCGACCGCTGGGGCGCGCAGTGGCTGTGGGCGACGTGCGCCGCGGTGGGAACGGTCGCGGGCCTGGGGTACGGGGTGCTCATGCGGGGACTGCCGAAGGAGACCCCGACAGCACCTGCACCGCCGCCCGGGAACCCGGGACGCGAGGACATAAGCACCGAGCGCGCGGGCGCCGAGGACACGGCGACCGAGGTCCGCGCCGCCTGAGCGGTCCGGGCGGACCGGATGGTCTCGGCGGGCCGGGCGGTCTGGGCAGGCCGGGGAAACGGCCGCCCCCGTCAGGACCGAGGGCGCGGGAGGGCACAGGGACCGAGGGCACGGTGGCTGGGGCCCGACACCTGAGGCCCGGCCGGACGGAGGCCCGGCAGACGGAGGCGCGGCGGACGAGGCTCAGAGGGCGAGGACGCCAGGGCCGAAGGCACGGGGACGCGACCACGACGGCCGGAGGCGCGGCCGCCGAGGCTCGCGCCGCCTGAGCCGTACGGGCAGGGCCGCACCGCGTCGAGCCCCCTGGCTGCGCGGTCAGGCGCGGGCAGGGGGCTCGGTGTGGCGATCTGGGTGATCAGAGGGAGATGTTGACGCCGACGTGGCCGTACTGGCCGAGGACGCCCTGCACCTCGCCCGTGACGCCGTTGAGCTGGGACAGCACCTCGGTGCTGGTGACGGTCGTGGCGCCGAGGGAGGCACTCGCCTCGGGGCTCAGGCCGCCGGCGACGGAGTCGAGGTCGGCGTCGGAGATCTCGGCGGTCTGAACCTGGTGAGCGGAGTTCATGGGGAAACTGCCCTTCGCATGGATGGTCCACAGGGGGAAGCGGCGCCGCTGGGGACAGACGGTGAGCCGCGGCCGCGGGCGTGCGCCGGCCTTTTCAGGGCACCTCGGCGCGGTCCCGACGGTGCCAGCGATACAACCACGGAGCGCGCCGGAGCAGCCAGTCAATCACCGCTCCCACCTGGCCAATTGGCTGCTCCCGTCGTCTCATTCGTGCGGGCGCGCTCACGCGACGCGGGCGGTTTCTCCACACCTCCCGTCACACAGGCACCCCACAGCTCTTGCCACCGCCGCGCCAACCACGACAACTCCGCACCAAGGGGAACCGAGGCAGGCCGCCCGCCCGGCAGTTGCGTGCGCGCTGTGCAGATTCGGCGCCGGACCGCGGGAGCAGTGATGGGCGTCACATTCGCTCGTGTCACATCTCGGCGAGCCCGCCCGTCAGAGGTGTGCAGTCATCGACGACCACACAGGAGCAGATCATGGAAGCGCGTCTGAACCTCTTCGGCAACCCGCTCGCCACCAAGGCGATCAAGCACCTCAACGCGGTGGGCACGGTGGTCGCGGAGTCCGGGCTGCCCGCCGCCACGCAGGAGTTGGTGAAGATCCGGGCCAGCCAGATCAACGGCTGCGGATTCTGCACCGATATGCACACCAAGGACGCGACCGCCGCCGGTGAGACCGCGCAGCGGCTGCACCTGGTCGCCGCCTGGCGGGAGGCCAAGGTGTTCACCGAGGCCGAGCGGGCCGCCCTGGAGCTGGTGGAGGAGGGCACCCGGATCGCCGACGCGGCCGGTGGCGTCCCGGACGAGGTGTGGGAGAACGCCGCCAAGCACTACGACGAGAACCAGCTCTTCGGCCTGATGACGCTGATCGCCCTCATCAACGCCTACAACCGGCTGAACGTCATCGTCCGGATGCCCGCCGGCGACTACCAGCCGGGCCAGTTCAAGTAGTCACCCGAGGGTGCCGGAGGGGGCGCCCCGCCCGCGCGGGCGCACCTCGCGGACGGACCGCACGGACGCACCTCACGGATGCATCCGCGCCCCCTTCAGCACCTTGTCCACCCCGCTCCGCGGGCCGTGCACCGCCAGCCCCACCAGGTCCAGTTCCGCCGTCGGCACGGCACGCACCGCCGCCCGGTTGTCGCGGTCGTTGCCCGTCGTGAACAGGTCCGCGGTGAAGACGGCCCTGGGCAGGGCGCGGCTCAGCGCCCTGGTGTGGGCCGCCTTCAACGTCTCCTTCGTACCCTCGAAGACCAGCACCGGCTGGCGGAACATCGGCAGGTACCCGACCCCGTCCGCGTCCTCGTACGGCTCGCCGATCACCTCGGGAACCTGGCTGCCGAGGCCGCTGACCAGGAACGCGGTGACGTTGAGGCGCTGCCAGGGCTCCAGGTCCTCGCGCAGCAGCACGGCGATCTTCGTGTCGAAGCGTACGGGCCCGGGACTGATCGGTTCGGTGTTCATGCAGTGAGACTGCCGGGCGGCCGGACCGCGGGTCTTGTACGTTCTTAACGTGGCCGACCGGCAGGAAGTCTCCGCCTGGCGCCCGCGCGTCCCGGGTGTCGTGGAGGTCTTCCACGCCCACTTCACCGAGTACGCCTATCCGATGCACGTCCACGACGCCTGGACGCTGCTCATCGTGGACGACGGGGCCGTACGGTACGACCTCGACCGGCATGAGCACGGCACCCCGCTCGACACCGTCTCGCTGCTGCCGCCGCACGTGGCGCACAACGGCTCGCCCGCCACCCCGGACGGCTTCCGCAAGCGGGTCGTCTACCTCGACAGCAGCCTGCTGGGCGAGGACCTGATCGGGGCCGCCGTCGACACGCCCGATCTGCGCGATCCGGTGCTGCGGCAGCGCGTCGGGCGACTGCACTCCGCCCTCGCCCGGCCCGGTGACGAACTGGAGGCGGAGAGCCGGCTGACCCTCGTCGGGGAGCGGCTGCGGGACCATCTGCGGCGGCGCACGGACGTGCCCCCGTACCGTCCGGATCCGGTACTCGCCCGCCGGCTGCGGGAGTTGCTCGACGCCCGGGTCGTCGACGGGATCCGGCTGGAGGAGGCCGCGCGGTCGCTGCACGCCCATCCCGCCCATCTGGTGCGGGCGTTCAGCGGGGCGTACGGCATCGCCCCGCACCAGTACCTCATGTCGCGGCGGGTCGGGCGGGCCCGGCGGCTGCTGCTGGACGGGCTCGCGCCGGTCGAGGTGGCGGCCGTCACCGGATTCTTCGACCAGGCCCATCTCACCCGGCACTTCAGGAGGCTGGTCGGGGTCACCCCCGGCCGCTACCGGCTCAGCGCGCGCTGAGCGTCAGTCCGCAGGGCGTTCGATCAGATGGCTGAACGCGTCCAGGTTCCGCGTCGACTCGCCCCGGGACACGCGCCAGGCGTACTCCTTGCGGATCGAGGAGGCGAAGCCCAGCTCCAGGAGGGTGTTGAAGGCGCCGTCGGCCGCTTCCAGGACCTGGCCGAGGAGGCGGTCGATCTCGTCGGGGGTGACCGAGGCGAGGGGCAGGCGGGCGGTGACGTAGACGTCGCCGAGGCGGTCGACGGCGTAACTCACGCCGTACAGCTTGAGGTTGCGCTCCAGGAGCCAGCGGTGGACGCCCGCCTCGTTCTCGTCGGGGTGGCGGACGACGAAGGCGTTGAGGGAGAGCGAGTGGCGGCCGACGAGGAAGGAGACCGTGGTCGAGAGCTTGCGGGTGCCGGGGAGCTTGACCACGTAGTTCCCGGGCTCGGGGCTCTCCCACTCCAGCTCGACGTCCTCCAGGACGCCCTCCAGGACCTGCGCGGTCTTGTCCACATCACCCATGGGGCGAGCGTACGCGACGGCGGTGGGACTGGGTCGCGGCCGCGTAGACCTCGGCGGTGGCGGCGGCCGCCGTGTCCCAGCCGAAGGACTGCGCGTGCCGGGCGGCGGCCCGGCCCATGGTGGCGGTGAGCGCGGGCTCGTCGGCGAACCGGCGCAGCACGCGCGCGTAGTCGGCCGGGTCGTGGCCCTGGACCAGGAAGCCGGTCGCGCCGTCGCGCACGGCCACCGGCAGCCCGCCGACCGAGGCGGCCAGCACCGGCGTACCGGCCGCCTGCGCCTCGATCGCGACCAGCCCGAAGGACTCGCTGTACGACGGCATGACCAGCATCGACGCGGCCCGGAACCAGTCCGCGAGCTGCTCCTGGCCGACCGGCGGGCGGAACCGTACGACGTCCGCGATGCCGAGCCGCGCCGCGAGCTTCTGCAGCCCCTCCGGCTTGGCGAGCCCGCTGCCGCTCGGGCCGCCGACGATCGGCACGAGGATGCGCGAGCGCAGCTCGGGGCGCTCGTCCAGCAGGACGGCCACGGCGCGCAGCAGCACGTCGGGGGCCTTCAGGGGCTGTATGCGGCCCGCGAAGAGCGGGATCAGGGCGTCCTGCGGCAGGCCCAGGCGCAGCCGGGCGGCGGCGCGGCCGTCGGCCGGGCGGAAGCGGTCGAGGTTCACGCCGGGGTGGACGACGGCGACCTTGGCGGGATCGGCGTCGTAGTGCCGGACCAGTTCGTCGGCCTCCTCCGCCGTGTTGGCGACGAGGCGGTCGGCGGCGGCCACGATCTGGGTCTCGCCGATGACGCGGGCGGCGGGCTCGGGGGTGTCGCCGGCGGCCAGGCTGGCGTTCTTGACCTTGGCCATGGTGTGCATGGCGTGCACCAGGGGCACGCCCCAGCGCTGGGCGGCGAGCCAGCCGACGTGGCCGGAGAGCCAGTAGTGGGAGTGGACGAGGTCGTAGTAGCCGGGGCGGTGGCCGGCCCAGGCCTGCATCACGCCGTGCGTGAAGGCGCACAGCTGGGCGGGCAGGTCCTCCTTGTTGAGCCCCTCGTAGGGGCCCGCGTCCACGTGCCGGACGAGGACGCCGGGGGCCAGCTGGACGGTGGGTTCGAGGCCGCCGGAGGTGGCGCGGGTGAAGATCTCGACCTCGATGCCCTGCGCGGCGAGGCGCTGGGCCAGCTCCACGATGTAGACGTTCATGCCGCCGGCGTCGCCGGTGCCGGGCTGGTGGAGCGGGGACGTGTGCACGGAGAGCATGGCGACCCGGCGCGGCCTGCGGTGCAGCCGGAGCCGGGGGGCGGTCGCCGGAGAGCGGCGCCCGAGCCTGCTGACGTACTGGCTCACCTGGCGTTCCTCCTGGGCTGCGGGCATGCCTGCCGGAGGGCCTGCCGCGCCCTCCAAGGGGGTGCAACAGCGGGCGGGGGCGCTGTCATTTCCCGATCGGACCGCTTTACCCAATCATGACCTTCCAGCGGTCAACCATCGGGGTGGGCGCCAGACCCGCACGCGGCGCCTCTTTACTCGTGGCGGAAACCTCTTAGGACAAGGCTTGACCTGCTGCGATACAACCTTTGACAGCATCTGCGCGGGGCATGTACACGCTTCCTCGTGCTCCGTTCCCGTCACCTCACCAGGGCGGCGCGTGCCATCGGCACGTCGGCCGCCGCGGCCGCCCTCTCCGTCGCCGCCGCCCAGTCCGCGCTCGCCTGCGACATCGCCGACTTCACCGCCGCCCCGGCCTGCGACAGCGCGGGCAAGCCCGTCGTCCGGGTCACCGACAAGGACGCCTCCGGCACCCCCGCCACGCTCACCCTGAAGATAGAGCTGAGCATGCCGGGCGGGGAGCGGGACGTCGACACCGGCACCATCGGGCACCCGACCGCGCAGGGCGCGAGCGTCGACCTGCATCCCCTGGACTGGCACGCCGGGCAGACCTTCGTGGTCCACGTGAAGGCGGGCGACAGCGTCGACGAGGACCTCAAGCCCCCGGTGGTCGTCCCGGACGACTTCACCTGCACGCCCGCCGGCGGCTCCGCCCCCTCGGCCTCCCCGACGCCGTCCGCCCCCGCGTCCTCGGCGGCGCCGTCCGCGCGCCCCTCTTCGGCGGCCTCCGCCGTCCCGGCCCCGGCCCGCAGCGGCAGCCCGGCCGCCTCGCCGGTGGCGAGCGGCGCCCCGTCGCCCGCGGGCGGGGGGACCCGCCTCGCCGAGACCGGTGCGTCCAGCGGCACCCCGCTGATCGCCGGTGCGGCGGCCGCGCTGGTCGTGGTGGGCGGCGGCATCGTCCTCGTCCTGCGCCGCAAGGCCGCGCAGCGCTCCCGCTGACCCCCGACCCCGGGCGCCCGGCCGACGGAGTTCGGCCGGGCGCCCGCTTACCCTCGTAGGCATGACAGCCCGCGCAGCCTCCCGCCCTGTCGGAACGGTGACGCGCGGGACGACCAACCCGAACCGGCTGCGCCGCATGGACCGGTGGATCGGGGCCACGCACGGCGCCGAGCTGCGGCGCGCCGCGGACCCGCTCGCGATCGACCTCGGCTACGGCGCCGCGCCCTGGACCGCCGTCGAACTGCTCGGCCGGCTGCGGACCGTCGCGCCCCGCGCGCGTGTGGTCGGCGTCGAGATCGAACCGGAGCGGGTGGCGGCGGCCAGGCCGTACGAACGCGACGGGCTGGTCTTCCGGCACGGCGGCTTCGAGATCCCCGTCGCCGGGCGCCCGCTGCTCGTCCGGGCCGCCAATGTGCTGCGCCAGTACG
Organism: Streptomyces sp. NPDC055966; assembly: GCF_042269865.1. NCBI lineage: Bacteria > Bacillati > Actinomycetota > Actinomycetes > Kitasatosporales > Streptomycetaceae > Streptomyces > Streptomyces sp. NPDC055966. Next base: position 565,049 of record NZ_JBHJYK010000003.1, read on the forward strand.
ACGAGGACCAGGTCGCGGCCGTCTGGGAGCGGCTGTGCGCGCGGCTCGCCCCGGCGGGCGCCGGCTCGCGCGGCGGGCTGCTGGTCGAGGGGACGTGCGACGAGATCGGGCGGCGCCACGTGTGGGTGGCGCTCGGCCCGGAGGGGCCGAGGACCGTGACCTTCGCGACGCGGCTGGGCTCGCTGGAGCGGCCGTCCGACCTCGCCGAGCGGCTGCCGAAGGCGCTCATCCACCGCAACGTCCCCGGCGAGCCGGTGCACGCCTTCCTGCGCGACTTCGACCGCGCCTGGGCCGCCGCCGCGCCCTACGCCTCCTACGGCGCCCGCCAGCGCTGGCTGCGCGCGGTACGGGACCTGACGGCGGACTGGCCGGTGACGGACTCCCCGGCCCGCTGGCGGCAGGGCGAAGTGACGGTCAGGTGGGGGGCGTTGGCGCCGCGCGGCTGACCCTGGTGTCCGGTGGGACGGCCGGGCGTGGAGGGGAGGGGAACGATCTCCGTGCGTCGTTCGTCACATCGGCGGGGGATCGTCGTACGGCGGCGGGTGCGGGGGGATTGCTTCCTGTGTCGTTTCCATGGGTCTGTCATTGCCTCTGTCGTTTTGCGCCATGACGTGACACGATCCCCGGGCACCGTAAGTTACTGACGGTAAATCAGGTTGGGGGACGTGTGATGGGCTGGGACAAGCGCGGCATGCTGATGGCCGCCGTGACCGTGGTCTGCGCGGTGACCGCGCTGTCGGCACCCGGCACGGCCTTCGCCGCTCCGGCACCCACGCCGAGCGCGACCCCCTCCCCCGCGTCGTCCCCGACTCCCGAGCCCGGCAAGGACCTTGAGAAGGTCCGAGAACAGCTGGACAAGCTCTACCACGACGCGGCCGTCGCGACCGACGCCTACAACGCCGCCGAGGAGCGGACGAAGAAGCAGTCCGCCGAGATCGTCGCCCTGGCCAAGAAGATCGCCACGGGGCAGCAGCGGCTGGAGAGGCTCAAGGACCAGGCGGGCGCGGCGGCCCGGGAGCAGTACCGCACCGGCGGCCTGCCGCCCACCGCGCAGTTCCTGCTCAGCGACGACCCGGGCCAGTTCCTGGACGGCGCCGGGCTGGTGCTCCAGGGCCAGCGGGCGACGAAGAAGCTGATCGGCGAACTGACCGGCACACAGGACGACTTGCAGGCCTACGCCGTCGACGCCGCCGACCGGTGGCAGAAGCTGGACGCCGACCGCAAGACCAAGGCCGACGCCCAGAAGAAGATCGAGCAGCAGATCTCCGCCGCGAAGAAGCTCGAATCCGAGCTGGCGAAGAAGGACCAGGAGCGGCTGGACCAGCTGGAGAACCAGGCCGCGCTGAAGGCCCAGACCGCCTGGCTGGACACCGGCGTCCTCAAGGAGATCAACGCCAAGGCCTCCGAGCAGGGCAGGAAGGCCGTCGCGTTCGCCACCGCCCAGCTCGGCAAGCCGTACGTGTGGGGTGCCGAGGGCCCCGGCTCCTTCGACTGCTCGGGCCTGACCTCCCAGGCCTGGGCGGCGGCCGGCCGGCCCATCCCGCGCACCTCGCAGGAGCAGTGGCAGCAGCTGAAGCACGTCGACATCAAGGACATGCGGCCCGGCGACCTCATCATCTACTTCACGGACGCCAGCCACGTCGCCATCTACATCGGCGACGGCGCCATCATCCAGGCCCCCCGCCCGGGCCGTAACGTCACGATCGCGGGCGCCGGCTCGATGGCGATCCTGGGCGTCGTACGGCCCGACGCGTAGGCCTCACGGCCGGGACACACCCCGCACCCCACCCGCACATCGCCCTCCACACCACACCCTGCGCGTGACCCACGCCATGTGACCCGCCGCACCCCAACCCCCGCCCGAACCCCGGCAGACGTGAGCTTCGTCATCCCGCGGGCCGGGGCGCCCTGTCCAACTGCGGTAGGGAACGCGGCATATGACAGCGGCCTGCGCGGGAGCGACGCGGCTCACACCATTCCATCAGGGCGGGCAGTGCCGCTATGGTCACCCGTCGACGGCCCGAGACCCTCGGCGCCGTCACGCCCTCGGGGGGAGGGAAGGAACCCGACACCATGCCCGTACCCGTACCGCGGCAGAGAGCGATCCCGGCCGTGGAGAGTGGTCAGGCGCAGGAGGCCGCCACCGCAGTCGGCGGCCCCCTCAAGGAAGAGGCCCACCGCGACGCCACGCCCGCCAGCGGCGCCGGCACCACTCTCACGCTGCTGCTGATCGAGGACGATCCGGCCGGCTCGCCGCTGGCGCACGAGTTGCAGGACTCGGCCGGCAAGCCGATCCGCGTGCGCACCGCCCGCAACCTCACCGAGGCCGAGCGGCTGCTCACCGACGACGTCCACTGCATCCTGCTGGACCTCGCGCTGTCCGCGCCCGCCCGCGACGACGCCGACGACGAGCTGGCCGTGCTCAAGCACGTGCTCCGGCTCGCGCCCCGGCACGCCGTGCTCGCGCTGACCGCCTCCGCCGACCCCGAGCGCGGCGCCGAGGCCGTGCGCGTGGGGGCCCAGGACTATCTCTTCCGGGACGAGCTGGACGGCCGGCTGCTGAGCCGCGCCATCCGGTACGCGGTGGAGAGGAAACGTTCCGACACCGCGGAGCGGCGCCTCGCGGAGGGCCGGCTGCGCGCCCAGGAGAACCGCCGGCTGGAGCGCGGGCTGCTGCCCACGCCCCTGCTGGACGGCTCCGAGCTGCGCTTCGCCGCCCGCTACCGCCCCGGCCGCTCCCGGGCACTGCTCGGCGGCGACTTCTACGACGCCGTCCGCACGCCCGACGGCACGGTGCACGCCATGATCGGTGACGTCTGCGGCCACGGCCCGGACGAGGCCGCGCTCGGCGTGGAGCTGCGCATCGCCTGGCGGGCGCTGACGCTGGCCGGGCTGTGCGGGGACGAGCTGCTGAGCACGCTGCAGCAGGTGCTGGAGCACGAGCGCGCCGACGAGGAGATCTTCGCGACGCTGTGCACGGTCGACATCGCGCCGGACGGCCGCAGCGCGGGCCTGTGCCTGGCCGGGCACCCGGCACCGCTGCTCGCCCGTCCCGGGCGGGACGCGACGCTGCTGCCCTACGACAACAACGGCCCCGCGCTCGGGCTGCTGCCCGGGGCGCGCTGGCCGCGGATGCAGGTCGGGCTGGGGGCCGAGTGGAGCCTGATGCTCTACACCGACGGGCTGATCGAGGGGCGGGTCGGCGACGGCGGGGAGCGGCTGGGTCAGGACGGCATGGTGTCGATGATCCGGCGGCAGCTGTCCGAGGGGCTGCGGGGCGAGGCGCTGCTGCGGGCCGCGGTGGCCGAGGTCCGGCAGCTCAACGGGGGCGAGTTGACGGACGACGTGGCGGTCGTGCTGCTGGACCGGACGGTATGAGCGGTACCTCCCCGTAGGAGGTACCGCTCCGTCGCCGGCTGCCGGTCGGGGTGTGCTTGTCAGCGGCCGCCGTTGTACGGCCCGTACGGACCGTCGCTGCTGCTGCCGCGGCCCCGCTTCCGGAAGCCCTTGCCGCCCCTGCCGCCCGAGACCTGCTGGAGGGCCGGGCGGACGTCCACGAAGAAGACGATCGTGGCGACCAGGCCCGCGAGCTGGAGGAAGAGCCAGGGGACGAAGAGGTTCACCGCGACCGCGAGTCCCAGGATGATCAGCCAGAAGCCCTTGTTGTTCTTGTTCGCGGCGCGGTAGGCGTCCTCGCGGAAGATCGCCGCCATCACGAACGCCACGATGGCGAGCGCCAGCATGGCGGTGAAGATCAGCCACATCACTCCGCCGATTGCCGTTGTCAGCACAGTACCCACCACCCGAGTCGAGTCGTCCGTACAGCCACGGTACCCATACAACGGGCCGGACACCCCGAAGGTGCCCGGCCCGGTGCCGGCTCGTCGCGCGCGCTCACTTCGCGGGCGGCGTGGTCTTCTTCGCGGTGGTGCTCTTGCGCGGCGCCGGGGCCTTCTTGGCGGCCGGCTTCTTCTCGGCGGGCGCGGCCTCGGCCTCGGCGGGCTTCGGCTCCTCCTCCTTGACGCCGACCGGCTCGGGCCTGCCCTCGACGGCGATCGCGAAGTCCTCGATGTCCTCGGCGGCTTCGCCGCGCCAGGTCTTGACGGTCTGCTCGCCGTGCTCGGCGACCTTCTCGTAGGTCTCGCGGGCCTTGACGGCGTACTCGGCGGCGACGCCGACACCGCGCAGGGCGAGGTCCTGGGCCTGCTCGCCGAGCTTCTTCAGGTCCACGTCGAGGGTGCCGAGGAACTCGTTGACCTTGGTCTGCAGGGTCTCCTGCGCCTCCTTGGCGCGGGCGGCGGCCTTCTCCTGCACGGCCTTGGGGTCGGTGTTGCGGACGGCCTCGATGCGGGCCGGGGCCTCGGCGCGCAGCTGCTCGACCAGGGCGGGCACCTTCTTGGCCTGCTGGTAGGCGAGGTCGGCGGTACCGGCGGCGAAGTAGAGCGGAGTCGGGTCGCTGAGGGTCTTGCGCAGGTCGTCGGTGATGGCCATGGTGATCTGGTCCTCCCGGATTCGCGTTCGGCTGAGGGTTGGTGTGGTCCGCGGTGGGGCGGCCGGCGCCCTGGTCCGGTTATCCGGCCGTCCGCCGCGGACCGGCATCGACATCGCTTCTGCCGGCCGCGGCGCCGGCGCCGTCCGTGCCGCCGGTGTCGTGGTCCGCGCCCGCCGGGCCGTCCTCGGCCGCGTCGGGCTCGCCGCCCCCGAATCCGTTCTCCTTGCGGAAGGACTCGTAGATCTGGAGCAGCACCTGCTTCTGCCGCTCGTTGAGCGAGGGGTCGGCGAGAATGCCGGCGCGCGTCGCGCCTTCCCGGAGGCGTTCCTCCCCGTCCCGCTCCGCGTCGAGGATGCCGGCGCGCACGTACAGCGTCTCGGCGGAGATGCGCAGGGCCTTGGCGACCTGCTGGAGCACCTCCGCGCTGGGCTTGCGCAGCCCGCGCTCGATCTGGCTCAGGTACGGATTGGACACCCCGGCGGCGTCGGCGAGCTGCCGCAGCGACAGCTGGGCGTTCCGCCGCTGTTCGCGCAGGTACTCACCGAGGTTGCCGACGTTCAGCGATGCCATGCCCCCACTGTGCCCCACCCCTGCTAACAATTGCAAGCACCTTGCTTGCAAAAGTGTGTCGCGGGGTGAGGCACGGGGGCCGGCCGGTCACCGGGACAGCTGCGCCGGTTCGTCGAGGCGGGTCAGCTTGTGCGGGTTGCGGACGACGTAGAGGCCGGTGATGCGGCCGTCGGCCACCGTGACGCTGACCGCGCACGCCTCCCCGTCGAGGTCGATCCGGATCGCCGGTGCGCCGTTGAGCCACACCGGCGCGAAGTCCGACGTGACCTCGCTGGCGCGCGCCAGCAGCCCCGCGACCAGCTCGGCGCCGTGGAACGGCGTCAGCCCGGCGGCCACCACCCCGCCGCCGTCGGTGATCATGACCACGTCGGGCGCCATGACGTCCAGCAGCTCCTGCAGCCGCCCGGTGCGCAGCGCCAGCAGGAAGCGCTCCACCACGGCCCGCTGCTCCGAGCGGCTCACCGTCACCCGGGGCCGCCGGGCCGCCACGTGCGCGCGGGCCCGGCGGGCGATCTGCCGTACGGTGGCGGCCGGCCTGCCGACGGCCTCGGCGATCTCGCCGTACGGCAGGTCGAAGACCTCGCGCAGCACGAACACCGCGCGCTCGGTCGGCCCGAGGGTTTCGAGGACGGTCAGCACCGCCATCGACACGCTCTCCGCGAGCTCGACGTCCTCCGCGACGTCCGGGCTGGTCAGCAGGGGTTCGGGCAGCCACTCGCCGACGTACTCCTCGCGTCTGCGCGCCAGGGTGCGCAGCCGGTTGAGCGACTGCCGGGTGACGGTGCGGACCAGGTACGACCGCGGGTCGCGGACCTCGGCCCGGTCGGCGCCCGCCCAGCGCAGCCAGGACTCCTGGAGCACGTCCTCGGCGTCGGCGGCCGAGCCGAGGATCTCGTAGGCGACCGTGAAGAGCAGGCTGCGGTGGGCGACGAAGGGGTCCTGCGCCGTCATGCCGTCGGAGCCGGGCCGGACGTCACCGGGCGGCCGGCCAGGGGGATCTCGCAGGCGTCCGAGAAGCCCTGCGACTTCACCCCGAGTGCCGCGTTGTTCCTGGTCGAGAAGTTGGCGAAGGCGATCGCCGCCGTCAGCTCGACCAGTGCCGCCGGGCCGAGCCGGTCCAGCAGGCGCGCGGCCAGCGCGTCGGTGACGGTCGGCGGGGTGTCCGTCATGCCCTCGGCGTACTCCAGCACGTCCCGCTCCAGCGGCGTGAACACGTCCGACTCCCGCCAGCGCGGCACCTGGCTCGCCTTGGTCAGGTCCAGGTCCTTGTGCTGCGCGAGGAAGTAGTTGATGTCGAGGCACCAGCTGCACCCGACCTGTGCCGCGACGGCCATGTGCGCGAACGTCTTGAGGCTGTCGTCGGCCATGTCCCACGCGGTCACCCGCGCCCCCATCTCCGAGCTCGCCCGGAAGACGTCGGGGTGGTGGCCGGTGGCCTCAAGGGGTTCGGGCACGAGACCGTACTGCTCGATCATGCTCTCGCTCAGCTCGGCGGAGAGGTCCGCCTTCGGGACACGCAGTGTCATCGTCTTCTCCCGGTACGAACGGTACGAAGGGCTTGTCGCCATGAAGACACCGGTGGGATCCGGGATGTGACACCCCGGCCCGGATCAGTCGGCGACCGCGTCCTCGGGTGCCGTGCGGGCCAGGTCGGCGAGTGTGCCGAGCGCCTGGGCGAGGACGTCGCGCGGGGGCGTGGCGAGGCCCACGCGGACGGCGGCCGGGGCGTGGGCCTCGCCGACGGTGAACGCGGCCGCGGGCACGACCCCGATGCCGAGCCGGGCCGCGGCGGCGACGAACGTGTCCGCGCGCCAGCCGCCGGGCAGCCGCCACCAGCAGTGGAAGGAGCGGTCCTCGCCGCGCACGTCGAACCCGGCGAGCCGCCGGGCCGCGATCTCCTGCCGCACCACCGCCTCCCGCCGCTTGGCGGCCGCCAACTCCGCTGCGGTGCCGTCCTGTTGCCAGCGGTGGGCGGCCTCCAGCGCGAAGCGCATCGGGGTGCAGCCGCTCGCGCGCAGGGCGGCGGAGAGGGTCGGCGTGAGCGCGGCCGGGGCGACGGCGAAGCCCAGGGTCAGACCGGGGGCGAGCCGCTTGGACAGGCTGTCGACGAGGACGGTCCGCTCGGGCGCGTACGCGGCGAGCGGCGGGAGTTCGTCGCGCAGGAACCCCCAGATCGCGTCCTCCACGGCCGGCAGGGCGAGCCGCTCCAGGGTCTCGGCCAGCTCCACGACCCGCCGCTCGGGCAGGGTGAGCGAGAGCGGGTTGTGCACGCGCGGCTGGACGTAGACGGCGTGCAGCGGGGCGGCCGCGTGGGCCCGCGCCAGCGCCTGCGGGACCAGCCCGTCCTCGTCCATGGCCAGCGGGACGAGGGTGATGCCGAGCCGGGCCGCCACGGCCTTGATCACGGGGTATGTCAGCTCCTCGACGCCGAGGCGGCCGCCCGGGGGCACCAGGGCGGCGACGGCGGCCGAGACGGCCTGCCGGCCGTTGCCCGCGAACAGGATCCGCGCGGGGTCGGGGCGCCAGCCGCCGCGGGCGAGGAGGGCGGCGGCGGACTCCCGGACGGCGGGCAGCCCGGCCGCGCCGACCGGCCGCAGCGCGTGAGCGAGGGCGTCCGGGCGCAGCAGCCCGCCGAGCCCCTCGGCGAGCAGGGCGCTCTGCTCGGGTACGACGGGGTGGTTCAGCTCCAGGTCGATCCGGGCGAGCGCCGGTTCGGTGAGCGCGGGGGCGGGGCCGTCGGGCGTCGCGCGCACGAACGTGCCGCGGCCGACCTCGCCCACGGTCAGGCCGCGCCGGGCCAGTTCCCGGTACACGCGCGTGGCGGTGGAGCCGGCGATGCCGTGCCGCCTGGCGAACGCGCGCTGCGGGGGCAGGCGGTCGCCGGGTCGCAGGGTGCCGGCGCGGATCTCCTCGGCCACGGCGTCGGCGACGCTCCGGTAGTCCTTCACGGCACTCACCCCACCACACCATTGCACCGAGCGCAATCTTTTGATTGCACCGAGGTATTGAACTGACCTACGCTCGCCGCATGATCGAACCAAGTGGAGTGTTCGGCGTGGGCCTGGTGGCGCTCGGCATGGTCCTCACGCCCGGCCCGAACATGATCTATCTCGTCTCGCGCAGCATCACCCAGGGCCGCCGGGCCGGGATGATCTCCCTCGGCGGGGTCGCCCTCGGCTTCCTGGTGTACCTGCTCGCCGCGAACCTGGGCCTGTCGGTCGTCTTCACCGCCGTACCCGGGCTGTACGTCACGGTGAAGCTGGCCGGCGCCGCCTACCTCGCGTACCTCGCCTGGAACGCCCTGAAGCCGGGCGGCGTCCCGGTCTTCGCCCCGCAGGACGTGTCGCACGACTCGCCGCGCAGGCTCTTCACGATGGGCCTGATGACGAATCTGCTCAACCCGAAGATCGCCATCATGTACGTCTCCCTGATCCCCCAGTTCATCGACCTGGGCAAGGGCCACGTGCTGCTCCAGGGGCTCCTGCTCGGCTCGGTCCAGATCGTGGTGAGCATCGCGGTCAACCTGGCCATCGTGCTCGCCGCCGGCACCATCGCCGTCTTCCTCGCCCGCCGCCCCTCCTGGCTCAGGATGCAGCGCTGGGTGATGGGCACGGTGCTCGGCGGACTCGCCCTCTCCCTGGCCGCCGACACCTCGGGTCCCGCCTAGGGCCTCTCGAAGCCGTCAGGATTCGAGAAGCGCCGGCGGCGCGGGCGGCGTTAGGTTGGCCGGCATGGACCTCACCCCGGCGCGCGCCGCCGACAGCCACGACCTGATCCGGGTGCACGGCGCCCGGGAGAACAACCTCAAGGACGTCGACGTCGAGCTGCCCAAGCGCCGGCTGACGGTCTTCACCGGGGTCTCCGGCTCCGGCAAGAGCTCACTGGTGTTCGACACGATCGCCGCCGAGTCGCAGCGGCTGATCAACGAGACGTACCCCGCGTTCGTCCAGGGCTTCATGCCGAACATGGCGCGCCCCGAGGTCGACGTGCTCGACGGGCTGACCACCGTGATCACCGTCGACCAGCAGCGGATGGGCGCCGACCCCCGCTCCACCGTCGGCACCGCCACCGACGCCAACGCCGTGCTGCGCATCCTCTTCAGCCGGCTCGGCACGCCGCACATCGGCTCGCCCAAGGCGTTCTCCTTCAACGTGGCCTCGGTCAGCGGCGCCGGCGCGGTCACCGTCGAGCGCGGCGGACAGCAGGTAAAGGAGCGGCGCAGCTTCAGCATCACCGGCGGCATGTGCCCGCGCTGCGAGGGCCGGGGCACGGTCTCCGACCTCGACCTGACCCAGCTCTACGACGACTCCCTCTCCCTCAACGAGGGCGCGCTGACCATCCCCGGCTACAAGTCCGGCGGCTGGAACTACCGGCTCTACACCGAGTCCGGCCTGGTCGACCCCGACAAGCCGATCCGCACGTACACGAAGCGCGAACTCCAGGACTTCCTGCACAAGGAACCGACCCGGATGAAGATCGCGGGCATCAACATGACCTACGAGGGTCTGATCCCGCGCATCCAGAAGTCGATGCTCGCCAAGGACAAGGAGGGCATGCAGCCGCACATCCGGGCCTTCGTGGACCGCGCGGTCACCTTCGCCGTCTGCCCCGAGTGCGCGGGGACCCGGCTCACCGAGGCGGCCCGCTCCTCGAAGATCGCGGGCGTGAGCATCGCCGACGCGTGCGCGATGCAGATCAGCGACCTCGCCGCGTGGGTGCGCGGGCTGGCCGAGCCTGGGGGTACCACCCGCGCGTACAGTGGCGTCAGCCACGCGCGGGGGACGGTGGCGCCGCTGCTCGCCTCGCTGCGGCACACCCTGGACTCGTTCGTGGAGATCGGCCTCGGCTATCTCTCGCTGGACCGGCCGGCGGGCACGCTGTCGGGCGGCGAGGCGCAGCGCGTGAAGATGATCCGCCACCTGGGCTCCGCCCTGACCGACGTGACGTACGTCTTCGACGAGCCCACCACCGGCCTGCACCCGCACGACATCCAGCGCATGAACGACCTGCTGCTGCGCCTGCGCGACAAGGGCAACACGGTCCTCGTCGTGGAGCACAAGCCGGAGGTCATCGCCATCGCCGACCACGTCGTGGACCTCGGCCCCGGCGCCGGTACGGCGGGCGGCACGGTGTGCTTCGAGGGGACCGTCGAGGCGCTGCGGGGCAGCGGCACCCTCACCGGCCGCCACCTGGACGACCGGGCCGCCGTGAAGGACACCGTGCGCAAGCCGACGGGCGCGCTGGAGATCCGGGGCGCGCGGACGCACAACCTCCAGGACGTCGACGTGGACATCCCGCTCGGCGTGCTGTGCGTGGTCACCGGCGTCGCGGGCTCCGGCAAGAGCTCGCTCGTGCACGGCTCGGTGCCCAAGGGCCCCGGGAGTGCGGACGTGGTCTCCGTCGACCAGGCCCCGATCCGTGGCTCCCGGCGCAGCAACCCGGCGACGTACACCGGCCTGCTGGAGCCGGTCCGCAAGGCCTTCGCCAAGGCCAACGGCGTGAAGCCGGCCCTGTTCAGCGCCAACTCCGAGGGCGCGTGCCCCACCTGCAACGGCGCCGGGGTCGTATACACCGACCTCGCGATGATGGCCGGGGTCGCCACGCCGTGCGAGGAGTGCGAGGGAAAGCGGTTCCAGGCCTCGGTGCTGGAGTACACGCTCGGCGGGCGGGACATCGCCCAGGTGCTGGCGATGTCGGTGACCGAGGCGGAGGAGTTCTTCGCCACGGGCGAGGCGCACATCCCGGCGGCCCACAGGATCCTCCAGCGGCTGACCGACGTCGGCCTCGGCTACCTGACCCTCGGCCAGCCCCTCACCACCCTCTCCGGCGGCGAGCGCCAGCGGCTGAAGCTGGCCACGCACATGGCCGACAAGGGCGGCGTCTACGTCCTGGACGAGCCGACGGCGGGCCTCCACCTGGCCGACGTCGAGCATCTGCTGGGCCTGCTCGACCAGTTGGTGGACTCCGGCAAGTCCGTCATCGTGGTCGAGCACCACCAGGCCGTCATGGCCCACGCCGACTGGATCGTCGACCTCGGCCCGGGCGCCGGGCACGACGGGGGCCGGGTGGTGTTCGAGGGGACACCGGCGGAACTCGTCGCTGCGCGCTCGACGTTGACCGGGAAGCACTTGGCCACGTACGTGGGGGCGTGACAGAGCGCACGGTTGCCGCCGGCCAGGGCGCACGCCACCCCCGTCAGAACGGCAGCGGGCGGGAGTGGACGACGTCCAGGCGGGAGACGGCCCGGGTCAGGACCACGTACAGGCGGTGTGCGCCGCGCGGCTCCGCCGCCGTGACCGACGCCGGTTCCACGGCCACGACATGGTCGTACTCCAGGCCCTTCACCATGCTCGCCGGGACGAGCGTGACCCGGGCGCCCAGGGTGTCCGGCCCGGACGTGGCGATGCCGGCCGCGCTCAGTGCCTCCCCCACGCCGGCCACCTCCTCGTCCGCCGCGACCACGCCCACCGAGCCCTCGTGGGCCAGCGCCTCGCGGACCGCCGTCACCGTCGTACCGGGCACGTCCGTCGTCGGCCGCAGCCGCAACGCGCCGTCCGTGCGCAGGGACCGGGCCGCCGGGACCGCGACGTCCAGCCGGGACAGGAGGCGGTTGGCCAGGGTCACGACGGCCGCCGGTACCCGGAAGCCGGTGGTCAGCGGCACCACGCGCGCCTCCGGCTTGCCCAGGTGGCGGAGCTGGACGGACCAGTCGCGGGCGGCCCACGGGGTGGTGCCCTGGGCGAGGTCGCCGAGGACGGTCAGCGAGCCGAAGGCCGCCCGGCGGGCGATCGCCCGGCACTCCATGGGCGACAGGTCCTGCGCCTCGTCGACCACGATGTGCCCGTATCCCTCGGGGTGTTCGATCAGCCCGGACAGCTCGTCCAGCAGCACCAGGTCGGCGGCCGACCAGCGGGCCGACTTGTACGAGCGCGGCGGCCTGGGCCACAGCAGTGCCGACTGTTCGGCGGGGTCCAGGAGACCGTCCGCCGCCCGCGCCAACACCCCCGCGTCGGCGAGGAGTTCGGTGAGCGCCTCCTCCGGGCGGATCCTCGGCCACACCGTGTCCAGGCAGGCGGTGAGCGGCCGGGCCCGCTCGATGCGGCGCACCCAGGCGGCGGGCAGCACCCCGGCGCGCCGCTCGGCCCGCTCCCGCAGGCGCCGTACGACCCGGGTGCGCACCCGCTCGCGCCCGACGGCGTACGGCGGTTCCTCGGCGCGCACCTCGGCGACGATCGCGGCCAGTTCGGCGGCGGGCACCCGCCAGCGGTAGGAGCCGTCGGGCACGGCGAGGTCGGTGAGGCCGTCGGTGCTCACGCGCGCGTACAGCGCCCGGCGCAACGCCTCGGCCATGCGGGCGTCGTGCTTGAGCGCGGCGGCTGCCGGGGAGTCGGCGCCGGTGACGGGGTGGCGGGCGATCTCCTCCGGCAGCGTCGTCTGCCGGTACCCCCCGTCGGTCGCGCCGCGCCGCGCGCTCTCGCCGAGGGCCGGGAGCACCTCGGCGATGTAGTGCAGGAAGGTGCGGTTGGGGCCGAGGATCAGCAGGCCGGCGCGCTGGAGGCGCCTGCGGTGGGTGTAGAGGAGGTAGGCGGCGCGGTGCAGGCCGACGGCGGTCTTGCCGGTGCCGGGGGCGCCCTGGACGCACACCGAGTCGGCGAGGGCGGCGCGGACGAGGTCGTCCTGTTCGGGCTGGATGGTGGCGGCGATGTCCCGCATGGGTCCGACCCGGGGCCGTTCGATCTCGCGGGCGACGATGTCGCTGGCCCGCGACTCGCCCCGGCCCAGGTACTCGTCCTCCAGCCCGGTCAGGTCGGCGGAGTCGCCCGCGCCGCCGGGCGCCCAGCCGAACCGGCGGCGCACCTCCACACCCTGGGGATCGCGGGCGCTCGCCTGGTAGAAGGCGCGGGAGACGGGGGCCCGCCAGTCGACCACGAGGGGCGGGGCGGCCGGGTCCTCGGTGATGCGCAGGCGGCCGACGTGGTAGGCCATGCCGCCGTGCTCGGGGTGGTGCCCGGCGAAGTCCAGGCGGCCGAAGAAGAGCGGGCCCGGCGGGAGTTCGCGCATGGCCTTGGCCTGGCTGCGCAACTGGTAGCCGAGGACCTCGGCGTCGGCGCCGGAGGCGGAGACGTCCTCGCCGATGACGACCTGCTCGGCGGCGCCCTCGATCATCGCGGTGAGGGCGGCACGACAGGCGTCGTGGTGGGCGCGCTCGGCGTGGAGGGTGTCCGTGAGGGCGGGGTCGGGTGGCGTCATGGCGCCAGCGTACCGCCATAACGTTACCGAGTTACATTTTTAACCCGGTCTCACACAGTGCCTCTCAGCTGCGGGAGCCCCTCCGCCAGCCGCGCGAAGGCCCGCTCCGCCGCCCGCACGGCGTCCGGGGCCACGTCCTCCACGGCCTCCCCCGCCGCGATCCGCCGCCAGTTGTCCTGGGCGAGGATCCGCTGGACGGCGATGATCTGCCCGGCCGCGAGCCGCGCGTCCAGATCGCCGCCGAGCGCCTCGGCGAGCGCCGCCTCCGACCGCTCCTGGTGCCGGTACGCCCGCGCCACCAGGGACGGGGTGCCGTAGAGCAGGGTGTGGAAGGCGAGCACCTGCGGGTGGCCGTTCAGGCCCGTGACCGGGTCGCGGCGCTCCAGCCCGGCGAGGAAGTGCCGGCGCAGCGCGTCCACCGGGTCGGCGGCCCCGGCGACCACCCGGGCCGCCTCCGTCTCGTGGTCCGCGATCCGGTGCAGGACCAGGTCCTCCTTGGCCGGGAAGTACCGGAAGAGGGTCGGCTTGGAGATCCCGGCCGCCGCCGCGACCTCCGCCACGGACACCGCGTCGAAGCCCCGCTCCAGGAACAGCCGTACGGCGGTGTCCGACACGTCCTGGTACATCCGCTGCTTCTTGCGCTCGCGCAGGCCCATCTCTCCCATGGGCCGAGCCTATGCGGGACCGCCGGGGCGGGCGGGCCGGGCCGGGGCGGGCGGCAGCCGCGGATCGCCGCGCCGCCGGGACGACAGGCCCAGGGAGGCGATGGCGGCGGCGAGGGTCATGCCGTACGAGTCGAGCGCGCGGCGGACGTTGGGGGCGTCGAGGCCCGCGCCGGTGACCAGGCGGTCGAGGTCGACGTAGGCGGAGCGGACGAGCTCGATCCAGCGGTACACCCGCCAGTCCTCCTGCCAGTTCTTCGTGAACCGCGCGGGCAGCCGGGCCTCCCAGCGGCGGAACATGCGGTCGCGGATCTCCGGCCGGGTCGGGGTGAGGTGCATGTGCCGGACCAGCTCGTACAGCGGGTCCCCGACCACGGCCAGCTCCCAGTCGATCAGGGTGAGGGCCGGGCCGTCGTCGCGGCGGACCAGGTTCCAGGGGTTGAGGTCGCCGTGCAGCAGGGCGGAGTCGCGGTCGGTGACCCGGTGCCGGGCGAGGATCTCGCGCAGCCGGGGTGCGTCGGGCAGGCCGAGGAAGCGGGCGGCCTGCTGGGACTCCTTCGGCAGGGCGGCGACCAGCGCCACGAGCTGGCCGCTGAGCCAGTCGTAGAAGCCGGACCGGCGCCCGTCGCGGAACCCGGACCGGCCGGCCACCGGGTCGACCTCGGCGTAGTCCACCGTCGTCAGCTCGGCCAGCTGGTCGACCAGGCAGTCCGCCTCGTGCGGCCGCAGCCCGTGCACCGGGTGCTCGGGCCGGCGCCCGAGATCCCGCCCGCCCTCGTACGTGTGCACCGCGAACCGGTCCCCGCGATAGCGATGGGCGGGATCGGTGGCGTGAGACTCGCCGAGCGCCAGCACCCGGGGCGCCGCCACCGCCGCCCCCGACCGCTCGATGGCGGCGAGCACGGCGTGCTCACTGAGGAAGCTGGGCTCACGCCGCAGCACGACGGTCACCGCACGCCGCACGACCACGGGGAATCCGATGCCGGGCACCCGCAGCACGGTGTTGAGATGAGCGGCCCCCTTGAACACCCGCCCGGCCGGCGCGGTGCCCTCCAGCGCGAGCGCGTCGAGCACGGCGGAACGCGGAAACCCGGGATGCTCGGGCACCCGCCGATCGGGAATCCACCCGATCCCGCGCGCACGGGCACCACTGTCAGCCGCCGACGGCGAAGCCGAGGCGGTGCTCGAAACCCCCCGGCGGAACAGCGCCCTCTCGATCTCGGCCCGCTCCGGCACCCGGCCGAGCCGCAGCGCGGCCGCGCCCCGGCGCAGGGCCGTACGGACATCCGCCGTCGCCTCCTCCAGACGGCCCCGGTCGAAGGAGTCCTCCAGGGAGCGCGCGGCACGGATCACGGCGGCGTACAACGACTGCGCGTGCTCGAAGGCGACGTAGTGCCGCAGGTCCTTGCCGAGGCCGGCGACGGCACCGGGCCGCACCCGGCGCACGGCCGCCTCCCACGCCTCGACGACCTCCCGCCACCGCTGCTCGGCGTACCGCATCCGCACGAGGTGCACGGCGAGGTCGTGCAACGGGTCGCCGTACCCGGCGAGTTCCCAGTCCACGCACGTCAACGGCACGGCCCCGGAGGCGGGAACGAGCAGCGTGCCGCCGTGCAGGTCGCCGTGGAGCAGGCCGTACGGCCGCCGGGTCATCGCCGGGACGCGTTCGGCGAACCGCAGCAACGCGTCCTCGGGCACCCCGAGCGCCACGAACAGGCCACCGTATCGGCGCCAGTTGGGGCGGCGGATCTGCTGGTCGGCCTGGTGGGCGAGGGCGCGCAGGAACCCCTGGGAATCGGTGTGGTCGCCGGGCCGGCCGGCCGGCAGCGGCGGCAGCGCCGACCCGCGCACCTGCACCACCGCGGCCAGCAGCCCGGCCACGTCCGTCGCCGAGAGCAACGCGGGACGGGTGCCCGCCACATGGCTGAGGACGGTGAAGTCCGCTCCCTCCAGCAGCACGTGCGGCACCTGCGGCAGTACGGCCCCGACCGCCCGCAGGATCTCCGGCTCGCCCGGCCAGGTGCGGATCACCACCGCCGGCGCACCGGCCCGCCGCACCCGTACGGTCACCGGTGTACCCGGCGCCCGGCCGAGCAGCCGGGCCGCCGGTTCGGTCAGCGGCAGGACGTGGTCGTCGTGGTGGTGTCCGGAACGCGCCGGTGGTGTCGCGAGCGCGCGGGTCACAAGCTCCCGGACGGCGAGGTTCGTGGCTCGCGGGACAGGCGGTGCGCCCACGGGCCGCTCCAGGTCGATCGCGCAAAAGGGAAGGGAACCAGCAACACACGAGTCGGCCGCCGAGGACCGGCTCGTACCCGTTCCCTGCGCGCGCGGGCACACCCGGCCGCTCGCGCCGCCGTGAGTGCGCACGAGTCCGGGCGGTGGCCCGGACTCGTCGGCATGCTAGCCCACCGGACGGCCGCTCCGGAGCAACGTCAGGACGGGTTCGAGCGACTGTACGACCAGGTCGGCGCCCGCCGTGCGCAGCGTCCGCTCCTTGCCCTCGTTACGCGCGTAGCCGAGGAACGCGACGCCCGCCTCGCGCGCGGCGGCCAGGTCCGAGACGGCGTCGCCGATCATCAGCGCGGCCCCGGGCGGGGCGCCCATCGCGGCGAGCGCCCGGTGCAGGCAGTGCGGGTGCGGCTTGAGGTGGTGCAACTGGTCGGTACGGCCGTACAGGTGGGGGGCGAAGCAGCCGGTGAGGCCGCGGGAGTCCAGGTAGGTGCGGGCCGCGCGGGGCGAGTTGTTGGTGGTGACGGCCAGCCGGGCGCCGACGGCCGTCCAGGTGCGGATCAGCGGATCGGCGTAGGCCGTGGGCAGGGCCGAGGCGGCGGCCCGCAGCTCCTCCTGGGTGAGCCGCTCCTCCAGCCCGGCGACGAGGTCGCTGCCCGGGCGCCGGCGGCCGACCGCGCGCAGCACCACCTGCGGGTCCAGGGTCTCCCGTTCGGCGTCGGTGAGCAGCCCGCGCAGGCCCTGGCGCTCCAGCCACTCCACCAGGTCGGCGGCCACCCGCGAGGCCCGGCGCCGGGCGAACAGCCGGCAGATCGGCCCGTCGAAGTCCCACAGCACGAAGCGGGCCGGTGTGA
Source organism: Streptomyces sp. NPDC055966 (assembly GCF_042269865.1). Lineage (NCBI taxonomy): Bacteria > Bacillati > Actinomycetota > Actinomycetes > Kitasatosporales > Streptomycetaceae > Streptomyces > Streptomyces sp. NPDC055966. The sequence continues at coordinate 582,106 of NZ_JBHJYK010000003.1, forward strand.
TCAGTTCCCGAAGCTTTTCGATCTCGCTGGCATCAGAAGTCGCATCAGAAGTCACTAGGAGAGTGTCAGGTCCGACGTGATGGTTTCCCAGAGGGCGTCGAACCACTTCTGCGATTGCTCCACGAAGGCGGCGTCCCGCTGCCCGGAGCGCCGCTCGAAGGAGAAGAGGAGCGACTCGGAACCCAGGGTGTCCCACATCTCCAGTGTCCCGCTGTCGGTCGGCTCCTCGCGCCGGCTGATCATGTAGTGCGCGAACAGCGCCTCCGCCCCGTTGAGCAGGTACAGCTTCACGGGCGGGGTGAACGGCAGCGCCCGGAACGTGACCTGGACGTCGATGTCGTGGGTGCCGCGCAGCGCCTGGAGGTTGTACTGGAGGACCTGGCCCTGGGCGTTGCGCATCGCCAGCCAGCGCTGGTGCACGGCGTCGTCCTCCTCGCTCCCGGCGTCGACCGAGACCGGGAAGGCGAGGTTGATGTCCCGGCCGGGCAGCAGCACCCGGGCGTCTATCCGGTCGGGCTTGAGCCGCCCCTCGTGGATCAGCCGCAGCGGCTCGCCGAGCGCCGGGATCAGGCTCTGCGCGGTCAGACAGACGGCGTCGATGCGCACGTGCGACGCCGAGAACGCCTCGGTGAGCCGGGGCGCCAGCGCCACCATGGTCGGCTGCGGCCCCTCCCGGCCCTCGCCCCGCTCGGCGACCCGTGGCGGGCTGCCCTTGCTGACGTCGCTGAGCAGCCCGTCCTCCTGGAGTACGCGCAGCGCCTGGCGCACGGCACCCCGCTCGACCCCGAACTCCCCCGCCAGCACGGCCTGCGTGGGCAGCCGCGCACCGGGCCGCAGGGCACCCGTGCGGATGCGTTCGCGCAGGGTGTCGGCGATCTCCTGGGGCGTGCGCCTTCTGCTGCCGTTCACTGCCACATACTCCCGAGTCACGACCAAACGCTACAACTCTGATCCATCCAGGGAGAGTTGCCCAGAAGTTGTTCGCCCATAGCTGCCAAGCACCGGCAACTTGGCCGGAGTTGGCCGCCACCCACGCGCCCGCCGGCTACGCGCCGAACCGCAGCTCCGAACTGATCGTCCCCCACAGCGCGTCGAACCACCGCCGGGACTGCTCCACGAACGCCGCGTCCCGCGCCCCGGCGTCCCCCTCGAAGGCGAACAGCACCGAGCGCGTGCCGTCGGCGTCGTACAGCTCCAGATGCTCGTGCTCGATCTCCCGCTCACGGCGCTTGAGCGTGTAGTACGCGAACAGCGCCTCCGCGTCGTTGAGCAGATACAGCTTCACAGGCGGGGTGAACGGCAGCGCCCGGAAGGAGACCCGGACGTCGATGCCGTGCGTGGTGAGCAGGGCCAGCAGGTTCTGCCGCAGCACCTGCCCCTGGGCGTTGCGCTGGGCCAGCCAGCGGCGGTGCAGCAGACCCCCGTCGTCGGCGGCCACCGGCGCCGGGAAGGCGAGGTCGATGTCCCGGCTGGGCAGCAGCACCCGGACGTCGATCTTGGCCGGTTTCAGCCGTCCCGCGTGGATCTGTCGCAGTGGCTCGCCGACGGCCAGCGTGAGCGAGACGGAGGTCAGGCAGAGCGCGTCGATCCGCACGTGCGGCGCGGCGAAGGCGGCCGCGATGCGCGGGGTGAGCCCGACCATGGTGGGCTGCGGCGCGGCGGCCGGCCCGGACACGAAAGGCACAGGCCCGAGCGCGGGGGCCACGGTCGCCGGACTGCCTTTGGACACGTTGATGAGCAGCTGCTCGGCCTGAAGGATGCGCAGCGCCTCCCGTACGGCCCCGCGCTCGACGCCGAACTCGTCGGCCAGCTTGGCCTGCGTGGGCATGCGCTGGCCCGGCCGCAGCACGCCGGACCTGATCCGGCTGCGCAGTTCGTCGGCGATGTCGCGGTGGGACGAGCGGGGCCGCTGTGGCCTCGTCCGTCCATGGGACAAGACGTGCTCCGGGTCCACGGACAAACACTACAACTTCCCGCCAACTTCCGGCAGTTCGGCGACAGCTGGTTATGAGCCGCTTCCGCGCGGAGATAAGTACAGTGAAGTTGGCTGCCAACTTGCAGGACATGGTCGAGCTTCCCCAGTGGTTGGCCGACCGGGCTTCCCTCCGGAGGGGAGCCGGGAGCCCGGGCAGGGGACGGCCACCGAAGCGCACAGTCACAACTGAACAGGACATGAGACAAACAGCTCAGCCACAACTGAACACCGCACAGCACAGCCACAACTGAACAGCTCGCTACGGATAGCAGTCATGAACAGCCATGAACAGTCAGGGCAGCCGGGAGAAGGGACCCGTCAGAAGAGGTCCGGGCACCACGGGAGCCCGGGCGAGCGGAACAGGGCGTCGGCCTTCCGGGCGGCGCCCTCTCGTTCTTCCCGCACCCGCCCGAGCGCCACGAGCCGCCGCAGCGACTCCCCGCCGAGCCACACACTGCTCAACTCGCCGACGCCGAGGGTGAGATCGGCGCTCGCGGACGTGACCGTGCAGGAGGCCGTCCCGTCCGCCGAGGCCTCCAGCCGGAACCGCCCGCCGGCCGGCCCCTCCGGGTCGGCGACCTCCAGGACCACAGACCCCGCCGCCTCGTACGTCCGTGCCTCCAGGGCCCGTACGACGTCCAGGATCCGCAGCCACAGCCAGTCCGTGTGCTCGGTGAGGCGGGCCGCGCGCGGGTCGGGCAGGAACTGGGGCAGCAGGTCGTCCGGGGCGCGCCGGTCACTGGTCACCCGGGCCACCCAGTCGATCGAGCACAGGAAGTGCCACAGGGCGCGCTCGGCGGCCGGGGTGGTGGCGAGCATCCAGTTCACGGCCAGGGTGTCCCCCGGCTGGTTGCCCGGCCAGTCGTGCTCCGCCGTGCGGTACGACACCAGACCCTCGACCTCGCCTGAGGCGGAGCGGTACACCGCGTAGTACGGCTCGGTCCAGTCCGGGCCGGAGCGCAGGACGCCGGTCGTCAGGTCCCACCACACCGGGACACGGCTGACCGCGCCGGGCGTGGCGGCCCGGAACCGCTCGTGCAGCGCGGGCCCCAGCGTGCGCACCTCGGCGCCGTCGGCCAGATCGATCCGGCCCCCGTCCTCGGGCCCGGCCCAGCGCCGGTCGAGCCCCGCCCGGAGCGCCTCGACGGTCCACTTGACGGACCAGGCCGCCGGGCCGAAGCCGTAGCGGCCGTAGATCGGGTACTCGGCGGCGATCAGCGTGGCGACGACGTCACCGCGCTCCTTCGCCGCCGCGAGGTCCCGGCCCAGCATCTGGGTGAGCAGGCCCCGGCGCCGGTGCGTGGGACTCACGGTGACGCCCGAGACGGCGTTCGCGGGGACGAACGCGCCGCCGACGGCGGTGAGTTCCTGCCGGAAGGAGCAGAGCGTCGCCACGCACCGGTCGCCGTCGAAGGCGCCGGTCCGCCGGGCCGACGCCTCGGCGTCCGTGCGGCGGCTGCGCTCCAGCTGGTCCGCGCTCACGGTGGGCGGACTCAGGAACCCGGTGCTCACGGCCCGCAGCCAGTTCTCGTACTCGGACTCGCCGACAGCGCGTATCACCAGGTCGCTCATCACCTCACGATAGGCACACGACCCGCCGGGCGTCGCCCCCTTTTCAGCTCAGCAGGTCGTCCACCGTGGCCTCGCCGACCCGGTACCGGCGGGCGATCTCCCCGCTGCACTCGTCGGTGGTCTGCTGCAGCCGCTGCCGGCGCTGCGAGACCTCCTGCTCGTAGCGCACCAACCGCCCCATGGCACTGCTCAGTTCGAGATCGGTCCGCGCCGCGAGATCGCTCAGCTCGACCTCGCCGAGCATCTCGGCGGCCAGCTGCCGGTACTCCTCGTTGTGCGGGGTGCCGAGCGTGACATGGCGGGCCGAGGAGCGGTACCGGGCCGGGGCGTCCTTGAGGATCTCCGGGAGCCGGTCCACCACCGAGCCGTCGGCCGGCGCGGGCACCGAGGCCCGGCCGCGCCGGCACAGCTCCGCGCGCAGGATGTCGATCCGCCCCTGGAGCAGTCGCCGCACATAGCTGAGGTCCGCCTCGTCGCGCTGGGCGTCCCGGCGCAGGGTGCGCAGCTCGGGCAGGCCGAGCCGGGCCAGTTCGCGCTCGCGGGGCTCGGCGGGCAGCACGGGGCTCGACGGACTGTCGGCGCGCTGCGTGGGCGCCCGGTACGTCACCTCCGGCATCCCCTGGACCCCTTGGACCCCCTGGAGCTCCAGCCGCCCGCTGGTACTAGGTGTGCTCATCGTGACCGTCCCCTCGACCGGCGTGTGGTAAGCATCGTGCCACCCCGACCGACCGCAATGTGACCGAGTGCCCCCGAACAGCCCCAGATGGGCGGTAAGGATTGATAATGGGCCGCCTGTGACCACGAGCGGGACACGCGGCATGATGGTCCGCATGCGAGCGGTGGTGCAGCGGGTGGACGGCGCGAGCGTCGTCGTGGACGGCGAGACGGTCGGCGCGATCGAGGGCGAGGGGCTGTGCGTCCTGGTCGGGGTGACCCACGAGGACACCAAGGAGAAGGCGGCCCAGCTGGCCCGCAAGCTGTGGTCGATCCGCATGCTCCAGGACGAGCGGTCGTGCAGCGACGTCGACGCCCCGCTGCTGGCCATCAGCCAGTTCACCCTCTACGGCGACGCCCGCAAGGGCCGCCGCCCCACGTGGAACGCGGCGGCCCCGGGCGATGTCGCCGAGCCCCTGGTCGACGAGGTGGTGTCCCAACTGCGGGCCCTCGGCGCGACGGTGGCGACGGGCCGGTTCGGGGCGCGGATGCGGGTGTCCCTGACGAACGACGGCCCCTTCACGGTGCTGCTGGAGATGTGACGACGCCCCAGGGCCGGCCTACGGCTCGACCACGACCTCCTGCGCGGCGGCGGTGTCACCGGCGATCAGCCGCGCGTCCACCGGCACATTGCGCTTGACCAGCGCCAGTGCCACCGGCCCCAGCTCGTGGTGGCGTACGGACGTCGTCACGAACCCGATCCTGCGCCCGTCGGGCCCGTCGTCCGCGAGGCGGATCTCGGTTCCCGCGCCCGGCAGATGGACGTCGCTCCCGTCCAGGTGCAGGAAGACCAGCCGGCGCGGCGGCTTGCCCAGGTTCTGCACCCGGGCCACGGTCTCCTGCCCCCGGTAGCAGCCCTTCTGCAGGTGCACCGCCGTACCGATCCAGCCCAGCTCGTGCGGAATGGTCCGGTGGTCGGTCTCGAAGCCGAGCCGGGGCCGGTGCTGCTCGACGCGCAGCGCCTCGTACGCGAGCAGCCCGGCGGCGGGCCCGTGGGAGGCCGCGAAGGACTCCAGGTCGGCCCTCGGCAGGAACAGGTCCCGCCCGTACGCCGTCTCCCGTACGACGACGCCGTCCGGCACCTCGGCGATGGACCCGGCGGGCAGGTGGACGACCGCGAAGTCGTCCGTCCGGTCGGCGACCTCGACCCGGTAGAAGAACTTCATCGACTCCAGGTAGGCGAGGAGCGCCTCCCGCGTCCCGGGCTCCACGTGCGCCCACACCGTCGTACCGTCGTCGACCAGGTACAGGGCGTGCTCGATGTGCCCGTGCGCGGACAGGATCAGCGCCTCGGTGGCCTCGCCGGGCGGCAGCTCGCTGACGTGCTGGGTGAGGAGCAGGTGCAGCCAGCTCAGCCGGTCGTCACCGGTGACCGTGACGACGCCGCGATGGGACAGGTCCACGAAGCCGCTGCCCTCGGCGAGGGCACGCTGCTCACGGAACAGGTCGCCGTAGTGGGCGGCGACACCTTCGTCCACGCCCTCGGCGGGGACGGCGCCGGGCAGGGACAGCAGAGGGCTCTTCATACGGCCAGCCTACGACGCGGTAGTTGAACTCTTCAGGGAGCAGTCCTTGCAGCGGCCGAAGATCGCGAAGTGCTTCATGTCGGTGTCGAACCCGAACTGCGCCCGCAGCTTGGCGGTGAACTCCGACGCGACCGCCACATCGGCCTCGATCACGCTCTCGCAGTCCCGGCACACCAGATGCAGATGGTGATGCCGGTCGGCGAGGTGGTAGGTGGGCGCCCCGTGCCCGAGGTGGGCGTGGCTGACCAGACCCAGCTCCTCCAGCAGCTCCAGGGTCCGGTAGACGGTGGAAATGTTGACCCCCGACGCCGTCTTCTTCACTTCCGTGAGGATGTCGTCGGGGGTCGCGTGCTCAAGGGTGTCCACGGCTTCGAGCACGAGCTGCCGCTGCGGCGTCAGCCGGTAGCCACGCTGCCTGAGGTCACTCTTCCAGTCGGTGCTCACCACACCGACGAGTCTAGAACCACGCCCGTCACACCGGGAGCCGGTCCTCTTCGGCCGCATGAGTGGTTAGCTCGATAATTCGTTATTCAGGATGAATTCCGTGGGTAGCTTCGCGGCGACCTGTCGCCCCCAACACGGAGGTATCCATGCACGTCCGCAGAATCCTGGCCCTCGCGGTCGCCACCCCTGTCCTGCTCGCCACGCTCGGCGCGACCGCGGCGTCCGCCCGCCCCGGGCCCACGGCCGCCGGCCAGCCCGCCGCCGGGGACATCTGGTCCCGGCCCGACAACCACCGCAACCACCCCGGGCACGACCCGAAGCCGAAGTCCGCCGACGACGACATGGACGCGGAGGACGGTCTCGTCGGCGGTCTCGCAGGTGGGCTGCTGGGACGCGTGTGAAGCCGCGTGTGATCAGGAAAGGCCCTTACCCGGCCTTGGTCACTTGAAGAACGCGATGCCGTCGTCCGGCATGTCGTCGGGGAGGGCCTTGGCCCAGCGCTCGACGTCCTCGGGGGTGACGACCTTCTTCAGATGGGCCGACATGTAGGGGCGCAGCTCGACGTCGGGCGTCTGCTTCTCGCCGACCCACATCAGGTCGCTCTTCACATACCCGTAGAGCCGCTTGCCGCCGCTGTACGGCCGGGCGGCGGCCGTGCGGGCGACGGCGTCCGTGACCAGGTCGATCTGCGGCTTCTTGTCGGCCATCTCGCCGTACCAGATCTCGATGACACCGTCGTCGCGGGTCATCGTCACCTCGACCTTGCGGTCGGCGTCGATCCGCCAGAAGCCGGACTCCGACTCCAGCGGGCGGACCTTGTTGCCGTCGTTGTCCAGCACCCAGGTGTGGGAGTGGTACTCCAGGAAGTCCCGTCCGTCGTGGGTGAAGCTGACCTCCTGGCCGAAGTTGCACTTCTCGGCGCCGGGGAAGTCGTGCACGCCCGCGCCGGCCCAGTTGCCGAGCAGGAAGGCGAGCGGGACGAGGTCCTTGTGCAGGTCGGACGGGATCTCGATCATGAGCGGAAAGCTTTCCTAGGTGAGGTTCAGCGCTGGCCCTGGTACAGCTTCTTCACTGCCAGAGCGGCGAAGGCGAGCACGCCGACGCAGACCAGGACCAGCAGGGTTTCGAAGAAGATCTCCACGGGTGCTCCTTGAGCGAGGGTGGGCGTACGACAGAGCCGGGGCTCAGCTTACGCGGCCGGGACCCGGCACTCTTGCCGAGGTGCGCTGTCCGGGTCCTCAGCCGAGCAGCTGCTGCTGCAGGACCACCGTCTGCTGGAACGGGATCTCCTTCGCACCGCCCGCGCGGGACTGCACCACGAGTGCGATGACGTCGCCGGAGGAGATGTAGGCCTGCCGCACCTGCTCGGCACCGTACGGCTGCTTTTCGGCGAACTCCTCCACGAGGCTGTTCCCGTCGGCGGTGGCGGCCGCGGGGTACGACTCGTCCATCGCGTTGTCGGCAGCCCCGCGCAGGGCGAGCGGCGGGTCGTCGTAGCCGGTGAACTCGTCCTGCTGGACCTCGCCGGCGATCAGGCCGGTCTCGAACTGGAGCAGGTAGATCCGGGTCCGGGTGCCGTCCGGCATGGTCCAGCCGCGGGCGGCGATGTGCCGCAGGCCGTGGTCGGTGAGCTCGCCCTGGAGAGCGTCCCGGTCGTCCTTGCTCGCGTACTCCGCGAGGAACACCTTCGGGTTGGTCCATCCGCGGTCGCCGGCGAGTGCCGGGACGGCCTTGGCGCCCTTCGGCGCGGACAGCACCAGTGTGCGCAGGTCGGCGTAGTGGATGTCCGCCGCGTTGTTGCGGGCGAAGGGGGCCGGGCGGCCGGCGGGCAGCGGCGGACGGACGATCCGCGGGTAGTCCCAGCGGCCGTCCGGTCGCGTGGCGAGGCCGGGGAGGTCGGTGCGCTCCACCCGGGTGATGCCGTACGCCGTCGACGTGCCGGCCACCGCGAAGACCGCGAGGGCCGCGGTCCAGCGCAGGACGGCCCGCAGGACCGGGCGGTCCTTGCCCGCGGGCGCCGCGGGCTCCTGCTCCGGCTCCGGCAGCACGGGGGCGACGGGAATCTGCTGCTCGCTCATACGGCCTTCCCCGGGTCCTTGTCCTTGATGCGGTCGAGCTCTCTGCCGACGAAGACGGCGATGTGGTCGGTGTCGAGCGGGCGGGTCCCGGCCGCGTTGACGGTGACGAGCACGTCGCCCACCGAGGCGGAGCAGACCATGCGGTCGGTCTTCTCGTCGCCCGTCTTGGGCATCCGGAAGCAGGCCGCGTCCGTGTGGCCCTGGATCTCCGGCCCCCTGGGGAAGACCCCGAGGGCCTTGAAGACCTCGTTCCGGCTGGTGGAGAGTTCGCGTGCGGAGTCGCGGTTCGCCAGCCGGACCAGTTCGAAGGTGAGCGTGAAGGGCTTGTCGAGGCCTCCGTACTCGCTGTCGAACGGGGCGTAGCTGCGCATCGCCATGCCCTGGATGTGTTCCTTGTCGATCACCTGTTCCAGTGCCCGCCGGGTCGCCGGCGGCAGGCCGTGGATCTCCTGCTTGCGCAGTGCGGTGGCCTCGCGTCCGTCGAGCGCGACGTCGGGGCCGAACTCGCCGATGTCCGGCCCCTGGCCGTAGCCGTAGGACACGCCCTTCTCGTACGGCATCAGCATGCCGCGCAGCCCCGAGACGTCCTTGCCCTGCTGGTCGTCCTGGGGGTTCTGGTCCTTCTCGCCCCCCTCGGAGGCCTTGGGGAACGTGAAGACGGGCTTGCCGGGATCCCGGTCGGCACCGGCGACCGTCACCGCGGTGAACCCGAGCCCGCCGACAACGGCGAGGGCCAGCAGTGCGACGGCGACGATCCGGCCCACGGGCCGCCTGGCGGGGGCCGGTGCGGGCGCTGCGGGCGGTGCGGGCGGCGTCTCGGGCTCGGCGGATTCGTTCACAGCCTCGTTCACAGCTGGGCCACCTGCCGCTTCGCCAGTTCCATGATCTCGTTCTCGGGGATCGGCTTGGTGTCGGTGATCCAGATGTCCATGTAGATGTCACCGCGCGAGGCGAGCGCCTCGGCCGAGTACACCGGCAGGTAGCCGCTCTCGGCCTTGGGCGTGCGGTGCACGAACACCATGCCGTCGCCGGTGCCGGGGATGGGCGAGCTGCCGGTGTCCGGATCCCGCTCGGCCCAGTACCGCTGCTCCTCCACATGCTTGGCGGCGCCGGGCGCCGACACCTGGTGGTACTGGACGAGCCGTATCTCGACGTCGTACGTGCCGGTCTGCCAGGTGGTCTGGGCCGCGCGCCGGAACTCGCTCTTCAGCTCGTCCTTGAAGGCCCCGGTCGGATTCTTGAAGGCGCTCGCGTAGTCGGCCAGGTCCATCCAGCCGTCGGCACTCCCGAAGTCGGTGACCCGCGCGCCCTTGGGCCGCTTCAGCAGCAGCTTGCGCAGGTCGCCGTCGGTCTTCACCCGGCGGTCGTCCGCCGCCGACAGAGGCTCGACAGTGCCCTTGCCCTGAGGGACGACGGGCTGCGACAGCGAGGGCAGCCTCGTGGGCGGCCGACCGGCCTGGACGACGTAACCGGTGCAGAGCCCAGCGACGACGCCGGCGCCGACGGCCCCCGCGATCAGCGCGGCGGTCCGGCCCCGGCGCCCCGGTCTTTCAGGTGATTCCAAGACGTCTCCCTACAGGATGGGAGCGCGGGTTGCCCACCCGCGCTCCACAGGAGACTCATGGCATGCACACGGAGTTGTAGCGCGGTTTGATCACGATTCAGCGCTTGACGTCGTCGACGAACGCCCCCCAGGCGCCCGCGCCGAAGAGGAGGGGGGTGCGGGTGGTGTCCTTGCTGTCCCTGACAGGGATGACGGAAGGGATGTTGTCGGCGACTTCGACGCACTGGCCGCCGTCGGAGTTGCTGTAGCTGCTCTTGCGCCACGTCACGTTGCTCAGGTCGATGGCCCGCACGGCACTTCCTCCAACATCCGCAGGATGAACTTCCGCGACTCGACCGGGGACAGGGCCGAATCGCGCACCGCATCATAAGGGCCCGCAGAGAATCAACATGCGGGTTTGATCCGGGTCGGGAGGTGGGTTCCGTATTGGTCGAGGTGGGCTGCGACGTCCGTCGGTGTGCG
>NZ_JBHJYK010000004.1:0-101668 GCF_042269865.1 Streptomyces sp. NPDC055966
CTCGATCCGATTTCCTCGGTGCTTTCCAGGTTCCCGCTCCGCTTTCGCTTCGCGTTTCCCTTTCCGGCGGTTCCGACTCTATCAGATCCTTTCGGCGTCTGACTCCCAGTCAGGGGGGCTTGTCTTCCCGGCCGTTGGGCCGTTCCGACGTCTCAAACCCTAGCGGATCCGCTCGGCGATTCCCAATCGGGGCGCCGGGCTTCCATTCGAATTGAATTCGGGCATGCCGAAATCGACCCGGACGGGAGATCGTGCTGATGGTGTGAGGAGGTGCCGCGCGAAGCGGCGGAGTGTTGCCGGAGAACCGTTACGGCTCGGCGGCAACCCGGAGAACTTTACGGATCCGTCAGGCGAGCGTCAACCTTCGCTGTCAAGATCTTTTCCGCGGCCCTGACGGGGCGGCATCAGTCCAGGTCGGTGAGGCGGCCGCCGGCGTCCGGCTGGGCGTGCTCCACCCGGCGCAGCAGACGGGTGAGGACCTCTCCCAGCACCGCGCGCTCCGCGGGAGTGAGGTCCTGGAGCAGGTCCTCCTCGAAGACGGTCGCCAGGCGCATGGCCTCCAGCCACTTCTCGCGGCCCTCGGGGGTCAGCTCGACGATCACCCGGACGCGGTTCGACTCGTCACGCTCCCGGGTGACGAGCCCCTCGGCGACCATGCGGTCGATCCGGTGGGTCATCGCGGCCGGCGTGAGGCCGAGGCGCTTGGCGAGGTCGCTGGGGCCCATGCGATAGGGCACGCCGGAGAGGACGAGGGCCTTGAGGACCTCCCACTCGGCGTTGCTGATGCCGAGGGCCGAGGTCTGGCGGCCGTAAGCGACGTTCATGCGGCGGTTGAGCCGGGACAGTGCCGAGACGATCTTCTCGACCTGGGGGTCGAGGTCGTGGAACTCGCGCTGGTAGGCGGCGATCTGTTCTTCGAGGGTCGGCTCTGTGACGCCGGGGGTGTCGGCCATGGCCGCAGTATCGCACGCAGCTCCTTTGCCTTGAAGTCCTTGATTGTGTAGTCTTTAGCTTCGAAGTCTTCAGATCTAACTTCTTCGGATCTCAGTGGTTGAGAGAGGTGAACGTGACCAGGGCGATGGGCGCAGCGATGCGCCGGATCCACGTGGGTAACGCACTCAGTGCTTTCGGGCTCGGCTTCACGGTCCCGTACCTGTACGTCTATGTGGCGCAGGTGCGGGGCCTCGGGTCGATGACGGCGGGGCTCGTCCTCGCCGTCTTCGCCGTGGCCGCGCTGATAGTGCTGCCGTTCGCCGGCCGGGCGATCGTGCGGCGCGGCCCACTGCCGGTCCTGCTCGCCGCCCTGGTCACCGCCGCGCTCGGCGCACTGAGCCTGGGGCTGGCGGGCAACGCCACGACCGTACTGCTGTCGGCCGCGGCGCTCGGGGCCGGGCAGGCCGTGATGCAGCCGGCGCTGGCGACGATGATCGTGGACTGCTCGACGGCGGACACGCGCTCGCGTGCGTTCGCGATGCAGTTCTTCCTGCAGAACCTGGGGCTGGGTGTCGGTGGTCTGATCGGCGGCCATCTCGTCGACACCACGCGCGTGTCCTCGTTCACGCTGCTGTTCGCGATCGAGGCGGCGATATTCCTGCTGCTGGTCGTGGTGATGGCGACGGTGCGGATGCCGCACGCGCCGCGGCTGACGGACGCGCCCGCGCCGTCGGCGAAGGGCGGCTGGAAGCAGTTGCTCGGGAACCGGGCGATGGTGCAGCTGTGCGTGCTCGGCTTCGTGCTGTTCTTCGCCTGCTACGGCCAGTTCGAGTCCGGTCTGAGCGCGTATGGCGTCGAGGCCGCCGGGATATCCACGTCCGCGCTGGGGACCGCCCTGGCCGCGAACACGCTGATGATCGTGGTCGCCCAGTTCGCCGTGCTGAAGTTCGTCGAGCGGCGTCGGCGCTCGCGCGTGATCGCCGGGGTAGGCCTGATCTGGGCCGTGGCGTGGGTCGCGGCCGGGTACGCGGGGCTGGGGCACAGCAGCCAGGAGATGGCCACGGCCGCGTTCGTCTCGACGTACGCGCTCTTCGGGCTGGGTGAGGCGATGCTGTCGCCGACCGTCGCGCCGCTGGTCGCCGATCTGGCGCCGGAGGGCATGGCCGGGCAGTACAACTCTGCGTTCGCGCTGGTCAAGCAGCTGGCGCTGGCCGTCGGTCCGGCGGTGGGCGGGCCCATGGGTGCCTCGCTGCACGCGCCGTACATCGTGACGTTCCTGCTGTTCTCGCTCGGGATCACCTTCCTGGCGCTGCGGCTCGGGCGGCGGCTCACCACGGTGCAGGACCGGCCGTGGTCGGCGCAGGGCAGCCGGGTGGTCACGCGCGGCGGGGCGCCGGCAGAGCCGGTGGCGGCGGAGGCGTAGCCCCGCGGTCCCGCAGCGGTTCGCGACGGCCGTCGCCTTCGGGTGGCGGCCGTCGCGCGTACCGGTCAGCGGGTTGCCGTCACCAGCGTCACGGTGAAGGGGAGCGTCGCCGTGCCGTCGGGGGCGGTGCGGTCCGCGAGCTGGTCCAGGACCAGGCGGCCCGCGGCGGTGAGGGCCCGCCTGCCGCCGGCCCGGGTGATCAGGCCGCCCCAGAGGGCGGTGAGGTGGCCGGGGGCGTAGGTGTCCAGCGGGGGCAGGGTGATGGCGAAGGTGACCTCGCGGTGGGCCGTGTCGTGGTAGCCGGCCGTGCGGAGGGCCTCGGTGAGCTGGTCGGCGGTGCGGGCGAACGCCCGCGCGAAGTAGCCCGGCGCGTCGGGGCCGCCGTACTCCTCAAGGGCCCGCTGCTGGGCGAGGAAGTAGGGCTGGCGGTCGACGGGGGCCCAGGCGGTCGTGGCGAAACGGCCGGTGGGGCGGGTGACGCGGGCCGTCTCGGCGAAGGCGGCGCCGAGGTCGGGGAAGAACTGGGTGCCCTGCTGGCAGACGACGGCGTCGAAGGCGGCGGTGTCGTAGGGGAGGAGGTCGGCGGGGGCCACCGTGAAGTCGATGTCGGGGTAGAGGCGGGGGTGCTGTTCCCGGGCCACCCGGATCATGCCCTCGTCGATGTCGGCGCCGCAGACGCGGCCGGTGGGGCCGGTGAGGGCGGCGGCCGCGTGGGCGGCGAAGCCGGTGCCGCAGGCGAGGTCGAGGACGGTGGAGCCGGGGCCGAGGTCCACGGCGTCCAGCAGCTCGGCCACGAAGGGGCGCATGATCGGGGCGCTGTAGGCGGCGTACTGCTCCGGGCCGTGGCTCGCGCGGTGTACGTCCGTCAGGGGCGTGTCTGCCATGGGTCAGTGCTTCCCCTGCGTCCCCTGTTTTCCCTTCGGCAGGAGGAATTCGCACCAGACCGCCTTGCCGCCGCCGGGAGTGCGGCGCGAGCCCCAGTTCGAGGCGATCGTCGCGACGATCGCGATGCCGCGGCCGGACTCGTCGGCCGGTTCGGCGCGGCGGCGCCGGGGCAGGTGGTCGTCGCCGTCCGTGACCTCGACGATCAGGCGGCGGTCGGTGCGGCGCAGGCGCAGGCGCATCGGCGGGGTGCCGTGCTGGAGGGAGTTGGCGACCAGTTCGCTGGTGGCGAGGACGCCGAGGTCGTGCAGTTCGGCAGGGAAGCGCCAGCTGGTGAGGACGCCGGAGGCGAAGGCACGCGCGCGTGGGGCCGCTTCCACGCCGCCGAGGAGTTCCAGGGCCGCGTTGCGGAAGAGTTCGCCTGCGGGGCCCGTACGGGCCGGGTGCTGGAGGACGAGGACCGCGACGTCGTCGTCGTGGTCGGCGGTGACGCCGGCCGAGCGGACCAGGCGGTCGCAGACGACCTGCGGGGTGCCGGTGGCGCCCGCGAGGGCGCGTTCGAGTGCCGCGATGCCCTCGTCCAGGTCCTCGTCGCGGCGTTCGACCAGGCCGTCCGTGTAGAGGACGGCCGTCGATCCGGGGCCGAGCGCGATCGAACCCGACGCGTGCATCCAGCCGCCGGTGCCGAGCGGCGGGCCGGTGGGTTCGTCGGCGCGGGAGACCGAGCCGTTCTCGTCGCGGACGAGGATCGGGAGGTGGCCCGCGGAGGCGTACACCAGCCGGCCCTCGTTGGGGTCGTGGACGGCGTAGGCGCAGGTGGCGATCTGGTTGGCGTCGATCTCGGCGGCCAGGCCGTCCAGCAGCTGGAGCACCTCGTGCGGCGGCAGGTCGAGGCGGGCGTACGCCCGGACGGCTGTCCTGAGTTGGCCCATGACCGCCGCCGCGCGCACGCCCCGGCCCATGACGTCGCCGATGACGAGGGCCGTGCGGCCGCCGCCGAGGGTGATGACGTCGTACCAGTCGCCGCCGACCGCGGCCTCGGTGCCGCCGGGCTGGTAGGTGGCGGCGATGCGCAGGTCGTCGGGTTGTTCCAGTTCCTGTGGGAGCAGGGAGCGCTGGAGGGTGACGGCGGTCTCGCGCTGGCGGCGTTCGCTGGCGCGCAGGCGTTCGGCGGCCTCGGCGTGGTCGGTGACGTCGGTGGCGAAGACCAGCACGCCGCCGTCGCGGTCGCCGTCCTCGGCGACGGGGGTGCACGTGAAGGTGTACGACCGGCCGTCGACGGCCTTGCGGGACTTCAGGGTGCGGGGCTTGCCGCTGCGCAGCACCTGGTCGAGGAGCGGGAGCAGGCCCAGCTCGGCCAGCTCCGGCAGCGCCTCCCGCGCGGGCGCGCCCGCCGGTCGTGCGCCGAAGGCCGCGGTGTACGCGCCGTTGACGTACGCGAGGTGGTGGTCCGGGCCGTGCACGAGGGCGACGAGTGCGGGGACGCGGTCGAGGACGTCGCGCGCGGGCAGTTCGTCGACGGCAGGCACCGGGGTTGTGCCGTCGGCCGACTGCTCGGCGCGGGCCGCGGGCACCGAGCCTTCTCCCCGCCGGTCCGTGGGGACCGGGGTCTCGGTCCGCGCGGCGGCGCGGCGCTGCGTTCCGGGGAGCCGGGCGCTCCAGCGCGTGAAGTTCACTGTGGGAAGAGCCTCGTGGGTGCTGTGGGCGGGCGGGTGAACCGTCCGCGGACGTGGGGCAGTCTGGCAGGGTCTTGTCGGGAGCGCAGGGTCTTGCGGGGGCGGGCCGCGGCGACATCCGTCAGACGCCGGAGCGGGCCGTGGAGTTCCTGGGTCCGGTCAGGACGACCCCAACGGGTCGTCCGAGGGATTGTGAGGAGGCTTTCCACCGGCCGCGAGTTCGAACTCCGCTCGGGGATGTTCGAGCGAACCGAGCGAGACGATCTCCCGTTTGAAGAGCCCTGCGAGGGTCCATTCCGCCAGCACGCGGGCCTTTCGGTTGAAGGTGGGCACCCTGCTGAGGTGGTAGACGCGGTGCATGAACCAGGCAGGGTAGCCCTTCAGCCTGCGCCCGTAGACCTGGGCGACGCCCTTGTGGAAGCCGAGGGAGGCGACCGAGCCGACGTACCGGTGCGCGTACGTCTCCAGGGGCTCGCCGCGCAGCGCGTGGGCGATGTTGTCGCCGAGGGTGCGGGCCTGGCGGACGGCGTGCTGGGCGTTGGGGGCGGTGTCGGTGCCGGGTTCGGCGGCGGTGACGTCGGGGACGGCCGCCGCGTCGCCGGCGCCCCAGGCGTGCGCCGCGCCGTCCACGGTCAGCTCGGCCGTGCACTTCAGGCGGCCGCGCGCGGTCAGCGGCAGGTCGGTGGCGGCGAGCACGGGGTGCGGTTTGACGCCGGCGGTCCACACGACCGTACGGGTCGGGAAGCGCTGGCCGTCGCTGAGGACGGCGACGCGGTCGGCGCAGGAGTCCAGGCGGGTTTCGAGCAGCACCTGGATGTTGCGGCGGCGCAGCTGGGTGACGGTGTAGCGGCCCAGCTCGGCGCCGACCTCGGGGAGGACGCGGTCGGAGGCCTCCACGAGGATCCATCTCATGTCCTCGGGGCGGACGTTGTGGTAGTAGCGCACGGCGTAGCGGGCCATGTCCTCCAGTTCGGCGAGCGCCTCGACGCCGGCGTAGCCGCCGCCGAGGAAGACGAAGGTCAGGGCGGCGTCGCGGATCGCGGGGTCGCGGGTGGAGGAGGCGATGTCCAGCTGTTCGAGGACGTGGTTGCGCAGGCCGATGGCCTCTTCGACGGTCTTGAAACCGATGCCGTACTCGGCGAGGCCGGGCACGGGCAGCGTGCGGGAGACGGAACCGGGGGCGAGGACGATCTCGTCGTACGCGAGGAGGTCGGCCGCCGTGCCCTCCTCGGTGGTGGCGGGCGTGGAGACCGCGGCGGTGCGCACCGCGTGGTCGACGGAGATCACCTCGCCGACGACGACATGGCACTGGCGCAGGACGCGGCGCAGCGGTACGACGACATGGCGAGGGGAAATCGAACCGGCGGCCGCTTCGGGGAGGAAGGGCTGGTACGTCATGTAGGGATCGGGCGTGACGACGGTGATCTCGACCTCACCGCGCCTGAGCTCGGCCTTCAGCTTCCGCTGGAGGCGCAGGGCCGTGTACATCCCGACGTAGCCACCGCCGACAACCAGAATGCGCGCACGTTCCTTCACCATCCCATGACGCACCCGGCGCTGTTGTTTGTCCACAGTCCCGGCAATTTGTGTGACCGGCGGGCGCGTGTGCGGTGCGCCGGGGGCGGTCGCCGGGGTGGACGAAAGGGGGCAGGTCAGCGGGGGCGGGTCACAGTGTGCGAAGGTGGGGAATCGGGGCGGATATGACGCGTACTCCGATCGGGGGGCGCGACGAGCGGAACCTGCCCCTTCTGAATTGACTCCCTCTCAACTATGTTCGTGTGTCGACGGGGTGTAGGGAATGTGCTCGAACGGGGCTCGCGACGGGCGGACCCGGTCGAGATCGAAGTGGGTTCCGCGCACTCCGGATGCAGTGACGGGGAGTCTCCGGGGGGAGACGTCATTTACCGGGGGAAAAACATGCATGTTCAGGACACGCATCATTGGTCATCGGCAACCGCAGCCGTCGTCGCACCCGGCGGCGGGGCGGTGAGCGCCGCGGTGGGCAACGGACGCGCGGACGCGTCGCGTACGACACCGCTGCGCGTGGACGCACAGCGCAATCTGGAGCACGTGCTGCGTGCGGCGCGCGAGGTCTTCGGCGAGCTGGGCTACGGCGCGCCGATGGAGGACGTGGCGCGGCGCGCGCGGGTCGGTGTCGGCACGGTGTACCGGCGCTTTCCCAGCAAGGACGTACTGGTCCGGCGGATAGCCGAGGAGGAGACCGCGCGCCTGACCGATCAGGCGCGCACCGCGCTCGGGCAGGAGGACGAGCCGTGGTCGGCGCTGTCCCGCTTCCTGCGGACGTCGGTGGCGTCCGGGGCGGGGCGGCTGCTGCCGCCGCAGGTGCTCGCCGGCTCCGCCGGTTCGGCCGAGGGGGGCGCTTCCGCAGGCCCTGCCGAGGAGCCGCGGGTGCCGCAGCAGCGGGTGCAGCCGGCCTCCGGTGAACTGCGGCTGGTGTCCGGGCAGTCCGCGGGAGCCGGCGGGTCCGACGACGGCGGGGTCGGCGCACTGCTCGACGTGGTCGGCCGGCTGGTCGACCGGGCCCGGGCCGCGGGCGAGCTGCGGGCGGACGTGTCCGTCGGGGACGTACTGCTCGTGATCGCCACGGCGGCACCGTCCCTGCCGGATGCCGCGCAGCAGGCGGCGGCGTCGGCGCGGCTGCTGGACATCCTGCTGGAGGGGCTGCGGTCGCGGCCCGCGTAGATCGGTTGCGTTCGGCCGCCCGCACCCGCCCGTGACGGTTTCACGGGCGGGTGCGGGCGCGTCGGGTTCGCCCGTTCGGATGATGTTCGAGGGGGCGGGTTGACCATGCCCCTCGGATGAGTGGATGCCGTGCACGGGGGTCGTTGAACAAAAGACAGTGTGGCACTCTGTGCCGGTGACGGTTTGGGCTGGGCCGGCGTCGGGGGCTTTCCGCGATGGGCGTTGAGGGGCAGGACGAGTCACGCGGTGACGACGCGGGCGCGGCGGCCGCGGAGACCACTGCGGAGACCCCGCCCCAGGTACCGAGCCAGGGCGGTCCGAGCCGGGGCGGTCGCACCGCCGCCGGGAGCGTGCCGGCCCAGCGTGAGGGCAGCGTCCTGCCGCCGCCCCGGGGGATGCCGCCGGGCGACGCCGAGCTGATCGAGCGGATGCGCGGGGGCGACGACTCCGCGTACGAGGAGCTGTACCGGCGGCACGCCGATGCCGTACGGCGTTACGCGCGGACCTGCTGCCGCGACGGGCACACCGCGGACGACCTCACCGCCGAGGTCTTCGCCCGCATGCTGCAGGCCGTGCGCGGCGGGGCCGGGCCCGAGCACGCCGTACGGGCCTACCTGCTCACCTCCGTACGCCGCGTCGCCGCGAACTGGACCAAGTCCGCCCGGCGTGAGCACCTCGTCGACGACTTCGCCGTCTTCGCCCAGCACGCCTCGCGCGCGTCCGAGGTGCCGGACGACGCCTCGTCCATCGGCTCCTTCGGCGCGGGCCTGGACCTGGGCGCCGACGTGCGCGCCATGCGGGAGGCCGAACAGTCCATGGCCATGCGGGCGTTCCGCTCGCTGCCCGAGCGCTGGCAGGCCGTGCTGTGGCACACCGAGGTGGAGGACGAGTCCCCGAGCGAGGTGGCCGTGCTCTTCGGGCTGGACGCCAACGGCACCCGGGTGCTCGCCAGCCGCGCGCGCGAGGGGCTGAAGCAGGCCTATCTCCAGGCCCACGTCAGCGCCACCCTCGCCGGTGACGAGGAGTGCGCCCGCTACGCCGACCAGCTCGGCACGTACGCCCGCCGCAAGCTGCGCATCCGCGCCGAGCGGGGGCTGCGCAAGCACCTGGAGGAGTGCGCCAAGTGCCGGCTGGCCGCCGCGCAGATCGAAGAGGTCGCGAGCGGCATCCCCGGTGTCGTCCCGGTCGCGGTCATCGGCTGGTTCGCCACCGCCGGGTACGCCAAGGCGCTCGGCATCGTGGCCGGCAGCGCCTCGGCCGGGGCCGCCGGGGTCGCCGCCGCGGCCACCGGCTCGTCCGGCGGGGCGGGCGGCGCGGGCGGGGCCGCGGCGTCGGAGGGGCTCGGGGCGCCGGTGAAGGCGGGGATCGCGGCCGGTGTCGTCGCGGTGGCCGCCGCCGCGGTGGCGCTGGCCCTGGCCAACGACAGCCACCCGCCGACCAAGGAGATCGCGAGACCGGCGCCGTCCGCGCCGGCCGTACGGCCTCCGGCGCCGCGGCCGACCCCGTCGAGGCACACGCCGGCCCCGCCGCCGGTCGTGCCCGCCGCCGAACCGACCCCGACACCGACCCCCACGCCGAAGCCCACGCCCACGCCGGCCCCCAGGCCGAAGCCCACACCGACTCCGACTCCGACGCCTTCGCCGAGGCCCACGCCGACACCGACCCCGACGCCCACTCCACCGCTGGCGCCCACCGTCTACGAGATGAACGAGCTGAGCTACGACGTCGACGGCGACGGCACCCGGCCCGAGATCCGGCTCGGCGAGAGCAGCTGGGTGTGGCAGCGCTACGGCATGTCGATCGGCGGCGTGCGGTACGCGCGCGGGGTCACCGTGAACGGCGAGTCCTCCGTCACCATCACCCTGAACCGGCAGTGCACCGCGTACGACGCGCAGGCCGGTGTGGACGACATGACGCTCGGCCTCGGCAAGGTGTCGTTCTCGGTGTACGCCGACGGGGTCCGGCTGTGGCGGTCCGGCATGGTCAAGGGGCGCGACCAGGCCGTCCCCGTCCATGTGGACCTGACCGGGCGCACAACCGTACGGCTCGTCGTGGAGCCGCACAGCAACGTCTTCGACCAGGCGGCGCTCGCGGACTGGGCACAGTCCCGGTTCACCTGCCGGTAGCCCTGCCCGTCCGCCGGTCGTGGTCCTCAGCGGCTCTCGACCGGCGGCTCCGCGGTGGTCAGTTCGCGCAGCACCTCGGCCACGCCGAGGGACGCGCCCAGGGTGCGCTCTGCCGCGTAGCGGTCGGCGGGCAGGGCCGCGCGGGCGCCGGCGTGCACCCGGGCGGCCTCGATGTGCTCCGGCTCGGGGCGCCGGGTGCCGGCGCGCCAGCGGTCCGCGGCGGCGTACAGCCGGATCGCGCGCGGCAGATCGCCGTGCCGGGCCAGCAGACCGGCGGCGGTGTCGACCAGGCCCGCCGTGATCGCCTCGGCGCACCGCTGGGCCACGGCCTCGCGCAGCGCCTCGGCGAGGATCGGCAGCCCGTGCGCGGGGCCCGACTCGGCGGCGACGACGAGCGCCTCGACCATCCGCAGCCCCGCCGCGAACTGCGGTGGCGGGGTGCCTCCGCGCGCCGCCTCACAGCTCGCCTCGTACAGCGCGCGGCCGCAGGCCGTCTGCCCCTCGCGCAGGGCGATCTGGGCCCGCAGCAGCAGCACGAAGGCCTTCGGCTCGCGCACCGTGTACCGGTCGGCGGCCGCTTCCGCCTCCTCCAGGGCGGTCAGCGCGGTCTTCGGGTCGCCCGAGCGGTAGGCGATCTCGGCGAGCCGCGCCATCAGGAACGGCGCCTCGGCGTGGGCGCCCACCTCGTGGGCGAGGCGCAGCGCCTCCTCGTACTCGCCGCGGGCCTCCTCGAACCGGCCGCGCGCCATGGCCGCCTCGCCCGCCGCGCTGCACACCTGGGCCCGCATCCAGCGGTCCCCGACACGCCGGCTGAGCGTGCGCAGCTCGGCCAGGTCCTCGTCCACGCCCCGCAGGTTGCCCGGGGAGTCGACGGTCACGTGGGTGCGGTACATCAGGGCGACGCCGATCTCCCAGTCGCCGCCGTATCTGCGGCAGTTGGCGACGGCGGCGGCCATGTCCGGGCCGACGTCCGCCGGGCCGCCCAGGTAGTAGGCGGTCAGCGGCCAGACGATGCCGGGGAGCCGCGCCGCCTGGGGGCCGCCGTGCTCGTAGGCGGCCCGTACGCGCGCGACGTACTGCGGGGCGCGCGGGTCCGCCGCGAGGTGGAGCCCCGCACCGGACTCGGAGGTCAGGAACAGGTAGAGCATCCGCAGGTCCGACCGCAGCTCGCGCAGCGGATGCCCGGCCTCGCCGTCCGGGGCGGCGACGAACGCCCCGACCGGGTCGGCCGCCTCCACGAGCCCGGCCAGTGCGCCGCCCGTGCGCGGGGCGTCGGACATGCCGGGCGCCGCGAGGGTGTCCAGGGCCACGCCCAGGCGCAGGACCAGGTGGACCCGGGCGACCGCCTCCTGGCGGTGGTTGCGCAGCCACCAGAACCAGCCCATGGCGAGGGCGATCGCGCCCGCCTCCGCCTCGTCGCCGACGCGCACCGCGCGGTCCAGTGCCGCCCGGACGTTGTCCAGCTCGGTCTCCAGGCGGGAGATCCACGGCAGTTGGGCCGCCGAGCGCAGCAGCGGGTCGGCCTCCTCGACCAGCGCGCGCACCCACGCGCGGTGCCGGCGCTCGGCGGCGGCGCGCAGGCCGGGGACCTCGGCGGCGCGCTCGGTGGCGTACTCGTGGATGGTCTCCAGCATGCGGTAGCGCATGCCGCCGGAGCCGTCGGGGCCGGTGGGCGTGGCCACGACGAGGGACTTGTCCACGAGGGCGCCCGTCAGGTCGGCCGCCGGGCCCGAGCACACCGCCTCGGCCGCCGTGAGGTCCCAGCCGCCGGCGAACACGGACACCTCGCGCAGCAGCGTGCGTTCGCGCTCGTCCAGCAGGTCCCACGACCAGTCGACGACCGCGCGGAGGGTCTGCTGGCGGGGCAGGACCGTACGGCTTCCGGAGGTGAGCAGGCGGAAGCGGTCGTCGAGCCGGTCGGCGATCTGCCGCGGGGACAGCAGCCGCAGCCGGGCCGCGGCCAGCTCGATGGCGAGCGGCAGCCCGTCCAGACGGCGGCAGATCTCCGCCACGGCCCCGGTGTCGGCGAGTGCCGCGTCGGCGTCGGGACGGACGGCCTTCGCGCGCTCGGCGAAGAGGCGGTGCGCCTGCTCCGGGGCGAGGGGCTCGACCGGGCGCACCGACTCGCCGGGGACGCCCAGGGGTTCACGGCTGGTCGCGAGGATCGTGAGCCCGGGGCAGTGGGTGAGGAGGGTCTCGGCGAGGTCCGCCGCCGCGCCGATGACATGCTCGCAGTTGTCAAGGATCAGGAGTCGGCTGCGCTGCGCGCAGTGCTCGATCAGCAGGGCGACAGGGTCGGCCTGCGGGGTCGTCAGCTCGTTGGTCAGCAGCACGGTCTCGCGCAGACCGAGGGCGCTGACCACCGCGCCGGGGACCGCCTCGGGGTGGTCGAGCGGGGCCAGCTCGACCAGCCATGCCTGCGGCAGCCCTGCGGCGGCCTCCTCGGCGAGGCGGGTCTTTCCCGAACCGCCCGGTCCGGTGAGCGTGACCAGGCGGGCCCTGTGCATGTCGGAACGAATGGCCGCGAGTTCTGGTTCCCGCCCGACGAAGGACGTCAGACGGGGGCGGAGGTTGCCGGTGCGCTCAGGGGGCCGGGCAGGGTCGGCCGGCACCGCTGAGGCCGGTGGTGTCTCCGGCTGTTCGAGCAACGAGGCGTGCAGGGACCTGAGTTCGGGGCCCGGGTCGGTGCCGAGGGTGTCGGCCAGGGCGCGGCGGGCGGACTCGTAGGCGGCGAGGGCGTCGGCGGGGCGGCCCGTGTCGCGCAGGGCGCGGACGAGGAGGGCGTGCAGGGGCTCGTCGAGGGGGTGGGCCGTGGTCAGTTCCCGCAGTTCCGGTACGACGTCGGGGGCGCGGCCCAGGTCGAGGGCGGCGGCGGCCCGGGCACGGGTCGCCTCCAGGCGCAGGGCCTCGGGACGGGTGGCCGCGGTGCGGTCGGGGAGGTCGGCGAGCGCGGGGCCGTGCCAGAGGGCGAGGGCCTCGGTGAGGGTGCGGTGGGCGGTGGCCGGGTCGCCCGCGGCGAGGGCCTGGGTGCCGGTACGGGTCAGGCGGGCGAAGACGTGCAGGTCGATGTCGTCCTCGGTGGCTTCGAGGCGGTAGCCGCCCGGGGTGGAGACGACGGTGTGGCGGCCGAGGGCACGGCGGAGGCG
The DNA here is from genome assembly GCF_042269865.1 of Streptomyces sp. NPDC055966. Lineage (NCBI taxonomy): Bacteria > Bacillati > Actinomycetota > Actinomycetes > Kitasatosporales > Streptomycetaceae > Streptomyces > Streptomyces sp. NPDC055966. The sequence continues at coordinate 12,890 of NZ_JBHJYK010000004.1, forward strand.
GCCGACGAGCGCCTGGAGGGCGGCGGGGGCGTCCTGGGGCGGGTCGTCCGCCCAGATCTCGTCGATCAGGGTCTCGGAGGTGGCGGTGCGGGCGGGGCGCAGCGCGAGGGCGGCGAGCAGCGTGCGCAGACGCCGGCCGCTGAGGGGTACGGGGGTGCCCTGGTCGTCCTCTGCTTGGGTTACGCCCAGGATTCTGTACCGCATCGGGCCATTGTCGCGGGGTCGGGGGACACGGGGCACGGGGGTTTCGCGCGCGGCACGGATCGACTCCCTGCCCCGCGGCTGCCCCGGGGGCGCGGGGAACTGCGCGAACGGCCCCCCACCGGGTCGCAGGCGGCGTACGGCCGGACCACCCCCGGCCCCGCTGCTCAGGCGCCGGAGGCCAAAGCGCCCCTTCTCGGCTGGATCCCGGAGGGCACCGCACGCGCGCGTGCCGGTGTTCCCGTCCAGCAGGTGCCTCGGCGCGACAGCAGGCGGCGGAGCCAGAGTTCCAGGGAGATCAGGTCGGCCAGGCCGTCCAGGGGGAGCGCGGCGCCTGCCGCCGCCGACTGGAGGGCCTCGCGGACCACGCGGGCCTCCACCAGTCCGGCGTCGGCCAGGAGCGGCGTCGCGAAGAGGTCCAGCAGAGGGTCGGCCGCCATGCGCAGGCCCGCGCGGGTGGCCGCCGCCGAGGAGGCGTGGGAGGGGGCACCCCAGCCGGGCGGGAGGTCGGTGACGCCGGCGCCCTCCAGGACGGTGCGCAGGATCGAGGCGCGTGCGCCAGGCTGGACGCGCAGGGCCTCGGGGAGGGCGCGGCAGGCGCGGACCACCTGGTTGTCGAGGAAGGGTGCGTGCAGGCGCTGGGAGCGGATCTCGGCGGCCTGTTCCAGGACGCGCAGGTCGGCGGCGCCGCGGGCGAGCGCGGCACGCGCGCGGTGTTCGCCGGGGCGCAGCGCGCCGGTTCCGGAGCGGTCCGCCTCGGCCTGGAGCAGAACCGATACTTCGGCCAGCGCCTCTCCCGTCAGCCAACGGGCGGCCGGCCCCGGTCTGGCCCAGGTCAGCGCGGCGAGGGACGCGCCGACCGCCCCCTTGGGCTCGTCGAAGCGGCGCCGCATCAGCCGCTCCGCCAGCGCCTCCAGCCCGGCCCGGTAGGGCGTGCGGGCGAGGCGCCGGGCCGCGCCGTACACGCGCGCGGGGACCATCACCGAGCCGTCGGCCCGGGCGAGCGCGGCGACCGGGCGGACCAGATGGCGCCGCTTGCGGTCCATGAGGAGGTCGGCGAGGCGGGCGGGGTGGGCGTCGAGGACCTGCCGGGCGCCGTGTCCGGTGACGTGGTCGGCGCTGCCGGAGGCCAGGCGGGCGCGGTGCCGGGCGGCGGTGACCAGGGCGGGCCCCGGTTCGTCGGTGAGGGGGCCGTCGAGGTCGGCGTACGGCAGGGTCTCCTCGGCGCCGGTGACCACCACGTGGTGCAGGCGGGGGTTCGCGGCGAGGGCCCCGGCGCGTTCCACCTCGGCCTCGCGGCCGCCGACGGCCAGGTCGTTGAAGGTGACGGCGAGGAGCCGTTCGCCGGCGCCGGTGCCGTGTCCGAGCAGTGTGCCGGGGCGGCCGGGCAGCCCGGCGGCCAGCAGGGCGAGGGTGCCGGAGGCCGGGCCGCCGGAGAGGTCGGCGCCGATGCCGGGCACGGGCATCCCGCGCCGGGCCCGCCGCTCGGCCGGGCCCATGCCGGGCACCGGCCCGGGATCGAGGTCGGGCACGTGCCGCGGTGCCGCCAGACGCGCGCGTACCGCCTCGACGAGGGCGTCGCGTACGGCGTCCACGGCGTGGTCGGGGTCGGCGGCGGGCGCGGCCACGGCGAGCGAGGCGACGTGCTCGTACCCGGCGATCTCGCGTGCTCCGGCGCGCAGCACGAGTGCGTGCCCCGGCGGAACACGGCGTACGCCCTCGTACGGGGTGGTGTCGCGCAGTGCGGCCGGTACGTCGGGGGCGGCGAGCAGGGCGGCGAGGTGGCCGAAGTCGAGGTTGGCCTCGATGAGGTCGGCGAGGGGCAGCGCGGCGGTGGCGTAGGCGGTGCCGCCCGCCCAGGGGGTGTGGAAGACCGGGCGCGCGCCCGCGAGGTCGCCGCAGACGGTGATGCGCCGGCCGACCTGGACGACGGCCGTGTAGCTGCCGGGCCAGGCGGTCAGATGCCGGAGTGCGCCCCCGCGCGCGGTGAACAGGGCGCGCCGCAGCTCCTCGTCGGAGGCGCCGCAGATGCCGAGGACGGCGATGCGGTTGTCCGCGTCGGCCTTGACCACGCGCACCTCGTCCGGGCGCCAGTCGCCGACGGCCCACAGCGGATCCGGGTCGCCCCACAGGAGGTGGGAGCCGACCGGGTGCAGGGTCTCGCCGTCGTAACCGGTGGCACCCGCGGAGCCGATTCCGGCGATGCCCGCGGCGGTGCTGCTCCAACCCACCAACCACCGCATCGACGCCTCCACAGGCTGTGGACAACAGTGCACCGTACGAACCGGTCCCCATGCTGCCATGAAGGACGCGCTGTGGAGGGGCGGCGGCACCGGCTTCGATCGAGGGAAACGCGCGCGGAGTTCGGCGGCGGGGCGAGGAAGGGGGGTGGTGAGCTCGACTCGAATGCGCCCCCTGTACGCTCCCCCAAGACGCCCTTCGCGCCCTCAAGTTGCATGGTCGGAGCAGGAATCCACCGCGACGGGCCGGGGCGATTTTCAGCCAAATACGGAGAGCGAAGCCCGAGTTGAGCACGCTCCGTACAGGCGCGCGAAACGGGCGGCGGTGCGGGCACGCGCACAGTCCGGGAGGCGGGCATCGCCTCCCGGACCGGTCCGCCACCCGCGGGGATGAAGGTGGCGGTGTCCCCCAGCCCACTGGATCCAGTACAGCGGGCCGACCCACGCAAGAGCCATGGAACCGCTCCCCCGATGGCCGGAGAAGAGCGCACGGACGGGCGCACGGCCACACACGCGGGGGCACGCGGCGACAGACCGTGCACAGTGCGTGCAGGGCGGCGCTTCCGTACGGACCACAATCCCGCCATCCGGAACAATGCCCCTTAACGCTTGGGATGCGGCGAACTACGCTGGGTTTACGAATGCCGCGTGGTTATGCCAGCGCGGCAGCCGTCTGTGTCGAGGGGTGGCGCATGTCCAGGGAGCAACGCGGGCCGAACGAAAAGCTCGGCGCCGTTCTCGCCCTCGCGGGAATCAGCAACGCAGGACTCGCACGACGCGTCAACGACCTTGGCGCCCAACGCGGGTTGACTCTTCGCTACGACAAGACCTCGGTGGCGCGCTGGGTGTCGAAGGGCATGGTGCCGCAGGGCGCCGCGCCGCACCTCATCGCGGCCGCCATCGGGCAGAAGCTCGGCCGTCCGGTGCCGCTCCACGAGATCGGCCTGGCGGACGCGGATCCCGCTCCCGAAGTCGGCCTCGCCTTCCCCCGGGACGTGGCACAGGCGGTGAAGTCGGCGACGGAGCTGTACCGTCTCGACCTCGCCGGGCGCCGGGCCGGCACCGGCGGCATCTGGCAGTCGCTCGCCGGATCGTTCGCAGTGAGCGCATACGCAACGCCTGCCTCACGATGGCTGATAACCCCCGCCGACACCTCGGTCGCACGCGAGGCGGGCTCCGTCGAGGGCTCCGGCGCACCGATCAAAGTCGGCCACAGCGATGTGCGCAAGCTGCGGGAGGCCGCCGAGGACGCCCGGCGCTGGGACTCCAAGTACGGCGGCGGTGACTGGCGTTCGTCGATGGTGCCGGAGTGCCTGCGGGTGGAGGCGGCGCCGCTGCTGCTCGGCGCCTACTCCGACGAAGTGGGCCGCGCCCTGTTCGGCGCCTCCGCCGAACTGACCCGCCTCGCCGGGTGGATGGCCTTCGACACCGGCCAGCAGGAGGCAGCGCAGCGGTACTACATCCAGGCGCTGCGCCTCGCCCGCGCGGCGGCGGACGTCCCCCTCGGGGGCTACGTCCTCGCCTCCATGTCGCTGCAGGCGACCTACCGCGGCTTCGGCGACGAGGGCGTCGACCTGGCGCAGGCCGCCCTGGAGCGCAACCGGGGGCTGGCGACCGCGCGGACGATGAGCTTCTTCCGGCTGGTCGAGGCGCGGGCCCACGCGCGCGCGGGGGACGCACAGGCCGCGGGGGCGGCGCTGAAGGCGGCGGAGGGATGGCTGGAGCGGTCCCGCGAGGGCGACAACGACCCGTCCTGGCTCGGTTTTTACGGCTATGACCGCTTTGCCGCCGACGCCGCCGAGTGCTACCGCGATCTGAAGGCGCCTCGGCAGGTGCGGCGGTTCACGGAACAGGCCCTGTCGAAGCCGACGGAGGAGTTCGTGCGCTCGCACGGGCTGCGGCTGGTGGTGTCGGCCGTCGCCGAGTTGGAGTCCGGGAACCTCGACGCGGCGTGCGAGCAGGGCGTGCGGGCCGTGGAGGTGGCCGGGCGGATCTCCTCGGCCCGGACGACCGAGTACGTGAAGGATCTGCTGCACCGGCTGGAGCCCTACGGGGACGAGCCGCGGGTGGTGGAGCTGCGGGAGAGGGCCCGGCCCCTGCTGATGGCGCCCGCCTGAGCCGTGACATCGGACACCTGCCGCGTTTGAAGGCATTGTCAGTGGCGCAGTGCACTATCGAGGTGGGAGGTGGTGCAGGTGCCGGTCGGTGCGTACGACTGTGATGTTCTCGTGGTCGGCGGGGGGATCGTCGGGCTGTCGACCGCGTATGCGATCACGCGGGCCGCGCCGGGGACGCGGGTCACCGTGCTGGAGAAGGAGCCGGGCCCGGCCCGGCACCAGACGGGCCGCAACAGCGGGGTGATCCACAGCGGGATCTACTACCGCCCGGGCTCCCTCAAGGCGCGGTACGCGGTGCGGGGCGCGGCCGAGATGGTGAAGTTCTGCGCCGAGTACGGCATCGCGCACGCCGTCACCGGCAAGCTGATCGTCGCCACCGAGCGCGAGGAGCTGCCGCGGCTGCACGCACTCGTGCAGCGCGGCCGGGAGAACGGCATCCCGGTCCGCGAGCTGGGCCCCGCGCAGATCACCGAGTACGAGCCGGAGGTGCGCGGACTCGCCGCCATACACGTCGGTACGACGGGCGTCTGCGACTACGTCGGCGTCGCCCGGCAGCTCGCGCACGCCTCGGGGGCCGAGATCCGCTACGGCGCCCGGGTCGTGCGGGTGGACCGGCGCCCGGAGCGGGGCGTGGCCGTGCTCACGGCGGCCGGCGACGTCGTACGGGCGCGTGTGCTGGTGAACTGCGCCGGACTGCACTGCGACGAGCTGGCCCGGCTGACCGGGGACGAGCCCGAGGTGCGGATCGTGCCGTTCCGCGGGGAGTACTACGAGCTGGCGCGCCCCGAGCTGGTGCGCGGCCTCGTGTACCCGGTGCCGGACCCGGCGTTCCCGTTCCTCGGCGTGCATCTGACCCGGGGCATCGACGGCGGCGTGCACATCGGGCCCAACGCGGTGCCGGCGCTGGCCCGGGAGGGATACGGCTGGGGAGTCGTGCGGCCCCGGGAGCTGGCCGGCACCGTGGCCTGGCCGGGATCGTGGGCGATCGCCCGGCAGCACTGGAGATACGGCGCCGGGGAGCTGCGGCGGTCGGTGTCCAAGGGAGCGTTCCTGGATGCCGTGCGCAGACTGCTGCCCGGGGCGGAGCCCGCGGACCTGGTGCGTGCCCCGGCCGGGGTGCGGGCGCAGGCGGTGCTGCGGGACGGGACGCTGGTCGACGACTTCCTCATCCGCGAGGGCGCGAGGGCCGTCCACGTACTGAACGCACCCTCCCCCGCGGCCACCGCCTCCCTGCCCATCGGCCGGGAAGTGGGACGCCGCGTGCTGGACATGCTCGGCACGGTCGACTGAGCAAACCCCAGGCCGGACGGGAGCCGAGGGCGCTGACCGCCCCAGACGGCCACCTCAACCGGGAAAACACGAGAGCCGCGCACACACCGAACGAGGACGCGCCCGCCGGGCCGGGCGACAGGGCGGGACCCCGGCAGGCTCCTCGGATCCGGGCCGCGGCGGGAGCCGGTGCGCCGGGCCTCGGCGACCGGGGGCGTGCCGGGCGGCCGAGCGGGGAGCCCCGGCGGGAGCCGAGGGTGGCTGCGGAGCGCCGTAAAATCGGTCTTACTGTGTCTGACTCGCTGAACACCCCCGACGCCCCCGCTCCGGCCGACCCCCACGCACCCGGTTCGTCCATCCGGCACACCCGGGCCAAGGGCGAACCGCGGTTTCCCGACGGGCCCAAGGCCGATCCCGCCGGGTCGCACTTCGAGCGGCGGATCCGGAGCTTTCAGCCGCGGCGCAGCCGGGTGACGGCCGGGCAGGCCGACGCGCTCCAGCGGCTGTGGCCCGTGTGGGGGCTCGACATCGACGGGCAGCAGGTCATCGACCTCGGCGAGCTGTTCGGGAACGACCGGCCCGTCGTGCTGGAGATCGGCTTCGGCATGGGCGAGGCCACCGCGCAGATGGCCGCCGGGGACCCGGACACCAACATCCTCGCCGTCGACGTGCACACCCCGGGCCAGGGCAATCTGCTGAACCTCGCCGACCAGGGCGGCATGGCCAACGTCCGGGTGGCCAACGGCGACGCGATCATCCTGCTCCGCGAGATGCTCACGCCCGACGCGCTCGACGGGCTGCGCGTCTACTTCCCGGACCCCTGGCCGAAGAAGCGGCACCACAAGCGGCGGCTCATCCAGCCCGAGTTCCTCACCCTCGCCGCGACGAGGCTGCGCCCCGGCGCGCTCGTGCACTGCGCGACCGACTGGGAGCCGTACGCCGAGCAGATGCTCGACGTCCTCACCGCACACCCGGACTTCGAGAACACGCAGGCGGACGGCGGTTTCGCACCGCGCCCCGCGTTCCGGCCGCTGACCCGTTTCGAGGGGCAGGGACTGGACAAGGGTCATGTGGTGAACGACCTGCTGTTCCGGCGCGTACCGCACAAGAGCGCCTGACCGAGCCGGACCTTCCCGGTCCGGTAATCCGCTCCAGCCCCTCGTCCCGTCACCGTTAGGGTCGATGCCGTGGCCATCAGTCCGACCAGTCCCCCGTATCCCGCGTATCCGCCCGCCCCCGGCGGTCCCGTGCTCCGCCATCCGCACTGGTGGCAGCGCGCATCGGTGCGGTACGGGGCGCTGATCACGCTCCTGGCGCTGTCCGGGCTGGTGATCCTCGCGCTCGTGCGCCGGCAGACCGGTACCGAGGGGTTCCTCGTCGGCCTCGGGCTGGCCGTGCTGCCCGTGCCCTGGCTGACCGCCGCCTTCCGCTGGCTGGACCGGGTGGCGCCGGGCCCCCGGCGCAACCTCGTCTTCGCGTTCGCCTGGGGCGCCTGCGCGGCGGCGCTCATAGCCATCGTCGCCAACAGCTTCGCGACCAGGTGGATAGCCACCGCCACCGCCGATCCGGCCGGCGCCGACACCCTCGGCGCCACCGTGATAGCGCCGATCGTCGAGGAGTCCGCCAAGGCCGCGGCCGTGCTGTTGGTCTTCCTCTTCCGCCGGCGCGACTTCACCGGGATCGTGGACGGGATGGTGATAGCCGGGATCACCGCCACCGGCTTCGCGTTCACCGAGAACATCCTCTACCTCGGCACGGCCTTCGGGGCCGACCAGCTCTCCGGCGACAGCGGCATCGCCTCCGTCACCGCCGCCACCTTCTTCGTGCGCATCGTGATGTCGCCGTTCGCGCACCCCCTGTTCACCACCATGACCGGCCTCGGCTTCGGCCTCTCCGCGTTCTCCGCGCCACGGCAGCGCGCGCGGCGGGTGCTGCTGCCGGTCTGCGGGCTGCTGCTCGCGATGAGCATGCACGCCTTCTGGAACGGCTCCTCGACCTTCGGCGAGTTCGGGTTCTTCGCCGTCTACGGCTGCTTCATGGTGCCCGTGTTCGGACTGCTGACCTGGCTGGCGATCTGGACGCGGCAGCGGGAGCTGCGGACCGTGCGCGCGGAGCTGCCCGTGTACGTGCTGGCCGGGTGGCTGGGGCCGGCCGAGCCGGACGCGCTGGGGTCGATGCGGGCGCGGCGCGCGGCGCGCGACTACGCCCGCCACCACGGCGGGAAGCCGGCGGCGCGGGAGGTGGCGCGCTACGAGGAGTACGCCACGACGCTCGCGCTGCTGCGGCACCGCGGGCGCACGGGGCGGGCCGGGACCGACTTCGTCGTACGGGAGGGCGAGCTGCTGGACGCGCTCTGGCGGCGCAGGGACGCGGCGCGGCCGGCCCTGGAGTACGCCGCCCGGGCCACCGCCCCGGCTCCGGCGCGCTGGGCTCCCCCGCATCCGCAGAACGGGTACCCGTACGGGTATGGGTATCCGGCGGCGCCGTACCCCGCATACCCCGCGTACAACCCGTACCAGTCGTAGGCCGTCGGGCTCGCGCGGGGCCCGGCGCCGCCGGGAGGGATCAGGCCGACGCCGCCGTCAGCTTCGTCAGTTCCTCGTCCGTGAGCTTCAGGTCCGCCACTCCCAGCAGTGCGGGGAGCTGTTCGACCGTGCGGGCCGAGGCGATCGGGGCCGTGACCGTCGGCTGAGCCGCGAGCCAGGCCAGGGCGACCGTGGCGAGCGGGGCCTCGTGGGCGGCGGCGACCTCGTCCAGGGCGGCGAGGACCTTCTGGCCGCGCTCGGAGTCCGCGTACTCCTGCACCCGGCCGGCGCGGGCGCTGTCGACCGTGGTGCCGGGGCGGTACTTGCCGGTGAGGAAGCCCGAGGCGAGCGCGAAGTACGGCACCGCGGCCAGGTTCTCCTTGGCGGCCACCTCCTGCAGCCCGCCCTCGTAGGTGTCGCGGGAGACCAGGTTGTAGTGCGGCTGGAGGGCGACGTACCGGGCCAGGCCCTCGCGCGCGGAGAAGTCGAGGGACTCCTGCAGCCGCTCGGCGCTGATGTTGGAGGCGGCGATGTGCCGGACCTTGCCCGCCCTCACCAGCTCGTCGAGGGCGCCGATGATCTCCTCGACCGGGACCTCGGGCCTGTCGAAGTGGGTGTAGTAGAGGTCGATGTAGTCGGTGTCCAGGCGGCGCAGGGAGGCGTCGGCGGCGGCCTTGATGTTGGCGGCGGACAGGCCCTGGTACTCGGGGTGCTGGCTGACCTTGGTGGCGATGACGACATCGGAGCGGTTGCCGCGGGCCTTGACCCACTTGCCGATGATCGTCTCCGACTCACCGCCCTTGTTGCCCTCGATCCAGGCGGTGTAGGCGTCGGCGGTGTCGATGAAGTTGCCGCCGGCCGCCGCGTAGGCGTCGAGCACGGCGAAGGAGGTCTCCTCGTCGGCGGTCCAGCCGAAGACGTTGCCGCCGAGGGAGAGGGGGAAGACCTGGAGATCCGAACTGCCGAGTGTGCGCAAGGAAGTCATGCTTCACGTCAACGCCGGCGACGGATGATCTCATTCCGCCACCGGCGCCACGATCACCCGGAGGGTCGGACGGGTCAGGGGTTGAGGCCCTTGTCCCGCAGCCACGGCGCCGGGTCGATGGCGGTGGCCTGGCCGTTCGGGTGGACCTCCAGGTGCAGGTGCGGGCCGGTGACGTTGCCGGTGGCGCCGACCCGGCCGATGACGTCGCCGGTCGAGACCTTCTGGCCGACCGAGACGCCGATCGAGGACTGGTGGCAGAACCACAGCTCGGTGCCGTCGTCCAGGGTCAGGACGGTGCGGTAGCCGTAGGCACCGGCCCAGCCGGCCTGGGTGACGGTGCCGCCGTGGACGGCCTTGATGAGGGTGCCGGTGGGGGCGGCGAAGTCGAGACCGGTGTGGTAGCCGGAGGACCACATCGCGCCGGGCTGACCGAAGGTGCCGGTGATCGTGTACGACACGACGGGCAGCGTGTACTGCTTGGCCAGCTCGGCCAGGCGCTTGGCCTCAGCGGCCTTCGCGGCGTCGGCCTCCGCCGTGGCCTTGGCGGCCGTGGCCTTGGCGGCGGCGTCCTTCTCGGCCTTGGCGGCCGCGTCGGCGGTCTGCTGCTCGGCGGTGGCGAGCCTGGCGGCGGTGGCCCGGCTGTCGGCCTTGCTCCGCTGCTGCTCGGCCTGGGCCATGATCCGGTTGCGCAGGGCCTCGCCGGCGTCGCCGTTGCTGCCGCTCTCGGTGTGCATGCCGACGTCGGAGAGCCCGGTGGCGGTGGTGGACTTCGGTGCCTCGGTGGAGCCGCCCTCGAAGAGGTGGCTCACGGAGTCCGGCAGGGAGATGGAGACCGGCGGCTTGCCGGTGTGGGCGCTGGCCATGCCGCCCGCGCCGACGGCGGCGACGACGCCGACGCCGAGGACGGTGGAGCTGCGGGCGAAGCCGCTGCGCTGCTTGGCGACCCGGTGCCGGCCGCGGACCCGGTCGACGGAGTCCTCGGTGGGGTTCCACTCCTCCCACGTGCCCTCTTCGGCGTGGTAGGAGCCGTAGCCGAAGGGTTCGGGCTCGTCGGACGCCGGTATGGACGGGGCTTCGGGGGCAAGCCGGTTGGACGCCACGCGGGCGTACTCCTTTCCTTCCGTCGCCTACCGGGTTAGCTGACGGGTTCGGAGCAGGAAGGTCTCCTACGCGCGTATACCGGGCGTGGACTCAGTGAGTTCACGTCGGCGTCCGCGTGATTCACCCCAAGGTGGTGGTTCCCCGGTTCCCTCGCGGGATTCGGCGCGTGCGCACGGAGCCGCCTCTTGTGACGGCTGGGACGACCGCGCTGCGTTATCGAACGTTAATAGACCCGCGAGGCACTTTCCAAGCCGTTCGGCTTGATCGTTAATGCTTTCCGGCCGGACACATACGCCAATACAAAATCAAATCGGGCGAGTTGGCCACGGTTCAGGGGTCTCGGCGTTTTTGATGGTGTCTCAGATGTTATGCGGACGGCGGTCGCTCGGTCACCGTCGGTGAAGACGTCATGACGGCGGGCCCCGGAATCACCGGGCAGCGGGCCCCGCGATCAAGCGGTGTGCGAGCACCCCTTCGCATGGGGTACTCTTGAGACACAACGACGCGGGGTGGAGCAGCTCGGTAGCTCGCTGGGCTCATAACCCAGAGGTCGCAGGTTCAAATCCTGTCCCCGCTACTGAAGACTCAGGGCCCGGAATCCAGTGGATTCCGGGCCCTGAGTGTTTCGCGCCCCCGAAGGGGCGCGGCGGCTCACCGCAGCAGATGCCCGTTCGGCGCCTTGGCCCGCGCCTCGTACTCCGGCAGTACGACCACCTCGGCCCCGGCCTGCGCCAGAACCCCGCTCCCGTCGGCCGCCTCCACGAACGTGTCCGGCTCGCGCCACGCCGTCACCACCCTGCGCACTCCCGCCCGCAGGATCAGCTCGGCGCACGGCACGGGCCGGGACGCGCGGCGGGCGCACGGCTCCAGGCTGCTGTAGACCGTGGCGGCGGCCAGCCGCGGGTCGGCCGGGTCGATCTTGGCCAGCGCCGCCTCCTCCGCGTGGACCACGGGGTCGCCCCCCTCGCGCGAGTGGCCGCGCGCCAGCTCCGTGCCGTCGGCCGCGACGACCACCGCGCCGACGCTGAACGCCGTTTCCGAGGGCGGGCACAGCGCGGCGAGTTCGCAGGCGATGCGCAGCCAGTGGCGGTCAGCGGCGACCGGGGCGGCTCCGGTGCCGGGAGCGGTGGGCTCGTAGCGCATGAGGACGACGTCCTCGATCCGGCGGGTCTCGGTGAGGCGGAGGCGGCCGGCCTGGTACCCGCCCGGGCCGAACAGGCGCGGGGCGGCCGGGTCACCGACGAGGAGAGGGGCGAGGACCAGCTGGAGTTCGTCGGCGAGGCCCTGCTGGAGGAGCTGGGTGTGGACAGTGCCGCCGCCCTCGACCATCAGGCGCCGCACGCCGTGCACGACGTACAGGTGCTCCAGGAGCGCCGGCCAGTCGAGGCCGGGGCCGAGCGGGACGACCTCGGCGCTGTCGCCGAGGAGCCGTGCGGCGCGCTCGGCACCGGCGTCGGTCGTGTAGACGACCTTCGCGCCGCCGGTGTGCCAGAACCTCGCGGCCGGATCGAGGTCGCCGGAGGCGGTGACGGTCACCTTGAGGGGGTATGCGGGCTTGCCCTCCGCGACCCGGGCGGCGCGGCGCTCGGCCGAGTTGACCAGCAGTCGCGGGTTGTCCGCGCGGATCGTGCCGGCGCCCACGAGGATGGCGTCGGACGCGGCCCGCACCTCGTCGACCCGGTCGAAGTCAGCCGGGCCGGACAGCAGCAGGCGCTCGGGGCCGGTGTCGTCCAGGTAGCCGTCGAGCGAGACGGCGGCGGACAGCAGCACATACGGGTACGACATCGGGCGCACTCTCCCTGCGAGGTCTGCGAGGTCTGCGGAGTCCGGGTCCGCGAAGCCGGGATCTTGGTTCAAGTTTGAAACAAACCTACACTGGCCGCATGACGACCCGCTGGCTCAGCCCCGAGGAGCAGCGCGCCTGGCGCGCGTACATGGCCGCGACCCACCTCCTGGAGGACGCGATGGACCGGCAGCTCCAGCAGGACGCCGGCATGCCCCACCTTTTCTACTCGGTGCTGGCCAACCTCTCCGAGGCACCCGAGCGACGGCTGCGCATGACCGATCTCGCCGAGACGGTGAAGATCACGCGCAGCAGGCTGACGTACGCGGTGACCCGGCTGGAGCGGGACGGGCTGGTGCGCAGGGAGGACTGCCGCTGGGACAGGCGCAGCAGCATCGCCGTACTGACGGACGAGGGGATGGCCGTGCTGGAGCGCGCGGCGCCCGGGCACGTCGAGACCGTGCGCAGCACCCTCTTCGACCGGCTGACGCCCGCGCAGGTGGGGCAGCTGGAGGAGATCTTCACGAGCGTCGCGCGGGGACTGCAGGACGAGGACGCCGAGGCCGGGACGGGGGATGTGCCGTGGCGGCGCCGGTCGTCGTGTTCGTCGTCCCAGCCGCCGCCCGCCTCCTCGTGAATCGCTGGAGTCGCTCCCGAATTCAATTGCTTTAACTTTTAAGCATGGGGTAGGGTCCCCTGTGTACTACTGCTTCAAATCTGAAGCAGCCGCCTCTGGAGGGACCCGCATGCCCGACACCCCCGCCGCCACGCCGCGCGCCCGCGTCCGGGTTCCGCTGCGCTTCCACGACGGCTACAGCGTCGACGCCGAACTCGTCACCTTCCACGGCCTGGCCGACGGCCAGGAACACGTCGCCGCCGTCCTCGGCGACCCGGCCCCGGGCTCCGTACCGCTGGTGCGGCTGCACTCCGAGTGCCTCACCGGCGACGTCTTCGGCTCGGCCCGCTGCGACTGCGGCCCCCAGCTGCGCGAGGCGGTCGAGCGCATCGCCGACCGGGGCGGTGTGCTGCTCTACCTGCGCCAGGAGGGCCGCGGCATCGGCCTCTACAACAAGCTCGACGCCTACGCCCTCCAGGACCAGGGCCTCGACACCTACGAGGCGAACGCCGCGCTCGGCCTGCCGGAGGACGCCCGCGACTACACCGCCGCCGCGCAGATGCTCGCCGCCCTCGGCATCGGCGAACTGGACCTGCTGTCCAACAACCCCGACAAGGCAGAGCAGTTGAGGTCGCTGGGCGTCGTCGTCCGGGACCGGGTGCCGACCGGCGTCTTCACCACCGCCCACAACGTCCGCTACCTGCGCGCGAAGGTCCTCCAGACCCAGCACACGCTGCCGCTGGCCGAGCTGACGGAGCGGACGGGGCTGACGGAGCGGACCGCGGGCTGAGGGAGCGGACCACGGGCCGGCCTCACGCCCGGCGGCGGCCGGGGAGGCGCAGGGCCGGCAGAGCGGAGAGGGCCAGCAGGCCCGCCGCCACCGCGTAGGCGATCCGGAAGCCCGCCGGATCCTGGCCCGCCGCGCCGAGCACCACCGACAGCACCGCCGTGCCCACCGACGCCCCGAGCTGGGAGTTGATGCTGAGCGCGGTGCTCGCCGCGGGCATCCGGTCCACGGGCAGGTCCCGGCTCGCGGTCGCCGTCGTCGGCATCAGCACCATGCCGATGCCGGCGCCCATCACCATGGCCGAGGCGACGAACCGCCAGGTCGCGACCCCCGGCACGCCCGCCTGCCAGGCCAGCAGCGCCATCCCGAGGGCGGCGAGCGCGATGCCGGCCGGGACGAGCCGGCGCGGCGAGGCCCAGTCGACCCACCGCGCCGCGAGCTGCATCGCCGTACCGACGACAAGCCCGGTCGGGGCGCCCAGCAGCCCGGCCGCCGTCGCGCTCAGGCCCCGCTCCTGCTGCCAGTACAGCGGGCCGAGCAGCGCCGAGCCGAAGTAGCCGCAGGTGAACAGCGCGAGTGTGGCGATGCCCGCGGCGAAGGTGCGGTCGCGCAGCAGCCGCAGGTCCAGGAGAGGTGCACTGATCGTCAGCGCCCGGCGGACGAAGGCGGCCGTCAGGGCGGCACCGGCGAGGGCGGGCAGCAGGACGCCGGGGGCGGTGAAGTCGCCGCCCTCGCCGCCCCGGGCCAGGCCGTAGAGCAGCAGGGCGAGACCCGGCGAGAGCATCAGCAGGCCGGGGACGTCCAGGCGGGCGGCGGCACGCGTCGCCGCGTCCGGTTCGTCGCGCGGCAGCAGCCGCAGCGCGAGGGCCAGGGCGACGAGGCCCACGGGCAGGTTCACCAGGAAGATCCAGTGCCAGGACGCCGCGTCGACCAGCCAGCCGCCCAGCATCGGGCCGACGACCGGCCCGACCAGGACGGGCAGTCCGCCGACGGCCATCGCACGGCCGAGCCGGCGCCGGTCGGCGACCCTCAGCACCATCGTCATCGCGACCGGCTGGAGCAGCCCGCCGCCCAGCCCCTGCACCACGCGGAAGGCGATGAGGCTGCCCGCGTCCCAGGCGCAGGCGGCGAGCAGGGAGCCGAGGGTGAACAGGACGAGCGCGGTCGTGTACGTACGCCGGGCGCCGATCCGGGCCATCGCCCAGGCGGCGACCGGGACGACGGCGGCGAGCGCGAGCGCGTAGGCGGTGGCGGTCCACTGGACGGTCTCCAGCGGGGCGCCGAAGGACTCCGAGAGCGAACGCATCGCGACGTTCACGATCGTCACGTCGAGCACGGACATCACCGAGCCGATGACGGTGACGGTGAGCGTGCGGCGCAGGGCGATGGCCGGATCGGGTGCCGGCCGGTACGTCGGTGCCGCGACGGACCGGGTACCGCTGCTGCTCATCTCCGTCCCCGCCCTCAGCCCGCGTAGGGACGCTCGGCGCGCGCGGCCCGCAACGCCCGTCCCCACCAGGCGAGTTGACCGAGCATGCCCTTGGCGGCACCGGTGCAGACGTCGGCGTCGCGCGGGGTGCCGTCCTCGGTGAGGCCGGACCAGGGCCCGTGCAGGCTGACCGAGTCGCGCACGGTCATGGCGTGCAACTCGGCGAAGACCAGCCGAAGTTGCTCGACCGCGCGCAGCCCGCCGCCGAGACCGCCGTACGACACGAAGCCGACCGGCTTGGCCTGCCACTGGGTGTAGTGCCAGTCGACGAAGTTCTTCAGGGACGCCGGGAAGCTGTGGTTGTACTCGGGCGTGACGACGACGAACGCGTCGGCGGCGGCGAGCCGCGGCGAGATGCCGCCCAGTACGGCGGCGGTCTCCGGGCCCGGCCCGCCGCCCCAGCCGGGCAGCACGAGCGGCAGGTCCACCTCGGCGAGGTCGATGACGTCGAGGTGGAGGCCGGCGTCACCGGCGGCGGCGCCGAGGAACCAGTCGGCGACGGCCCGGCCCGCCCGCCCCTCGCGGACGCTGCCGACGACGACGGCGACGCGCAGCGGTGCGTCATGGGCCGGGGATACGGCTTCGTTGCTGGTCACAGACACAGATGTCCCCCATCTTCCGGCGGTGGGCCGCCCGTTGCGGCCTTCCGCTCCAGCAAGGTACAACGTTCGTTGTAACAATTACAACGAGCGTTGTCGGTCGGCTAGAGTGGCGGTCACAGAAGGAGGCGGGCGTGAGCGAAACGAACAAGTCCAGACTGGAACGGGCACGGCGCGAGGTCTCCCCGCGCAGACTGGAGAAGCAGATCGCCATCGCGAGCGCGTCCTGCACGGTCTTCGGGCGCGAGGGTTACGCGCGCGCCTCGGTCGACGCGCTCGCCGCCGAGGCCGGCGTCTCCACGCGCACGCTCTACAACCACTTCCCCGGCGGCAAGGCACAGCTGTTCCAGACCGTGGTGACCTGGACGTCGGGCGAGGTCCGCGACGCCCAACTGGCTCGGCTGCGCGAGATGCTGGACCCGGCGCGGCCCCCGCACGCCGAGGACCTGGAGCGCGATCTGGTCGCCCTGGCCCGCGCGTTCGTCGGCCTCATGACCGAGCACCCGAACCACTTCGCCCTCGTCCGGCACATCCACGCCGAGGCCGACCACGTACCGCCGGAGGTCCTGACGGCCTGGCACGAGGAGGGACCGGCGCCGGTCGGCCGGGCCGTCGCCGAGGCGATGACCCACCTCGCCGGGGCCGGCCTGCTCGACCTGCACGGCGACCCGGCCATGTCCGCCGCCCACTTCATGGCCCTGACGACGCACACGATCACCCAGCTCAGCCACTACGGCGTCCTGCCCCTGCCGCCGGCCGAGACCGACCGCCTGATCGGCGGCGGGGTCGCGGCCTTCCTGCGGGCCTACGGCCGGGCCGGGGCCGGCCCCACCGGCTGAACATCAGCCCGCCGAGCCCCCTCCGCTGCCGGTCCCGGATCTACGCCGGCTCGGCCTCCCCCAACGCGCCCAGACCCACACGGGCGATCGACGTCCCCACCTCCCCCACTCCGGCAACCGGAACCCGGCCACGGCGAACGGCCACCCTTACGGGGCGGCCCCCTGAACTCCGGGAGGAGCGAACCTGGTTCGAAGACCGGCCACCGAAGGCGACGGCTGGGGGCGGCCAGGAGGGGACGGCCGGGGGGCGCGGCCGGGGGATGGCGGCAGCGCCGGGGGCAATGCCGACGGCAGCGCGCGGGGGGCATATCGGCGGCAGCACCAGTGACATGGTGGCGGCAGCGCCGACGGCCGCCTTCGGGTCGATGCCCACCGCGTCGGCAGGCGCGCACGGGCGGACATCCATCGCGCCGACGACCGCGCGGCCGCGTGACAGGCTCACCGGAAGGCGGCCAGGTCGGTCTCCGGCAGCGGAGCCGCGTACGCCCCGCGGAACCGGGTCGGCCCACGCGGGAGCGGGATACGGCCGCCCGGTCGTCACACCCGCACGCGCACCCGCACCCGCACCCGCACCCGCACCCGCACCCGCACCGATCCTTGCCCCGGCCCACCCCGGTCTCCGTGCCGCACAACTCCATACGCAGTACTCTCCCTGGAGTGGTAAGCCGACCCGGTACGGACGTACCCCACACGGGAGCCTGATTTCATGGTGAGACGCAATGACCAGCGGCGGGCCGCGCTCGTCGACGCCGCGATCGAGGTGCTGGCCCGGGAGGGCGCGCGGGGGCTGACCTTCCGTGCGGTCGACGCCGAGGCGGCCGTGCCCACCGGCACGGCGTCCAACTACTTCGGCAGCCGGGACGACCTGCTCACCCAGGCCGGCGCCCGCGTCTACGAGCGGCTCCAGCCCGACGAGGCGACGATCGACCGCCAGCGCACGGCCGGCCGCGACCGGGAGACGTACGCGCTGCTGATGCGCGAACTCGTCGGCCGGATCGCCTCCTTCCGCACCGGCTACCTCGCGCTGCTGGAACTCCGCCTGGAGGCCACCCGCCGCCCCGAACTGCGCGCGGTGCTCACCGAGCGCGTGCGCGCCGACCTCGCCGCCAACGTCGCTTACCACGAGTCCTCCGGCCTGCCCGGCGACGCCACGGCCGTAAAACTGCTCTATCTCTCGCTGAACTGGCTGATCGTCGAACAGCTCACCCTGCCGGACGTCCTGTCGGAGACGGAACGGGACGAGCTGGTGACCGCCGCCGTCGAACGGATCGTCATCTCGGACTAGGCCGGAAGAGAGGGCGGACTAGGCCAGAAGCGGGGCATCCCCGCTATATTCACGGAATGCAATTTCCTGCCCACTCACATTTTCGCCAATTGCTTCATTAGGCCCACAGGGCACACTTTCGAGTTACAGAAATACCCGAATGCCCGACACCCGCGCCTCATGAGGGGCTCGTTAGGCGGTCGTGACACGCACCGAAAGGCATGCAGCCGGCAACCTTCACGGGACCATCACACTCCAGCTGGACTCCAGCGACCGTGACGGGTTCCTCGACGGGCTCATCGACGGTTGTTCGGATCTTCTCGATGATTTCCTGAGAAGGATCAGCCAGCTGGAAAGTGATTACTCGCGGGCGATGGTGGGGCTGTAGGACTTATCTGATGGACAGGATTCACAATGAAGACATCTTCTGTGACGCCGAGTTCAGCACGATCGAGATGCAGTGGGATCCGGTCGAGGAGCTGGCCCAGATGCTGTCGGGAGCGGCCACCACGGCCACACCCGACGAGGCTCCGCCGGCCGGACGCTCCAGTCACCGGCGCAACCGGCGGCGGGTCCACGCGGATTCCCGCTGGATGCGCGACAGCCAGCGCGGGGCACACGTCACGATCCTGATCGCCACCATCTCGGTGTGCGCGGTGTGCATGCTGGGCTGGTCTTTTTCCTATTCCTATGCACAGCTCCGTGCCACCGCGTCCGGCGTATTGCCGATGCACTTGGCACGGTGGTGGCCGCTGACGGTGTACGGACCGTGGCTCGTGGCTGCCCTCTCCATTCTGCGGGCCACCGTGCAGAATCGGAGCGCGCGGCGGTCCTGGTGCGTTCTGCTGGGCGCCTCCGCGATGGCCGTCGCCCTGTGCGTCAGCCATTCATCACATTCACTGCTTTCACTGATCATCTTCGGAATTCCGCCGATCACCGCACTGGTGTGTTTCTGGGAGATCGTCGGCCAGGTCTCGTCCAAGGTGACCAGACCCCGGCACGCCGCGCACGACCGGCGCGGCACCAAACCGCAGGGGCCGTACGACAGCCTGTGAGACGGGGGCACCGGCAGGGCCGCCGTACCCGAACCTGACCCGCCGGTGCCCCACCGGTGCCCCACCGGTGCCTCACCGGTGGTGGCCGTGGTGCGGGCCGGGTGTGCGGCACAGCGCGATGACCGCCGCGTCGTCGTCGAGGCGGCCGCCGACGTGCGCGAGCAGATCGCGCCGGAGCGAGTGCACCAGCTTCTCGGGGCTCTGTCCGGCCCACAGCACGGCCCGCTCGGCGAGCGGATAGAAGGCACCCGAGGTGTCCCGGGCCTCGATGACGCCGTCGGTGTAGAGCAGGAGCGTGTCGCCGGGCTCGAAGGAGAGCACGTCGACGGTGTACGTGCTCGGCGCCAGCCGGCCGATCCCCAGCGGGGGCGCCGGGTGCAGGGGAACCGTGACCGCGCTGTCCGGGCCGAGCAGCAGCGGTGGGGGGTGCCCGCAGCTGATGATCCGGGTGACGCGGTCGTCGTCGGGGACCTCCAGCAGCAGCGCGGTGGCGAACTGCTCCCCGCTCTCCCCGGTGGGCGCCAGCTGGGCCAGGTTCCGGGTCACGCTCTGTTCCAGCGCGGCGGCCAGCGCCGGCAGACCGGCGTGCTGGTGGGCGGCCTCCCGGAAGGCCCCGATCAGCAGGGCGGCCTCGCCGATGGCCGGCAGGCCCTTGCCGCGCACGTCTCCGATCATGATCCGGACACCGCCGTCGACGGGGGTGGCCGCGTACAGGTCGCCGCCGATCTGGGCCTCGTCCTCGGCCGCCATGTACAGCACGGCGACCCGCACACAGCCGAGCTGGTCGGGCAGCGGCCACAGCAGCACGTGCTGCGTGGCCTCGGCGACCGTACGTACCCGGGCCAGCTGGCGGCGGTGCCGCTCACGCAGCACGCAGAAGACCACGACCAGGGCCGACAGCACCGCCAGGGCGAGGATCTGCACCAGCACGTTGCGGGTGAGCAGCACGCCGAAGTGCCAGCCGATGTACGCCTGCGCCGCCACGGTCAGCAGCCCGACCAGCGCGGTCAGCCAGGGGCCTGCGAAGTAGGCGGTGATCGCGGGGGCGATGACCAGCAACGGCCCCAGATGGATGTCCTCCGGGACGAGTTGGTCCACCGCCGTGATCACCACGATGATCGTGACCGGAACCGCCAGCAGCGCATGGCCCGACCGCCATGGCCGCCGCCCGGCGGCCCCGCCCTGCCGGAGATGCATGTATCCACACTGCACTGCGCCGCAGCGGCTGACGACCGGAAGCACCCACGCGCGGGATCCGGCCGCCCGCCCCGGAAACACCACGGCGCCCGGACCGGCCGAAGCCGGTCCGGGCGCCGCGTGGCGAGCCGAAGGGGAAGATCCCCCGCCCGCCGTCCGTAGGCCCTGTGGGACTCGAACCCACAACCAATGGATTAAAAGTCCTGGTCGGGGTGTGCCGGGTGGTTCCGGACGCTGCTTGGGTGTCCGGAACCACCTGGTCAGAGCATGTGCGGTGTGATGCGCGGTGCACCTCATGACGGCTCGTGCCACGCCGTCCGCTCACGCATCGCTCACGCAGACCATGGGTTTGACCAGCACAGATACGCGCCCCGAAGCAGGACTCCACCGCGCAGGAGCGCCGACGTCGAGTCCGCGGCAGCAGCGGATGTCGGTTGTCGTGACGGCGAGCCCTGAGTGACGCGGTCTGTCGCGTCATGAGATGAACTTCACCTCCGGGAAGGCCGGGGATGGGCCGTCGAGCAGGTGCCCCCGGTGCCGCAGGTGCAGGTCGAAGAAGGCGAGCGGGTACGCCTGCTGGATCCGCACCGCCCGGGCCGGATCGAGGGTGCCGATCCAGCCCTGAAGGTCCGCGTCGCTCATCCCGACGGCCTGTGCAAGCTGTGGGATCAAGAACTGGACGTCGCAGTACGACGAGTGAACCGCGCCCTCCGCCTGGACGTTGAGCCGCCACCCCCGCAGGTGCGACCAGAACTCGGCGACGCTCGGCTGCGTGGCCCGGGGGTACTCGGCGGTCATCAGCATGAACGGCCGGTCCAGGTCGGTGGTGACCGTCGGCTGCATCGGCCCGTCGAAGCTCAGCCCGGCCCGGACACGCGGGTCCTCGCTCATCACGAACGCCGTCGCCGACGCGCCCTTCGACCAGCCGAACATGCCGATGCGCTGCGGATCGGGGGCGCCGAGCAGGCCGGCCGGCGGCAGTCGTTGTTCGGCGTCGGGGTTGCGCCCGGCGGCGAGGTCCTCGACGCGGTCGAGCACGAACCGTATGTCGGTGGCGAAGTCTCGTGGTGTCAGGTTGGGTATGTCGAGCGGGACCGTGAGCCGGCCGTCGGGGAACACGCTGAACGCGTCGTACGTGTGGTCCACCGTGACCACCACATATCCGTGGCTGGCGAGCTCCTGCACCACGATGGTGGCGTCCGCACGGTGATCGTGCGCGCCGTGCGAGAAGACGACGACGGGCAGTCGGCGGCCTGTTCGCAGTACCGGGGCGCCCTCGTGGCCTGCCGTGAGCGGTGCCACCGCGACATCGGCCGGAAAGCCCTGCGCCGTGAGGAGTGCCCGCACCACGGCGGGGGACGTCCAGGGGGCCAATGGGCCCCGTTTGACGCCCCGGGCGGGGTACCAGACGGCGGCCATCAGCTCGCGGTGATGCCCGGGGCCGGCCACGGGATCCGGACGTGAAGTGTCGACGAGGTGCAGGGGCACCGTGCCGACCGGGTACGGTCCGGTGGGCACGGGCAGGGTGAGCTGCACCGGGCCCGGGGCGTTCGAAGCTGCCCACGCTGGGCGGGCGATGCCCATCGGCATGGCGGCCCCGACTGCCAGCGCGGCTCCGAGCATGCGGCGGCGCGTCATTCCTTCTCGGTTCATGAACGGCGTGGTTGTCATGGACCCTCCCTGGGTTCTGGGCAGCAGTGAGCTACGCGCGGCGCCTGGGCCGTCGGCCCCAGGCGGCACTGTTCCGGTCTTGATCAGCTCAGTGGCTCGGTGGAGTGCGGCCGTCCCCCGGCGCGGACATGAGGTAGGCGAGTACGGCCAACACCCGGCGGTTGTCGTCGTCAGAAGGGGCGAGCTCCAGCTTGGTGAAGATGCTCGTGCTGTGCTTGGACACGGCCTTCTCGCTGATGAAGAGCCGGTTCGCGATGGCGCTGTTGGAGCGTCCCTCGGCCATGAGCTCCAGCACCTGGCCTTCCCGTTCGGTAAGCCTGGAGAGGGGTTCGAGTTCGCCACGGCTGCGGCGGCCGAGCAGCTTGGTGACCACTTCGGGGTCCATGACCGTGCCGCCCGCGGCGACCGTACGGATCACGTCGACGAACTGGTCGTCGCTGAAGACCCGGTCCTTGAGCAGGTAGCCGACCCCTCCGGCCTGGTCGGCGAGCAGCTCCTCGGCGTAGATCTGCTCGACGTACTGCGAGAGCAGCAGGATCGGCAGCCCGGGTATCCGTTCCCGGGCGGACAGCGCCGCACGGAGTCCGTCATCGGTGTGGGTGGGCGGCAGCCTGATGTCCACGATCGCCAGGTCCGGCCGGAACTCCAGCAGCGCACCGAGCAGACCCGGCGCGCTGTCGGTGGCCGCCACGATCTCGAACCCACGTGCCTTGAGGAGCCGGACCAGCCCCTCCCGGAGCAGGAAGAGATCCTCCGCGACGACTACGCGCACGGCACCTCCATGACCACGATCGTCGGCCCACCAGGCGGGCTGCTGACCGCCAGGATGCCGTCGAAGGCCGCCAGCCGTCGCTCCACCCCGGCCAGCCCGGTGCCCCGGGCGGGATCCGCGCCCCCCACCCCGTCGTCGACCACCTCGATGCGCAGCAGCCCGCCCGTCCGGGCCATGCGGATCTGCAGGCCGTGCGCCGAGGCGTGCCGGACGGCGTTGGTGACCACCTCGGCGACGGCGAAGTAGCAGGCCGACTCCAGCGGGGCGGCGAGCCGCCCGGGCAGCTCGATCTCGGTCTCACACGGCAGGGGCAGGTCCAGCGCGAGCGCCCGGACCGCCTCCCCCAGACCCCGGTCGGCCAGCATCGGCGGGTGCATCCCTCTGATCAGGCCGCGCAGTTCCTCCAGTGCCGCCGCAGAGGCGACGCGGGCCTCCACGACGAGAGCGGCGGCCTCGTGCGGATCGCTGTGGATCATCTCCTCCGCGACCCGGAGGTTCATCCCGATGGTGACCAGCCGCCCCTGGGCGCCGTCGTGCAGGTCTCGCTCGATCCTGCGCAGCTCCGCGGCCGCGGAGCCGACCGCCTCGGCCCGCGTCTCGGTCAGCTCCCGCACCCGCCGGGCCAGCGCCGGGTCAGGGCCCCGACCGAGCAGCCGTCCGGCATCCGCCAGCACGGTCCTCGGCAGCAGCCACAACCCAAGGGCCAGCAGCACGGCCCCCTGGATGCCGCCGAGGACCGACGCATGGTGAGCCACCATCTCAAAGTTGAGGGACGGCGCCGGCATGCCTGGGGAGCCGAACTTCCGTACTTCCACCAGGTGTTGCCCGAACCCGCTCTGTGCGATGTCGTACACCCCGATCCCCACCAGCCCCAGGACAGCCAGGTTCGCCGCCGCCCTCGGCCACCGCACCAGCCCGGCCACGACGGCCGCCAGCAGTGCCAGCCCGACCAGGTAACTCACCACTGCCGGTCCGATCCCGGTGCCCGGCGGCGCGGACTGCCACAGATCGAGGCCGAACAGGTTGCCGGTCATCACAACGATGGCGGGCAGCAGCAGGGCCCAGCGCGCGGACCTGAGCGCATCGGCTCCGGCAAGGCGCTCGGGCCTACCGTTCGCCGGCCGGCGCAGAGCCGCACCGGCGAAGGCGGCGAGCACCGGGATGCTCACACAGCCCACCAGGATATTCAGGGGTGTCAGGCCGTAGGAAACAGAGGAACGCGTGACCGCATGAGTGAGCCAGTACGTCCATTCCAGCAGTTCGCCGGTCACCGCCGCGACCACGGGCAGTACCCACCGCCTGGGCACGCGCGCCGAGGAGAGCAGCGTGGTGGCCAGTAGGCCGGCCATCAGCAGCGCCGACGCGAGCAGCCCGTCGGGCTGGAGATCTGGCACGGTGACGACGCCGCCCGTTCCTTCGGTGTTGTGCAGGGCAAGCACCAGAGCCGGCACACTGCCGTACGCGGCCGTACCCACCAACCCCGCCACGACCGGCCAGCCGATCCGCCCAACCGGTCGCGCGCCACGCGTCGGCCGGTCCCACACCTGCTCCGCCCTGAAGGCCAGCACGACACAGACCGTGGTCAACGCCACGAGCACGCCCCCCGGCCAGGGCGCCCCGTTCACCGGAACCGGAAACGGCCACATATTTGCCCCTCGTCTCGTCTTCCTGGCCACGCGCTGCGGCCTGGAGATCATGCTGCTGCGAGGGGTTCGGCAAGCACCATGGGCCGAAACCTACTTCCGGGGTAGGCAAACACCTACTCCGGCCGGGAAGCCTCTGCGGAAGTGTCGGCAGGGAAAGAGACAGACGGGACGTGCGGGGAGTGCTCTGCGTACCAAGGTGAGCTCCGCCTGCCTGCGCCACTCTTGCCGCCTGCCGTAGGTAGTCGCAGCGAGCGGCGACTTGAGGCAGGCGCACCTATGCACTTGAAGTGCGAGCACCATCACGCCCAATCACTTGATTCCCACACAGAATTGGTGGCTGGAAATCGCTCTGCAGCAGGCAGTGAGTGAGCTCCAGCAGGTGCTGGAGATCGTCCGGGACGTCGCGCGCGAGGTATACGCGACCAATGCCGACCGTCATGACCCGTCACACGGGGACGACAACGGCACCTTCGCTCAGCTGGTCTGGCGGAACATCGCCAACCTCTCCTTCCAGAGGCTCAACCAAGCAGGGATTCCGGTCCGAAGGGTGGCCGGTGGGGCCATCGAGGTCATCTCCGGGTCGTGGGTCGTGAGGATCTACAAGTTCCCGCTGACCGCACCTGACAAGGTGCGGGACAAGCTCGAACAGCTCAGCTGGGACGGCAGTGCCGCTCGGCTCCGAGGTGCCGTGCTGAACAGCTCGATGAAGGGGCAGCTGGCGTTCGACCATGACCCGGACTGGGCTGACAGCTTCGCTGAAGTTGTTCGGCAGGGGCATGTTCGGATCATGCACACGGGTGACCCGGAGACGGGAAACTGCGTCATCGAAGTGGGCCTTCCGCGCGACAACCGAGAAGGCGGTTCGCCTTGGCTTGATGGCACACTCGAGATCCATAATGATCTCCAGCTGAGCCTCCCGGCTCCGCGGTCGGCAAAGGACGCACTCGTCTACCAGGTCGGTCTGCCCTCAGCGGGACTTCCGGATCGAGACGGCGAGCTGCCGTCTGCAACGGATTCCAACGAGGGTCGGCCCGTTACAGGGAAGGCGCCGAAGGCTCTGGACTACACCGACCTCGAAGAGAACGAGCTGCCGCTTCGCCGGCGCACTGACGAGACGCGCGACTTGCGCGAGAACACAGACTGAGAAATCCATGCCGACACCGCTTCGAGGATCGAGAGGCGCTGAATTCGCCTCCCGCTCCTTCGAACCTGAAGCTCTGACCACAGCCCGTCAGCTTCGGGGACTCCGGAAGAACGAGCTCGCCAGGAAGGTTGGGCTTACACCAGCAGCGGTCAGCCAGTACGAGCTGGGCCAGAGTCGGCCTTCAGCCTCGGTCGTTGCGCAGCTGGCCATTGCTTTGGGTGTGCCGGCCACGTTCTTCGCTACGGGGCACCCGCATCCAACGATGCCCAGCGCCGCCCACTTCCGAAGCCTCAGGGCGACGACACAGCTGCAACGGGATCAGGCTGTCGCATTCGGCAAGATCGTCTGGCGGCTCGTTACGACGGTCGAGCACTACGTGGAGCTTCCCCCTGCAAGACTGCCGCGCCTGGCCCTGCCGGCCGAGCCGAGCAGGGCTGACATCGCGGCCATAGCTCGCGATGCTCGCGATGCCATGGGCGTTCCTAGTGGACCGATCCCCCATGTGGCCCGACTACTCGAAGCCCATGGCGTCGTGGTCCTGGAGCTACCGGCCATGTCCAAACGGGTGGATGCCTTCTCCCATTGGTACGGGAGCAGGCCGCTGATCTTCCGGAATCCTGCCAAGAACGACAAGGCTCGGTCGCGATTCGACGCAGCTCACGAGGCCGGACACTTGGTCATGCACCTTGATGCTGAGCCTGGAAGCCGCATCGTCGAGAACCAGGCGCATGACTTCGCCGCCGAGTTCTTGATGCCAGGCGCCGAGGTCCTTGAGGAACTGCCGCAGAGACTCGACTGGGAAGCGCTCTACGCGCTGAAGCGACGCTGGGGTACTTCCCTTAAAGCCCTCGTCTACCGTGCCCATGCCCTCGGTGCTTTCCGGGAGACAACGTACAAGCGAGCCATGATGATGCTGTCTCAGCACGGCGATCCGGAGCCGTGTGACCTCGGCCCTCGCGAAGCGCCACTCTTGCTTGAGAAGGCGGTCCGCCTCTGCGAGGAGACAGGCGTTTCGTTCGATGAACTTGTCTCCCGCTCGGGCTTGCCCTTCGAGCTGGCGAACGAGGTCTACGCCACCGCGACCATGACGAGGCCGCGTCTTGCACTGGATGCATCCGACGAGAGCGAAAAGCCGACCGCCCCCGAGGTGCTGACGCTGTTCCCCAGCTGACCGTCGTAGTCACAGCAGTTGCGCGTCCCCCACTCCAGCTCACTCCTGGCCGGCCTGTTCCGGGTCGCATGGCCACGGTGACGCCGTGCTGGTCCCTACTTCCACCCGTCCAGCGATACCTGGGGGCCGCCGGTGAGATATCGGCGGAGGGCACTGGCAGTGGTGTCCACGAAGTCTTCCGGGATGGCGTCGGCGTCCGTCCAGCAAACCTGTGCGTGCTTCCGTGGCTCGCGGTTCTCCGGTTCACCGGTCCATTCATGGGCGGCGAAGACAACGGTGAGGAACCCGTTGGGAGCTTCGACACCCCAGGCGCCGTGGATGATGTGGGCGACCTTCAGGGACTCAGGCTTCACTGTCAGGCCGGTTTCCTCGTACAGCTCGCGCACGGCGGTCTCGGTGATCGGCTCGCCCGGCTCGCTCTTGCCGACGGGCAGGTCCCACATGCCCTTGGCGAACTTGGCGTTCTGGCTGCGCTGGAGGAGGACGACGCGGTTGGTGGCCTTGTCGTGGACGATGACGGCGGCGACGAGGAGAGTCATGGATTCGAGGGCGGGCATGAGGGCTTTGGGCTGGTCGTCAGTTGTCCGCTGAGCCACGGTTGTGTCCCTTCGTCGGCCGGTTGGTGGGCAGCTTAGGCCAGTACTTCGCGTGCACGACGGGCGAGTTCGGCGGCTCCGGGCACTCTGCGCCGCATCCTCGCCACGACCGACCTGCCGCCCATCACCCTGCGGGACCTGCGCCACGTGGCCGCGACGCTCACGCACGGAGGCGGCGGCGACATCCACACGGTGAAGGAGACCCTCCGGCACTCCACCATCACGCTGACCTCGGACACGTACACGAGCCTGCTCCCGGAGCTCGACCGCGAAATCGCTGAGAAGGCAGCGAAGCTGATCCCGCGGTCTCGTCCGGCAGCCGCCGAACCGTCCGCCCCGGCAGCGTTCGATCCGCAGGCCGCCAGCCCATCCGCGCACGCGTCACTCGGGGATTGAAGTCCCGGCCCGACAAGCGGCGGCCGGGCGTTGAGTTCGTGTCACTCGCTCTGCCTGGAGCCACTCCACTCCTCTTCCTCCTCCATGAACCGGATGCCGTCATGGGACAGTGAGACGGTGGCGGGCGTCTTGTGCGACGTCCATTCAACGGTGATCAGGCCCTCGTCGGCCAGGTAGGCGCAGGCTGCGGACAGGTCGTCGTCGGGCAGCCGGAGCGCCTCGCGCAGTGCCGCCCCGCTGACCTCAGGTCGGTTGCGTTCCATGGCTCCGTAGAGTTGCCGGAGGATGGCCTTGCGGTAGGTCTTGCGTTCACGGAGTGTCGTCATGGCTGGCGCTCTCAGGCTGGTCTCCGAGGCTGCTGATGCCGACAGGCAGCCGACCCTACGGCCTCGCACACAGCCTCCGCCGCCCGGGTGCCCCGCTGCGTAGCTCCTCATGCGGCTTGCCCTGGCTGTATGCGGGCGTCCCGGCGATTCCCGGCGACGCCGATGCTCGCGGTGATGGGGAGTAGCGTGGTCAGAAGCGAGGCGGATCCCGTGTTCGCACCGGATCCCGGACAGGTGGTCCTCCATGACCGGCTCCGACACATCCCCTGGTTCCAGGCACCTGCCGAGCGGTGTGCACCATGCCGTGCGGCCGGGGAGTGCACTGCTCCGGCTGGAGACGACGGCATCACGCGAAGGCGTCCTCGACGGGGCGTGGTGGCCGCGGTCGCGCGACATCGGTGCCGAGCTGCCCGCGCTGCTGAGCGCCCTCACCGAGCACCTGGGCCCCCTGACCCGCGTCGGGCTGGATGCCACGGCCTGGGAGGGGCTGCCGACCCGGATCGTCGTCGGCGACCACGTGGTACACGTGGACTCCTTCCCGGTGGGTGACGACACGGTCCTGATCACCCGGGGCGACCGGGACCTCTTCTCGCTGCTGGTGGTCCCACCGGACACGCCGCCCGAGGCCGCCCGCGCGGCGATGGCACAGGCCGTCCTGGCCGGCAACGTCAGCGAGGCGGAGCAGATCCTCATCGACACGGGAAGCGGGCAGAGGCCGTCCGGCTGAGCCCTGTCGTGGCCGGTGGTGCGGTCAGCCGCGCCACTCCACGAGGAGCAGCGTCGCGTCGTCCGTCGTGTGTCCGCCCCGCGCCCGCTTGAGGGTGTGCGACAGGGAGCGCGCCACCGCCCGGACCCCGCGACCGGTCCTCTCCAGCCGGTTCACCCAGTCGATCAGCTGGTCCTCACCGAACTGCTCCTCACCCACGGCGTGTTCCTCGATCAGTCCGTCCGTGAAGCAGAGGACGCGGTCTCCGCGCTCCAGGTCCAGCTCGCCGACCTCTGGCTCCGCGCCGCCCATGCCGACCGGGAGGGTCGTGGGGACGTCCAGCCGACACATGACGCGGTGATCGCGCACGAGTACCGGTGGCGGGTGTCCCGCATTGACCCAGTGCATCCGCCCCGTGGCCGTGTCCAGCCGCATCATCTGGGCGGTGACGAAGTGGTCCGGGCCGAACTGGTGTACCACGGCGACGTCCATGGCGGCGTAGATCTCCGACAGGCCGGTGCCGAGGCGGCGGGCGTGACGGTAGGCGCCGATGGCCACGGTGGCCATGGTGGCCGCGCCCAGGCCGTGCCCCATCGCGTCGATCATGGCCACGTGGAGGATGTCACCGTTGAGCGCGTAGTCGAAGCTGTCCCCCGCCACGTCGTAGGCGGGCTCCAGGATCCCGGCCACGGCGACCCGCGGCATGACCATGGCCAGAGGCGGCAGCAGGGACCACTGGATCTCGGCGGCGACGCTCATCGGCTCACCGCGGCGGGTGGAGAAGAACAGGTCGGAGTAGCCGTGCTTGGTCACCAGCAGGTCGGCAACCAGGCCGGAGAGCCTGGCCAGCAGCCGCCGGTCGTCGTCATCGACCCGGTCCAGCGTCACGGCCATGACGCCCACCTGGTCGCCGCCGTCCAGCAGCGGCAGGTGGACCCGTACGCCGTCGGCCTCGGGCACCTCGACGGGCTGGGCATCGAGAAAGCACCGGCCCGCGACGGAAGCGTCGATGTCCTGCGGATCCCCGCCCGTGAGGCCCTCACCGCGCAGAGGTACGAGCAGCAACTGGCCGTAGTCCTGGAGCAGCACCTGCGGACGGCGGCCGCCGAGCCGCTCCACCACGTCGGCGACCAGCGGTCCGATGAGGTGGGGCGGGAGCTCGTGCGCCCGGTCGAGAACCGCCCCCAGAAGCGCTTCCCCGAAGCTCTCGGAGCGGTCCGTGCCCGGTTCGGCCGTCATCAGCTCACCCACCGTGATCCACACGGACACCGGCGGCGGGGTCGACCGGCGAAAGGACTACCCGTCCCATCACTCCATCATGGGCCGTGCTGTTCCCCTGCGCCCTCCCGGCCGAAGCCGTCCTCGACATGTGCCAAGGTGCGCTGAGCCGACAGCGGATTCCACGGATCGGCGGCGGCGGTCAGCAGGCGTTCGGCGGTTCCGGCCGGCTCGTCGGGCGGGACGACCAGCAGCTCCCAGCGCCCCAGGGTGCCGCAGTCCAGGGTGATGGCATGCTCCTCGGCGGTGGCGTCGCTCAGGACGACCTCGATCACGTGGTCCGGCGCCGACACGGTCAGTGGCGCGTCAGGCCAGGCCGCAGCGCCGACCGTGACGCGGGTGACCGTGCCAAGGCCGGGGTCGAGCGAGCCCACGAGCGCGGGCAGCTCCAGTTCCAGGGCGTCGCAACGCGGCCACCACGCTCCGTCCAGCGGGCCGTGGCTGGCCTCCGGCGTGAGCCTCAGCCGGGCCAGCGGCATCCTGTACGTGTGCGCGTCACTCGGCGGCCGGTCTCCTGCGGGCGGTGTGGGGGAGTCCATCGTGCGATCCCGTCCGGGCGGCCTGGAGCTGCCCTCGTTCGCCACTCGCCGGGAACGGCGCTGTCCTGATCATGCGCCCGACATGCTCTCGGTGTCTTCAAGGCTACGCCCGGCTTGGAACGGCGGCCCGAGGCGCAGGCAGCGAAGATCCGCTCTCCCGGAACAGGGTCAGCACGCAAGGAGCGCCCCGACCGGGCAGCCCGACCATCTCCCCGTGGTTCCGCCAGCCCCACGAGTCGTAGGCGGCTTGTCCGGCCCGGTCGGCAGGAATCAGCAAGGCCACTCCGAGCTCGGTGCGCTCATCGGCCAGCAGACGCTGTTGCAGACGGCGGCCGATGTCGCGGCGCTGTGGGTGCTGGTGCGCCACGACCTGAGTGA
This sequence comes from Streptomyces sp. NPDC055966, assembly GCF_042269865.1. Lineage (NCBI taxonomy): Bacteria > Bacillati > Actinomycetota > Actinomycetes > Kitasatosporales > Streptomycetaceae > Streptomyces > Streptomyces sp. NPDC055966. The sequence continues at coordinate 43,580 of NZ_JBHJYK010000004.1, forward strand.
GGAGCAGGAACCGGGCACAGCCGGTGAGCCGTTGGACGCTCTCCTGCAACCCCTGCTCGGACCGGCTGACGGGACTCACCGGAAACCCGAAGACGCACCCCACCAACACCGTCGTCTCGGCCACCAGCAGCGCGAAGCCAGGCCGTCGGGCGCTGACGGCAAGCCGCCGCAGGAAGTCGTCCCGCATGAAGGGGCCGGCCACGGCCAGGTCGGCGATGTCCTCGCTCATCCCCTCCACCTGCCGGCGAGTCAGTCTGCGCAGGCGGATCCCGTCCTTGACGACCGGCGCACCGGCGCGGTCGCCGGACGTCTGCGTCCCGCCGGCCGACGGACCCGCCGCGGACGTGTCCAGCAGATCGCGGAGCAGGGGCGCGGAGCCGGTGAAGGCGAGGAGCCGGGTGATCTGCGCGCACGGATGGTGCAGGTGCAGGCAGGCGTGCACGCGGCCGGCATGCCGTGACGCCGTCAGGAAGACGTCCAGGCCCTTGGCGTCACAGGAGCCGACCGTGGTGAGATCGACGTCGATGGCTGTCATGCCGTCGCGCAGGCACTGCTCCAGCGCGGCCCGCAGCAGGGGCGCCGAGGCCGGCCAGATGTCGCCGACGAGCGTGACGAGGGCCCGCTCCCCCCGGTCACGCCGGTGGATGTCCAGGCGCTGCACGGCCATCACCCCGCCCTTCGGCAGGGAAACGCAACGACCAGGGAAGGGTGCGGAGTTGTTGTGATCGCGGCGGGCATGATTGCCGACCCGTCTCCGCACCGCCGCTCGGACGGCCCGGGGTTCGTCTCTCGCCGAGGACGACCCGGCAGGACGGCCGGAGTGCGTGATGCCCTCGGTATCTCCACCGTACGCCGCCGGCCGACTCGACCCGCAGCACCGGACGGGCTCACCCGTAAGGCCCGTAAGGAGCGCACCGCCTGCCGAGGCTCATGGAGACATCCGGGGCAGACGGCCCACTCGTGGGGCACACTGCCGTACCTCACGCCCGCCGGGTATCCGCTGAGGGCGGTCTCACACAAAACCGCCGCAGGTGGCCGCGCTTCCCGCTCACGCATCGCTCACGCAGGAGCCCGGAAACGAAGCAGCGTCCGAGCCAGCTGACGCCGACTCGGACGCTGCGTAGCAGGTCAGGGGCCATATCCCCCGCCTACCAGCCGTAGGCCCTGTGGGACTCGAACCCACAACCAATGGATTAAAAGTCCACTGCTCTGCCAATTGAGCTAAGGGCCCAGGCGATGTTGCCTGTCCGAGCATAGCCGGACGCGGCCGTGTCTCCGATCGGGTATCGGTGGACCGGCCGCGTCGCGGGGGGAGGAAGGGGCGGGATGGTCACTTTTCGGCCGTCTGCGGGGCGGGAACGCGGTCCGGGGTGAGGAACCAGCGGCGGGCCGAGGCGAGCCACCAGGCCGCGGCGAAGCCGAGGACGACCAGGACGGCGACGGGGGCGTAGTTGAAGGTCTTCCAGGTGACCGGGGAGACCTGCGGGAGCATGAAGAGGATCGTGATCGCCACGACCCAGAGGACCGACACGACTCCGATCGCCCCCGACCAGCGGCCCAGGTGCCACGGCCCGCGTTCGAAGGCGGCGCCCTTGCGGACGCGCAGGAAGGTCGGGATGACGTACGCGATGTACAGGCCGATCACCGCGATCGACGTGACCGCCGCGTACGCCGTCGAGTTGATCAGGTAGGGCAGGCCCAGGGCGAGAGCGGCCAGGGCGGCCAGCCAGACGGCGGCGACGGGGGTGCGCGAGCGCGGGCTGACCGTGTGCCAGAGGCGCGAGAAGGGCAGCGCGCCGTCGCGCGAAAAGGCGTAGATCATGCGGCTGTTGGCGGTCACCGAGGCCATTCCGCAGAAGAGCTGGGCGCCGATCACGACGAGGAGCAGGAGCTTGCCCGTCGTGGCTCCCAGGGCGTCCAGGAGGATCTGCGCCGGGGGCGCGCCGGTCGGGGAGGCCAGCTCCTTGTCGTAGGACTGGATCGCGAAGGTGAAGCCGAGGAGGAGCACGAAGCCGGCGATCCAGGACGTCCAGATGGAGCGGACGATGCCCTTCGGACCGGCCGTGGACGCGTCGTGGGTCTCCTCCGTCATGTGCGCGGAGGCGTCGTAGCCGGTGAAGGTGTACTGCGCCATCAGGAGGCCGAGGAGGACCACGTACGGGCCGCTGCCCCAGCCGGTCTCGTTCACGAACTTCGTGAACACGAAGGACGCCGTCTGGTGGTGGTCGGGGACGAAGGTCAGCGCGCCGACGATGACGGCCACGCCGAGCACGTGCCACCACACGCTCACGTCGTTCAGGAACGCGACGATCCGCACGCCGAAGGTGTTCAGCAGGCCGTGCAGGACGAGGATCGCGGCGAAGAGGAGGACCGTGCGGCCCGGGGTCACCCCGAAGCCGAACTGGAGGTTCAGGTACGCGCCGAGGAAGGAGGCCGCGCCGAAGTCGATGCCGGCCGTCACCGCGACCTGGCCCAGCACGTTGAACCAGCCCGTGAACCACGCCCAGGCCGCCGCCGAGCGGGGCGGCGCGAGGCGGTGGGCCCAGAAGTAGAGGCCGGCCGAGGTCGGGTACGCCGAGCAGATCTCGGCCATCGACAGGCCCACGAACAGGGTCATCAGGCCGACGGCCACCCAGCCCCAGGTGATCACCGCCGGGCCGCCGGTGGTCATGCCGAAGAGATAGAGCGTCAGGCAGCCGGACAGCACCGAGATGATCGTGAAGGACACGGCGTAGTTCGAGAACGCCGACATCCGGCGGGCGAGGACCTGGGTGTAGCCGAGCTGGGCCAGTCGTTCCTCGTCCGACAGGCCGTGCGCCCCGTTCGCTCTCGCGTCTTCTGTCATGCCCCCAGCAATTCCCCCACCCGAGGGGTGACATGCGTCACGCTATGGCCAAAAAAGGCCCGTACGACGGTGTCGTACGGGCCCTTCTCAGGTTACTCGGCCAGGCTCACCCGGCGTCAGCCGTTGCGCTTCCAGCGGGGCTTGTCCTCGCGGCGGCCGAAGGAGCCGGTGCCGCGGTGGTCGTCACGGCGGCCGAAGGGGCGGTCGTGACCGGCGGAGCGGAAGCCGGGACGGTCGTCACGGCGGTCGCGGTTGAACGGACGGTCGCTGCCCCGGTGCCCGCCGCGCTCGTCCCGGCGGAAGCCGCCGCGGTCGTCACGGCGCTCGAAGGAACGGCCGCCCCGGTCACGGTCGTTGCGGTCGTTGCGGTCGTTGCGGTCGTTGCGGTCCCGGTCGAACGGACGACGGTCGTCGCGGCGCTCGAAGCCACGGCCACCACGGTCGTCACGGCGCTCGAAGGAACGGCCACCACGGTCGCCGCCCCGGTCGAAGCCCCGGTCACGGTCGTTGCGGTCGTTGCGGTCCCGGTCGAACGGACGACGGTCGTCGCGGCGCTCGAAACCACGGCCACCACGGTCGTCACGGCGCTCGTCACGGTCCCGGTCGAAGCTGCGCCGCTCCCGGCGCTCGTACGGCGCCGAGGCCGCCGGGCGCTCCTCGCGCTCTGCCCGCGGCTCGGCGGCGGCAGCGGCCTGCGCCTCAGCGACCGCGAGCTCCTCCGCGGCCGTCGCCTGGGCCTCGGCCACCGCGGCCTCCGGGTCCTCGCCGCGCTCGCGGGCGACCCGGGCGACCAGCCGGTCGGACTCCTCGCGCAGCTCGGCCGCGCGGCGCTGGGCGCGCTCCAGCTGCTTGGTGAGCTGGGCGACCTCGCGCTCCGCCTGCTGCGCGGCGTTGTTCGCGGACTCGGCCTGGACCTCGGTCATGGAGCGGGCGCCGGTGATCTCGGCGACCTCCGGGTCGAAGGCGCCGGCGCCCTGGATGATGTGGCGCGCGGCGTCGACGCCGGCGTCCTCCATCAGCCGGAAGATCTGACGGCGCTGGTGCGGCAGGGACAGGGAGACGACCGTGCCCGTGCGGCCCGCGCGAGCGGTGCGGCCGGCGCGGTGCAGGTAGTCCTTGTGGTCGCCGGCCGGGTCCACGTTCAGGACCAGGTCGATGCCGTCGACGTGGATGCCGCGGGCGGCGACGTCGGTGGCGACCAGGACGTTGACGTAGCCGTCCTTGAAGTCGGCCAGGGTGCGGGTGCGCGCGCCCTGGGTCATGCCGCCGTGCAGCGCGTCGGCCTTCGCGCCCGCCTCGCGCAGCTGCTCGGCGACGCGGTCGGCGCCCAGCTGGGTGCGGACGAAGATGATCGTGCGGCCCTTGCGGGAGGCGATGGCGGCGGTGACCGGCGCCTTGTCCTTGGGCTTCACGATGAGGATGTGGTGGGACATGGTCGTCACCGCGCCCTGGGCCGCGTCCACCTCGTGGGAGACGGGGTTGTTCAGGTAGCGGTCGACGAGGGTCTGGATCTCGTTCTCCATCGTGGCGGAGAAGAGCATGCGCTGGCCGCCGGCCGGGACCTGGTCGAGCAGCTCGGTGACCTCGGGCAGGAAGCCCAGGTCGGACATCTGGTCGGCCTCGTCGAGGACGGCGATCTGGGTGTCCTCCAGCGAGCAGGCGCCGCGGTTGATGATGTCGCGCAGCCGGCCCGGGGTGGCGACGAGGATGTCGACGCCGCGCTCCAGGGCGTAGATCTGGTTGCCCATCGAGGTGCCGCCGCAGACGACCTTCATCTTCAGGCCGAGGACGTCGCCGTACGGCTGGAGGGCGTCGGCGACCTGCATGGCCAGCTCGCGGGTCGGGGTGAGGATGACCGCGCGGGGCTTGTGCTTCTGGGTGCGGCCGCCGGCCAGCGTGGCCAGGGTCGGCAGACCGAAGGAGAGGGTCTTGCCGGAGCCGGTGCGGCCACGGCCGAGGATGTCCTTGCCGGCCAGGGCGTCCGGGATGGTCGCGGCCTGGATCGGGAAGGGGGTCGTCACGCCGTTCTGCGCAAGCTTGCGCACGATGCCCTCGGGGAGGCCGAGGTCGGCGAAGGTGGTCTGGGGGGTGGTGTCAGCGGCCTCGTCGGCCTCGGTGATCTCGTTCGTCTCGTCGACGAGTTCGTTCTCAAGCTCGCTGAGCTCGTTCTCGGACACGACAAACTGATCAGTACTGGACACGGACATGCGAATGCGAAACCTTCCGGAGTCTCGTCGGCACGCGCCCGTCAACTCCGTGATTCGCTCACGACCGCCTCAATGCGGTCCGCCACGGCAAGGGAGAGTACGCGCCACACGGCGCGCTCTGTGATGGCGCCGGGCAAATGGGATCAAACGATCTACCACCATACGCACCCATCCCCCCTGAAGGCAAACCGGTCCTTGAAACCGCAGGTCGGACCCGGTCGCAGCCTCACGCCGGCACACCCGCCGTAGGGGCGGGCTCACGCTGGGCCAGCTGCGTTCCGGTGCCCTCGTGCGCCGAGGAGGACGGCTCGGCCGTCGGGGGCTCGGAGGTGGCCGCGGGCGGGGTGGAGGCCGGGGGCTGGGGTGGTGCGGAAGTGACCGGCGGGGCCGGTGGGGCCTTGGTCGGCGCCGGGTCCCCGGGTTCGACCGACTTCCCGGGCCTGGCGGGCTTGCCGGACGGTGCGGGGGTCGGGGACGCGCCGGCCGCGCCGGACGACGGGGTGACCGAGGCGCTGGGCGACTCCCCCGGCTTCGCCCCGCCGCCCTTGCCGTGCTTGCCGTCGGCCCGCGGGCCTCCGTGTCCCTGGCCCCCGACACCGTCCACCGGACCGCCGTCGGGCGCCGCACCGCCGTGCTGCCCGGCCGAGTGCGAGGGCCGGGCCCGGCCGGCGTCGTCACCCACGTTCACGCAGCCGGCCGCCGCCGCGCTGACGGCCAGCACGGTGACGGCGAGCCGGACGGGTACGTACAAGGGGCGCACGGCGGCCACCTCCGGGGGCAAGGGAAAGGAGTCAACCTCCCCAACTCCCGCCGCCCGCAAGAGGACACGCGCCCCGCACGCGCAGCCCGCACTCAGCCGTAGCCGAGGGCGTGCAGCCGTGCGTCGTCCATCCCGAAGTGATGGGCGATCTCGTGCACCACGGTCACCTCGGTCTCCGCGACGACGTCCTCGCGGGTCGCGCACATCCGCAGCGTCGGCCCCCGGTAGATCGTGATCCGGTCCGGCAGCACACCGGCGTACCACTCGCCCCGGTCGGTCAGCGGGGTGCCCTCGTACAGGCCGAGCAGCTCGGGGTCGCCGGCGGGCGGTTCGTCCTCCACGAACACCGCCACGTTGTCCATGAGCCGCGTCAGCTCCGGCGGGATCCGGTCGAGCGCCTCGGCGACCAGCTCCTCGAACTCCTCGCGCGTCATCTCCAGCACACGGTCATTGTCCGGTACGAGAGCTTCGTACGAGAGTGGCGCGGCGCCGCACATCCGCAGCCGTACGCCGCATATCCACATCCGTACATGGGCATACGGGACCAATGGCCCGCGTCCCCGTCGCAGCCCTCCGCACGCTGACGAACCGCGTACGCCCGCGCCCCGCCCGCAGGGGCACCCGCACGCTCCCCGCCCCGCGCCCGGACGCGCGTCCGGGCCGCCCCTGGCTGAGCGCCCTCGGGCTCACCGCCGTCGTGCTCTTCGGCGCCTGGCTGGGCCTGCTGGTCGTCGGCAACGTCCGGGCGCCGGTCGGCCCGATGAACACGACGATGGCGCTGCGCCCCTCGCTGAGCGGCGGCACGAAGATCAACATCTCTCCGCTGGGCGCGCTCACCCTGGACAGCCATGTCGCCCCGGTCCGCCTCGACGTCAACGTCGACCAGCTCGACCCGCTGCGCTCCCAGGCCCTGGTCGACCACCCGGAGCGGATCTCCGGCCTCCAGCAGGAGGTCGCCCAGGACGTCGAGCACGGCACGCTGGACCTGGCCGTGCGCTCCTGTGTCGCCGTGGTCGCCGGGGCCACCGCCCTCGGCCTCGCCGTCTACCGCCGCCCGCGCCGGGCCCTCGCGGCCGGCGGACTGGCCCTGACGCTGCTCGCCGCCTCGGGCGCGTCGGCGTACGCCACCTGGAACCCGAGGTCGGTGCTGGAGCCGAAGTACTCGGGCCTGCTGTCCTCGGCACCGTCCGTGGTCGGCAACGCGCGCAACATCGTCACCGAGTTCGACGTCTACCAGAAGGAACTGGCCCGCCTGGTGACGAACGTGACGAAGCTCTACGACGTCACCTCCACGCTCCCGGCCTACCAGCCGGACCCCTCCACCATCCGGGTCCTGCACGTGTCGGACATCCATCTCAACCCCGCGAGCTGGAAGATCATCGCCTCGCTGGTGGAGCAGTACGACGTGAACGTGATCGTCGACTCCGGCGACACGATGGACCACGGCATCGCGGCCGAGAACGGCTTCCTGGACCCGGTCAGGGACCTGGGCGTGCCGTACGTCTGGGTGCGCGGCAACCACGACTCGCGGATCACCCAGCGCTACCTGGGGCGCATGAAGAACGTGCACGTCCTGGACGACGGGCACGCGCAGACGGTCGCGGGACTGCGTTTCGCGGGCATCGGCGATCCGCAGTTCACCCCGGACCGCTCGGCGGTGCCCGGCGGCGACGCGGCCGAGCAGCTGGCCGGCGACCGGCTGGCCGCCGACCTGCGCGACCAGAAGGCCCGGCACACCCCGGTCGACGTCGCCGTCGCCCATGAGCCGGCGGCGGCCCGCGAGACGGACGGCGAGGTGCCGCTGGTGCTGTGCGGCCATCTGCACCACGAGGGGGACGAGATCCTCCCCTACGGCACCCGGCTGCGGATGGAGGGCTCCACGGGCGGCAGCGGGCTGCGCGCGGTCGAGGGCGCGTACCCGGCCCCGATCGAGGCCTCGATCCTCTACTTCGACCGGGACAGCCGCCGCCTGCAGGCCTGGGACGCGATCAGGCTGGGCGGGCTGGGCGAGGCGACAGCCGAGGTCAGCCGCCATCTGGCCACCCCCGTCAAGCCCGGTCCCGCGCCTTCCGCCACGGGCACACCGTCGCCCTCCACCCCGTCGCCGTAAACCGTTTTGGCGATAGCCCTCGGCATCCCATATGCTTCTCACGTCCCCGACGCGCTGAGAAGCGCCCAGGCGGGCCGATAGCCCTCATCGTCTAGCGGCCTAGGACGCCGCCCTTTCAAGGCGGTAGCACGGGTTCGAATCCCGTTGGGGGCACGCAAGATCGTGTGCGACACTGTTGCACGCACAAGCTTGGTCCTGTGGAGCAGTTTGGAGTGCTCGCCACCCTGTCAAGGTGGAGGCCGCGGGTTCAAATCCCGTCAGGACCGCTGGTGTTTCACGTGAAACACCGTGGCTGGGTAGCTCAGTTGGTACGAGCGATCGCCTGAAAAGCGATAGGTCGCCGGTTCGACCCCGGCCCCAGCCACAACCAGAAGGCCCCGTTCGTCGAACGGGGCCTTCGTCGTCAGGGGATCGGGGAGATGAGCCAGCACCAGTCCGTCGCCATGACAGCGGACAACCAGCTGGAGAGGATCCGGGCGCGGTACGGGCTGCTCGCGATCATCGCCGGCAATCTCGCGATCGTCGTCGTCGCGATCGTGGGTGTGTGGCGGCTCCACGGGGACAAGGCGGTGATCGTCGGCATCCTGACCGCCGCGTTCACCGCGGTGAGCAGCATGACCACGGCCTACCTGGGCATCAAGGCCATCTCCAACACGGCGAAGTCGCTCGCGCAGAGTGCCGCGCAGGCCTCGGCGCCGGCCGCCTCCGCCCCGGCGCAGCGCGGCTCCTGAACAGCGCACGCAAATCATTCGCGTGATTTTCGGCCGGGGTGAGATCCTGGACCGCGTATGTCTACGCATCCCGCCCCCGCCCTCGGCACCCTCGCCCCCCGTCTGACCGAGCTGTCGCTGCGTGACGCGCACCAGCTCGGCCGGCGGCTTGAGGGCGCGCGCAAGATCCGTAAGCCGGAGGCCCGCGCCGCCGTCCTCGCCGAGATCGAGGCGGAGGTCGACAAGGCCGAGGCCCGGATCGGTGAACGGCGTGCCCGTGTGCCCGCCGTCACCTACCCCGAGCAGCTGCCCGTCAGCCAGAAGAAGGACGAGATCGCGGACGCCATCCGTGATCACCAGGTCGTCATCGTCGCCGGTGAGACCGGCTCCGGCAAGACCACGCAGATCCCGAAGATCTGTATGGAGCTGGGCCGGGGCGTGCGCGGCATGATCGGGCACACCCAGCCCCGCCGTATCGCCGCCCGGACCGTCGCCGAACGCGTGGCGGAGGAGCTGCGGACGCCCCTCGGCGAGGCCGTCGGCTGGAAGGTCCGCTTCACCGACCAGGTGAGCCCGGACGCCACCTTCGTCAAGCTGATGACGGACGGCATCCTGCTCGCCGAGATCCAGACCGACCGCGAGCTGCGCGCCTACGACACGATCATCATCGACGAGGCCCACGAGCGGTCCCTCAACATCGACTTCCTGCTCGGGTATCTGGCCCAGCTGCTGCCGAGGCGGCCGGACCTGAAGATCGTCATCACCTCCGCCACCATCGACCCCGAGCGCTTCTCGCGGCACTTCGGCGACGCGCCGATCATCGAGGTCAGCGGGCGGACGTACCCGGTCGAGGTGCGCTACCGGCCGCTGCTGGAGGACGATTCCGAGGACTCCGACCGGGACCAGATCACCGCGATCTGCGACGCGGTCGAGGAACTCCAGGCCGAGGGCCGGGGCGACATCCTCGTCTTCCTCTCCGGCGAGCGCGAGATCCGGGACACGGCGGACGCGCTGGAGAGGAAGAAGTACAGATTCACGGAGATCCTGCCGCTGTACGCCCGGCTGTCGCACGCCGAGCAGCACCGGGTGTTCCAGCCGCACACCGGGCGCAGGATCGTTCTCGCGACCAACGTCGCCGAGACCTCGCTGACCGTCCCCGGCATCAAGTACGTCATCGACCCCGGCTTCGCCCGGATCAGCCGCTACAGCCATCGCACCAAGGTCCAGCGGCTGCCCATCGAGCCCGTCTCGCAGGCCAGCGCCAACCAGCGCAAGGGCCGCTGCGGCCGTACGTCCGACGGCATCTGCATCCGGCTCTACAGCGAGGACGACTTCCTCGCCCGGCCGGAGTTCACGGACGCCGAGATCCTGCGGACGAACCTGGCCTCCGTCATCCTCCAGATGACCGCCGCGGGCCTCGGCGACATCGAGAAGTTCCCCTTCATCGACCCGCCGGACCACCGCAACATCCGCGACGGCGTCCAGCTGCTCCAGGAGCTGCACGCGCTGGACCCGGCCCAGAAGGACCCCCGCAAGCGGCTCACCGACACCGGCCGCAAGCTGGCCCAGCTGCCGGTCGACCCGCGCCTGGCCCGCATGGTGCTGGAGGCCGACAAGAACGGCTGTGTCCGCGAGGTCATGGTCATCGCCGCCGCGCTGTCCATCCAGGACCCGCGCGAGCGCCCGGCCGACAAGCAGGCCCAGGCAGACCAGCAGCACGCCCGCTTCAAGGACGAGACCAGCGACTTCCTCGCCTATCTGAACCTGTGGCGGTACGTCCGCGAGCAGCAGAAGGAACGCGGCTCCAGCTCCTTCCGGCGCATGTGCAAGCAGGAGTACCTGAACTTCCTGCGCATCCGCGAGTGGCAGGACATCTACATCCAGTTGCGGACGGTCGCCAAGCAGATGGGCATCCACCTCAACGAGGAGGACGCCCCCGGCGACCGCGTCCACATCTCCCTCCTCGCCGGCCTCCTCTCCCACGTCGGGATGAAGGACGTGAAGGACGGCAACAAGAACGAGTACCTGGGCGCCCGCAGCGCCAAGTTCGCGATCTTCCCGGGCTCGTCGCTGTTCAAGAAGCAGCCGAAGTTCATGATGTCGGCGGAGCTGGTGGAGACCTCCCGGCTCTGGGCCCGGGTCAACGCGAAGATCGAGCCCGAGTGGGTCGAACCGCTCGCGGAGCACCTGCTGAAGCGGACCTACAGCGAACCGCACTGGGAGAAGGACCAGGCGGCCGTGATGGCGTACGAGAAGGTCACGCTGTACGGCGTCCCGATCGTCGCCCAGCGGAAGGTGAACTACGGCCGGATCGACCCGGAGACGAGTCGCGAGCTGTTCATCCGCAACGCGCTCGTGGAGGGCGACTGGCGCACCCACCACAAGTTCTTCGCCGACAACCGCAGGCTCCTCAGCGAGGTCGCCGAGCTGGAGAACCGGGCGCGGCGCCGGGACATCGTGGTCGACGACGACACCCTCTTCGACTTCTACGACCAGCGCGTCCCCGAACACGTCGTGTCGGGCGCCCACTTCGACTCCTGGTGGAAGCACAAGCGGCACGAGCAGCCGGAGTTCCTGGACTTCGAGCGGGAGATGCTCATCCGGGAGTCGGCGGAGGCGGTGACGAAGGCCGACTATCCGGACTCCTGGCGGCAGGGGCAGCTGAAGTTCCGGGTGACGTACCAGTTCGAGCCGGGCGCGGACGCCGACGGCGTCACGGTCCACGTCCCGCTCCAGGTGCTCAACCAGGTCACCGACGAGGGCTTCGACTGGCAGATCCCCGGCCTGCGCGAGGAGGTCGTGACGGAGCTGATCCGCTCCCTGCCGAAGCCGATCCGCCGCAACTACGTGCCCGCCCCGAACTACGCGAGGGCGTTCCTGGAGAGGGCCGTGCCCTTGCAGGAGCCGCTGACCGTGACGATGGCGCGCGAGCTGAAGCGCATGGTCGGCGTCCCCTTCGAGGCGGAGGACTTCGACTGGTCGAAGGTCCCCGAGCATCTGAAGATCACGTTCCGGATCGTCGACGAGCGGCGCCGCAAGCTCGCCGAGGACAAGGACCTGGAGACGCTGAGGCTCCAGCTGAAGCCGGAGGCACGCAAGGCCCTGTCGCAGGCGGCCGCGGCGACCGCGTCCCGCGAGGGCGGGGAGTCCCTGGAGCGCAAGGGGCTGACCGACTGGACGATCGGCACGCTGACCCGGGTCTTCGAGACCCGCCGGGCCGGCCAGCCGGTGAAGGCGTACCCGGCGCTGGTGGACGACGGCGACACGGTGTCCGTACGGCTCTTCGACACGGAGGCCGAGCAGGCGGAGGCCATGTGGAAGGGCACCCGGCGCCTGATCCTGCGGAACATCCCGGTGAACCCGGCGAAGTTCGCCTCGGACAAGCTGACGAACGCCCAGAAGCTCGCCCTGTCGGCGAACCCGCACGGCTCCGTCCAGGCCCTCTTCGAGGACTGCGCGACGGCCGCGGCGGACAAGCTGATCGCGGACTTCGGCGGGCCGGTGTGGGACGAGGCGTCGTACCGGAAGCTGTACGACAAGGTCCGCGCGGAGATCGTCGACACGACGGTCCGTACGGTCGCGCAGGTGCAGCAGGTCCTCGCGGCCTGGCAGGCCACCGAACGCCGGCTGAAGGCCGTGCGGAGCACGGCGCTGCTCGCGAACCTGACGGACGTCCGCGGACAGCTGGACGCCCTCGTGAAGCCGGGCTTCGTGACCTGGGCCGGCATACGCCGGCTGCCCGACCTGGTGCGCTACCTGGTGGCCGCGGACCGGCGGCTGCAGCAGATGCCGACGGGCGCGCAGCGGGACACCACGCGCATGCAGAAGGTCCACGAGATGCAGGACGAGTACGCCTGGCTCCTGGAACAGCTCCCGCAGGGCCGCCCCGTCCCGCAGGCCGTCCTGGACATCCGCTGGATGCTGGAGGAGCTGAGGGTCAGCTATTTCGCCCACGCGCTCGGCACCGCGTACCCCGTCTCCGACAAGCGGATCGTGAAGGCGATCGACGCGATCGTGGCGTAGTCGCACGTGTACAGGGGGTGAGTTCGACCAGGCGGCCCCACCTCCTGTACAGTCTCATCTCGCAGCGCAACGCACTGAGCAAGGCGCCGCGAAACCTGGTCCTGTGGAGCAGTTTGGAGTGCTCGCCACCCTGTCAAGGTGGAGGCCGCGGGTTCAAATCCCGTCAGGACCGCATCGAAGAAGGCCCCCGTCCCACCCGGACGGGGGCCTTCGGCATGCGGGGCCCGCGCCCGCGGCGGCAGTCGCGATCAGACGCAGCACATCCCGTCGGGACCGCGTCGCGCGCCGGTGTCCGTTCCGCCCGCTCCCTTGACGGCGTCACATTCCCTCGGTACCCAGAAGACAGGGCCTGCTTTCCCGCTGTGGCCCCTGGAGGTGGGTATGGGGGCATCGGCCAGGCACGAGACGCGGGCGCTGTTGAGGGCGCATCTGGCAGCCGCGTCGCCCTACCGGCACCTCACCCGCCACTGCCCCGTCTGCCATCACCTCCTGCGACTGGCGATGGACGCCGGCTCACGGGGGCAGGAGGCCGAGGACGGGGACGTCGCCGTCGAGGACATCGACAGTGCCGACGGTGTCGAGGATCTTGAGGGGCTCCGGGACGAAAGTCCTCGGCTCGCGTGACCGACGCCGGTCCCAACACCCCACCGTGCGTGGGACGCTGGAACATGACGTTCCAATAGCGCACACATGCCATCGGCAACAACTGCCCGGGCATGTGACGGGAGTCACCGCATGAGTTTTCAAAAGGGCGGTACTTACCCCTGGCCTACAACAGGTCAATTTAATATGTGCAATTGCACCTGTCCCCGAGGTCGTGCACAGCGGTTCCGACAGCCCTCCCCAGACTCCGACAAGGCCGCTCACGGGACCGCCCCCGGAGTTCCGGCCAGCGCACAAAAAAGATCGCGCTGGACCCGGCGGAGTCCAGCGCGATCTACGACGCACCCTGTGTCGCTGCCAACAACGGTCTGTTCGGCTTGGGCGTGGGGTCTGTTGGGGCAGATCCCGCGTCGCTTGGAGCTACTGTTCCGGGCGCCTCGGCATGTTGGGGGACCTGCCGTTCTGCCCGGTTATGCAGTTGTTCAGGCCTCGCTGCGCTGCTGCGGGATGCCCGCGAGCAGAGCGCGGACCTCGGCCTCGCGGTAGCGGCGGTGCCCGCCGAGCGTACGGATCGAAGTGAGCTTGCCGGCCTTCGCCCACCGCGTGACCGTCTTGGGGTCGACACGGAACATGGTGGCGACCTCAGCCGGGGTCAGCAGCGGCTCGGCATCAGGGGTGCGAGCGGTCATGAGCGGCCTCCTCGGGAGAACCGAACCTTCTCGGTTCTTTCCTCTAAATTCTGCACCTTGACCCGCGTTGCCCGAAATGGTGGACGCGAGTCGAGTCGGTTATAGGACGAACGGCTTGTCCTCGGCACTACAACTACACCATCCGTCCAGCCGCGTCGGCCAAACCGATGGAATTGCCCTCCCAGGTGTTCATCAGCGACGGAAGCCGATGGACCATGCCATAGCGGACAGTCACGCCACTGTGACGATCAGTCACAGGACGATCAGGAGTCACCAGACCCCCCAAAGCGTGCAATGCGGAGAATCCACCCATAATGGAGCACAGTTGGGCGGAAGGAACCTTCCCCGGGCTCCTTGTCCTATTTTGGCATGAGGAGGGGCAAGAGACGCAAGGGCCCTGTACGTGCGGTCCATCACGCTTCAGTCATCCTTGACACAAACGCCCGGATCGGGACCAACGTCCCGTCACCTGGTCAAGTGCGGTAGACCGTATGCCGTTCGGGGGTGTTGTGGAGCGTGACGTGCGTCACCCATCCGGCTCCTCAGTTCGCGGAGCGCCGGTCCCGTACCGAGCGCCAGCGTTCCACGAGCCTCGCGTACGCCTCGCCGGCCGCCGTCCCGTCGCCCCGGCGCAGCGCCTCGATGCCGTCGGCCACGTCCGCCGCCGAGTGGTCGCCCTCCAGCTCGCCCGCCGGCAGGACGTGCACGAGGCCGCCGTAGTCCAGCTCCACCACCGAGCGCGGGTGGAACTCCTCCAGCCAGCGGCCGACGTCCACCAGGCCGTCGATCAGCGGGCCCTCCTCGACGGTGTCCTTCAGCGTGCGCAGGGCCCGCGCCACCCGGCGCCGGGACTGCACCATCGGCGTGCGGTAGCGCAGCAGCGGGGGCACGTCGGCGGTGCCCTTCTCGTAGCGCCGCTCCTCGTCGGAGACCAGCACGAACCAGTTCAGCGGCACCTGCCAGGTCGCGGTGCGGATCCACGGCCGGGCGTCGGGGTTGCGGGCGAGCCAGCGCTCGTAGTCCTGGGCGGCCTGGTGGCGCACCAGGGACGGCAGCACCGCGTCCAGCACCGGCGCGGGCAGTTCCTCCGCCAGCTCGCCGAGCGCCTGCCAGCCGCGCAGCCGGGTGCGCCAGGGACACACGCAGACCACCCCGTCGACCTCCAGCACGAAGGCGTCGCTGCTCTCGTGCACCGGCACCGCGACCGGCGGCGTGGGCAGCAAGTCGGCGAGGGAGCGCCGCAGTTCGTCCTGGTACGAGGGGCGGTCGGGGCGGCGGGCGTAGCGGGCCCAGTGGCCGCGCTCCGGCTCCGGGAAGGCGCCCAGCGGCTCGTACACGCGCAGGTACGCGGCATAGGGGACGACCACGGAGGACACCTTCGGCACGCCTGCTCCCTCCCCACCGGGCCCGGCTCGAAAACCGCTGCAAAACCACTGCAAATCGTCCCACGGACATGCGTGCACGAGAGGCCCGCGAGAGTGATCCTGAACACTGCGCAGATGGTGGTCGTGCCGAAGCTCTACGCTCAGGGCACGGCGCCCCGCCACCTGTACGGGGTTCCGCCCCACTCGCCGCTATGTACACAGGAGTCACCACAGTGACCGACGTAACCGGCGCGTCTGCTGATGTCCTGCACACCCTGTTCCACTCGGACCAGGGCGGCCATGAGCAGGTCGTGCTCTGCCAGGACCGCGCCAGCGGCCTCAAGGCCGTGATCGCCATCCACTCCACCGCCCTGGGCCCGGCCCTCGGCGGGACGCGCTTCTACCCCTACGCCACCGAGGCCGAGGCCGTCGCCGACGCCCTCAACCTCGCGCGCGGCATGTCGTACAAGAACGCCATGGCCGGCCTCGACCACGGCGGGGGCAAGGCCGTGATCATCGGCGACCCGGAGCGCGACAAGACCGAGGAGCTGCTCCTCGCCTACGGCCGCATGGTCGCCTCGCTCGGCGGGCGCTACGTCACCGCGTGCGACGTCGGCACGTACGTCGCCGACATGGACGTCGTGGCCCGCGAGTGCGCCTGGACCACCGGCCGCTCCCCCGAGAACGGCGGCGCCGGCGACTCCTCCGTGCTCACCGCCTTCGGCGTGTACCAGGGCATGCGCGCCTCCGCGCAGCACCTGTGGGGCGACCCCTCGCTGCGCGGACGCAAGGTCGGCGTCGCCGGCGTCGGCAAGGTCGGCCACCACCTGGTCCAGCACCTGCGGAACGAGGGCGCCGAGGTCGTGATCACGGACGTGCGCGCGGACGCCGTCCAGCGGATCCTCGACCAGTACCCCGAGGGCGTGTCGGCCGTCGCGGACACCGAGGAGCTGATCCGGGTGGAGGGGCTGGACGTCTACGCCCCCTGCGCCCTCGGCGGCGCCCTGAACGACGCCTCCGTCCCGGTGCTCACCGCGAAGGTGGTGTGCGGCGCGGCCAACAACCAGCTCGCGCACCCGGGTGTGGAGAAGGACCTCGCGGACCGCGGGATCCTCTACGCCCCGGACTACGTGGTGAACGCCGGCGGGGTCATCCAGGTCGCCGACGAGCTGCACGGGTTCGACTTCGACCGGTGCAGGGCGAAGGCGTCGAAGATCTTCGACACCACGCTGGCCATATTCGCACGTGCGAAGGCTGATGGCATTCCGCCGGCCGCGGCGGCCGACCGGATCGCCGAGCAGCGGATGGCCGAGGCCCGCGCGGGACACGTCGCACACTGACCCGTTCGCACACATGAGCGGTACCCGTCGGCGGGAACTTCGAGAGAACTCTCACTTCCCCCGGCGGGTCGTTCCCCGATAAGTGGTTAAAATCGCCACTGACCAGCGAGGACAGGGCGCCTCGAAGGTCCTGTGCACACGCGCGTGGTGCGGGCGACGTACCGTATGGGCGCGGGCTCAGGTACCGTGGAAGCCCTACGGACCGGCCTCTCTACTGAGAGTCCGTTCCAGATCATGAACGCGTGTCAGACTCTGGGGCCGTCGAGCCCCTGTCACCGAGGGGGTCGAGCCATGGGGCGCGGCCGGGCCAAGGCCAAGCAGACAAAGGTCGCCCGCCAGCTGAAGTACAACAGCGGTGGGACTGATCTGTCACGTCTGGCCAGTGAACTGGGCGCATCGACTTCGAGCCAGCCGCCGAACGGCGAGCCGTTCGAGGACGATGAGAACGACGAGGACGATCTCTACTCTCGTTACGCGGACCTCTACGAGGACGACGACGAGGAAGAGGACGACAAGGATCCTCACCAACAGCACCGTCGCGGCGCTTGACCTTGCAGTGACCAGTCCGGTCGGTGGCAG
This sequence comes from Streptomyces sp. NPDC055966, assembly GCF_042269865.1. Taxonomy (NCBI): domain Bacteria; kingdom Bacillati; phylum Actinomycetota; class Actinomycetes; order Kitasatosporales; family Streptomycetaceae; genus Streptomyces; species Streptomyces sp. NPDC055966. The sequence goes on from NZ_JBHJYK010000004.1 coordinate 60,810, forward strand.
AGCCACCGACCGGTTTCTGTGCTGTCCGCACGGTCACCGCCCGCCGGATCCGGTCAGGATCAGGCGGAGTAGTCCCCGACCAGCTCGGCGCCGGTCGTCCTCGCGCCGCGCTCGGTGATCTCGCCGGCCACCCAGGCGTCGACCCCGCGGTCGGCCAGGGTCGCGAGGGCCACCTCGGTGGACTCCTGCGGGACGATCGCCATCATGCCGACGCCCATGTTGAGGGTCTTCTCCAGCTCCAGGCGCTCGACCTTGCCGGTGCGCCCGACGAGGTCGAAGATCGCGCCCGGGGTCCAGGTGGAGCGGTCGACCGTGGCGTGCAGGTGGTCCGGGATCACGCGGGCCAGGTTGGCCGCGAGACCGCCGCCGGTGATGTGCGAGAACGCGTGCACCTCGGTGGTGCGCAGCAGGGCCAGGCAGTCCAGCGAGTAGATCTTCGTGGGCTCCAGCAGCTCCTCGCCGAGGGTGCGGCCGAGCTCGGCGACCTCCGCCTCCAGGGCGAGACCGGCGCGGTCCAGCAGAACGTGGCGGACCAGGGAGTACCCGTTCGAGTGAAGCCCGGAGGACGCCATGGCGATCACCGCGTCACCCGTGCGGATGCGATCCGCGCCGAGCAGCCGGTCGGCCTCCACCACACCCGTACCGGCGCCGGCGACGTCGAAGTCGTCCTCGCCCAGCAGCCCCGGGTGTTCGGCCGTCTCGCCGCCCACCAGGGCGCACCCGGCGAGCACACAGCCCTCCGCGATGCCCTTCACGATGGCCGCGACGCGCTCGGGGTGGACCTTGCCGACGCAGATGTAGTCCGTCATGAACAGCGGCTCGGCACCGCACACCACGATGTCGTCCATGACCATGGCGACCAGGTCGTGGCCGATGGTGTCGTAGACGCCCAGCCGGCGCGCGATGTCGACCTTCGTGCCGACGCCGTCCGTGGCGGAGGCGAGCAGGGGGCGCTCGTAGCGCTTCAGGGCGGAGGCGTCGAAGAGGCCGGCGAAGCCGCCGAGGCCGCCGAGGACCTCGGGGCGCTGCGTCTTCTTCACCCACTCCTTCATCAGCTCGACGGCGCGGTCGCCCGCCTCGATGTCGACACCGGCAGCCGCGTAGGAAGCACCGGACTGGCTCTCAGACATTGCCTGGGATCTTTCGGGTTGATGACGGGGCTGATGACGGGCTTACGGACGACGGATCGCGTCGGCCGCGGCCGTGGCGGCGGGCCCGGCGGCCAGCTCGGTCTCCAGGAGCTGCTTGCCGAGCAGCTCGGGGTCCGGCAGCTCCATCGGGTACTCGCCGTCGAAGCAGGCGCGGCACAGGTTCGGCTTGGCGATGGTGGTCGCCTCGATCATGCCGTCGATGGAGATGTACGCGAGCGAGTCGGCGCCGAGGCTGGTGCCGATCTCCTCGATGGTCATCCCGTTGGCGATCAGCTCCGCGCGCGTGGCGAAGTCGATGCCGAAGAAGCAGGGCCACTTCACGGGCGGCGAGGAGATCCGGATGTGGACCTCGGCGGCGCCGGCCTCGCGGAGCATGCGGACCAGGGCGCGCTGGGTGTTGCCGCGCACGATCGAGTCGTCGACGACGACCAGTCGCTTGCCCTTGATGACTTCCTTCAGCGGGTTCAGCTTCAGGCGGATGCCCAGCTGGCGGATGGTCTGCGAGGGCTGGATGAAGGTCCGGCCGACGTAGGCGTTCTTCACCAGGCCGTTGCCGAAGGGGATGCCGGAGGCCTCCGCGTAGCCGACGGCGGCCGGGGTGCCGGACTCCGGGGTCGCTATGACGAGGTCGGCCTCGACGGGCGCTTCCTTGGCGAGCCGGCGTCCCATCTCCACGCGGGAGAGGTACACGTTCCGGCCGGCGATGTCCGTGTCCGGGCGGGCCAGGTACACGTACTCGAAGATACAGCCCTTGGGCTTTGCTTCCGCGAACCGTGAGGCGCGCAGACCGTTCTCGTCGATGGCGACGAACTCGCCCGGCTCGATCTCCCGCACGAAGCTCGCGCCGGTGATGTCGAGGGCGGCGGTCTCGGAGGCGACCACCCAGCCGCGCTCCAGCCGGCCGAGGACCAGCGGGCGGATGCCCTGCGGGTCGCGGGCGGCGTAGAGGGTGCCCTCGTCCATGAAGACGAGGGAGAAGGCACCGCGCACCTTCGGGAGCACCGCGTGCGCGGCCTCCTCGATGGTCAGCGGCTTGCCGTCCTCGTCGACCTGGGCGGCGAGCAGCGCCGTCAGCAGGTCGGTGTCGTTGGTGGCCGCGACCCGGGTGGAGCGGCTGTTGTTGTCGTTCGGCAGCTCGGCGACCATCTCGGCGAGCTGCGCCGTGTTGACCAGGTTGCCGTTGTGGCCGAGCGCGATGGAGCCGTGCGCGGTGGCACGGAACGTCGGCTGGGCGTTCTCCCACACGGACGCGCCGGTGGTCGAGTAGCGGGCGTGTCCGACCGCGATATGACCCTGGAGCGAACCGAGCGAGGTTTCGTCGAAGACCTGGGAGACGAGGCCCATGTCCTTGAAGACGAGGATCTGGGAGCCGTTGCTGACCGCGATTCCCGCGGATTCCTGACCCCGGTGCTGGAGGGCGTAGAGCCCGAAGTACGTGAGCTTTGCGACCTCTTCGCCCGGAGCCCAGACGCCGAAGACGCCGCAAGCGTCCTGGGGGCCCTTCTCGCCGGGAAGCAGATCGTGATTGAGTCGACCGTCACCACGTGGCACGGCACCGAGTGTAGGCGAGGTCGACCACTGGTCCGAATTGGGGATACGCGACCGTAACGGGTCACGGTGCACCTATCGCCTTGTCGGTTTTCTGATTTACGCAGGTCAGCGAGGGAACGTCGACCGCTTTTGCCGTATGCGCGAGTGAGGTGTCGCACATCATCCGAGGGCGTGACGGCTGAGGCGGATGAGGTCGCCGTTGCCGTCGGTGAGCGTGAGGCTCCCGTCGTCGGCCCTGGCGACCAGCGTGCCGGTGGTGAGCGCGCCGGCCAGGGCGCGCTCGAACTCCATGCGGTCCGGGGTGCAGGCCATCCGGGTCGTGCGCAGGCCGCCGAGGGTGATCCGGTCGCCCTGCACGGTGGCCCGGGCGCTGAACCGGTTGCAGCCGAGGTTGCCTGCCGCCCGGCCGTCCGCGTCGATGCGCAGGCGGGCGGCGGCGGGCGCGGACCGGGTCCTGCCGCCGACGGTGAGCGAGTCGACCCGCCAGTCGACCCCGGTGACCGGCTGCCGGGACATCGGCTGCCGAGACTGCCGGGACGTCGGCTGCTGGGAGCTCGGCTGCTGAGGGCCCGGCTGCTGGGAACTCACCGCACCACTGTCCGCCTTTCCGGCGCCGCAGGCCACCGTGAGCGGGACGAGCACGGCGGCGGCGGTCAGGATCATGCGCTGCTTGTACCGGTTCATGGCGATTCGACGCCGGACCGGTCGCGTCGGTTCCGCTACGACATCAGCGGCAGCAGACCCCCGATGTCCGCCCGCTCCCCGCTCGCGCTCACCGCGGCCTCCGCCAGGGCGTCCCGCCAGCCCACGCGGCCGGTGGCGAGACGGATCCAGGTCAGCGGGTCGGTCTCGACGACGTTCGGCGGGGTGCCACGGGTGTGCCGCGGACCCTCGACGCACTGCACGACGGCGTACGGCGGCACGCGCACCTCGGTGGAGCCGCCGGGCGCCTTCGCGGCGAGGGCGTCGGCGAGCAGCCGGGTGGCGGCGGCCAGGGCCTGGCGGTCGTACGGCACGTCCAGGCCGGGCACGGCGGCGTTGAGGTCGTCGGTGTGGACGACGAGTTCGACGGTGCGGGTGACGAGGTAGTCGTCCAGGGGCAGCGCGCCCGCGTTGGTCGCGAGCAGCCGGCTGCCGGGGTGTTCGGCGAGCAGCGTGCGCAGGGACGCGTCGACGTCGGCGAGATAGGCGTCGAGGTCGGGGTGTTCGGCGGCGAGGCCCCGGGTGAACGCGTCGATGGCGGGGGCACTGGCCGCGGTGGCGAAGGGCCACTGCACGACCGTCACGTCCTGCCGGGGCGGGGCCGGATGATCGAGGGCGCGGTGCACGGCGGTGACCGCCATGCCGATGTGCGCGATCAGGTCCCGTACGGTCCACCCGTCGAGCCGGGTGGGCAGGGCGAGTTGCCCGGGGTCGAGACCGCGGGCCGCCTCCCGCACGTGTCCGAGCTGGCCGAGGACGGCGGCGCGGGTCCTGGCGGAGTCGTAGGTGCGGGCGCGCTTCTGGGCGGGAGGCATGGCGGTGAGCCTATGCCGTGCCCGCCCACGATTCATTCACAATGTTTCTAGAGCACTTTTCTAGAATGACATTTCAGACGGCTCTAGGCTGGCCGCCATGACACCACGCTTCACCACCACGCCCCGGTTAGCCCGTCGGTCCGTGCTGAAGGCCGGACTGGGCATGGGCATCGCCCTGTCCGGCACGGGACTCGTCACCGCCGCTCCCGCCACGGCCGCTGCCGCCGGGCAGAACGGCACCCCGCTGTGCGACAACCCCGGTGACTCGGCGAGCGGGCAGGGACTCGGCTCCGGTGACCTGTGCATCCCGTACCACCGGGAACACGACGACACCTGGGGCTATGTCTTCGGCGACTCGTGGCGCGGCATCCAGCAGACCGGCGAGTACATCGGCTCCCCGGTGATCCTGAACCAGGACCGCTTCGACGCCTCCGGCGCCGCCCCGATCTCCTTCACCTGGGCCATGCCGACCGGCGGCCGGGCGGGCCAGCTGTTCGACTACACGCACCGCGCGGACAACGGGTACGGCTTCGAGATCAGCCGGATCCCCAACGACTGCATCGAGTTCGGCGGCCGCACCTACCTCCAGTACACCTCGGTCCACACCTGGGGCGGTCCGGACGACCCGCAGTGGGTGGACGGCCACGACGGCTCCCTGATGTCAGGGGTCGCCTACTCCGACGACTACGGCGTGACCTGGACCGACTACGACTACCACTGGGACGGCGACCACCGGGGCGTCAACCAGAACATGTACGGCATGTGGTCGTTCGCGGGCATCGACCCCGACGGCTGGCTGTACATCTACTCCAAGCGCTGGAACGGCACGCACAGGAACTCGGCCGACGGCGGGGCGATCCAGCTGTTCCGGTACCGCCCCGACGACTTCCGCGCGGGCCGCTTCGACCTGCAGCAGAACTGGGCCTACGTGAACGGCTCCTGGACCTGGACCGACGCCTCGACCCCGCCCTCGGTGATCCTCTCCGGCAACAACACCGGTGAGTTCTCGGTCAAGCGGATCGGCGACACGTACTGCATGAGCTACTTCGACGTGGTCCTGGGCACGATCTTCACGCGCAACGCGCCCCGCCCGGACGCCCCGTGGAGCGTGCCGGTCCCGCGGATCACCGGCTTGCAGGTGCCGAACCTCTACGGCGGCTACATCCACCCCGGCAGCGCGGGCGCGAACTCGCTGACGCTGATCGTGTCGCAGTGGAACGGCACGCAGAACGCCCCGCCCTACTGGGTGCGGCAGTTCGACGGCATCCCCGCGTGAGCATGCCCGTCCGGGCCCGGTCGCAGGGGAGCCGGGCCCGGACGGGCGACGCGGGGTCTACGCCAGCAGCGCCGGGATCGTCTCCTCGTGCGCCGTGCGCAGCTCGGCCAGCGACAGCTCGAACTCGCCCTGGATCTCCACCGATTCCCCGTCCACGACACCGATGCGCGTGGCCGGCAGCCCCCGGGCGCCGCACATGTCGTTGAAGCGGACCTCCTCCGAGCGCGGGACGGCCACGACGGCGCGGCCGGCCGACTCGGAGAACAGGAAGGTGAAGGCGTCCAGGCCGTCGGGTACGACCAGTCGCGCGCCCTTGCCGCCCAGCAGGGCGGACTCGACCACGGCCTGGACCAGACCGCCGTCGGACAGGTCGTGCGCGGAGTCGATCATGCCGTCGCGGGAGGCGGAGATCAGGATCTCGCCCAGCAGCCGCTCACGCTCCAGGTCGACCTGCGGGGGCAGACCGCCGAGGTGGTCGTGGACCACCTGGGACCAGGCCGAGCCGCCGAACTCCTCGCGGGTGTCGCCGAGGAGGTAGATCAGCTGGCCCTCCTCCTGGAAGGCGACCGGGGTGCGGCGGGCCACGTCGTCGATCACGCCGAGGACGGCGACGACCGGCGTCGGGTGGATGGCCGCCTCGCCCGTCTGGTTGTAGAGCGAGACGTTGCCGCCGGTCACGGGCGTGCCCAGCTGCTTGCAGCCGTCCGCCAGACCGCGCACGGCCTCCGCGAACTGCCACATCACCGCCGGGTCCTCGGGCGAGCCGAAGTTCAGGCAGTCGGAGACGGCCAGCGGCTTGGCACCCGTGGTGGCGACGTTCCGGTACGCCTCGGCCAGCGCCAGCTGCGCGCCCGTGTACGGGTCGAGCTTGGCGTAGCGGCCGTTGCCGTCGGTGGCGATGGCGACACCGAGGCCGCTCTCCTCGTCCACCCGGATCATGCCCGAGTCCTCGGGCTGGGCCAGCACCGTGTTGCCCTGCACGAAGTGGTCGTACTGCTGGGTGATCCACTTCTTGGAGGCCTGGTTCGGGGACGCGACCAGCTTCAGGACCTGGGCCTTCAGCTCGTCCGACGTGGCGGGCCGGGGCAGCTTGTTCGCGTCGTCGGCCTGGAGGGCGTCCTGCCAGTCCGGGCGGGCGTACGGGCGCTCGTAGACCGGGCCGTCGTGCGCGACCGTGCGCGGGTCGACGTCCACGATCTTGCCGCCGTGCCAGAAGATCTCCAGCCGGTCGCCGTCGGTCACCTCACCGATGACGGTGGCGATGACGTCCCACTTCTCGCAGATCTCCAGGAAGCGGTCGACCTTCTCCGGCTCGACCACCGCACACATGCGTTCCTGCGACTCGCTCATGAGGATCTCCTCGGGCGAGAGCGTCGAGTCGCGCAGCGGTACGTCGTCCAGGGTGACGGTCATGCCGCCGGAGCCGTTGGAGGCCAGCTCGGACGTGGCACAGGACAGGCCCGCCGCGCCGAGGTCCTGGATGCCGACGACCAGCTTCTCCCGGAAGGCCTCCAGGGTGCACTCGATGAGGAGCTTCTCCTGGAAGGGGTCGCCGACCTGGACGGCGGGACGCTTCGACGGCTTGGCGTCGTCGAAGGTCTCCGAGGCCAGGATCGAGGCGCCGCCGATGCCGTCGCCGCCGGTCCGGGCGCCGTACAGGATGACCTTGTTGCCCGCGCCGGAGGCCTTGGCGAGGTGGATGTCCTCGTGCCGCATCACGCCGATGGCACCGGCGTTGACCAGCGGGTTGCCCTGGTAGCAGGCGTCGAAGACGACCTCGCCGCCGATGTTGGGCAGGCCCAGGCAGTTGCCGTAGCCGCCGATGCCGGCGACGACACCCGGCAGGACGCGCTTGGTGTCGGGGTGGTCGGCCGCGCCGAAACGCAGCGGGTCGACCACGGCGACCGGGCGGGCGCCCATCGCGATGATGTCGCGCACGATGCCGCCGACACCCGTGGCCGCGCCCTGGTAGGGCTCGACGTAGGAGGGGTGGTTGTGCGACTCGACCTTGAAGGTGACCGCGTACCCCTGGCCGACGTCCACCACGCCCGCGTTCTCGCCGATGCCGACGAGCAGCGCGTCGCTCTCGGGCGCCTTCTCGCCGAACTGGCGCAGGTGGACCTTGGAGGACTTGTACGAGCAGTGCTCGGACCACATGACCGAGTACATGGCGAGCTCGGCGCCGGTCGGGCGGCGGCCGAGGATCTCCACCACCCGCTCGTACTCGTCCTTCTTCAGGCCGAGTTCGGCCCAGGGCAGCTCGACGTCGGGGGTCGCGGCCGCGTGCTCGACCGTGTCCAGAGGCGTCCGGCTCATGCGTTGACCAGCTTCTTGAGGATCGAGGTGAAGAAGGGGAGGCCGTCGGTGCGGCCCGTGCCGACGAGCGGCTCGACGGCGTGCTCCGGGTGCGGCATCAGGCCCACGACATTGCCGGCCTCGTTGGTGATGCCGGCGATGTCCCGCAGCGACCCGTTCGGGTTGAAGTCCACGTAGCGGAAGACGACCCGGCCCTCCGCCTCCAGCTTGTCGAGCGTGTACGCGTCGGCGACGTACCGGCCGTCCATGTTCTTCAGCGGGATGTGGATCTCCTGGCCCGCGCGGTAGTCGCCGGTCCAGGCGGTCTCCGCGTTCTCCACCCGCAGCTTCTGGTCGCGGCAGATGAAGTGGAGGTGGTCGTTGCCGAGCATCGCGCCCGGAAGGAGGTGGGCCTCGGTGAGGACCTGGAAGCCGTTGCAGATGCCGAGGACCGGCAGGCCGGCCTTCGCCTGTTCGATGACGGACTCCATCACCGGCGAGAACCGGGAGATGGCACCGGCCCGCAGATAGTCGCCGTAGGAGAAGCCGCCGGGCAGCACCACGGCGTCGACCTGGTGCAGGTCCTTGTCCTTGTGCCACAGGGCGACGGGCTCGGCGCCCGCGAGGCGGATCGCGCGCTGGGTGTCCCGGTCGTCCAGGCTGCCGGGGAAAGTGACGACGCCAATACGAGCGGTCACTTCGCCGCCTCCGCGACTTCCGCGGCCTCTTCCACCTTGACGGTGAAGTCCTCGATCACGGTGTTGGCGAGGAAGGATTCCGCAAGATCGTGGATGCGGGCGAGCGCGGCCTCGTCGACCGGCCCGTCAACTTCCAGTTCGAAACGCTTTCCCTGACGTACGTCCGAGATCCCTTCGAAACCCAGGCGCGGCAGCGCACGCTGGACCGCCTGGCCCTGGGGGTCGAGGATCTCCGGCTTGAGCATGACGTCGACGACGACGCGTGCCACTGGCACTCCCGGTGTGTGGTGCTGAGCAGGTTCCTTCAGACTACCCGCACAAAATTTCTACGCGAGTAGAGTTGGAGGAAAGTACGTGAGGCGCATCACGATCGGGTGTCGAAGCCGTGCGGTCGCGAAAAGTTCTGGGAAAGTTCCACAGTCCGCCCGGTCCGCCTATTGCACTGGGACACGCAGACGGATTTAGTCGGGCTTCACTTTGCATTGCCGGGCACTGTACAAATGAATTGGCAATAGCCGATACTCGGCATGTCATCGGCGTTGAGCTGTTATGACGTGCCGCACGAAGGGACCGATATTCGTGGCGCAAAAGGTCGTGGTCACGCTCTTTGACGACATCGACGGCTCGGAAGCGGCGGAAACGATCGCCTTCGGACTCGACGGCAAGTCGTACGAGATCGACCTCAACGCATCCAACGCCAAGAAACTGCGCAAGGCGCTCGCGCCCTACGTCGAGGCCGGCCGCAAGCGGTCACGGTCCGGCAAGGCGTACAAGCAGACGGAGGTCGCCCCCGACCCGGCGGCCGTCCGCGCCTGGGCCCAGGCCAACAAGATGGACGTACCGGCCCGCGGGCGCATCCCCAAGAAGGTGTACGAGGCCTTCAGCGCCGCGCAGTGAGCCCGCGAAGGGGCAGCCCCCAGGGTCCGTCAGCGGGCCCTGGGGGCTGTGCACTTGGGTGGCGGCGGGCCGCCGCGGGGGGCTCTGGGGAGCCGACTTGCGCAACCCCCCCGTTGATCAGCTAATGTCTGGAGCACGCCGAGGGGCGAGACCGAAAGGCCGGAACCCCGAGGATCTTGCGGGTGTAGTTCAGTAGTAGAACATCCCCCTTCCAGGGGGAAGGCGCAGTGTGCGATTCCTGTCACCCGCTCTGGCACCGGTCACGACCACTCTTGTGGATCAGGTAGGCTGGTGCTCGCACCGATCGGTGGGAGCCGGTCGGGGGCAGTGCGGACGTAGCTCAGTTGGTAGAGCGCAACCTTGCCAAGGTTGAGGTCGCGAGTTCGAGCCTCGTCGTCCGCTCGGGAATGAGACCCCGGTCCTTCTGGACCGGGGTCTTTTCGTTGCCCGCCGATCTGCCTTCTGACATTTGTCATGCGGGGTGATGACACCGCGCACTGCCGAACCGCTCCGGCCGCCGGGACGCTGAGGGCATGGACTACGACGAACACGAACACGTGATTGAGGTCGCCGATCTCACACGCGTCTACGGGGGCGGGTTCGAGGCCGTACGCGGAATCTCCTTCTCCGTGGCACGCGGGGAGATCTTCGCCCTGCTGGGGACCAACGGCGCGGGCAAGACCTCGACGGTCGAACTGCTGGAAGGACTCGCGGCACCCGCCGCGGGCCGGATCCGGATCCTCGGCCACGATCCCTACCGCGAACGGGCCGCCGTACGGCCGCGCACCGGGGTGATGCTCCAGGAGGGCGGCTTCCCGGCCGAGCTGACCGTCGCCGAGACCGCCCGCATGTGGGCCGGGTGCACGAGCGGGGCCCGGCCGGAGGCCGAGGTGCTGGCGCTGGTCGGGCTCACCGACAAGCACGCGGTGCGGGTCAAGCAGCTCTCCGGCGGTGAGCGCAGACGGCTGGACCTCGCGCTGGCGCTGCTCAACGACCCCGAGGTGCTCTTCCTCGACGAGCCGACGACCGGGCTCGACGCGGAAGGGCGCCGGGACACCTGGGAGTTGGTGCGCGCACTGCGCGACACGGGCACGACCGTGCTGCTCACCACGCACTACCTGGAGGAGGCCGAGGGCCTCGCCGACCGGCTCGCCATCCTGCACGAGGGCCGGATCGCCGTCTCCGGGACCCCGGCCGAGGTGACCGCCGGCCGGCCCTCCCGGATGTCCTTCGAGCTGCCCCAGGGCTACTTCCTCGGCGACCTGCCGCCGCTCGCCGAACTCGGCGTCAGCGGCCATGAGGTGGAGGGCAGGGTCGTACGGCTGCGGACGGCCGAACTCCAGCTGACGGCGACCCGGGTGCTGACCTGGGCCGAGCGGGCCGGGGTCGAACTGCGCGCCCTGGACGTGCGCTCCGCCTCGCTGGAGGAGGCGTTCCTCGGGATCGCGCGCGAGCAGACACAGGGACGGGCGCAGGCGCAGGCCCAGGGGGTGGCGGCATGAGCACGCTTCAGGTCACGGGCACACCGGCACGCGGGGCGTCCCGGACGACGGCCGTAGGGCGGCTGCGGGCGCTGGGCCGGGCGGAGCTGGCGCTGCTCGCCCGCAACCGGGGTGTCGTGTTCACGGCGCTGTCCGTGCCGCTGCTGCTGCCGTTCAGCGTGCGGCCGGCGCTCGACCACGTCGACCTGAAGAAGCAGGGCCTGACCGTCGGCACGACCATGCTGACGGCCGCGATCGGCTTCTCCTTCCTCTTCGCCGTCTACACCTCCCTGGTCAACGCCTACGTCGCCCGCCGCGAGGAACTCGTCCTCAAGCGGCTGCGCACCGGCGAGCTCTCCGACGCCGAGATCCTCGCCGGCACCGCGCTGCCCGCCGTCGGCATCGGGCTCGCCCAGGCGGTCGTGGTGTCCGCCGCGTGCGCCGCGCTGCTGCACACCGGCGCACCCAAGGCGCCGTACCTGCTGCTGCCGGGCGTGCTGGCCGGGTTCGTGATCAGTGCCGGGCTCGCCGCGCTCACCGCGGGCTTCACCCGGACCGTGGAGAGCGGGCAGGTCACCGCGCTGCCGCTGATGTTCGTGTCGATGCTCGGCTCCGGGATCACGTTCCCGACCGAGGTCATGCCGCAACGGCTCGCCTCCGTCTGCGAGTTGCTCCCGCTGTCCGCACCGATCCGGCTCGTCCGGGGCGGCTGGAGCGGCCAGTTGAGCGGGTACGAGGCCCTCGGCGCCCTGGGGACCGCGCTGGCCTGGGCGATCGTGGCGGTGTTTGCTGGACGCCGGTGGTTCCGCTGGGAGCCGCGGCGGTGAGGTACAAGGCGTGACGGGGGGATCCGGGGATGAGAGGGCCACGCGGCTGGTGGCGGGGCAAGAGCCGACCGCAGCAGGTGGAGACGTACACACGCTGGTCGTTCTACTTCTTCTCCGTCGTGGAGATCACCGGCATGAGCGGGCCCCTGAGCGGGAAGATCCCGCCGTGGCTCGCGGGCTGGCTGCTCGCGATGATCGTCGGGCACGCGGTGGTGACCACGGTGACCTCCGCCAAGGCCCTGGACTGGACCCGCGGCCGTCGGGCCCGGCCGGTGCGGGCCCTGTGGGCGCTGGGCACCGTCACCGTCGTCCTGGCGGTGACCGTCCTCGCGGTGCACCAGTACGGGCCGGTCGGCCGGGGCACCGGACAGGCCGTCGGCACGGTCTACGGCGGTCTGATGTCCTGGGGCGGGGGCCTGCTGACGCTCGGCGTCCGCGGCCGACGGCAGATGCTCGCGATCGTCTCCGGCTTCGCCGTCGGCGCCGGAGTGCTGTCCCTGCCGCTGGGCGTCGCCTGGCCCATCGCGGTGGTCACGGCGTTCCTGGTGTTCCTGTCCGCCGGATTCCTCGCCGTCACCTGCCTCTTCTCCGTGTGGCTGCTCGACTCCGTGTACGAGCTGGACGAGGCCCGCGAGACCCGGGCCCGGCTCGCCGTCGCCGAGGAGCGGCTGCGGTTCGGGCGGGACCTGCACGACGTCCTCGGGCGGAATCTGTCCGTGATCTCGCTGAAGAGCGAGCTGGCCGTCCAGCTCGCCCGGCGCGGACGGCCGGAGGCGGTGGAGCAGATGATCGAGGTGCAGCGCGTCGCGCAGGAGTCCCAGCGCGAGGTGCGGGCCGTCGTCCGCGGCTATCGCGAGGCCGACCTCGGCGCCGAACTGGTGGGCGCACAGGGCGTGTTGGCGGCCGCCGGGATCGACTGCGAGGTCGGCGACCGGACCGCGGGGCTGCCCGCCGAGGTGCAGTCGGTGCTCGGCTGGGTGGTGCGCGAGGCGACCACCAACGTGCTGCGGCACGGCGATGCGCGCCGGTGCGAGGTGGGGCTGCGGGTGCGGGAGCGGCGTGTGGTGCTGACGGTGGAGAACGACGGAGTGGCCGGAACCCCTCACGGGGGTGGGGGTTCCGGTCTCGCCGGGCTGCGCGAGCGGCTGGCCGCCGTCGGCGGCACGCTCCGGGCCGGGCGCGTCGGCGAGGACCGGTTCCGGCTGGCGGCCGAGGTGCCGCTGACACAGGAGACGAGAGAAGTGAGCGGAGTCACGTTGTGAGCAGTCCGGTACGGCTGTTGCTCGCCGACGACGAGCATCTGATCCGGGGCGCCCTGGCCGCGCTGCTGTCGCTGGAGGACGATCTCCTCGTCGTCGCGGAGGCGGCGACCGGACCCGAGGCCCTCGCCATGGCCCGGGCCCACACGCCCGACGTGGCCGTACTGGATCTCCAGATGCCGGGCGCCGACGGTGTGAGGGTCGCCACATCCCTGCGCGCCGAACTGCCCGGCTGCCAGGTGCTGATCGTCACCGGCCACGGCCGCCCCGGCCATCTGAAACGGGCGCTCGCGGCCGGTGTGCGCGGGTTCGTCCCGAAGACCGTCAGCGCCCAGCGGCTCGCCGAGATCATCCGCACCGTGCACGCCGGAAACCGCTACGTGGACCCGGAGTTGGCCGCCGACGCGATCTCCGCCGGGGACTCCCCGCTGACCGCGCGGGAGGCCGAGGTGCTGGAGCTGGCGGCCGACGGGGCGCCGGTCGCGGAGATCGCCGAGCGGGCCGCGCTGTCCCCCGGGACCGTGCGGAACTACCTCTCCTCGGCCGTCACCAAGCTCGGCGCCGAGAACCGTCATGCGGCAGTGCGTCTCGCACGCGAGCGAGGTTGGGTATAGTTGCTCTCGCGCCACGACGCACTGCGGACGTAGCTCAGTTGGTAGAGCGCAACCTTGCCAAGGTTGAGGTCGCGAGTTCGAGCCTCGTCGTCCGCTCCATGAAGAAGGCCCCCGGTTCTCCGGGGGCCTTTTCGCGTGACGGCCGTTACGACCAGGTGTGACCCGTCAGCCGCTCGTACGCCTCCACGTACTTCTGCCGGGTCCGCTCGACGACCTCGGCCGGCAGCGGCGGCGGGGGCTGCTCGCTCCTGCGGTCCCAGCCGGACTCCGCCGAGGTCAGCCAGTCGCGCACGAACTGCTTGTCGTACGACGGCTGGGCACGGCCCGGCTGCCAGGTGTCGGCCGGCCAGAAGCGGGAGGAGTCCGGGGTGAGGACCTCGTCGGCGAGGACCAGGGTGTCGCCGTCGAAGCCGAACTCGAACTTGGTGTCGGCCAGGATGATCCCGCGGTCGCGGGCGATATCCCGGGCGCGGGAGTACACGGCGAGGGTGGCCTGGCGCAGCTGGGCCGCGGTCTCGGCGCCGACCTGACGGGCGACCTCCTCGTAGGAGACGTTCTCGTCGTGCTCGCCGACCTCGGCCTTGGCGGCCGGGGTGAAGATCGGGGCCGGCAGTTCCGAGCCGTCGACAAGGCCCTCGGGCAGGGCGAGGCCGCAGACCGTACGGGACTCGTCGTACTCCAGCAGGCCCGAGCCGGTGAGGTAGCCGCGCGCCACGCACTCGACCGGGACCATCTTCAGCTGCTTGCAGACCAGCGTGCGGCCCGCCCAGTCGGCCGGGGCGCCCGCGGGCAGCTCGGTGCTGAGGACGTGGTGGGGGGCGAGGTCGCGGAGCTGGTCGAACCACCACAGGGAGAGCTGGGTGAGGACGCGGCCCTTGTCGGGGATCTCGGTGGGCAGCACCCAGTCGTAGGCGGACATGCGGTCACTGGCGACCATCACGAGGTCGCCCGCCTCGTTCTGGTACAGCTCGCGCACCTTGCCGGTGTGCAGGTGCACCAGGCCCGGAACCTGAATCGGCTCGGGCTTTTCTACGAATCCGGACACGGTTCCTCCCCGTGGTTCTGTCCAAGTGCCTCGATTCTCCCGTATGGGGTGGTCCACCGCGTTCGGGGGGTCGGTCGCGGGGTCGGCATGCCGGTCGGCCGGGTCAGTCGCGTTTGCAGATGCGGTCCAGAAGGTTCGCCGTGGCGCGCTGGATGCGGGGGTCCACATGGCCGGGGCGGTCCAGGGCCGGGGACCAGGCGAAGGTGCCGGAGGCGAAGACCCAGGCGCCGGAGGGGGCGCGGTACAGGGAGGTCTCCTGGTGGCGCAGGGCGCCGTCGTTGTCGGTGTAGGGGGAGTGGGCGAGCAGGATGCGCTCGTCGCACTCGGGCAGCGGGGTGCGCGGGAAGTACCGGTCGGCCTCGCCGGCGACCAGGCCGTCGATCTCGTCCCCCTCGTGCGCGCCGGTCGCCTCCCACAGCCAGTGCCCGGCGTTGCGGACGACCAGCGGGGCGGGCTCGGGCACCCGGCCCGCGTACTGGATGCCGACGAGCTGCTGCTCGGGCCGGTCGATCTCCCGCCACAGCACCGGTTTTCCGGGGCCCTTGCGCTTGCGGCAGGTCAGCAGCCGGTCCGGGTCGCCGGACGGGGACGGGCCCAACTCGACCTGCCAGTACATGGTGTTGGCGGACAGGAAGACCAGCGAGGTGCCCCGGTCCCGGGCGTCCTCGACGGCCCGGCGCATCGCCGCCGACCAGTACTCGTCGTGGCCCGGGAAGACCAGGCCCCGGTAGCGGGTGGGGTCGACGCGGCCGGCGTGCAGATCGCGGGCGTCTGCGTAGGCGAGGTCGTAGCCGTAGCGCTCGGCCCAGCGGATGAAGTCGTAGGCGTGGCCGACGTGGAGCGGGAGACCGGCGCCCGCGAAGGGGCGGTCGAAGGAGACCGTGGTCGCCGCGTCGGCCTCGCCGAGGAGGCGGCCCTTCTCGTCCCAGGCGTGGTACAGGCTCGCGCCGGTGTGGCCGTCCTCCGGGTAGAGGTTGTACGCCTGCCAGGTGATGTCCGGCAGCAGCAGGAGCAGGTCGGCGGGGTGGTCGTCGCGGACCGTGAACGGCACGTGGGAGCGGTAGCCGTCGGCGGTGGTCAGGACGGCCACATAGGCGCCGATGTGCCAGTGGACGGGCACCTGGAGGCGCCAGGAGAGCCACCAGTGGTGGCAGGAGACCGTGCGGTCGGCGGTCAGCGGGGCGGGCTGGACGATGCCGGACAGCCGGGGGCTGGTGGTGATCTTGGCGGCGCCGTCGCCGCCGTAGTGGCCGATCCGGTAGATGTCGACGCTGAACTCCTGGGGCGGGTCGACCGTGATGCGGAAGTCGATCGCCTCGCCGGGCGCGACCGCGCCGGTGGAGGTGAAGCCCTTGATCTGACGGTGCACGTCGTCGGCGGAGCGCGGGCCGCCGGGGGAGGTGCGCGGCGCGGGGACGCGCGCGGCCCCCGTGGTGTGCTGCTGGGTGGTGGCGTCGACGTACCAGGGCACGACGTGACCTGTGTCGTCGAAGTACGTCTCACTGCCGCGCAGCCAGGGCACCGGGCCCTGGCCGAACGGGTCCGTGACGGCGTGCGCGAGCGCTCCGGACTCCCAGCGACGAATATGGTCCGAGGCCATGATCGCTCCCCTCCCTCAGGTCCCCCGTGTCGGCCCTGTCTCGGTGGTGCTCGCTGTGCTCGGTGTGCTCGATCGTGCTCAGTGGAGCTCGCTGTGCTCGGCCGTGCTGTCGTATGTCGCACGCCTTTGCCAGGTGCGTGGTCGCTCCCAGCACATCACATAACGCACGCGCTCGGTCACTGGTCGTCGCGAATTGACCTGAAGTGGAAGTCAGCGCTCCCATTGGACGCCCGTCGGACGAGGTCCGTCAGACGAGCCGTACGGGCTTTTCCGGACGTATTCCGGTCGCGGCCAGCCAGTCGCGCAGCGGGCCCGGGTCCCCCTCCTCGATGAGGCTGAGCACCTTGGGCGTGAGATCGGCGGCCCGCTCGCCGTCCAGCAGCAGGGAGGGGCCGTCCAGCCAGTCCAGGGCCGGGGCCGCGCCGGCGGTGTCGACGGCCGCGCAGCACACCATCGCCGTGACGTGGTCGGCGAGGAGGTCGCGGCCGCTGCGCGGGGGCTGGAGCGGGAAGAGCGGCAGGGCGCCGTCGTCCCACAGCGCGCTCTCCGGGCTGCCGCCCGCGGGGCTCGCCCCGCTCGGCGCGACGGCCTCCTCCCGGGCCAGCTCCGCGCTCAGCCGGGCGGCGAGGGCGGCGCTGCGCTCCGTGCCGCCCTCGGCGTCGTCGGCCTCCGGAAGCTCGTCGGCCGCGCGGGGAGCGGCCCGGTGGGGCAGCGCGTCGGCGGGCTCGGCGAGGTGGTCCAGAACGCGGGCCAGGGTGGGGCCGCAGGGGCCGGGAGCCGCGGGGTCGACCGGGGGGCGCACGCCGAGCGAGTCCAGGACGCGGTGCAGCCGGGCCGCCTCGGCGCGCCAGGTGCGGTCCACGACCTCCTCCGGATACGCCTGCCAGTCCACCGGCGCCCAGTCGGGGCCGGTCTCGGCGGGACCGCCGTGGAACAGACGGGCGGCGAGCAGCGAGGCGGCCTCGTCCACCGTGCCGGGCTCCTCCAGCAGGTCGCAGGCGGGGCGCTCGCCGAGCCGGGAGGCGAAGCCCTCGGCCAGCCGGTCGCGCCGGGACAGCTCGGTGAGCGCCGCGACCACGCCCGCGTCCAGCCGGGCGGGCCAGCGGCCCATGCGCCAGGCGGGCAGCGCGACCCGGGTCAGCAGCCGGTCCCAGCCCGCGTAGGCGAGGCCGACCTGCTCCTGGGCGACGATCCTGAGGCCGTAGTCGACCGCCTGGGCGCGCTCGGCCGCGGCTGCCGCGACCCCGCGCTCCATCTGCGTCGCGTGCTCCCGGCAGCCGCTCAGCAGCAGCCGGGCCACCCAGCCGAGCGCCGCGCACGCCGGCCGGGCCAGCGGGCCGCGGCCGGGCGCCGAGGCGACCGCGAGCGCCGCGTCCAGCCCGCGTACGAAGCGGCGGGCGGCCGCTATGTCGGGGTGCGCCGAAGGGCCCGTACCGGCGACGACGGGGGCGAGGACCGCGCGCAGCTCGCCGACACGCATCCACCACAGGAACGGGGAGCCGATCACGAGGACCGGCGCGACCGGCGTACGACGCTGGGGCGGGGAGCCGGGGGGTCCGCCTATCTCGTCGGGCGCCGAGCGGGCCGGCGGGCCGTGCGCCGCGTGCGTGCGGTCCTCCAGCCAGCTGTCGCAGTCCGGGGTGAGCGCGACGGCCGAGGGGGCCGGCACGTCCAGCCGGTCGGCGAGGTCGCGCACCAGCCGGTACAGGTCCGGGGCGGACGTCTCCGGGATCGCCACCGTGGGCGTCATGGCGGGGCGTGCGCGGGCCACGACCAGGGCGATGCCGGCGGCGGCCACCAGCACCAGCAGGGCGAGCGCGCTCACCGCCACCCGGGCGGCGTCCCAGCCGGGGCCGACCAGGTGGCCCGTGGAGCCGCCGGTCAGCAGGATCACCGCGGCGCCCGCGGGCAGCAGGGCCGCGGCCAGTGCCCGGCCCCGGACCCGCAGGACCGCGAGGGCCCGGGAGCGCGCGGCCTCCGCGCCCACTTCCACACCGATTCCGCTCACGTGCCGACCTCACCCCCTCGCTGCCGTTGCCGTGCTTGCCTGGTGGTGCTCACTCCCCCACTGTGGCACCCGCCACTGACATCGCAATGCCGGTGGGCCATGTGCCGGAACGCTTGCGCGGCACCCTAGTTGGGGCCTCGGCCCCCGTCAGCCGTATAGACGATTGCTCACTCGATGGAATGGCTTTGGTCAGAGGTGGGTGACAGACAGCAAAGATCAGGCCCCGGATCGTGGATCCGGGGCCCGGGTGGGTCCTGCGGGCGAACGGGCGGACGGCCGACCAGGTCAGGCGCGGGCCGCCGCGGCTTCGCGCGCCGCCTTCGCGGCGATGTCGGTGCGGTGCTGGGAGCCGTCCAGCCCGATCCGGCCCACCGCCCGGTACGCGCGCTCGCGCGCCTCGGACAGGTCCTCGCCGACTGCCGTGACGGACAGCACGCGCCCGCCCGCGCTCACGACGGCGTCGCCGTCCCGCCTGGTCCCGGCGTGCAGCACGTACGCGTGCGGGGCGTCCTCGGCGGCCACCTCGGCCAGGCCGGTGATCGGGTCGCCGGTGCGGGGCGTGCCCGGGTAGTTGTGCGAGGCGACGACGACGGTCACGGCGGCGTCCTCGCTCCAGCGCAGCGGCGCCAGATCGGCGAGTGTGCCGTTCGCGGCGGCGAGCAGGACACCGGCCAGCGGCGTCTTCAGCCGGGCCAGCACGACCTGGGTCTCCGGGTCGCCGAAACGGGCGTTGAACTCGATGACCCGGACGCCGCGGCTCGTGATCGCGAGCCCGGCGTAGAGCAGACCGGAGAACGGCGTGCCGCGGCGGCGCAGTTCGTCCACGGTCGGCTGCAGGACCGTCTCCAGCACCTCCTCGACCAGCTTCGGGTCGGCCCACGGCAGCGGCGAGTACGCGCCCATGCCGCCGGTGTTGGGGCCCTCGTCGCCGTCGAGCGCGCGCTTGAAGTCCTGGGCGGGCTGGAGCGGTACGACGGTCTCGCCGTCGGTGATCGCGAAGAGGGAGACCTCGGGGCCGTCGAGGAACTCCTCGATGACGACCTGCTCGCAGCCGGCGGCGTGCGCCGTCGCCTGCTCGACGTCCTCGGTGACGACGACGCCCTTGCCGGCGGCCAGGCCGTCGTCCTTGACGACGTAGGGGGCGCCGAAGGCGTCGAGGGCCTCGGCGACCTCCTCGGCGGTCGTGCAGACGTAGGAGCGGGCGGTCGGCACCCCGGCCGCCGCCATGACGTCCTTGGCGAAGGCCTTGGACCCCTCCAGCCGCGCGGCCTCCTTCGAGGGGCCGAAGACGGGGATGCCCGCCTCCCGGACGGCGTCGGCGACCCCGGCGACCAGCGGGGCCTCCGGGCCGACGACGACCAGCTCGGCGCCGAGGCGCGCGGCCAGCGCGGCCACCGCCTTGCCGTCGAGCGCGTCGACCGCGTGCAGCTCGGCGACCTCGGCGATGCCGGCGTTGCCGGGGGCGCAGTGCAGCGCGGTGACGTCGGGGTCGAGGGACAGGGAGTGGCACAGGGCGTGTTCGCGGGCGCCGCTGCCGATGACGAGGACCTTCACGGGGGTCAGCCTAATGGCAAGGTTGCCGAAGACCGGGGGCCGGGTTTGCTGGAGTTTCCTCCAAATAGACCCCGAGGAGACCCGGGGAACGATCCCCAGGACACTCCCGATGGCACTCCCGAGGACGCGCTACTCGAACGAGGTACGCCCGTGGGCCGGCCGCCGGGCTACTCGTTCGAGAACTCCTCCACCACCGTCGCCCCCAGCTCCCGCACGATCAGTTCGTGGCCGGAGAGGGCCGACTCGTCCAGGTCGGGGTCGTCGTCCTCCGGGATGTCGTCCTCGGGCGCGACGGGGGGCGGCTCGGGGGCGGGCGTGGGCCGCGAGGCCGGGGCGGGTGCCGCCGGAGCGGCCGCGGGGCCGGAGGGCGGGGACGCGGGGGCCTGCGGGGCGGACTGGGGCGCCGCGGGGCGGGGCGCGGCCGGGGCGCCGTAGCCCCCGCCGGAGCCGCCCGGGGCCGGGGGCGCGGAGCCGCCGGAGGGGTCGATGACCGCGTCGATCTTCCACTGCACGTTGAACTGCTCGGCCAGCGCCTGCCGCAGCACGTCCTCGCTGCCGCTGCCGGAGAAGTTGTCCCGCGCGCCCGCGTTGACGAAGCCGAGCTGGAGCGTCGTGCCGTCGAAGCCGACCACCTGGGCGTTCTGGCTGAGCAGGATCCAGGTGAAGCGGCGGCGGTTCTTGACGGCCTCCAGGATGTTCGGCCACAGGACGCGGGGGTCGAGGCCGCCCGCGGTGGCGGGTGCGGGGGCGGGAGCCGGTGCTGCCGTGGCCGTCGGCGCGGGGGCCGGGGCCGTGGGCGCCTGGTGCTGCGGCTGCGCGGGCGCGCTGCCGGGGGCCGGGGCCTGCTGTCCCTGGCCACCGGCCGGGGCGGCCGTGGGCCAGCCACCGGGACGCCGGCCGCCACCGGCCGGGGCGGCCGTGGGCCAGGCGCCGGCGGCGGGCGCAGGGGAGGCCGGGGGCTGCGCCGGAGCCTGGGCGACGGCAGGCTCGGGGGCAGGGGTGGGGGTGGGCTCAGGCGCGGGTGCGGGCTGGGGGGCGGTCGGGGCGGGAGCGGGGGCCGGTGCTGCCGGAGCCCCCGGCGCGCGGACGGCGGCACGGGCCGCGGCGGGACCGCCGCCCGACGGGACCGGCGGCATCGGCGCGACCGGCGCACCGCCGCCCTGGCCGTGGGCCTCGGGGCCGGGGACGTACCCCATGGCGGGCGCGCCGGCACCGCCCGAGAAGTTGACACCGCGTTCGAGGCGGTCGAGGCGGGCCATCACCGAGCGCTCGTCGCCGTAGGCGGCGGGGAGCAGCACGCGCGCGCAGATCAGTTCCAGCTGGAGGCGGGGCGAGGTGGCGCCGCGCATCTCGGTCAGGCCCTCGTTGACCAGGTCGGCGGCGCGGCTCAGCTCGGCGGCGCCGAACGTGGAGGCCTGCGCCTGCATCCGCTCCAGGACGTCGGCCGGGGCGTCGAAGAGCCCCTTGTCCACCGCGTCCGGAACGGCGGCGAGGATCACGAGATCCCGCAGCCGCTCCAGCAGGTCTGCGACGAAACGGCGCGGGTCGTTGCCGCCCTCGATGACGCGGTCGACGACCTCGAAGGCCGCGGCCCCGTCCCCGGTGGCGAAGGCCTCGACGACGGAGTCGAGCAACGAGCCGTCGGTGTAGCCGAGGAGGGAGGTGGCCATGGCATACGTCACACCTTCCTCTCCCGCACCGGCGAGGAGCTGGTCCATGACGGACATGGAGTCACGCACGGACCCGGCGCCGGCGCGCACGACCAGCGGCAGCACGCCCTCCTCGACGGGGATGTCCTCCCGCCCGCACACCTCGCCGAGGTAGTCCCGCAGCGTGCCGGGCGGAACAAGCCGGAAGGGGTAGTGGTGCGTACGCGACCGGATGGTCCCGATGACCTTCTCGGGCTCGGTGGTCGCGAAGATGAACTTGAGATGCTCCGGCGGCTCCTCGACGACCTTCAGCAGCGCGTTGAAGCCTGCCGACGTGACCATGTGGGCCTCGTCGATGATGTAGATCTTGTAGCGGCTGCTCGCGGGCCCGAAGAAGGCTTTTTCCCGCAGCTCACGGGCGTCGTCCACACCGCCGTGGGACGCGGCGTCGATCTCGATGACGTCGATGGAGCCCGGGCCGTTGCGCGCGAGGTCCCGGCACGACTGGCACTCGCCGCACGGGGTGGGGGTGGGGCCCTGCTCGCAGTTCAGGCAGCGGGCGAGGATGCGCGCGCTGGTGGTCTTCCCGCAACCGCGCGGCCCGCTGAACAGGTACGCGTGATTGACCCGGTTGTTCCGCAGCGCCTGCTGCAACGGGTCGGTGACATGCTCCTGCCCGATGACCTCGGCAAAGGTCTCCGGGCGATAGCGGCGGTACAGCGCGAGAGACGACACGCATACGAGGTTATAGGCGCCCACTGACAACCCGGGAAAACAAGGGCCCCCCACGCACCCGCCAGAGCCGACCTACCCTTGCTGCCTTCCGGCCCTGGGGGAGTTCAGTCAGATAGCGCCACGTGAGGGGCTGCGCCCCACAGTACCCGATCGCGGACCGCGTTCAGTACCCGATCACCGCCCGGGGTCACTCCCGATCCGGGCCTGCGGGAACGGGTTCGCGAGCACTCCCCTCGGTCATGTAATGTTTCCGGCGGAGGATTCGCCTAGAGGCCTAGGGCGCACGCTTGGAAAGCGTGTTGGGGGCAACCCCTCACGAGTTCGAATCTCGTATCCTCCGCCTCAGCCCGACAGGGCAGTTGAAGGCCCCGACCGGTTCGCCGGTCGGGGCCTTTCGCGTTTCCGGGTCCGAGGTCCGATACGGGCAGGAGCGGGCGTGAGCCGGTCGGCATGTGAGGTGGAGCACAGTGGCGTGCGGCGCGAGCGGCGGCCCGAGTTCCTGGGTGCTGTCTACCGCGCCACCCGCACCGGTGCCGACACCGTCACCTGGTCCACGTCCGAGACGCGCACCGTCGCCTTCATCGTCCAGGTGCCCGGGAGGGGGAGGGTGAAGGAGTCGGCTGCCCAGTAGCCGCCGCGGTCGGTGACCCTGGTGTCCAGGGGGCCGATGCGCCGGGCGGGGAGGGTGAGGGTGATGCGGAGTTCGGGGACGGTGGACAGGCCGCCGTCGGGGCCGTAGACGACCGCCTGGACGGAGCAGGTGCCGACCCGGCCGGGGTCCAGGGTGATCTGGACCTTGCCCCGGCCGCCCGGGGTGCCGACGTCGAAGGGGATCGTCGTCACCGATGCCGTCGGGATGCCCGCGTCCGCCGTGCCGGTCGCCGTCGCCTGCGCCGCCTCCGTCGCCGTGCGGCCGGGGACGGTGCTGGTCAGGAGGGTCGTCAGGGCCAGGACCACCGCGGCCACGGCGGCCTCCACCAGTACCGAGCGGCGCAGGTGGTGGAGGGGGAGGGACGGGGGCGGAGCGGGGGTGGGGGCGGGAGGGGACGGTTGCTCGGGGAGTGGGGGGCCCGTCGCCGGTTCGGGGATGCGGGCCGGGGTTGTCGTCCGTACCTGCGGCCGGGTCCGGGCCCCTGCCGTGCGGGTCGTCCAGGCGCGGGAGCAGGCCGCCGCCAGGAGCAGGGCGGCCACCGCGGCCAGTTTGGCCAGCAGGGTGCGGCCGTACGCCGTGTCCGTCAGGGCCTGCCAGGAACCGAGGCCCCGCCAGGACTGGTACACGCCGGTCACCGCGAGGACCGTCACCGAGGCGAGGGCCAGGCGGGAGAAGCGGGCCGGGACCGAGAGCGGGAGCGCCGGGGTGCGGGACAGGGTGCGCAGGAGCGCGGCCAGGCCGCCCAGCCAGGTGCCCATGGCCAGCAGATGGAGGGTGGCGGAGGTGATCGCCAGCGGGACCTGGATGCCCGCCGCGGCGTGTTCGGCCGCCGCCCAGGTCAGGGCCAGGGGGACGGACACGGCCGCGGCCACCGCCAGTGTCGCGCGGCGGGGCAGACGGGTGCGGCGGGCTCGCAGCACCAGCACCACCGTGGCGGCCAGCAGCAGCAACGCCAGCCGGGCGAGGAGGAGTTCGCCGGGGCGGGTGGTCGCCGTACGGGCGAGGGCGGTGAGGGAGAGTGCCTGCGTCGGGGGCGCGCCCTCCTCGTACGGTGCGCGCAGGACGAACAGGGCCGCCGTGGACGCGATGAGGGTCCAGGCCGCCGCCAGGACGGGGGTGCGCAGCGGGGCCGCCTTCGGCGGGCGGCAGTACGCCACGAACGCGGCCGTGCCGAGGAGGAGGGCCAGGGAGAGGTAGGCGAGGTAGCGCGCGATGTTGTACAGGGCCGCCGTCGCCGGGTTCTCCGTGGTGTCGGGGGCCGTGCTCGCGGCCGTCGCCGTGCGGGTGCCGACCGAGAAGGTCAGCGCGCCGGACACCGGGTGGCTGTCCGCCGAGACCACCCGCCAGGCGACCGTGTAGGTGCCCTGGGCGAGCCTGGCGGGCAGCGGGACGCGGGCGGTGTCCGGGCGGCCGGGGGCGTGGCCGGCGGCGCCCGTGCGCACGCGGTGGTTGGCGGGGTCGTAGACCCGGAACGAGTCGGTGAGCAGGCCGACCGACTCGGTGAACGTCAGGGTCACCTGACGGGGGGCCGTACGCAGGACGGTGCCGTCGGCGGGGTCCGTCGCGCGCACGGCCGCGTGGGCCGCGGCCGGGGCCGCCGCGCCGAGGAGGAGCAGGAGCAGACCGGTGCAGAGCAGGGCCAGGCGGCGCGGCCAACAGCTCGGCCGGGCGCCGTTCGGCCGACGGTTCAGCCGTCCGCCCGGCCCTCGGTGTCGGTCGCGCAGCTGCACCTGGTCCCCTCCGTCGGCCCGCCGTGTTCCCCGTGGGTCATGTTCCCTATAGGTACGGAGGGTTCGGCTCCGTTGCTCACCACGTCTGGCGGGCCGAGACGCCGCCGTCCACGACCAGGTCGTGCCCGGTGATCCAGCTCGCGAGCGGCGAGGCCAGGAACACACAGGCGTCGGCCACGTCCTCGGGGCGGCCCAGGCGGCCGGTGGGGGCGGCGGCGAGCCAGCGGCGCACGCCGTCCGGCCAGGCGTCGGCCAGGCCCTCCCGGTCGATCAGGCCCGGCGAGACCGTGTTGACGCGGATGCCGTCCGGACCGTACTCCAGGGCCGCCGCGCGGGCGTGCATGACCACCGCCGCCTTGGCCGCGCTGTAGTGGGCGTGGCCGGGGGCGGGGCGGTCGGCCTCGATGGAGGCGATGTGGGTGACGGTGCCGCCGCCGTGCGCGCGCATGTGGGCCGCGGCGGCCTGGGTGCAGGCGAAGACGCTGGTGAGGTCGGTGTCGACGACCGCGCGCCAGTCGGCCGCCGTCATCCCGGGCAGGGGCTGCACGGGCTGGACGGCCGCGTTGTTGACGAGCGCGGTGAGGCGGCCGCCGGACCATCGCGTCGTCTCCCCGATCAGGCGGTGGCAGGCCTCCTCGTCCGTCAGGTCCGCCCGCAGGACGACGGCCTCGCCGCCCGACTCCCGGATGCGGTCGGCGACTTCACCGGCCGCCGCCACCGCCGTACGGCAGTGCAGGGCCACCGCCGCGCCCCGCTCGGCGAAGCGCAGGGCGATGGCGCGGCCGATGCCGCCGCCCGCGCCGGTCACCAGCGCCGTCTGTCCTTCGAGGAGGGTGTGCGTGGTCATGGGCGGGACAGTTCCGTGATGCGGGCGGCCTCGGCGGGGTAACGCGCCGTCAGGGCCGCCGCGTCGCCGTGTTCGTAGTCCGCCTCGGTGAATCCTGGGGCCATCGTGGTGCCGAAGAGCGTCCAGGCGCCGCCCGGGGCGACCCGTCCGCCCATCCAGGTGCCGGCGGGCACGGTCAGCTGGACGTGCTGGCCGGACAGCGGGGCGGGGCCGAGGACGGCGGTGCGGGCGGTGCCGTCGGGGGCGAGGAGCAGGAGGCGGAGCGGGTCGCCGAGGTAGAAGTGCCAGATCTCGTCGGTCGGCAGGCGGTGCAGGGCGGAGTAGTCGTCCGCGGTGAGCAGGGCGACGATGGCGGAGCCCGCCGGGCGGCCGTCCGGGCGGACGGGTCCCGCCCAGGTACGCCGGTACAGGCCGCCTTCGCGGGGGATGGGTTCGAGTCCGTAGTGGGCGATCAGCTCTTCGGGCGTCGTCACGGGGAGAAGGCTAGGGGGTGCACCGTCCGTTCCGGGACGGCGAGTTGGGCCCGCTCCGTTCGCCTCGTTCGTCTCGCCCGTCTCGTTCGTCCCGCACCCATCTCGTTCGTCTCGTTCAAGGAGGCGCGTTGCGCAGAGCCCTCACGGCGACTCCGGCGGCGACGGACGACGGCCGGGGCGGGGCACCCCCGGCTGCGGCCCGCGCGCGGCCGGGCGATCATCGAGCCATGGACGTCACCCTGCACCTCGCCCAGGACCCCGAGGCCGATGCGCTGCTCGGTCGCTCCCCGCTCGCCGCGCTGGTGGGCATGCTGCTCGACCAGCAGGTTCCGATGGAGTGGGCGTTCAAGGGCCCGCGCACCATCGCCGACCGGCTCGGCGCCGGGGGCGAGGGAGACCTCGACGCGC
Source organism: Streptomyces sp. NPDC055966 (assembly GCF_042269865.1). Classification (NCBI taxonomy): domain Bacteria; kingdom Bacillati; phylum Actinomycetota; class Actinomycetes; order Kitasatosporales; family Streptomycetaceae; genus Streptomyces; species Streptomyces sp. NPDC055966. The sequence goes on from NZ_JBHJYK010000004.1 coordinate 87,077, forward strand.
ACGAGATCGCCGCGATGAACCCCGAGGACTTCGCCGCGCTGCTCTCCGACAAGCCGGCGGTGCACCGCTACCCCGGCTCGATGGCCAAGCGGATCCAGCAGCTGTGCCAGTACCTCGCCGAGCACTACGACGGGGACGCCGAGGCCGTCTGGCGGGACGTGCCGACCGGTGCCGAGCTGCTGAAACGGCTGGAGGCGCTGCCCGGGTTCGGCAAACAGAAGGCCCAGATCTTCCTCGCGCTGCTCGGCAAGCAGCTCGGCGTCACGCCCCCGGGATGGCGGGAGGCGGCCGGCGCGTACGGCGAACCGAAGGCCTACCGCTCCGTCGCCGACATCACGGGCCCCGAGTCACTGGCCAAGGTGCGGGCGCACAAGCAGGAGATGAAGGCGGCGGCGAAGGCCTCCGGCACGTAGGCCCGTTCACCCGACCGGCCCTCCCTGATGGCACGCCCGGCCCCGCCGGTCACAGCATGAACCATGACCGAGGCACCGAGCAGTGGCTCCGACCAGGGCCCTGGGTACGACGACCGGAACGTCCACGCGGCCCGGCAGGCGGGCGGGGCGGCGGGCAGGCGGCACGAGCCCGAGCCGCCGTTCGAAGGCCCGCTGCACGCCCTGTCCCGGGCCGCCTGGCAGGTGGTCCTGGTCACCGGGATCGCCTCGCTGATCCTCGGGATCCTGGTCCTGGTCTGGCCCGGCCCCTCGCTGCGCGCGGCCGGCGTCCTCTTCGGCCTCTACCTCCTCATCAGCGGCATCTTCCAGCTGGGCGCCGCGTTCGGCACGCACATGGCGACCTCGCTGCGCGTGCTGGCCTTCATCAGCGGTGCCCTGTCGATCCTGCTCGGCCTGCTCAGTTTCCGCGGGCCCATGCAGTCGATCCTGCTGCTCGCCCTGTGGATCGGCATCGGCTGGCTGATCCGCGGCATCACCCAGACCCTGGCCGCCGCCTCCGACCCGCGCACCCCCGCCCGGGGCTGGCAGGTCTTCCTCGGGATCCTCACCTTCATCGCCGGCATCGTGCTCATCGACTCGCCGTTCCACTCGGTCGCCGTCCTGACCCTCGTCGGCGGCATCTGGCTGGTCGCGGTCGGGATCACGGAGATCATCACCGCGTTCGGCATCCGCGGCCGGGCCAAGCGGATCCCGAAGACCGCCTGAGCGTCAGACCGTCTGAGCCGTCGTCCCGGCCCGTCGCCCCGTTGCGTCAACACGATGCCCCTCTCCTCCCCCGACCGGGCGGATCTGCGGCCCCCGGTGCTGCACACACCGCCCGCGCCGGGGAGAAACCTGTCGTGAGCAGGACCTCGCGCCGCCCGCGCAGCCGTACCTGGCTGCGGGTGCTCGTGCTGCTCCTCGCCCTGTGGGTGCCGGTCGCGCACGCGCAGGCCCACGCGGCCCCCGTCTGCGCCGTCTCGGCCGACACCTCCGAGCACCACGACGGCCACGACGTCACCGACGCCCTCGACGGCCTCGACCTCCTCCTGCGGCCGGCCGCCCGTGCCGTCCACCGGGCCGACGCTCCCGAGTGCCCCGCGCCCCTGCCCGGCCCGGCCGCGCCGGCGCGCCGCCCGTGCCCCGCCGCGCTCCGGGCGCCGTACGCGACACCCCTGCTGCGCACGGTGGTCCTGCGCTGCTGACAGACCCGCGTCCCCACACCACGCAAGGTCAGTCGGCTCGACGCAAGGAGCACAGCCATGCCCCAGGATCCGTACGCCGTCCTGCGCGCCCTGCTGCGCGCGGAGGCGAGGCGCGCCGCGGCGCGCAAGCCGGACGAGAACCGTCCGGAACCGCAGCGGAAGCCCGAGGAACGGGACCGCTGAACGCACCGGCCCGGCGGGGCCGCCGTCTCCGCCGGGCCGTGCCGAACAGGGAGCGGGTGATCTCACGGCCCGGCCGCGTGCCCACGGAGCGGGCCGGCGACCTCCCGGGGCACAGGCGCGGGCGCGGGCGGCGCCTCGGGCCGCGGCGGCGGTCGGCTTCTCGTGCGCCGACTCGCGGTCCACAGCCTGTGCACAACGCTCGTGGAGCGCGCGGCGCTTGCGTGGACGGCGTGGTCCCGCGGTCACTCAACGCAGGCCCCGTTCCCGGTACCAGCCCATTTGCCCGTTTCACTCCATCTTTTCAGGGCTTTCAAAAGGGCGCACTCAGCCGCCATGGCTGCGCCCGGAACGTCTGGGCCGGTAGGCTTTCCGTGTGATCTTCAAGCGCATCGGAAACGGCCGGCCGTACCCCGACCACGGCCGGGAAAGCACCCGGCAGTGGGCGGACGTCGCGCCGCGCCCGGTCCGCCTCGATCAGCTCGTGACCACCAAGCAGCAGCTCGATCTGGAGACCCTGCTGGCGGAGGACTCGACGTTCTACGGCGACCTCTTCGCGCACGTCGTGAAGTGGCAGGGCGACCTCTATCTGGAGGACGGCCTGCACCGCGCGGTCCGCGCCGCCCTCCAGCAGCGCCAGGTGCTGCACGCGCGCGTGCTCGAACTCGACTGACCCGGCCCGGCACGGCCGTTGACCCTTTCGGGTTCCGCTGAGCGGGATCGACTGATCATCTAATAGGCATCGCCGCTCGGGCGCACTACGCTGCGCCCATGAGCATGCTGACTCCCCCTGGCATGGGCGGCCAGTACCGGATCACGGGGGACAAATACCCTCGGATGCGTCCGCCGCGGCGCCGCGCCCGGCTCGTGGCCGCCGTGGTCGCGTCCGCCTGCGCGCTCGGCCTGATCGCGTGGGGCACCCTGCAGCTCATCGACGTCTTCTCCGGCGGCACCAAGAAGACCACGGCGACCGGTGCGAAGACCGCCTGCCGGCCCGGGGCCGCCGCCACGGCGACGCCGGCCGCACAGCCGAAGACCCTGCCCAAGCCGGGCCAGATCACCGTGAACGTCTACAACGCCACCGCCCGCGGCGGGCTCGCCAAGGCCACCGCCGACGAACTCAAGAAGCGCGGCTTCAAGATCGGTGACGTGGGCAACGCCAGCAAGGACTACGACAAGAAGGTCAAGGGCACCGGCGTACTCCTCGGCCCCGCCGCCGCCCAGGACAGCTCCCTGCCGGTGCTGGCCACCGAACTGGCCGGCGCCGAGCGCCGCACCGACGCCGGCCGCAAGGGCGCCGACCTGGACCTCATCCTGGGCGACGGCTTCACGGCACTGGCGAAGCCCGCGGACGCCCAGCAGGCGTTGACGGCCCTGACGGCGCCGCAGTCGGCGGCGACGTCGAAGAAGGGGTGCTGAAAAGCGCCCCGCAGGGCTGCCGGAGCTACTCCGCCGCGCCGTACAGCCGGTCTCCCGCGTCGCCCAGCCCCGGCACGATGTAGCCGTGCTCGTTGAGGTGGTCGTCCACCGCCGCCGTCACGACCGTCACCGGCGTGCCCGCCAGCTCGCGCTCCATCACCGCGACGCCCTCGGGCGCGGCGAGCAGCACCACGGCGGTCACATCGTCCGCACCGCGCCTGATCAGCTCCTGGATCGCCGCGACGAGCGTGCCGCCCGTGGCCAGCATCGGGTCCAGGACGTACACCTGGCGGCCCGAGAGGTCCTCCGGCATGCGCGAGGCGTACGTGGAGGCCTGGAGGGTCTGCTCGTTGCGGATCATGCCCAGGAAGCCCACCTCGGCGGTCGGCAGCAGCCGGACCATGCCGTCCAGCATGCCGAGACCGGCGCGCAGGATCGGCACGACCAGCGGGCGGGGGCGGGCGAGCTTGACGCCCGTGGTCCGCGCGACCGGGGTGTCGATGTCGACGGCCTCGGTGCGCACGTCCCGCGTGGCCTCGTAGGCCAGCAGGGTGACCAGTTCATCGGCCAGCCGGCGGAAGGTCGCGGAGTCGGTGCGCCGGTCGCGCAGCGTGGTGAGCTTGTGAGCGACCAGGGGGTGGTCGACGACGTGGAGACGCATGCCCCTAACGGTACCTGCGACCGAACCCCCTCCGGCCCTGGCGTCGAAGGGGCCGTACGGGGGAAAGTGGGAGGGACGGAACCGGGGTGGTGCGACGTGCCTGACCTGCCTGACCTTCCTGAGGACGCGCCCGGGGACACCGGCGGCACCGGGGACCGTGGCGAGCCCCCGATACGCGCCGCCGGCGTCCCCGGGTCCGACGCCGAACGGCGCCGCCGACGCGCCGAGTTCCTGCGTGATCTCGCCGAGGCCCGCGAGCTGCGCGCCCGGGTCCAGCCGCGGCGCGCCAAGGCCGCCCGCATGCGCCACGCACAGCGCATGCGGACATTCCGCTGGTAGGCCGTCCGTGGTCCGCCGTACCCGCACAGGGTGGAACCGCCCGCGAGGAGGAGGCATCAGGAGCGGGGCCCGGTGAGAAAGTTCTCGGTGAGGAAGATCCACGTCCACGGCGGTGTTTGCGTGGTGGGCGTGCGTGAGCGCTGGGAAAAGCCGCGTACGATCCGCAAGGCGGCTGCGAGACACAGGGAGCCGAAGACGTCCCCTGAACGTCTTGTTTCTGCCACGATTCCGAGTGGGTGGGGCTCGGAGCCCAGCTCTCTCCACCCACATACCTCCGCCGGGGGGACCCCCAACCGGCACACCTATGACCAGTGGGAGAGTCACGGTGTACTTCGCCGCACTGCTCGCGCGCACCGAAGACGGGTGGGAAGCGAGCGACACGGAGCTCGACAATGTGGAGACCCTGTCGGATCTGGCCGACCTGGCCCGGGAAGCCTCTCCCGACGACGACACGGTGCTCGTCCTGATCGAGCAGGAGGACGCCTGGTTCGGCGTCGTCCGCATCGACGGCGAGGACGACCCTCGCATCTACGTCTCGGACGCCGCCGCCGCCCAGCGCAGCGCGTACGGCGAGCTGCTGCTCACCGACGAACTGCTCGGCCGGGAGCCCGGCTCGGACGACGGCCCCGACCTGGACTCCCTGGACCTCGACGGCACGGAGGACGGCGAGTCGGAGGAGGATGACGACGACGACGCTGCCGGCGGCGGCGCCGACGCCGTCCCGCACAGCCCGGTGGGCGACAGCCGGATCCTCGACGACCTGGGCATCGGCGAGAAGGAGCTGCGCATCCTGGACGCCGAGGACGCGCTGGGCTCGATCGCCGAGGCCCTGGGCGCCGCCGAGGTCCTGGAGACCGTCCGCTGACCACCGAGAACTCCGAGAGTCCGGCAGCCGTGGCGGACCCGGTACGCGACCGCTGGCGGGCCGCGATGCGGCTCGCCCTGGACGAGGCCGAGCGGGCCGTCCGGGGCGGCGACGTCCCCGTCGGCGCCGTCGTCCTGTCCCCGGACGGTACGACGGTGCTCGGCGCCGGGCACAACGAGCGCGAGGCCACCGGTGATCCCACGGCCCACGCGGAGGTCCTCGCGATCCGGCGGGCCGCGGCACGGCTCGGGGAGTGGCGGCTGACCGGCTGCACGCTCGTGGTCACGCTGGAGCCGTGCACGATGTGCGCCGGCGCGCTCGTCCAGTCCCGCGTCGACCGGGTCGTCTACGGCGCCCGGGACGACAAGGCGGGCGCGGCGGGCTCGCTGTGGGACGTGGTCCGCGACCGGCGGCTCAACCACCGGCCCGAGGTGATCGAGGGCGTCCTCGCGACGGAGTGCGCCCAGCTGCTCACGGAGTTTTTCCGGGACCGCTGAATACCGATTTCGAACCATGCCCCGCCGTGCTGTAGGGTCTCCCTCGGTAGCGTGTCCGAGCGGCCGAAGGAGCTCGCCTCGAAAGCGAGTGTGGCGCAAGTCACCGAGGGTTCAAATCCCTCCGCTACCGCTTCGAAGAAGGGCCCTGTCGTGAGACGGGGCCCTTCTCGTCGTACGGATCCGGTCTACGGACCCCGCACGTGCGCGCCGCTCGCGCGGGCCGGCAAAGGGCCCCCGGCGGCGGGCCGTTGGTCCTCGAACGAGGCGTGAAGGTTACACTCGCGGCCGGCAACAGGGGCCCACAGGGACAGGCACAGGGGAGGCCGCGGTGGCGGTGAACGCCAAGAAGATCGCCGTGTACGCGCTCGTGGTCTTCGCGCTGTACGTGATCATCACTGACCCGCCCAAGGCGGCGCACTACGTCCAGATAGTCTTCGAGGGCATATCGGACGCCGCCAAGTCCGTGGGCGACTTCATGACGTGGCTCGCCAACGGGGGAAAGAGCTGAGGTACATCGCATGATCCGGCACCTGGTCCTCTTCAAGCTCAACGAGGGCGTCGAGCGCGACGATCCGCGGGTCGTCGCCGGTGTGGAGGCCTTCAGGGCCCTGGGCGACCAGATCGAGGAGCTGCGGTTCTGGGAGTGCGCCTGGAACATCACCGACCGGCCCATCGCCTACGACTTCGCGATCAACTCGGCCGTCGAGGACACCGCCGCCCTCCAGCGCTACCTGGAGCACCCGGCCCATCAGGCGGGCGTCGCCCTGTGGCGCGAGTTCGCCACGTGGGTGATCGCCGACTACGCGTTCTGATCCCCGCTCCACCCGAGCCCTCCGCCGGACCGGCGGGGGGCTTTCGTGTGTCGCACGCCCCAACTTGTCGAAATTTGAACACAACACGGCGTTATGCGGTGCTTGCACACAGTGCACATGTCTTGTGATGCTATGACCGCTTTTGACCGATGATTGAGCGACGAAGAGGTGGCGTTGACCGTGTCGGCCAGTACTGCGCCACCCCAGGAGGAGGAGGCACCCCCTGCGCCCGATCCCGTGCCCGTACCCCCCGAGAAGCGGCGCAGCGCCGACACCCGAGCCCTCACCCAGGTGCTCTTCGCCGAACTGAAGCAGCTCGCTCCGGGCACGCCGGAGCACAACCGGGTGCGCGGGGCGCTGATCGAGGCGAACCTCCCGCTCGTGCGCTACGCGGCCGCGCGCTTTCGCTCCCGCAACGAGCCGATGGAGGACGTCGTCCAGGTCGGCACCATCGGCCTGATCAACGCCATCGACCGCTTCGACCCGGACCGGGGCGTGCAGTTCCCGACCTTCGCGATGCCGACCGTCGTCGGCGAGATCAAACGGTACTTCCGGGACAACGTCCGCACGGTCCACGTACCGCGCCGGCTGCACGAGCTGTGGGTGCAGGTCAACAGCGCGACCGAGGATCTCACCACGCTCTTCGGCCGCTCCCCGTCCACCGCCGAGATCGCCGAGCGGCTGCGGATCAGCGAGGACGAGGTGCTGAGCTGCATCGAGGCGGGACGGTCGTACCACGCCACCTCGCTGGAGGCCGCGCAGGAGGGCGACGGACTGCCCGGTCTGCTCGACCGGATCGGCTACGAGGACCCGGCTCTCGACGGCGTGGAACACCGCGACCTGGTCCGGCATCTGCTCGTCCAACTCCCCGAGCGCGAGCAGCGCATCCTCCTCCTGCGCTACTACAGCAACCTCACCCAGTCGCAGATCAGCGCGGAGCTGGGCGTCTCCCAGATGCACGTCTCGCGGCTCCTCGCCCGCAGCTTCCAGCGGCTGCGCTCCGCGAATCGCATCGACGCCTAAGGGCTCCGCGCGTAAGGGCTCGCGCTTAAGGGCTCGCGCTTAAGGGGCTTGCGCCTAAGGGCACGATAAGAATCGGTACGGACCGAAGCGTGGGGGGCGTTCGGTCGATGCATAGCGGGCGCACGGAAGCACGCCTCAAGCGGTTCTGCATCGCATACCCGAGCGAGCGGTAACCGTCGCGGGCGAATCGCTCACCTGGGCCGATGCCGCCAGTTGGGGCCCGAAATAGCGTCAGACCCCTTCTCTCCAGGGCCGATTCGGATCTTTCATGTCGACATGTCACTACAGCGTGTTGCCGACATGTGACATTCTGCGGGAGACGCGTTTGCCGGGCCCTCGGCTCCGGTATTCAGGTGAAGGCTGCGTTGCTCGAAAGACGGCGCCGCCACGACCGTCCCGCGACCCAAAGGGGGTGGCATGTCCGCAGACCAGGGCAACTCCAAGGTGCTGACGCCCGCGCCGAGCGAGGCAGCGCCCAAGGAGCTCGACGCTCTCGACGTCCTCGACGGAATCGAGGCCGTCACGGCCCTCGACGCCGTGCCGTCCCCGCCTGCCCAGGAGGCCGCGCCCGTCCCGGTCCTGCCGGCCACCGGGGACATCGACACCCGCACCCTGTCCCGCTCGCTGTTCCTGCGGCTCGCCGCCCTCGGCGAGGACAGCCCCGAGCGGGCCTACGTCCGGGACACCCTGATCGAGCTGAACCTGCCGCTGGTCCGCTACGCGGCCGCGCGCTTCCGCTCCCGCAACGAGCCGATGGAGGACATCGTCCAGGTCGGCACCATCGGCCTGATCAAGGCGATCGACCGTTTCGACTGCGAACGGGGCGTGGAGTTCCCGACCTTCGCGATGCCGACGGTGGTCGGCGAGATCAAGCGGTTCTTCCGGGACACCTCGTGGTCGGTGCGTGTCCCGCGCCGCCTCCAGGAGCTGCGCCTCGCCCTCACCAAGGCGAGCGACGAACTCTCCCAGAAGCTGGACCGCTCCCCGACGGTGACGGAACTGGCCGCCGTGCTCGGCGTCTCCGAGGAGGACGTCGTCGACGGCCTCGCGGTGGGCAACGCCTACACCGCCTCCTCCCTCGACTCCCCGGCCCCCGAGGACGACGGCGGCGAGGGCTCGCTGGCCGACCGCCTCGGCTACGAGGACACGGCCCTGGAGGGCGTGGAGTACCGCGAGTCCCTGAAGCCCCTGCTGGCCAAACTCCCGCCTCGCGAGCGCCGGATCATCATGCTCCGCTTCTTCGCCAACATGACGCAGTCCCAGATCGGCGAGGAGGTCGGCATCTCCCAGATGCACGTCTCCCGGCTGCTGACGCGGACGCTGGCGCAGTTGCGGGAAGGGCTGATCTCGGACTGAGAACCGACTGAGGGTTCATTTCTGACGGTTCGTCAGCGACACTGGCCCGATGCTGCGCGCGACAGGGCCGGACGACACCGCTCCAACAACCCGTGCGACATGGACGCGTGGCCGCCGAGGCGCCGTTACGGCAGCATCGGCGGCCGTCGTCGTCCTGGGCGGGGTGCTCGCCGCGTGCGCGGACCGGGGCCCGGGCGGCGGTTACGTCGCGGTCGGCGCGGTGGGCGGTCCGGACCGGGCCGGTACGGCGGCGGCCACCCCGACGGGCTCGGTCTCGCTGACCCCGCTCGACGGCAACTCGCCTACGGGCCCGCCCGGTTCACCGCGCCGGAGCGCCGCGTCAGCCGCTCCCGGTGCTTCCGGCTCCCCCGGCAGCCCGGGGCAGAGCACACCGGCGCCGGCCACATCCGGTCCCTCCGACGGCGCGGGCGGCCCGTCCGGCACGACGCCCACGCCTCCCGAACCGTCCGCCTCCGGCACCTCCCCCACCCCAACTCCCGGCGCCGGCACGACCGCCGGCCCGGCCGAGCTCTCCTGGGGCAAGCCGGCGACGAAGGACACCGATCAGCGCTGGTGCCAGAAGGTGACCGTCGAGTTCCGCAACTCGGGCGGCACGGCGGTGCGTTCGGGGTCGGTGACGTTCGGGACGCACGTCATCGGCGCGCTCGGCATCGACTGGGGGACGATCGACTCGGCGGCCGGCCTCCCGGTGCCGATCGCGCCGGGCGCGCGGGTGAAGCCCGTCTGGACGGTGTGCGTCGACGCCTGGCGCGTGCCGCTCGGCATGCACATCGAGACGCGGGACGTCTCCGTCCAGTGGAAGTGATCCCGGCGTAGAGAACTACTTGAGCGCCAGCCAGGCCACGCCCGCCACCACGGCGATCGCGACGATGACGCCGATGATCAGGCCGACGCGCGGACCGCCGGAGGAGGAGGTCGCGGCCGTCTGCGCCTGACGCCCCTGGGGGGCCTCGTCGACGAACGCGCGGAACATCTGGGTGCTGCCGGCGGGGTCGTAGTTGCCCTCGGGGCCCTGGGTGTTAGCCATGGCCCGAGACCTTAGCGAAGACGGCCCCGGCCGCCCAAGTGGGGTCCACCACGGCCCCACCGGGACAGAGGGGGGCACGCCACCCACCCCCACCTGCATATTTACGTTTGCAATACATGCCTTTGCCAAGTTTTTGCGCCGCCGGACCCCGATTTGTTTGCCTGCAGCAACCAAACACCCCTATGGTTGCCCCAAGCAACGAATACGGGAGGTGTGATGGCCGAGCAGGCGCAGTTCGAAGAGCTGGCGCGTCAGCTCAGTGCCGTCGGAGCCGTGAAACGGGACCTGGGACGGATCCTTCCGCCCGACTGCCCGACCGGCTCGGCCGCCGTGCTGACCCTGCTGGGGCGCCACGGCGACATGCGCATGAGCAAGCTCGCGGAGCTGCTCTCCGTGGACATGTCGGTCACCAGCCGGCATGTCGCGCACGTCGCGGCGCGCGGCTGGATCGAACGGCTGCCGGACCCCGCGGACAAGCGCTCGCGGATCCTGCGCCTGACGCCCGCGGGGCTGGCACAGCTCGACGAGCTGTCCCGGCGCACCACGCACCTGCTCGCGGAGCGGCTCGCCGACTGGACCGACGAAGAGGTCGCCCAGCTCATCCGGCTGATGACCCGCCTGCGCGACTCGTTCGGCGACTGCCGGTCCGCCTCCTCGGCGTGCCGCATCCCCGCCCCCGTACTCGAAAAGACCACCCGTACACCCGCAAGCACGTAAGAAAAGGAAGCCCATGGCAACGACCACACCAGCCGGTGTGCGGGCTCATGCCAAGCACGGGGGAGGCTCCTCGGCCGAGCACGCCCCGATGACGCACCGGCAGATCATGGAGGCGCTGTCCGGCCTGCTCCTGGGCCTGTTCGCCGCCATCCTCTCCTCGACGATCGTCACCAACGCACTGCCGACGATCATCAAGAGCATCGGCGGCGGCCAGTCCGCCTACACCTGGGTCGTCACGGCGGCACTGCTCGCCATGACCGCCTCCGTGCCGCTGTGGGGCAAGCTCGCCGACCTGGTCAGCAAGAAGGCCCTCGTCCAGATATCCCTGGTCATCTACGTCATAGGCTCGGTCGTCGCCGGTCTCGCGCAGAACCCGGCGATGCTGATCAGCGCGCGTGTCATCCAGGGCCTCGGCGCCGGCGGTCTGTCCGCCCTGGTGCAGGTCATCATGGCCGCGATGATCTCCCCGCGCGAGCGCGGCCGGTACTCCGGCTACACCGGAGCCACCTTCGCCCTCGCCACCGTCGGCGGCCCGCTGCTCGGCGGCGTCATCACCGACACCTCCTGGCTCGGCTGGCGCTACTGCCTGTTCGTCGGCATCCCCTTCGCGCTGATCGCGCTGGTCGTGCTGCAGAAGACGCTGCACCTGCCGGTCGCCAGGCGGAAGGTCAAGGTCGACTGGACCGGCGCCTTCTTCATCACCGCGGCCGCCTCGCTGCTGCTGGTCTGGGTCACCTTCGCCAACGACAAGTACGCCTGGCTGTCCTGGCAGACGTACACGATGGTGGGCGGCACGATCGTGCTCGCGCTGCTGTTCGTGTTCACCGAGACCAAGGCCGCCGAGCCGATCATCCCGCTGCGCTTCTTCCGCAACCGCACGATCACGCTGGCGTCGCTGGCCTCCCTGTTCGTCGGTATCGGCATGTACGCGGGCACCGTGTTCTTCTCGCAGTACTTCCAGCTGGCCCGCGACAAGTCGCCGACGATGTCCGGCGTCATGACCATCCCGATGATCGGCGGCCTGTTCGTCGCGTCCATGGTCTCCGGCCGCTTCATCACCAGCACCGGCCGCTGGAAGGGCTGGCTGGTCGGCGGCGGTGTCTCCCTCACCGCGGGCCTCGCCCTGCTCGGTCTGATGCGCTACGACACCCCGTACTGGGAGCTGTCGATCTACATGGCGCTGCTCGGCATCGGCGTCGGCACGATGATGCAGAACCTGGTGCTGTCCACGCAGAACCAGGTCGCCCCGCACGAGCTGGGCGCCGCCTCCTCCGTGGTGAGCTTCTTCCGCTCCCTCGGCGGTGCGGTCGGCGTCGGCGTGCTCGGCTCGGTCATGTCCGAGCGGATCACCCACCACGCCAAGGACACCATCACCGAGCTGAGCCCGAAGGCGCAGGAGGCGGCGGCCAAGGCCGTCGGCAGCGGTCAGCTGCCCGACATGAACGCCCTGCCGGCCCCGGTGCGCACCTGGCTGGAGGGCGCCTACGGCCACGGCATCGCGGACGTCTTCCTCTACGCGGCCCCGTTCGCGCTGATCGCGCTCATCACGGTGCTGTTCATCAAGGAGGTCCCGCTGCGGACGTCCGGCGCGCTGGCCCAGGCGGCGCAGGAGAAGAGCGGGGCGGCCGCGGAAGCCGCCGCCCCCGTGGAGAGCGTTGTGACCACTGTGGAGAACACCGTGCAGGAGCCCGCACAGCAGAAGGTGCCCAGCTGGGCCACGCCCGTCGTGTCGGACACCTCCGCCGCTTCCCCGGCTGTCGCCGCGGCCGCCGCGCCGGTGGCGACCGCCGTCGCGCTCGCCGAGCCCGGCTCGGGCGGCAGTGGCGGCACCCCGGTGCACGGCTTCGTCCGCGGCGCCGAGAGCGCCCCGGTCCCGCAGGCCGCGGTCACCCTGATCTCGCTGACCGGCCGCCAGCTGGGCCGCGCGGTCGCCCAGGGCGACGGCTCCTACTCCGTCGACGCCCCGGGCACGGGTTCGTACGTCCTCATCGCCTCCGCCGACGGCTACCAGCCGCAGGCCTCCACCATCGTGGTGGGCGGCGAGCCGCTGTCGTACGACATCCTGCTCAGCGGCACCAGCGGGCTGACCGGTGTGGTCCGGGCCGCGGGCAGCGCGCTGCCGGTCAAGGACGCGATGGTGATCGTCACCGACGTCCGCGGTGACCTGCTGGCCACCGCCGCCACCGGCGAGCAGGGCCAGTTCGCCTTCGCCGACCTGGTGCCGGGCACGGTCACGCTGGCCGTCAACGCGAGCGGCTTCCGGCCGCGCGCCCTGCCGGTCGAGGTCGGCACCACCGGGCTCACCCGGATCGAGATCGACCTGGACGCCGGTGCCCGGCTCCAGGGTGTCGTCCGGGCCCCGCACGGCCCGCTGGCCGACGCCCGGGTGACCCTGGTCGACCAGGCCGGCAACGTGGTCGGCACCTCCACCACCGGTACGGACGGGGCGTACGCCTTCACCGACCTGGACAGCGGCGAGTACACCGTCATCGCGACGGGCTACCCGCCGGTGGCGACGGCTCTGACCGTCGCCGGCTCCGGGGTCGACGGGCACCAGATCGAACTCGCTCACCCCGGCGAGTAGTTCCACCCCGGCCCGTGGCGCACGTACGGTCGTACCCGTCGTGCGTGTGCCACGGGCCGGTTCGCTTGAGACCGATGAGCAAGGCTTTGCAGGGAGAAAACGGGATGGGACTGACCGCGAAGATCCGTACGCGGGACGGGTGGGCCGTGTCGCACGCGGTCGTCACGGTGACCGACATGACCGGTTCGCAGGTGCTGCGCGCCGAGACGGATGCCGAGGGGGCCGTGCGGGACACCACCGAGCTGGCGCCGGGGGCGTACACCGTGATCGTGACCGCCGTGGGCTACGCGCCCGCGGCCTCCTCGGCGATCGTCACCGCGAGCGGCCGCGCCGAGGTCGGCACGGTCACACTGGCCCGGCAGGGCGGCACCGAACTGCCGCCGCCCGGCCCCTGGACGATCGACCCGGTGCACTCCTCCGTCGCCGCGGTCGCCCAGCACCTGGGCATCTCCAGCGTGCACGGCCGGTTCGCGGAGTTCGGCGGCACGATCGAGATCGCGCCCGACGACATCGCCAAGTCCCGGGTGGAGGCCGTGATCAAGGCCGCGTCCGTCGACACCGGCAACGGCATGCGCGACACGCACCTGAAGTCCGCGGACTTCCTGGACGTGGAGCAGCACCCGGAGATCACCTACCGCTCCACCGGCCTGTCGCCGGCCGGCTCCGACCGCTGGACGGTGCACGGCGAGCTGTCCATGCACGGCATCGTGCGGCCGGTCGACCTGGACCTGGCCTACCTCGGCACCGGCGCCGACCCCTGGGGCGGCACGCGCGCCGCGTTCCGCGCGACGGCGGAGCTGCGCCGCGAGGACTTCGCCATGAACTACAACCAGGTCCTCCAGGCCGGCATCGCCGCGATCGGCACGACGCTGAAGGTCGAGCTGGACATCCAGGCGGTCCAGGGGGATTCACTGCCCCAGGCGTAGGCACAGCAGGGTCAGCCACAACCGCCGTTGCTGCCCCTAGGCTGGCGTGCCATGGCACCGAACATCGCGACCAACACCCGTGTATCGCTCGCCGAGCTGCTGGACTTCGTACGCCCCCGCCATCGCGCGCTGCTCATCACGCGCCGCGCCGACGGCGGGCCGCAGGCCTCCCCGCTGACCTGTGGGGTCGACGACGCGGGACGGATCGTCGTCTCCACCTATCCCGAGCGCGCCAAGACCCGCAACGCCAAGCGCGACCACCGGGTCAGCCTGCTCGTCCTGAGCGACGAGTGGAACGGCCCCTGGGTCCAGATCGACGGCACCGCCGAGGTCCTCGACACCCCCGACTCCGTGGAACCGCTCGTCGAGTACTACCGCAACATCGCCGGCGAACACCCCGACTGGGACGAATACCGCGAGGCGATGCTGAGGCAGGGCAAGTCCCTCATCCGCGTCACCCCCGACCGCTGGGGCCCGGTGGCGACCGGAGGGTTTCCGGCGCGGCTGGCCGACGACCGATAGACACCGC